>JANYLJ010000058.1 GCA_025357945.1 Gemmatimonadota bacterium
TCATGTGGTCAAGCGGCTGTGGGGCTTCACGAAGGTGCGCTACCGAGGCCTGGCCAAGAACACGACGCGCATTTTCGCTCTCGTTGCGCTGGCCAATCGCTACCGGCTACGCCACCGACTGGTGCAGCGCGCCGGATTGGCTTGAGATCGGAGTCGGCGATACGGGCTGCAGCACCGATTCGTCGCCGCGGTACGGCGCATCAAGCCCTTGCGCGGCGCTCACGCCGCCGCCACATCCTTCAGGCACCCGGCTCTTCCACGCTGGGGAGCGTGCGAGTGACCTGTGCAGAGCTTCCCTAAGGCGCGGCGGCTATCCTGCCCGTTTGGCCTTGTACCCGAGGGCCTGCAGCTCCGCAACGATCGCATCGCGGTGCTCACCCTGGATTTCGATCACGCCATCCTTGATGGTGCCGCCGGTGCCGCAGCGCTTCTTCAGTGTCGTCGCCAGCGCGGCGAGGTCAGCGCTGGTGAGCGGCAGGCCGATGACGAGTGTCACAACCTTGCCGCCACGCCCCTTGGACTCACGGCCGACCCGCACGTTGCCGTTGCCCACAATGCGCGTCGCTTGCTCACGGCAACGGCATTCCGTGAGCGAGCGACGACAATCCGGACAGGTGCGGCCGAGCTCGGTCGAGTAGACCAGGGTTCCCGCAGCTCGCCTGGGCGGCATTCGGTGTTACTACCGCTTGCTTGACGGCGGCACCATGCCGTTCAACCGGAAATACGTGACGATGTTGCCGTAGTGCTCGCCGTCATGCGTGGCGTTCATCACCAGCGCCCAGAGCCGGTTCTGCTTCTGGCCGAACATGGTGATCGCGCTGCGGGTGGCTGCATCGCTCTCGGCATAGGCCTTGGCGCAATACGCCGTCGAGGCCTTGAGTGCGGCGACCAGCTCGTCCTTGGTCGTGCGGCTCTTCTCGATGTCGTCTTCCTTGCGGGCGCTGTCCCCGGTGGCGGCCGCGCAGTACATGTACTGCGATCCGGCGACGTGGCCGACGATCTGGCCGAAAGTCCGGACCTCGGCGGTCGGCCTGTAATCGTACTTCCCAGCCGGCATCTCCTCGGCGGACTGGGTGATATACGTCGCGATCTGCTGCCAGACGCCGCGCACGGTGCTGACGGCGTGGTCGGCATCGGGCGCCGGTTTGGCCTGACCGCGCAACGGCGCGGCAGCAAGGGCGAGGACAATGAAACAGCGGGTCGTTGTTTGCATGTTGTGCTCCGGATTAGTGACGGCGGACGGGGATGCGAACTACCAACGCTCGCACCCTGGACTAAGTTTAGCCACCCGCCAGGGGCACCCCGGCTCACACCCGAGCCAGGGTTGAGACGCACCCTCGGAACCTGATCCCGTTCACACGGGCGTAGGGAGGCGGGCCAGAGCTGGAGCACCACCATGGCCACGACCCTCGCCCCAAGCGCCTCGACCTTCGACGAGGCATTTCCCAATTCGCGCAAGATCTACGTCGACTCGCTCGCCGATGGCCGCGTCCCGTTCCGCGAGATCGCCCTGAGCGATTCGCCGGATGGAATCCACAACCACGCCGTCCACGTCTATGACACCTCGGGCCCGCAGGGTCACGACGCGCTCGAGGGTCTCCCGGCGGTTCGCCTGCAATGGATCACGGCCCGCGACGTGAGTGAACGGCCGGACCGCGACCAGAGCCTGGGATTCGAGATGCCGGCCGGACTCAAGCGCACCGTGCTGCGTGGCAACGGCCGTGTCACACAGATGCACTACGCCCGGCGCGGCATCATCACGCCCGAAATGGACTACATCGCCGTCCGCGAGGGGATGACGGCCGAATTCGTTCGCAGCGAAGTGGCCCGCGGCCGCGCGATCATTCCGGCGAACATCAATCACCCCGAGCTCGAGCCGATGATCATCGGCCGCGCGTTTCATGTGAAGATCAACGCCAACATCGGCAACTCGGCCGTCACTTCCTCCATCGAGGAGGAAGTCGACAAGCTGCGCTGGGCCACGCTCTGGGGCGCCGATACCGTGATGGACCTCTCGACGGGCCGCAACATCCATGAGACCCGCCAGTGGATCATCCGCAACTCGCCAGTGCCGATCGGCACGGTGCCGATCTATCAGGCGCTCGAGAAGGTCGGTGGCGTTGCCGAGGACCTGACCTGGGAAGCGTACCGCGACACGCTGATCGAGCAGGCGGAGCAGGGCGTTGACTATTTCACCGTGCACGCCGGCGTGCTGCTGCGCTACGTCCCGATGACCGCGCGCCGGATGACCGGGATCGTGTCACGCGGCGGGTCGATCATCGCGAAGTGGTGCCTGGCGCACCACAAGGAGTCGTTTCTCTATACCCGCTTCCGTGAAATCTGCGAGATCATGCAAGCGTACGATGTGTCGTTCTCCCTGGGTGACGGCCTGAGGCCGGGCTCGATCGCCGACGCGAACGACGAAGCGCAGTTCGCCGAGCTGAAGACGCAAGGTGAACTGACGCGCATTGCATGGGAACACGACGTGCAGGTGATGAATGAAGGACCTGGCCACGTTCCGATGCACCGGATCAAGGAGAACATGGAGAAGCAGCTGGCATGGTGCGACGAGGCGCCGTTCTACACGCTCGGGCCGCTCACCACCGATGTCGCACCGGGATACGACCACATCACCAGCGCGATCGGCGCGGCGATGATCGGCTGGTACGGCACCGCGATGCTCTGTTACGTGACGCCCAAGGAGCATCTCGGCCTGCCGAACCGTGATGACGTCAAGATCGGCGTGATCACCTACAAGATCGCCGCCCACGCGGCCGATCTTGCCAAGAGTCATCCGCGGGCGCAGGAGCGCGACGATGCGCTGTCCAAGGCGCGCTTCGAGTTCCGCTGGCGCGACCAGTTCAACCTGTCGCTCGACCCGGTCACGGCGCTTGCCTATCACGACGAAACGCTGCCAGCCGAAGGGGCCAAGGTCGCCCATTTCTGCTCGATGTGCGGTCCCAAGTTCTGCTCGATGCGTATCTCGCATGACATCCGCGACGAAGCAACCCGGATCGAGGCGGAGCAGGGGATGGCGGACAAGTCGGCGGAGTTCCTGGCCCGGGGCGGGGAGATCTACGCCTGAGCGCCAGCCCGGTCACCCGAGTAACGAGGCTCGTGCAGTCGCTCGCGGGCATCATCCAGACTGCAGCGGCATGAAGCAGTTGCAAGACCTGCCACGAACATTGATTTTGATTGAGCGATCCGGACCACGCCATCGTCAGGGCTGCCATGCCCTGGCGACGGTGGCGGTGCCTCAGCCCTGGTCCACTACCCAGCACTGCAATCCACTCGACGCCATCTCCATATTGGGCACTCGCATGAAACCACGTTCGGCGTCATCGTGATGGGAGAAACGCCGCTTGCCGCGATGGGCATCGTGGTGCAATGGAGCAGCGGCGTGTTGCTGCTCCTGCTGTTCCTACGCCTCGGCCGCTCCGGCGCCCGCCCCGACTTCGCTGGTACCTGGGTGGCCGCGTGGGCGGCTCAGGCGGTGTCGATCACCGGATCGCTGATCCACGCGATTGGCATCCTGCTCGGTGATCCGGCGCTCGGCGTCGGGGCGGTGCGTTGGCTGGATCTCCTGTCGGTCCCCGGAACATTGCTGTTCGCGGTACTTGCCGCTGTCGGTGCGTTTCAGTGCGTTTGCCCACCGATCACGAAATCCGTCGCGTGGGCCGCGGTCGCGACGGCGACGGTGCTGGGGTTGACGGCCGTGTTCGTCAATGTGCCGACGGTCACCGGATCAGTGCTGATCGCGACAACCGTCGCGGTATTCTTCGGATTGGCGATGGTCGTCGCACGCGCCGAGCGTCGTGAACGCCTGCGACGCTTCCCGCTGTTGGCCGCAGCGATGGTCCTCTACGGTGCGGTAACGCTGCTGTATCAAGTCGGCGGCTACTTTGGTCAGTTGCTCTGGCCCGTCGACGATTTTGTCACGATGGTCGGCTGGTCCGCGGGTTATGGCGGAGCGTTGGCTTCGGCAATACTCGGCGGCGCGCTGATCATCCTGATCGTGGACGCCGCGTTCCACGGCACGGTGGCCGCGCGCGACGACGGAGCGGTTGCGCCGCTCGACGTCGTCGAAGCCCCGGCGACCGCAGCGTTCGAAGCGCCGGCGCCCGACCCACCGGCAGCGGTCGTACCCGTGGCGGCGATGCCCGAGGAACCGGCGGCCGTGATCGAGCTGGCTGCCGGCGCATCACCGATGTACCCTCGCACCGCCACGCTGCCGCGGCCGCCGGTGTTGGCGAACGGCGACGTTGCCGAAGTCCTCCTGATCGATGATGAAGCGGCCGTGCGGGCGACGCTGGCGCGGATTTTCCAGCGCGGTGGCTGGCCGGTGCGCGATGTGTCCACCGGCGAGGAAGGGCTCGCGTGGCTGCTCGATGTGTCGATCGAGGCGGCGCCTGCGGTCATCCTCTGCGATTTCAAGATGCCCGGGATGGGTGGCCGTGAAGTGTATGCGCACCTGATGCGCGAACGGCCGGAGTTCCTGTCTCGCTTGGTGTTCGTGACCGGCGACGCCTCGCGCGAATCGGCCCGGACGTTCATTGCGGGCACGCCGTGCCTCGTGGTGGCGAAGCCCTTCACGCTGACCGAGATCGCGCGCGCCGTGGAAGCGGTGTTGGCGGCCCTGCCGCACCCGGACGGATGATCGCCCGGTCGTTGTGACCACGCTTGCTACCGCTCCCCTCTTACCTTTGTATGTCTCCCACCGTCGAGCGATTCCATGTTCACCGCCATCAACCCCGCCACCGGCGAAACCGTCGCCGAGTACTCACCGACGAGCAGCCCCGACATGCGGGCCGCACTGCGCGCTGGCGACAAGGCGTGGCAGACCTGGCGGCGCACCAGCTTCCCTGAGCGGGCCCGGCTGCTGGTGGTGGTGGGACAGTTGCTCCGCGCGCGCGCGGACCGTTACGGTCGCCTGATGGCGCTGGAAATGGGGAAGCCGATCGCGGGCGGCCGGGCGGAGGTGGAGAAATGCGCCACCGCGTGCGACTACTACGCCGAGAATGCCGAGCGCTTTCTCGCCGATGAGATGATTGCGACCGATGCGTCCCGCAGTTACGTGCACCATGAGCCGATCGGCGCGGTGCTGGCGATCATGCCGTGGAACTTCCCGTTCTGGCAGGTGCTCCGCTTTGCGGCGCCGACGCTGATGGCGGGTAACGTCGCCCTCCTCAAGCACGCGGCCAACGTGCCGGGATGTGCCATCGCCATCGAGGAACTCTTCCGTGATGCGGGCTTTCCCACCGGCGTGTTTCAGAACCTGCTGATCGATCATGTGCAGTTGCGCTCGGTCATCCGGCACCCGGCGGTTGCGGCGGTGACGCTCACGGGAAGCACGCGCGCCGGGCGCGCGGTAGCGAAACAGGCTGGCGATCACCTCAAGAAGACCGTGCTGGAACTGGGCGGCAGCGACCCGTACCTCATCCTCGAGGACGCCGACCTGGAACTCGCCGTCGAGGCATGCGTCACCAGCCGGCTGATCAACTCCGGCCAGAGCTGCATTGCCGCAAAGAGGTTTATTGTGGTGGACACGGTGCGGGCCGAGTTCGAGGAACGCTTCGTGGTGCGGATGGCGCAGGCGAAGGTGGGTGATCCGCTCGACGAGGCGAACACGGTCGGCCCACAGGCGCGCCGCGACCTGCGCGACGCGCTGCAGGCGCAGGTCGAACAGAGTATGGCCAAGGGCGCGCGATGCCTGCTCGGTGGCGTCGTTCCACCGGGGCCGGGTGCTTTCTATCCGCCTACGGTGCTCACCGACGTCGCCAAGGGGATGGCCGCGTACGGCGAAGAGCTGTTCGGGCCGGTGGCCGCGATCATTCCGGTGCGCAACGAAAAGGCGGCGATCAAGGTCGCCAACGATACCGCCTTCGGGCTCGGTGCGGCCGTGTTCACCCGCGATGTCGCCCGTGGCGAGCGGATCGCCGCGCAGGAGCTGGCGGCGGGATCCTGCTTCGTCAACGCTTTCGTTCGCTCTGACTCGCGGTTGCCGTTCGGTGGCATCAAGGAGAGCGGGTACGGGCGGGAGCTTTCCCATCACAGCCTTCGGGAGTTCGTCAATGTGAAGACGGTGTATGTGAAGTGAGGTCATTCCGAGCGAAGCGAGGGATCGGTCCGTGACGGATGAGCGACCCGGCGTTATCCTCAGAGCATGACGCACCCCTCCGAGAATTGGCTCTGGCTACTGCTCCTTGCCTTGACGGGATGCGGCAGCCAGACCGCGGTCACGCCGGCGCGCACCGCGCCGACCCAGGTCGGCGCCCAGTCGGTCGTGCTCGTGTCGCTCGACGCCTTCCGGTGGGACTATCTCGACCGGCCATACGCCGTGAACCTCCGACGGCTCGCCCACCAGGGCGTCCATGCGCAACGGATGGTGCCGTCGTTTCCGTCGCTGACCTTCCCGAATCACTACACGATTGTCACCGGCATGTACCCCGAACACCACGGCATCGTTGCCAACACAATGAGTGACGAGACGCTGGGTGGGTTCCGGATGTCCGACAGTGTCGCGGTGCACACGGAAGCATGGTGGACGGGCGAGCCGATCTGGACGACGGCCGAGAAACAGGGTCGCCACGCCGGCGCCTTTTTCTGGCCCGGATCGGAAGTCGGTCACGGCGGCGTGTGGCCGAGCCGGTGGATGCGGTTCAACGACAAGTTTCCGAATGCGCCGCGGGTCGACAGCGTGCTCAAGTGGCTGACGCTCCCCGGCTCGCAGGCTCTCGCGTTCGTGGCGCTCTACTACAGCGATGTCGATCACGCCGGGCACGATTTCGGCCCGGGATCGCCGCAGGTCGATTCGGCGATCGCCCGGGTCGATTCGATGGTCGGACGCCTGATGGCTGGCATCGCTGCCCGCGGCTTGTCCGACCGCGTCAACCTGGTTGTCGTGTCGGATCATGGTATGACGGACACCCCGCCCGATCACGTCATCTTCCTCGATGACTACGTGTCGCTCGACGACATCACCATCGTCGATGCCGCCGAACTCGGCCTCATCACGCCGAAGCCGGGAAAGCTCGCGGACGTGTATCGCAAGCTTCACAGCGCGAACCCACACCTGTCCGTGTATCGCAAGGCGGAGGTCCCCACCCGCTTTCACTACGACAACAACCCGCGGATCCCGCCGCTGGTGCTGATGGCGGAGCTCGGTTGGGAAATGACGACGCACGCGCGCGACGCGGTGCGGAAGCCGAAGCTCGGTGCCCACGGCTTCGACAATCAGGCACCCGCGATGGGGGCATCGTTCATCGCCGCTGGCCCGGCGTTCCGGACGGGGTATACGGCGGCACCGTTCCAGAACATCCACGTCTACGACCTGCTCTGTCACATTCTCGGCCTCAAGCCGGCGCCGAACGACGGCTCGCTCGACTCGACGAGGGCGATGCTACGGTAGGTCGTCGTCGGTTCGCGGACGCCACGCTTGCCTCACTGGGTATCTTCCGTCAACTCTGCGCACCGGGTGTCCATGCCATCCCGTTTCCGCGTTCGTTTTGGCGAAGGCCGCGTCCTCCAGCTGCGTCTCGAACTGGATGGAGTCACGCCCACGGTCTGGCGCCGCTTGATGGTGTCCGCGCGCGCATCGCTGCACGAGCTGCATGGCGTGATCGAGCGCGCGATGGGGCGAGACCCCAACGACGGCTACCGGTTCGACGTGGACGGCATCCGGTACGTCGACCCGGCGGACGGACCGTCGCCGGGACGCCAGGCGGACACGGCGTCGCTCGAATCACTGGCGCTGCACCCTGGCGCGCGATTCCTGCACGTTGCGGAAAACCACGGCGAGCCGTGGCGACATGTGCTGACGGTCGAACACGAGACGCCCCGGCTGGTGGGGCAGCGCTTGCCAAGCTGCCTGGCGGGTGCCCGTGCCGCACCACCCGACGATTGCGGCGGCCCGCAGGCCTACCGGGAAATGCTCGCCGCGCTCACCGACCCGCTCGACCCGCGCGCCGCAGAATTGCGCAGCTGGCTGCCGGTGCACTTCGATCCGGACTACGCCGACGTGACGTCGATCAACGCGGCTCTGGCGAGAGTACCGAAGCATTGGCCGGCGGCGTAGTAGGCGAGAGACGAGAGACGAGAGACGAGAGACGAGAGACGAGAGACGAGAGACGAGAGACGAGAGACGAGAGACGAGAGACGAACAAATGTGTAATTGCAACGATGACATTTTACCAGGGCTGCCGATCATGCGTACACGCAATGCTGTTGCGGTTCTCGTCTCTCGTCTCTCG
>JANYLJ010000061.1 GCA_025357945.1 Gemmatimonadota bacterium
AATGGGCACGTTTCGCTGGACGCCGGAGCGGATGGAGCAACTCGAGCACGCCGTGCAGAACCGCAAGCGGGTGACGTTGCGGCGGCGGGGCAACGAGTACGTCGTGGTCGCGGCCGGCCTCACGCAGTCGCGTGGACGCGAGGCGCTCGCTGGATACCTCGCGATGACCGGTGAGGAGATGCTCTTTGTGCTCGGTGACCTCGACCATTTCCAGGTACTCGACTCCTGACAACCAACTCGCTTCCGATCGCCGTGCTCCATCTCGACGAAAGCTGTCTCGGCAACGGCAAGCCGGGCGACAACCCGGGTGGTTCCGGTGGCCTGGTGGAGATCCGGACGCCTGGCGGCATTGAGCGGCGCGACTTCTTCATTCATTCCCCCGCGACGACCAACAATCGCATGGCGCTGAGTGGCGCGATCGCCGCGTTGCAATTGCTCGGACAGAAAGGGAATCGCCTTCGCCTGCTGATCGTGTCCGATTCGGAATACCTCGTGAAGGGAATTCGCGAATGGGTGCCCGGCTGGCAGGCGCGCAACTGGACGCGGAAGGCCGGGCCGATCGAGAACCTCGAACTCTGGCGCGTGTTGACGGCGTCGCAGACCAAGCACGACGCGCAGTTCACCTGGGTGCGCGGCCACGCCGGTCATCCCAAGAACGAATATGCCAACGATCTCGCGGTACGCGCGGCAACCGAACAGGTAACTTCGGCCGGGATCGTGGCGTCGGGATTCCCGACGTGGCTGGCGGAGAAACAACTCAAGCGGAAGTTCGCCGGCTACGATCCCGATGCGGCGTTCGCCCCGTTCGAGGCGCGGCTTGCTTCAGGAGAGCGGATCCCGCTCGCGGAGGGCAAATGACCGAACTGGAACGACTCGCCGCGGCACTCCTGGTGCAGTGGCGCACCGATGGCGGTGTGGACGGTGGGCCGATCGCGGTGAGCGCGTTACTCGACCGGGTGTTGCCCTATCGCGTTGCGCGGAGGATCCTTGGCATTGACGTGAGCGAGGACTACGAGGCACTCGTGTTGCGCCTGCTGGCCGAGGAGGAGGATCTCGTGCGCGTCGATCCGGTGGACGCGGCCGACATGGCGAAGGCCACCGTCAATTCACGGTTGCCGGATCTCGACGCGCTACAGTTGCTGCGCTCCGCGACGGTGACACTCACAGAACGAACGATCGCGCGACTTGGCGATGTGCTGCCGATGCCGAGTGCGAAGGAGGAGGCAAAGCCGGCCCCCGCGCCTGCACCGGCGCCCGTCACGAACGATGAACCGCCGTCTCGCACCGCCCGCCGCGGTAGTGCGCCGTCCTCTCGATCGAAGGCGACGCAACGCGCGGCAGAGTTCGAGGCTCCGGCCGCCGTGGCATCTGCCCCGGCTCCCCCCGCCGCGCCGAACCGGAATGACGTGATCCCGTTGCATCCCGAGATTGCGACGGTCTCGGAGAGGAAGCCGGCCGGTCCGCAGCCCGACTTTCTCACGACGGTCACCTTCACCCCGCCAGTGGCGGCGCATTGCTGGAGTTGCACCGGAGTGCTTCCGCTCGATCGCGCGGTGAAGTTCTGTCCGTTCTGCGGCGCCGATCAGCGCCAACCGACCTGCACCGAGTGCGGTGCGATGGCCGAGCGCGGCTGGAAGCATTGTCCGGACTGCGGAGCAACGCTGTAATGGCGGATACTCCTGGCCGCCTCGACCGCGCCACCTTCGACCGCGTGCTGAAGCGTGCGGCCGAGTTGCAGGGTGCGTCGAAGGACATCGGCGAGGGATTGAGCGAGGAAGAGATTCTCGCGCTGGGCACCGAGGTCGGGATCCCGACGCAGCACCTGCAACAGGCGCTGATAGAGGAACGGACCCGTGTCATGCGGCCGGAACCGAGCGGCGTGCTCGACAGCTGGATCGGTCCGGCGGATTTTGTTGCGCAGCGCGTGGTGCAGGGCGCGCCGGAAGCGGTCGGGGCAGCCCTCACAAAGTGGATGTCGAAGCAGGAAAGTCTCGTGGTGCAGCGCGCAGCGAGCCCGCGAATCACCTTCGAACAAATGGATGGTTTTGCGCGCGGAATGCGGCGGCTCGGTGCGGCGTTCGACAGATCGCGCGGGAAGTCCTACCTCGACAAGGCCGAGCTCGTGACGGCAGTGATCACACCGCTCGAGGCGGGGTTCTGCCATGTGACGCTCGGGGCCTCGTTGCGGAAATCACGGGTGAGCCTCGTCGGCGGTGGCCTGGCGCTGCCATTCACCGGCGCCGTGGCGGGTGCGACGCTCGTGCTGATCGGCGCGCCATTGCTGGTGGGGCTGGTGCCGGTTCTGCCGATGGCGCTGGTCGGTTGGCTCGTCGCCCGCACATTTCGCGGGCATGCGCACCGAGCGCAACTCGGCCTCGAGCGCGCACTCGACGAACTGGAACGGCAGCCAGCGCTGCCGGGCGTGCCGAAGGGGAGCATCGTGCGCGGTGTGGGGCAGGTGGTCCGCGGCATCACGCAGGAAGTCCGCAAGGCGCTGGACGAATGAACAGCAAGAGACGGTGCGCCCAGGCCCTGGCCTTCGGCCTGTTGCTCGGCTGCTACCCGACCACCACGCGGCCGTCGTTCCTGCCGCAGCCCTCCGCGGTGATCGCCGAGGTGGAATTGCCGGTGCCGCAGGCGACGCGAGCGCTGGCGCTGGCGCTTGACGCGGATTCGATTCCGGTGCGTCGGACCGAGGCGAAGGATGGCTGGCTCGAGAGTGACTGGTTTGATGTTGCCACCCGCCGCCCCACGACGCACCGGAAACTCGGGCTCGACGTGGTAAAGGTGCGGGCATGGGTCGATCCGTCGCGTCCCAACCACAGCAACATCACGGTGGAAACGGTCTACCGTCCGGTAGCGGATCCGTCACGGACGGATCGGGACCTGGAGCAGCAGGTGCCCGCCACGCATCCGATCGCGGGAAGAATGGTGGCGTTGGGAATTCGATTGTCGAAGACCTATGGCGGCGTATCGACTGACAGCGCCGTGGCGCCGGTCGCGCCACCCGAGAAGCCGTAGATCGCGGTTACGTCGTCTCTCCTACAAATGCTTTCAGGTATTTCTCAAGCATCGGCATATCCAGCGCCGCATCCTTGCACGGTCCGGCCGGTAGCGTCATCGTGAGCCCGAGCACCGGAACCTTGGCCGCCACGTCGTGCAAGCCACTCACCATGTCGCGTTCGCACGCGACCGCGACGACTGCGCGCGGCCGGCGCTCGCGAATGACGCGGCGCGCCAGTTGCCCGCGGGTGGCGACGAATACCGGCACGCCGTAGCGACCGGCGAGTGCCAGCACGCCATCAAGTGTGGCGCGTGACAGGCAGCGCGGGATCAACAACAACAATTCACCGGTGGCGACCTTCCGGGCACGGCGCAACGCGAGCGCGTTGTAGACCTTCACGGCGGCGTTCTCGACGCGGTCGCGCCTGCCGACACGTGCGGTGACGCGCGAGGTGAATCGCATCAGCGGGAGCAGCGCGCCACTTTCGGCCAGGCGTCCAGGCAGCAGGTTCACGCCACTTGCGAATGAGATCGCGAGCAACGCCCACCAGACGATCGACCCGGCGGCACCGGCAGCG
>JANYLJ010000062.1 GCA_025357945.1 Gemmatimonadota bacterium
AATGGGCACGTTTCGCTGGACGCCGGAGCGGATGGAGCAACTCGAGCACGCCGTGCAGAACCGCAAGCGGGTGACGTTGCGGCGGCGGGGCAACGAGTACGTCGTGGTCGCGGCCGGCCTCACGCAGTCGCGTGGACGCGAAGCGCTCGCGGGATACCTGGCGATGACGGGTGAGGAAATGCTCTTTGTGCTCGCGGATCTCGACCATTTTCAGGTGCTCGACTCCTGACCACCAACGCGCTCATGGTCGCCGTGCTGCACCTCGACGAGAGCTGCCTCGGCAATGGCAAGCCCGGCGACAATCCGGGTGGTTCCGGCGGCCTGGTGGAGGTCCGCGCGCCTGGCGGCATCGAGCGGCGCGATTTCTTCATCCACTCCGCGGCGACCACCAACAATCGCATGGCGCTCAGCGGGGCGATCGCCGCATTGCAGCTGCTGGGACAGAAGGGGAACCGCCTTCGCCTGCTGATCGTCTCTGATTCCGAGTACCTCGTGAAGGGGATTCGCGAGTGGGTGCCGGGATGGCAGGCGCGCAACTGGACGCGTAAGGGCGGCCCGATCGAGAACCTCGAACTATGGCGGGTGCTCGTGGCGTCATTGACCAAGCATGATGCGCAATTCACCTGGGTTCGCGGCCATGCCGGTCATCCGAAGAACGAATACGCCAACGACCTCGCCGTGCGCGCGGCGACCGAGCAGGTGACGTCGGCCGGAATCGTGGTGTCGGAGTTTCCGGCATGGCTGGCGGAAAAACAGCGCAAGGGAAAGTTTTCGGGTTACGATCCGGACGCGGCGTTTGCCCCGTTCGAGACGAGACTGGCAGCTGGCGAGCGGATCCCGCTCGCGGAGGGGAAATGACTGAATTGGAACGACTCGCGGCCACGCTGCTGGTGCAATGGCGTGCGGACGGCGGCGCGAACGGCGGCCCGATCACGGTGGCCGCGCTGCTCGACCGGGTGCTTCCGTATCGCGTCGCGCGCAGGATTCTCGGCATCGACGTGAGCGAGGACTACGAAGCGCTGGTGCTGCGACTGCTGTCCGAGGACGAGGATCTCGTGCACGTCGAGCCAGTCGAGGCTGCCGACATGGCGAAGGCCACCATCAATTCGCGGCTGCCGGATCTCGACGCCCTGCAACTGCTGCGCTCGGCGACCGTGACGATCACGGACCGGACGATCGCGCGACTCGGCGATGTGCTGCCGATGCCGAGCGCGAAGGAAGAGTCGAAGCCGGCGGCGGCGCCGGTCGCGAACGAGGATGTGCCGCCGCGCGGCGCGCGGCGCGGGAGCGCGGCGTCGTCTCGAAGCAAGGGGACGCAACGTACCGCCGAGTTCGAGGCGCCGACGGTCGCGGCCTCAGCGCCTCCGCCGGTCGCGATGCCGGGCGACAACGACGTCATCCCGTTGCACCCCGAAGTCACCGCCGCGGCGGCGGCGAAGCCGCCGGATCCGCCACCCGAGTTCCTCACGACGGTCAGTTTCACACCGCCAGCGGCGGCGCATTGCTGGAGCTGCACCGGTGTGCTGCCGGCGGATCGTGCGGTGAAGTTCTGTCCGTTCTGCGGCGCCGATCAGCGGCAGCCAACGTGCGGCAACTGCGGTGCGACGGCTGAGCGCGGGTGGAAACATTGTGCCGAATGCGGGACGAAGCTGTAGTGGCCGATACGCCCGGCCGTCTCGACCGCGCCACCTTCGACCGCGTACTGAAACGCGCGGCCGAGTTGCAGGGCGCGTCGAAGGACATCGGTGACGGGCTGAGCGAAGAGGAGATCCTCGCGCTCGGCACCGAGGTGGGCATTCCGGCGCAGCATCTGCAGCAGGCGTTGATCGAGGAACGCACGCGGATCGCGGCGCCGGAAGCGAACGGCTTTCTCGATCGGTGGGTGGCGCCGGCCGATTTCGTCGCACAGCGAGTCGTGCAGGGTACGCCTGAGGCGGTCGGTGCGGCGTTGACCAAGTGGCTCGAGCGACAGGAGCATCTTGTTGTGCAACGCAGCACTAGCGGGCGCATCACCTTCGAACCGATGGAGAGTTTCGCTGGCGCGATGCGCCGCATCGGCGCCTCCTTCGATCCGTCGCGGGGCAAGCCGCACCTCGACAAGGCTGACCCGGTGACCGCCGTTATCACGCCGCTCGAATCGGGGTTCTGCCACGTGACGCTCGCCGCTTCGCTGCGGAAGACGCGGCGCGGGTACGTGATGGGCGGATCGGCGATCGCGGTTGTCGCCGCGGGAATGGGATTGCCGGTGCTGGCGTTCTTCCCGTTCATGCTATACGCCGGGGTCCTGGCGTTTGCCGCCGTGAGTGGGACAATGATTGCGCGAACCTTCCGTGCGCGGGTAAGCCGGGTGCAACTCGGGCTCGAGCGCGCACTCGACGAGCTGGAACGGCGGCCGGCTCTGCCGAAGTTGCCGCAGCCACAGATTGGAATGGGTCAGGTGATCAAGGGTATCGCGAAGGAAGTGCGCAAGGCGCTCGACGAATGAAGACGGCGAAATTCGGAACACTAGGCCTGGTGGTCAGCCTCTTGCTTGGTTGTTTTCCGACGACCACCCGTCCGTCGTTCCTGCCGGAACCGGCGGCGACGATAGTTGAGGTGGAACTCGCCGTGCCCCAGGCGACGCGTGCCCTCGCGCTGGCCCTCGACGCCGATTCGATCCCGGTGCGGCGAACCGAGGCGAAGGATGGCTGGCTCGAGACCGAATGGTTCGACGCCACGACGCGCCGGCCGACCAGGCAACGGAAGCTCGGCCCCGACGTCGTGAAGATCCGCGCGTGGGCCGATCCGTCGCGCTCCAACCACAGCAACCTCACGGTGGAGACCGTCTACCGTCCGCTGGCGGATCCGTCGCGCAATGATCGGGAACTGGAACGGCAGGTACCACCGACGCATCCGATCGCGGGACGGGTCGTGGCGGTGACGCAGGCACTGGCGAAGTTGTACGGCGGTGTGGCGGACACCGCGACGGCCCCGGCCACGCCGCGGCCGAACGCAGGGTCGAAGCCGCCGATCAAACCGTCGATAAAGCCGGGCGGCGGCTAAGCGCGGACAAACGCTTTCAGATATTTCTCGAGCATCGGCATGTCGAGTGCCGCATCCTTGCACGGGCCGGCCGGGAGCGTCATCGTCAGGCCGAGCACGGGAACCTTTGCCGCCACATCATGCAGACCACTCACCATGTCACGTTCGCACGCGACGGCAACGACAGCGCGTGGCCGGCGCTCGCGAATCACCCGGCGCGCCAGTTGTCCGCGGGTCGCGACAAACACCGGCACGCCATAGCTGCCGGCGAGCGCGAGCACGCCGTCGAGTGTTGCCCGCGAAAGGCAGCGCGGGATCAGCAGCAGCAATTCGCCGGTGTCGACCTTTCGTGCCCGGCGCAACGCGAGCGCGTTGTACACCTTCACTGCGGCGTTCTCGACCCGGTCCCGCATGCCGAACCGCGCGGTGACGCGCGAGGTGAATCGCATCAGCGGGAGCAGCGCGCCACTTTCGGCCAGGCGTCCAGGCAGCAGGTTCACGCCACTTGCGAATGAGATCGCGAGCAACGCCCACCAGACGATCGACCCGGCGGCACCGGCAGCG
>JANYLJ010000008.1 GCA_025357945.1 Gemmatimonadota bacterium
CACTGCCAACCTGCAGCATCCCCACATTCTCGGCCTGATCGATTCGGGAGAAGTGTCCGGGTTGCTCTGGTACGCGATGCCGTTCGTCGAAGGCGAAACATTGCGCGACCGGCTGCAGCGCGAAAAGCAGTTGCCCATTCCCGACGCCGTGCGCATCGCGACCGAGGTGGCCGGTGCGCTCGACTATGCCCATCGCCACGGCGTGATCCATCGCGACATCAAGCCCGAGAACATCCTGCTCCACGACGGCAGCGCGCTGGTGGCCGACTTCGGCATCGCGCTGGCGGCGAGTACCGCCGGCACCCGGATGACCGAAACCGGGATGTCGCTCGGCACGCCGCAGTACATGTCACCGGAACAGGCGATGGGCGAGCGCGAGATCACGGCGCGGAGCGACGTGTATGCGCTGGGCCGTGTGACCTACGAAATGCTGGTGGGCGAGCCACCGTTCACCGGGCCCACCGCACAGGCGATCATCGCCCGGGTGATGACCGAAGATCCGCGCGCGCTCACCGGCCAGCGGAAGACGATCCCGCCACATGTCGAAGCGGCCGTGTTCACCGCTCTCGAAAAGTTGCCAGCGGATCGATTCGCCACCGCTGCCGACTTTGCGGCGGCACTCGCCAACCCGAACACGACAACGGCACGAACGAGCCTTCAGCCGGTGGTAATCATGGGACGGCGTGGCTGGCTGAACGTCGCAGTGTTCGCCGTCGTTGCACTGATCGCCGGGGTGGCGATCGGCGGACGGCGCAGGGATCCCGGCAGCGTGGGCCGCGCCGACGTCGTCCGCGCCACGCTCGCCCTCGGTGACAGCGCCGTGGTCCGGGCGATCGCCAACGTGCGGCTGGCAATCTCCCCGTCAGGCCGACGGATCGCCTTCATTGGCCCCGATGGAGCGGATGCCGCGCTCTGGGTGCGGGACTTCAACCAGCCGACCGCCCACCCTCTCCCGGACACCAAGGGCGCCTTCGACCCGTTCTTTTCCCCTGACGGCGAATCGATCGGATTCTTCACAGGGGGCGGTAACCAGACCGTCCTCAAGGTCATCGCCGTTACCGGCGGCGTCTCCCGCACCGTGGTGCAGGACTCCGTGTCACCGTTTGGCGGTGCGGACTGGGGCGATGACGGCCAGATCTACTTCACGCACGTCGCCCGGGGCCTCGCGCGGGTGGCGTCCTCGGGTGGTATGGTGACCCGGATTTCACACCCGGACTCCAGCCACGGTGTGACGGAGCATGACTATCCTGACGTCCTGCCGGGTAGTCGCCGTGCCTTGGTGATGCTGTGGAAGGGCTCGATCGCTTCGAATCACATCGGCGTGATCGACCTGGCCACGGGGGCGGTGACCGACCTGACTGCGGGATCCTACGCCCGCTATGTCGCCCCCGGCTTTCTGGCGATCGCCAGCGCGGACGGCAGGGTGCTGGCTGCCCGGTTCGATCCGCGTCAGGGGCGAATCACCGGAACGCCCGTGGTCATGCTGCAGGACGTCCAGCAGGAGAGCAGCAACGGTACCGTCGAGTTTGCTGTCTCGGCGACCGGCATCGTCGTGTACGAACCGAAGACCGGCGGCAATGATGGAATCGTCTGGGTGGATCGCGGCGGCGGCCGGACGCCGGTGGACACCACGTTGAAGGGAGGGTTCCCGTTCGTGGCGCTGTCGCCCGATGGAACGCAGATCGCCGTGACCCGGGCCGAGTCGGGGGAGACCCAGATCTGGGTGAAGCAGCTGACGACGGGGGCCTTCAGCCGCCTGTCGTTCGACGTCGGCACTGCTGATCGACCGGTCTGGACACCCGACGGCCGCAAGGTCGCCTTCCTCGCCACCCGCAACAATCGCCGGACGGCCACTGGCTGGCGTACGTCTCGGAGGAATCTGGAGCGCCAGAGGTCTACGTACGGCCGTTCCCCAATGTCGACTCGGCACGATTCGCCATCTCGGTTGGCGGCGGCGTGGAGCCGCTGTGGCGGCGGGACGGCACCGAACTCTTCTACCGCAATCCGCGCGGCGCCATGTTCGCGGCTTCCGTCACCACCGATCGCCACTTCGAGCACGGCACCCCCAAGCTGCTCTTTTCCAGTCCCGGCCTGGCGCAGCAGCCGTATTTTCGCAGCTACGATGTGCACCCGGATGGCAAGCGGTTCCTCCTGGTGTCCTCCGGTGGTATCGATGCGAACAGTCTCAACATCATCTTCAACTGGCGTGTAGAACTCGAGAAGCTCAAGGAAACGCCGCGGTGACCCCGGCATGCGATCGCCTGACCGCGGCGCTGGAATACCGGGTGAGCATTCCCGAACCGGAACTACCTTGTTGATCTTCCCTGGCCGGAGTCTGTCGATGCCGCGGTCGCCATTGCTATCCCTTCTCTTCCTTGGACTGCTGCCGGGGCCACTCACCGCGCAATCCACGCGGCTGCTCCACCAACCGGACATCAGCGCGAAATACATCGCGTTCGCCTACGCCGGCGACATCTGGCTGGTACTGCGCGCCGGCGGCGACGCCCGGCGCGTGACGTCCTCGCCGGCGGTGGAGAAGGACCCGCACTTCTCGCCGGACGGCAAGTGGCTCGCCTTTACCGGCGAGTACGGCGGCAACGAAGACGTCTACGTCGTGCCGGTCGACAGCGGCACGCCGCGGCGACTGACCTGGCACCCGGGTCCCGACGAAGTGCGCGGCTGGACGCCGGATGGCCGGCGCATCGTCTTCATGTCGACGCGCACCGGCGTGCCGGACGCCGAGCCCCAGCTGTGGACCGTGGGGCTCACCGGCGGGCTTCCCGAGCGGCTTCCCGTACCGCGCGCACAAGCGGGAGCGATTTCCCCCGATGGTCAATCCGTGGCCTATCAGCTGGTGCGGCCATGGGAAACCGAAATGCGGAACTACCGTGGCGGTCAGAACCAGCCGATCCGGGTCCTCGATCTGAAAACCGACTCGGTCATCAAACTGCCGTGGGTCGACAGCCGCGACCAGCAGCCAGTGTGGCTTGGCAACACGATCTATTTCATCTCGGACCGGGATTGGACCAACAACCTCTGGGCCTACAACACCGGCACAGGTGCGCTCAAGCAGATCACCCACCACGCCGACTTCGACGTGGCGAGCGTCAACGCCGGCGCGGGCGCGGTGGCCTACGAACAGGCGGGCGACGTGCACGTGTATGATCCCGCCACTGGTGAGGACAGGACGATCACGATCCACGTCACTGGCGACTTCCCGTGGGCGATGCCGCATGCCGTCGACGTGGCGAAGTCGCTCACCGCGCCGCAACTCTCGCCCACGGGCGTGCGGGCGTTGTTCGAGGGCCGCGGCGATATCTTCACGGTGCCGACCGACAAGGGAACCTGGCGCAACCTCACCCACTCGTCCGGCGTCGCGGACCGGGCACCGACCTGGTCGCCAGACGGCAAGCGCATCGCGTGGTTCAGCGATGCTTCCGGCGAGTATCAGCTCATGGTCGGCGACCAGGACGGGTTCGCGCCACCACGCGCATACTCCCTCGAACATCCGAGCTTTGTGCATGAGCCGGCGTGGTCTCCCGACGGCAAGCGGATGCTGTTCACGGACGCGGAGATGAACCTTCAGGTGCTCGATCTCGCGACCGGAAAGGAGACGCACGTCGACCAGGACAACTACACCTGGCCCAACCGCAACATGGGTCCTGCCTGGTCGCCGGACTCACGCTGGATTGCGTACACCAAACGGCTCAAGGGATCGCAGTTCCACGCCGTCTTCGTGTACCATCTGGCCGACGGCACGACGCATCAGCTGACCGACGGCCTCGCCGACGTTGTCGACCCGGCCTGGGACAGGAGCGGCAAGTATCTCCTCTTCCTGGCGTCGACCGACTTCGCGCTGAATTCGGGCTGGCTCGACATGAGCTCCTACGAACGGCCGGTCCGCCGCGGGGTGTACCTCGCGGTGCTGTCGAAGCGCGACCCGTCGCCGCTGCTCGCCGAAACCGGCGACGAACCGGGCGACAGCGCCAGGAACGCCAAAGCGGACAGCGCAACGAAAGCCAAGGCCGACAGCGCCTCACGGCATACCGTGCGAGACTCTGCCACGGTGCACATCGACCTTGACGGCATCTCACAGCGCATCCTCGCGCTCGACGTGCCGAGCCGGGACTACGACGCGCTTGAGGCCGGCATTGCGGGTCAGTTTTTCTATGTCGAGCGCATTCCC
Organism: Gemmatimonadota bacterium; assembly: GCA_025357945.1. GTDB lineage: Bacteria > Gemmatimonadota > Gemmatimonadetes > Gemmatimonadales > GWC2-71-9 > Palsa-1233. Next base: position 4,187 of record JANYLJ010000008.1, read on the forward strand.
AATCGAGCGGACGTGTTGCACCGCTACGACCTCACGAAGCGCAAGGTGATCGATTTCGTTCCGGCCGCAGCGGCGGGATTCGCGCTGGCCTTCGACGGCAAGAAGCTGTTGTACCAAGGGGCGGAACCCACGGGCCAACCAAGCGGGCAATGGCTGGTGGTCGATGCCGCTGGCGAACCACCGCAGCCGGGCCATGGCGCGCTGGCGACTCAGGCCCTCAGGATCGATCTCGATCCATTGGCGGAATGGCGTCAGATCTTCAACGAAGCGTGGCGCATCGAGCGGGACTACCTGTACGTCGCGAATATGCACGGCGCGGACTGGCCGGCCTTGAAGAAGAAGTACGAGGTTTTCCTCCCGGCGGTGCGCCACCGCGCCGATCTCACTCAACTGTTGAGCGAAATGCAGGGCGAACTCACGGTGGGCCACAGTTTTGTGGGTGCCGGTGACCTGCCCAGGGTCGACTCGCGCCAGGTCGGGCTCCTGGGCGCCGACCTCGAGGTTGCCCAGGGACGCTATCGCATCAAGAAGATCTTCGGTGGCGAGAACTGGAATCCCGACCTGCAGGCGCCGCTTTCCGCGCCGGGAGTGAATGTCCGCGAGGGTGACTACATCCTGGCGGTCAACGGTCGCGACCTGACTGCGACCGAGAATCCGTATGAGTTTTTTGTCGGCACTGCGGGCCAGCAAATCGAGCTCCGGATCAACGAACGGCCCACGGTCGATGGGTCACGCCTGATCACTGTAGTCCCGATCGCGAACGATGCCGGGCTGCGCACCCGCGACTGGATCGAGTCCAACCGTCGCAAGGTGGACTCACTGTCCGGTGGCAAGCTCGCCTATGTCTATGTGCCCAACACCGGCGAGGGAGGGTACGCCAGCTTCAACCGTTACTACTTCGCCCAACAGGACAAGCAGGGGGCGGTGATCGACGAGCGGTTCAATCACGGTGGCAGCATCGCCGATTACATGGTCGACATCATGAACCGCCAGCTGCACGGCTACTTCAACCAGCGGCTCGGCGACCACTATGAGGCAGTTACCGCTCCGGCCGCGGCGATCTGGGGGCCCAAGGTCCTGATCATCAACGAGATGAGCGGCTCCGGCGGCGACATGTTCCCCTACATGTTCCGTCAACTCGGCATCGGGCCGTTGATCGGTACCCGGACGTGGGGCGGTCTGGTGGGCTGGGGCGGTGAGCCGCGGCTGATCGACGGTGGCTTCATCTCCGCCCCCAGCACCGGGTTCTACAACCCGGCCGGCCAGTGGGACGTCGAGAACAAGGGCGTCGCGCCCGACATCGAGGTGGAGGAGAACCCGGCCGCGCAGCTCGCCGGCCACGACCCGCAGCTCGAGCGCGCCGTGGCCGAAGCGCTCCGGTTGCTGCGCGAGCACCCGCCCGCGCTCAAGCCCCAGCCCGCACCGCCGGACCGCGTGCATCCGGGAAAGCCCGGTGGCTGAGCCGTCGGCGCCGCTCATGGCAAGCCTGGCCGACCGCTATCGACTCGAGCGCGAGCTCGGTGCCGGTGGCATGGCCACGGTCTATCTCGCGCACGACCTCAAGCACGACCGCAAGGTGGCGGTGAAGGTGCTGCGGCCCGAACTCGCTGCGGTCATCGGCGCCGAGCGGTTTCTCGCTGAGATCAAGACCACGGCAAACCTGCAACACCCGCACATCCTGTCGCTTTTCGATTCCGGTACCGTTGACGGCACCGTGTTCTATGTCATGCCGTTCGTCGACGGTGAATCATTGCGTGATCGGCTCACGCGCGAGAAGCAGTTGCCGATCGACGACGCACTCAGGATTGCGCGGGAAGTCGCTGACGCACTGCAGTACGCCCACGAACACGGCGTGATCCATCGAGACATCAAGCCGGAGAACATCCTGCTGCAGGGCGGGCACGCCCAGGTTGCCGATTTCGGCATCGCGCTCGCCGCCGCCAGGACCGGTGGCGCCCGGATGACGGAAACCGGGATGTCGCTCGGCACGCCGCAGTACATGAGTCCGGAACAGGCGATGGGTGAGCGCGACCTTGACGCGCGCACCGATGTGTACGCGCTGGGGTGCGTGACGTACGAGATGCTGGCTGGCGAACCTCCGTTCACCGGGCCGACCGCACAGGCGATCGTGGCGAAGGTGGTGACCGAGGCGGCGCCGTCAGTGCGCAGCAAGCGCGCCACGGTGCCTGAGCATGTCGACGACGCGATCCAGACCGCACTGCAAAAAACTCCCGCCGATCGCTTCCGGACCGCCACCGAGTTTGCCGCCGCGCTGGCGATGGCGACCGCAACGACACGGCGTACGTTCGCGCCACCACGCCACACTTCTTCACGACGCCTGTTGCTGGTTGTGACGGGAATCGCTACCGTGGTCGCGCTCGCCGCCTTCGTTCTCGGCGGTCGCCTGCTCGGCGGGCGCAGTGCGCCCCCGCTGGTCTTCGGCCGTGCCACGCACGCCACCTGGGATCCCGGGCTCGAAATCACGCCGGCGATGTCGCCGGACGGAAAATCGGTGGCGTATGCTGCGGGACCGATCGTCAATATGCAGGTCATGGTCCGGCCGGTGGGCGAAGGCCGCGCCGTGCGGCTCACCGGCGACACCACTGCCGCGGCGACCGATCCGCAATGGTCGCCCGATGGGTCGCGCGTCCTCTTCCTGTCGCGCGGCGGCGTGTTCAGTGCGCCGGCTGGCGGCGGACCGGCCCGGCCGGAATTACCCGGCTACCCGGACGCGCCGATCACATCGGCCGCGTGGTCGCCCGACGGCACACGACTGGCGTTTACGCGCGGCGATTCGTTGTTCGTCCGCGAGCGCGACGGGACCGCGCGCGCGCTGGCCCGCACGGTCGGGCCGCGGCTCTGCACCTGGTCGCCCCAGGGGACATTCGTCGCCTGCGCCTCGGGGAACCCCAGCTACTCGACACCGGAGAACTTATTCGGCAACAAGTCGCCGAGCCGGATCGTGCTCTGCCGCGTGCGGGACGGCGTGTTGACGACCGTGACCGACTCCCTCTCGCTCAACCACAGCCCGGCGTGGTCGGCCGACGGGCGCTGGCTCTATTTCGTTTCTGATCGGAATGGACCACGCGACATCTATGGCGTGCCGATCACGGCCGACGGACGCGCTGGCGGCCCGACGATCCGCCTCACTACGGGACTCGGCCCGCACACCATCTCGCTCTCGGCCAATGGCGCGCGGCTGGCGTACTCCCATTACACATCGCAAACCAGTATCTGGTCGCTGCCGATCCCGCTGAATCCGCCCGTCACGACGGCCACCGCGACCCGAGTCACCAGTGCCAACGAGGTCATCGAATCGATCGCTGTATCGCCCGACGGAAAGTGGTTGTTGTACGATTCCGATCTCGCTGGCAACGACGACATCTTCCGCATGCCGCTCGCCGGCGGCGAGCCGGAACAGCTCACCACGGACCCGGCTGACGATTTCGCTCCGGCCGCATCGCCCGACGGCAAGGAAATCGCGTTCCATTCCTGGCGTTCAGGGGGATCGCGCGAAATTTATGTGATGCGGCTCGATGGCGGTGGCGTGCAGCAAGTCACGCATTCACCGCGGCAGGAAGCGGGGCCGAATTGGTCGCCGGACGGCAACGCGCTCGTCTTCACTGACATCGCGACTATGGGGGTCTGGACCGTGCGCCGCAACGCTGCCGGTCAATGGGGAGAGGCGAAGCAGCTGAGTGTGAGCGGCTTCCTGCCCCATTGGTCTCCCGACGGCCACTCGATTGCCTTCGTCTCGACGCTCACGGGCGGGAGTCTCAAGATCATCCCGGCGGATTCGGGCGCCGAACGCACCGTCGTGGACGCATCCGCCACAGGAGCGCCATGGGTTGAATGGCCCGTCTGGGGAAGGAACGGGCTGATTTACTTCACCAGGCATGACACTCGAGGGAATGCATCGATCTGGTCTGTCCCGGCGGCCGGCGGGACACCCCGGCTCATGGTACGATTCGATCCGGTGCTTCACCCCACATTCCGCAGCATTTTGGCGGTGGGAAACGGACGCTTCTTTTTCCCGAGCGAGGCACGCGAGAGCGACATCTGGGTGATGGAGATCAAGAATCGCTAAGCGCGTGTTGTGATATATTTTACCCTTCCCACGGCAGCACTGCCCGGCCACATCACCTCACGACAGGCCCCGAGATTCATGACGAACCGTACCTCCGGCCTCACCCGACTTGTCGTCGCGGCGGCGCTGATCGCCACACCGGCCGCGCTGACAGCCCAGCGAGCGCCCTCCCGATCCCGCCAGCTGACCGATGCCGAACTGGCAAATGCCAAACCGGGGCCCGATCCACGCCAGCCGATCGACACCCAGTACACACGGAAGATCAAGGAATACACGACGCAACCGTATTTCCTGTCGCCGATTGTGGACTACATGCCGGCGTCCAAGACGGTGCCCACGCCGACAAAGGTGCTCGGCGACATCGCTGGCGCACCGGGCAAGTTGCCGTACTCGGCGGAGGTCTACGAGTACATGCGACTACTGGCGCAGGCAACGCCACGGGTGAAGGTGTTCTCAATCGGGACGACCGAGGAAGGCCGCGAGATGATCGCCGTCGCGATCGCCTCCGAACAGCTCATGGCGAAGCTCGATGCCAACAAGGCCGACCTCGCCCGGCTGGCCGATCCCCGCACGATCAACATGAACGACGCCCTCGCTGACTCGATCGCCAGGCGCGCGGCACCGGTCTACTACATCACCGGCACGATTCACTCCACCGAAGCCGGCGCGCCGACCGCGATGATGGAAATGGCCTATCGCCTCGCCGTCGACGAGAGCCCGTACATCCGCAACATCCGCGAGCACATGATCACGCTGATCACGCCGATCGTCGAGGTCGACGGCCGTGATCGCGTCGTCGATCTCTACGAATACAAGAAAAAGCACCCGAACGACATCGTTCCCGGGGCGATCTACTGGGGCAAGTACGTCCAGCACGACAACAACCGCGACGCGATGGCGCTCACGCTCAAGCTCTCCACCAACGTGCTCGACACCTATCTCGGCTGGAACGCGCAGGTGCTGCATGATCTGCACGAGTCGGTGGCATTCCTCTACGACAACACGATTGGCGACGGGCCATACAATGCCTGGGTCGATCCGATCCTGACCAACGAATGGCAGATGCTCGGCTGGAACAACGTCAATGAGATGACGCGGTGGGGGATGCCCGGCGTGTTCGCGTTCGGCACCTTCGATACCTGGTCACCGGGCTACCTGATGTTCATGGCGGCGACCCATAATGGCATCAGCCGCCTGTACGAGACGTTCGGCAATGGCGGCACTGCCGAGACGCAGGATCGCACCCTCGGCGCGAATGAGACCTCGCGGACCTGGTACCGGCAGAATCCGGCGTTGTCGCGCGTGCGCTGGTCGCTCCGCAACAACAACAACTATGAGATGACCGGCATCCTCCTCTCCGAGAACTACTTCGCCACCAACCGGGTCTATTTCCTGCGGAACTTCTACGAGAAGAGCAAGCGCTCGATCCTGAAGGCGCAAACCGAAGGGCCGGCGGCGTACGTGTTTTCGGCCGCGGACCCGCGCCCCGGCTCGCAGGCCGAGTTGCTGCGCGTGCTCCAGCGGCAGCATGTCGAGATCTCGCGCGCAACGGTCGCGTTCACCGCCAACCTTCCGGTCCGTCAGGTGGCGCCCGGCCGCGCGGCCGGTACGGCCGCTGGCCGCGGTGGCACAGACACCACGGTGACCGCACCGGTGGTCGCGCCACCGACGCGGGACTTCGCCGCTGGCAGCTACATCGTGCGAATGGACCAACCCTACTCGCGCATCGCCGACGCATTACTCGACTATCAGTACTGGGCGCCGAACGATCCGCAAAAGAACCCGTACGATGACACCGGGTGGACCTTTCCCGAGAATTTCGGCGTGCAGGCGGTACGGATCACTGATCCCAAGGTGCTGGAAACACCAATGACGAAGGTCGTTGGTGAACTGAAAGCCGCCGGCGGCGCGAGTGGGGTTGGCACCATCTTCGCGATCAACCACGACGCGGATAACGCCCTCATCACGCTCAGGTACCGGCTGAAGAACGCTGACATCCAGATGGCCGAGGAGCCGTTCGAGTCCGCGGGCCAGAAGTTCAGCCCCGGTTCATTCGTCATCAGCGGTGTTCCGCAGGCCAATCTCGACAAGACGACCGCCGAGTTGGGCCTCAGGGCGTACGCCATCGCCGCCGCGCCGACCGTGAAGATGCATCCGGCGCGCGCAGCGCGCGTGGCGATCCTGCACTCATGGACCAGCACGCAAGCCGAAGGCTGGTGGCGTCAGGCGTTCGATGTGTACGGCGTTCCGTTCGACTACGTCGATCCGGCGTTCGTCGGCACGACGACCGACCTCAGGGCCAAGTATGACGTGATTGTCGCCGGACCGGGGATCAGCCAGAATGCGGTCGATGGCATCGCGATGTATCGCAACGCCGAGCCGTGGAGGAATTCTCCGGACACGCCGAACATCGGGACCTACGCACAGACGGACGACATCCGCGCCGGCATGCAGTTGGAAGGGCTGATTAACATCCGCAACTTTGTGCAACGTGGCGGCGTCGTTGTCGCGGCCACCGGCAGCGCGGATTTCCTGATTGCCAACAACCTCGCGAAGGGTGCCACGTCCACGCGTCCTGGTGCCGCCACGCGGGTGGTCGGCTCGCTCTTGCGCACGACTGTCGCCGACACGGCCAGCCCGATCATGTATGGCGTGCCGACCGCCCTGGCCGTCTACAGTGATCGTGGCGAAAGCTTCAACGCCGACGGTGGCGGTGCTGGCGGACGTGGCGGTGGTGGCGGCGGCGGAGCAGCGCCAGCCGGCGCCGGTGGACGGGGCGGCGCCGGCAACACCCGGACGACCGGCCGTGGCACACCGGATGACCCCGACGTGGTGCAGGGCCGCCCGGCCGGCGTCGGCAACGAACCGGCATTGCCGCCGCTGCCGGGTGACTCCACCGGCGGTGGTGATGCTGGTGGTGCTGGTCGTGGTCGCGGTAGTGGCATCACCGTGCCGCCAGAGCTCCGGCCGCGGCCGCTGCTGCGTTTCGAGACCCAGGACAAGTTGCTCGTGTCGGGCTTGCTCGACGGCGGCGCCGACATCGCCGGCCAGACCGTGGTCGTCGACCTGCCGGCCGGGAAGGGACACTACATCCTGTTCGCCAACAACCCGATCTATCGGGGCGAAACCATCGGTAGCTACTTCATGGTCTTCAACGCGATCCTCAACTTTGACAACCTCGGTGTTGGGCGGGCAGCTCCACCGGCCGGACGGGGCGGTGGGGGCAGATAGCGCGCCAGCCACAATCACGCTGATGCCGGTGAGCTATCTCCTGTTTCGCGGCCCCGCCGGCAGGTGGTCCAGCAAGTACCGCGTCAGCAACGAGTACACGTGTAGCGTCGTCCCGCGCCCCTCGCAAATGCAGTGACTCCGGTTGGGATATTCCATGAAGTCCACCGGCTTCCCAAGCTCGATCAGCGTGTTGAGCATGCGCTGGGAGCCCTGAAAGTGCACGTTGTCGTCGCCCGAGCCGTGCACGAGGAGCAAGTGGCCACGCAATCCATCGGCGTGGTTGATCGCCGATGCCGAATCGTAGCCGGCCGCGTTCGTCGTCGGCAGGCCCATGTAACGTTCCTGGTAGATCGTGTCATACAGGCGCTCGTCAGGGACCGGCGCAACACTCATCCCGACCTGATACACGCCGGGATACCGGAACATCGCCTGCAGGGTACTCGAGCCGCCGCCGCTCCATCCCCAGATTGCCACCCGTGATGCATCGAGATACGGTCGCGTGCCGGTCAGGACGCCGACCGCGTCCGCCTGCTCGGCGCTCGAGAGCACGCCGATCTGGCCATAAACGACCTTGCGCCAGGCGCGTCCCTTGGGCGCCGGAGTGCCGCGGTTGTCGACGCTCGCAACGACATAGCCCAGGTCGGCGAGCATGTGAAACCAGAGCCCCGTGCCATCGCTCCAGGCGTCCACCACCGTCTGACCGGCCGGCTCGCCATACACATACATCAGCAACGGATATGTCCGCGTGGAGTCGAAGTCGCGAGGACGAATCAGCCACCCATCGAGCGTGGCGCCATCATGCAGTCCCACCTTGAAGAACTCGGTCGGGCGCGCCCCCAGCGCCGTCACGCGCGACCTGAGCGTGTCATTCGTAACGAACGTTCGGGCAAGCTGATGGGATGGGAGTGCGACGAGATCGATGCTGGGTGGAATGTCGGCGCTCGAATACCGATGGATCGCCCAGTGTGCGTCGGGTGAGACGTCGTATTGATGGGTCCCCGGCATGCTCGCCGGTGTGAGCCGCTCCGCGGCGCCTGTGCCATCGAGCCGATTGCGAAACAGGTAGTTCTGGGTGGCGTTGTCCGGGGACGCCGTGTAGTAGAGCCAGCCACCAGGTTCATCAACGGCGACAACGGATTGCACGTCGAATGCGCCCGGCGTGACGATCCGGGCGCGGCCATCGCGGGCCACCCGGAATACGTGCCGCCAGCCGTCCCGTTCGCTCAGCCAGAGAAATCCCTGATTGTGATCGATCCAGGTGACGTCAGCCGCGGACGCGTCAATCCATGCGGTGTCCTGTTCCACCATGACGGCACGGGTGATGCCGGTCGTTGCGTCGGCCAGCAGCAAGCGATCAGTGTTCTGCAGCCGATTCATCTGCTGCACCAGTATCTCGCTCGGCCCGGTCCACTGCATGCGCGGCAAGTAGTTGTCCCGCGGATCGCCACCAACGTGGAGCCAGGTGGTGGCGCCTCCGTCGGCGCTCACCACGCCGGCCGTCACGGCCGAGTTCGCGGTGCCGGCCTTGGGATACTGGATGGGGATCGTGTACGGATAGAGCGAATCGGTGTTGTTGATCAGCAGGAAGGTCCGCACGCCCGTCATGTCGAAGTGCCAGTAGGCGATCCGGGCCCCATCCGGTGACCACCGGAAGCCGTCGCGGAGATCGAACTCCTCCTCGTACACCCAGTCGGTCATTCCGTTCACATGCAGTGAGTCGGCGCCGGTGGTGAGCCGGGTGAGCTTGCCATCGGCGAGCCGTTCGACGTAGACGTCGCCCTGACGGACGTAGGCGACGCGGTCGCCCCGCGGTGAAAACTTCGCGTACATCAGCGACGAGTGCGGCGCGTCGGCGCCGCCGAGCTTGCGAAGCGCCCCGGTGGATCGATTCAGTACCCAATAGTCCCCGCGAGTGTTCTGGCGCCAGACGCGTTCGGTATTGGTGAACAGCAGGAGTTGCTTGCCGTCGGCCGACCAGGTGTAATCGGCGAACGCCAGCGGCTCACTGGCGCCCGGTGGCACCAGTTGCTCGGCCGCGACGTAGACGCCGCGGTCGCCGGTGGCGGTGACATAGCGCACGATGTCGGCCCCGCCGCGCCGCGCCGTTGATCGCTCCACGGTGGTATAGGCAGTTCCGTTCTCGATCCAGCGCGCGGGACCGAAGTTCTCGCCGGTGTAATCGCGTGAGGCGAAAATCCGGCGCAGCATCTCCGCGCTGGCGGCGGGAACCTGGGCCTGGATGGTGATCAGTGGCAGCAGGAAGGCGATGCCAAGCAGGACGCGAACTCGACGCATGGGGCGGCTCCACCGCTGAGGGTGCAGGATCGTGGCGTGCTGAATCGCGGAATATAGGGCGAGTCGTCGCTCGTCGACCGTGCTTCAGCAACCGCGCCGTCAGTCTTGCCATCTGATAGCTTATTAGCTATCATCAATTCCATGGCAACTCACCCGCCAGGCGACCTCATCCACACGGCCCGCGTCCGCGCCGGGTTGACGCAGCGCGAGCTCGCCCGCCGGTCCCGCACGGCCCAATCGGTGGTGGCGCGGATCGAGCGGGGCCAGGCGTCGCCGACGTGGTCAACGTTCAACCGCCTCCTCCACGCTGCTGGCTTCGACCTGCACGCCGAACTCGAACCCCATCCCGTCAGGGGATCGCACATGCTCGGCGACGTCTCGCGCATTCTCGCGCTCAGTCCGGAGGCGCGTCTCCTCGAGCTGCGCAATATCTCGCGCTTCCTCACCGATGCCCGCCGTGTCTAGCGTCGCCCCTCTCGATCCCGAGCGGCTGATCACCACGCTGGCCCGCCACCAGGTCCGCTACATCCTGGTCGGCGCCGTGGCCGCTCGGCTTCAGGGTTTCCCGTGCCTCGCCGCCGACACCGACATCACGCCGGCGCGCGAGCCGGAGAACCTGCATCGACTCGCCAGCGCCCTGCGCGAGCTCGCCGCTCGCGTCTTCACGGAATCGGTCCCCGAAGGACTGCCATTCGACTGCGCCGCGGCCACCCTCGAGCGCGGTCAACTCTGGCACCTCGTCACCACCGCCGGCCGACTCGACCTGATCTTCGAACCACGTGGCACCACCGGCTACGACGACCTGGCCAAACACGCCGTCCAGTTCGAAGTGTTCGGCGTCCGCCTCGACGTCGCATCGCTTGAGGATATTATCCGCACGAAAGTCGCCGCTGGGCGAGCGCAGGATCGCCAAGATGTCATTGTGCTGCGCGAGATCATCCGGCTGAGGGGCCATGGGCAACAATGATGACGGGGCGCCGGGTTTGATGCAGCTGATCCAGAAACGCGGACGCGTTCGCCCGAAACTCGGTGACCGGGCGAACGTCCTGAGACGGGCGAAGACCAGACATCGAACGGCTCCTTACCACGTACGCCATTAAGGACTGTTCATTACGGCGTGAGCCATGAGCCGTGAGCCGCGGGGGCGGAAGTTCGGCCCGGAATTCGACACGTTGTGACGAGCCTACCGGTTGGGGGCGTATAGCTCATCGCTGCCTTAATGGCACATTCCCCCGGTACGCCCGTTGCTTCATACTCTCCCGACTGCCTTGACCAGGCCAAATCGGCCATATCCAGGGCGCACCAGGAGACTCAGGCACATGGCTTCGAAAATCATCGGAATCGATCTCGGCACCACCAATTCCGTCGTTTCTGTCATGGAGGGCGGCGATCCCGTCGTCATCCCCAACGCTGAGGGTGGCCGCACGACGCCGTCGGTCGTCGCCTTCACCAAGGACGGCGATCGTCTCGTCGGTCAGGTGGCCAAGCGGCAGGCGGTGACCAACCCCAAGCAGACCATCTTCTCGATCAAGCGGTTCATGGGCCGCCGGATGGATGAAATCAAGGAAGAAAGCAAGCGCGTGCCATACAAGGTCGAGAGCGGCCAGAACGGGCTTGCCTCGGTCGAGATCGCCGGCAAGAAATACACGCCGCCCGAGATCTCGGCGATGATCCTGCAGAAGATGAAGCAGACCGCGGAAGACTATCTCGGCACCACGGTCGACAAGGCCGTGATCACGGTGCCGGCGTACTTCAACGATGCCCAACGTCAGGCGACCAAGGACGCCGGCAAGATTGCCGGGCTTGAGGTCCTGCGTATCATCAACGAGCCGACCGCGGCTGCACTGGCGTATGGGCTCGACAAGAAGAAGGACGAGAAGATCGCCGTCTTCGATCTCGGCGGCGGTACCTACGACATCTCCGTGCTGGAGCTTGCCGACGGCGTCTTCGAAGTGAAGTCGACCAACGGCGACACGCACCTCGGCGGCGACGACTTCGATGAGCGGCTGATCGAATGGCTGATCACCGAGTTCAAGCGCGACCAGGGGATCGACCTCTCCAAGGACCCGATGGCGTTGCAGCGCCTCAAGGAAGCCGCGGAGAAGGCGAAGATGGAGCTCTCCAGCACGGCACAGACGGACATCAACCTGCCGTTCATCACGGCGGATCAGTCGGGACCGAAGCACCTCAACCTGACCCTCACCCGGGCCAAGTTCGAACAGCTGTGTGACGACTTGATCAAGCGCGTGATTCCACCGATGCAGCTGGCGCTCAAGGACGCCGGGCTCAAGCCAACCGAGATCGATGAGATCATCCTGGTCGGAGGATCGACGCGTATCCCGCGAATCCAGGAGATCGTCAAGGAGTTCTTCGGCAAGGAACCGAATCGCTCGGTCAACCCCGATGAAGTCGTCGGAATTGGTGCGGCGATCCAGGGCGGTGTGCTGGGCGGCGAAGTGAAGGACGTGCTCCTGCTCGACGTGACGCCACTCTCGCTCGGCATCGAGACGCTCGGTGGCGTGACCACGGTGCTGATTCCGCGGAACACCACGATCCCGACCAAGAAGTCGGAAGTGTTCTCCACCGCGGAAGACAACCAGACCACGGTCGAGATTCACGTGCTGCAGGGTGAACGCCAGATGGCGCAGGACAACCGTACGATCGGCAAGTTCCAGCTCACCGGGATGCCACCGGCTGCGCGCGGCATGCCGCAGGTGGAGGTGACCTTCGACATTGACGCGAACGGCATCCTGCACGTCTCCGCCAAGGACAAGGCCAGCGGCAAGGAGCAGAAGATCCGGATCGAAGCGTCCAGCGGCCTGAGCGACGCGGATATCGACAAGATGGTCAAGCAGGCCGAGGCGAATGCCAAGGAAGACGAAGCGCGGCGCCAGGAGATCGATACCCGGAACCAGCTCGATGGGCTGGTCTACAAGGTAGAGAAGGATTCCAAGGAGTGGGTTGATCGCCTGGCGGCCGACGTCAAGGAACGGCTCGACAAGGCGGTCGAGGCGGGCAAGGACGCGCTGCGCACCGGTGACGCGGCCAAGATCCATTCGTCGCTCGACGAACTGAACGTCGCCTACTCGGCCGCGGGCGCGGCGCTCTACCAGAATGCGTCGGCGAGCGGGACCGAGCCGCCCCCGGGCGGCGAGGCCGGTCAACCCCAGCCGCCGAAGGACGAGGCGGTCGAGGCGGACTACGAAATCGTGGACGAAAAGCCGAAGAGCTGAGTCGTCATCCTGAGCGGAGCCCGGCCAAAGGCCGGGCTCCGCTCAGGATGACTACGGAGGTGCGACCAGAACCTTCGGTCGGTCATCTACGTACTATTGAGATACCAAGCCGGGCGCCAGTTTGGGCCCGGCTGGGCAATACACAATCCAACACCCGGACACCGGACCATGTCGACCCGTTCGCTCAACTGGCTCAAGCTCACCGCCGTCGTCGCCCCTGCGTTTGTGCTCGGGTTGTTCGTCGCTGGGCTGCTTGATTTTCCCCGCCCAGGTCTCGCCCAGGTACGCAACGCCCACACCCCGATCGTCAAGGTGGACGCGCCACGCATTCCCGGCGCCCGGCCGCTCGTGGACCTGAGCGACGCCTATGCCGCCGTCGCCGAGGCGGTGCGACCGTCGGTGGTGTACATCCAGTCGGAACGCCCGATGACCGCCGAGCCACAGGCCCAGCTGTTCGGGCAGCTGCCGCCCGGATTCGTTATTCCGCGTGGCCAGCGGCAGCGGCGTGGTCGACAGAGCGACCCGCAGCTGGAGCACGGCAGCGGCTCCGGCTTCATCGTGTCGAACGACGGCTACATCCTCACCAATAATCACGTCATTGAAGGCTCGAGCAAGGTGACCGTGCGACTGCTGAACGGTCGCGAATACACGGCGAAGATCGTGGGCACCGACAAGGACACCGACATCGGCGTGCTGAAGATCGACGCGACCGGGTTGACGCCGGCTGCGCTCGGCTCGTCGGAAGCGACTCGCGTTGGGGAATGGGTTCTCGCGATCGGCAATCCGCTCGGCCAGGATCTCACGTTCACGGTAACGCAGGGAATCGTGAGCGCCAAGGGACGGGCGAATCTCGACGTGGGTGACCGCGACGGCGGCAAGTTGATCCAGGACTACATCCAGACCGACGCCGTGATCAATCGCGGCAACTCGGGTGGGCCGCTGGTGAACGCCCGTGGTGAGGTGATCGGCATCAACGCCGCCATCGCATCGACCACCGGGTACTTCACCGGCTATGCCTTCGCGGTACCGATCGACCTGGCGCGCCGCGTGATGGATCAGCTGGTCACCCGCGGTCACGTCGAGCGGGCCGGGCTCGGTATTTTCGTCGGCGACGCGTCGCGCGAGGACGCGGAATATCTCGGCCTGCCGACGGTGACCGGCGTACGCGTCGAGAGTTTCCCGTCGGAAACGTCACCGGCCAAGGCGGCTGGGATGCAGCCGGGTGACGTGATCGTCGCGATCGATGGCGAGCCGATCAAGTCCACGCCGCAGTTGCAGCAGACCGTCGGCTTCCGCCGTCCCGGCGAGACCGTCAAGGTCGACATCGTCCGCAAGGACGGCAAGCATCAGTATTCGGTGCGACTCGCCAGCGTCGATCAGCCGAACACCATGGCCGACGCCGCGACACCGGATGCAGGTACCAGGCCCGAAAACACGAGCAGCTCAGGCAAGAACCTGCTCGGCCTGGTGACCGAGCCGCTGACCGCTGCGACAGCGAGCGATGTCGGCCTGCCGAGTACGACGCGTGGGCTGCTGATCCGGAGCGTGGTCGACGGATCGCCGGCGTCGTCGAAGGCCTTCTGCCTGCCCGACGAGGGGATGCAGTGTACGCCCGACGTAATCATTTCGGTCGAGGGGAAGCCGGTCAAGACGGATGAAGATCTCAAGGCCGCCCTCGGCAGCGCCGTACACGGTGTGGTGACACTCGGAATCGCGAACGGCACCAAGGATCACAAGGGGACCACGCGGGTGGAGCGAATTCGCCTGCGCTGATTTCGCGTCACGATTACGACACAGCGCCCGCCGGCTTGATCAGCCGGCGGGCGCGTTGTTGTGGACGACCAGGGCTTACTTGGGCATCGCGATCTTCTGCTTCTTCGACGCCCCGCTCCACCAGCCCCAGCCCCAGCCAACCGTCTTGCCGTCGATGAAGACGACCGGGCTCATCTTCCGCCAGGGAACAGAATCCTTCGCAGCGGTAGTGCTGCGGGCGAAGAACTGGACTTCCCATTGCTTGCCGGCCGTCAGGTAAGCGTTGTTCCGGTGCGGGGTGTCGCCGATGAGTGCTGCGACCGAGTCCTTGGAAATCCCCAGGGCGAGCTTGTCGAGTCGGGCGTCGGCGCAGGCCGCGAGCAGGGTCAGGGTGGCGAGCGTGGCGGCAGCCCGGAAGGTCTTCTGGCGCATCGTAGTGCTTCCCCGGAAAGGTGGTTCGTGACGGCTGGAAACATAGTGTAGCTTTCCGCCGCTCGCGAACGTGGCGGAATTGGTATACGCACAGGTTTTAGGAACCTGCGCCGCAAGGCATCCGGGTTCAAGTCCCGGCGTTCGCATGTCCTTCATGACGTCCTTCGCGCAATCCGACAGTATCCACCAGTTTGCGACGCGGTCAACATCGTATGAGCCAATGAACCCCAACGGCACGAACACCCCCCGGCCGAGCGAAGACCGGCCTTTCCGCGTGTTGCTGATCGCCGGATCGAACCGGCGTCAATACGACTGCCCCGGCATCGATTCGAAAGCTCGCACGCTGATGTTTCACATGGCCGATCGATTGCCGCAGGAATGGGAGATCGACGTCGAGGATCTTGGCAACGTGTGGAACCGGAAGAAGATCCAGACCTGCAACGGCTGCGTCTCGACTTCGATGGCGCTCTGCGTCTGGCCGTGCAACTGCTACGAGAAGAACAGCCGCGGCCAACCCGACCTGATGTGGGACCTCGACATGTACGCCCGCCTCGACCTCGCCGACGCCTGGGCGATCATCGGACCGGTGAACTGGTACAGCTCGAGCAGTAACCTCAAGGCGATGTTTGATCGACTGGTGTGCATGAACGGTGGCAACCCGCGCGAGGACCTTATCGCTCACAAGGACCAGGAACTCGCCATACAGCTCGAACACGCACCGGACTGGGAGACCCTGAGCCAGAACCACCTCGAAGGCCGGTCGGCGGCCTTCTTCTGCTATGGTGATGGCGGCGGTGACGAGCTTGACGATGCCGGCCGGCCCAAGATCCTGCGGCATCCGGATTACTTCGATCCCGAGGATGAGCCGTTTGAGGACATGCGGGACACCTACGCGCCGCTGGTGTGGCAGTGCCGGTACAGCGGCATCGAAGTGCCGGACGCGCTCTGGCGTTACGTTGAATTCGGCGCGGGCAAGAAATACAGCGAATCCCAAGCCGAACACATGGCGAGCGACCAGCGCGTGATGGCGGCATTCGACGCGTGGACCGACGCGTTCGCCGGACACGTTGCGGCGAAGGGGAGGGTGAAGCCGAACCAGTATCGCGCGTACGGCTATCGTCCGCCGTCCCACGTCCTCGCCGACCTCAAGACCAAGTGGCGCGGCCTGCGGATGGCGGTCGGCCGCCCGGTCCCGGGGAGCTCGCCGGCGATTCAGCAGGCGCGTGGGCTCAACCGGGACGCGACACTCGCATTCAAGGCGGGCGAGAGGAAGCTGCGGCGGAGCGGCAAGTAACGAGCGGGCCCTACCTGCCGGCGATAAGCTTCTCGAAACGGGGATTCCCCTTGAGGGGGAGGAAACTCGGATCGAGGCGCATGTAGCCCGGCGTGAGGTCCGATCCGTTGGTGGTGAGCAATGGCTCGATCAGATCGAGCGCCTTCTCCGGCTCACCGGATTGAATCAGGATTCGCGCCACTTGGAACCGCACGTAGGGACCGGTGCCCGCGTCGAGGGAGGTCTCCCGGAGCCGGAGCGAGAGCTCGGCCTCCTCCACCGCCTCATTCTTCCAGCCGCCAAGCGCTAGCGCCCGCCCGTGCAGCTCGTGGAGCTGGGCCTCATCCGGGAACTGCTTCAACTCTGCGGCAAACGCCATCCGTGCCGTATCCGCGAAGGCATGCGCCTTGGCCGCATCGCCAAGCAGCTTCCAGGTGCCCCCCAACTTGAGCCCGTAATGTCCGCGGTCGCCGTCGAACGCCTTCGGGGTGAGCCGGGTAACTAGCGGCAGCAGTTCAGGCGGGAGCACCCACATCTGTTCCTGAAAGAGGGAGAAGTGCGCCACCAGCGCCGCGCTGTCCACCAGATGGAGTGCCTGACGAATCACCGCCCGGGCGCTATCGAGACTTCCCAGCGAGAGCCAAGTCCCCGCCTTCCCCTGAATGATGGCCAAGTTGTCCGGGGCGAGGGCGAGGGCTTCGTCCCACGCGGCGAGCGCCTCCTGGTAGCGCCGCATGTCGTGGTAGGTCTTGGCTTGGAGCCGCGCCGTGCGCACCGACCGGGGATCGAGCGTGTGAGCCCGTCGGACATGTTCCAGCCCGGCGTCCCATTGGCCCAGCGTGCGCTCCGCAACGGATGCGGCAGTCAGAAACGCCGCGTTGTTGGGGTCGGCCTTGAGTCCGAGGGTGAATTGCTGGAGCGCCCCGGTGTAGTCCTTCTCGATATTGAGGAGGAACGTGCCCATTGCAAGCCATGCCACCAGCGTGTTGGGCGCAATCCGCACGGTACGCTCGGCGGCCACCCGGGCCGCTGCGACACCCGCCACCGTGGGGCCACTCGCGTACAGGGTGGCGTAGGTTCGCGCGATCTGCCCCCACGCTTCGGCGAACGTGCTGTCAAGCTCCACCGCCCGCTGGTAGAATGCGAGACCCTGGCGCAGGTGCGCCGCGTCCGACACGCCGATGGACTGGGTCGCCTGCTCGCCCTTGAGGAAGAGGTCGTAGGCTTCGAGATTCCTGGTGGGTCGCGCCGACAACCGTTGCTGATCGGAGGTACCGAGCGCGAGATCGAGCGCCGCCGCCACCTTGCCGGCGATGTCGGACTGCACCTTGAAGACGTCCGAAAGATCGGCGTTGATCGCGTCCGACCACTTGCTCGTACTGCTGGAAACCTGAATCAACTCCGGATTGACCCGCACCCGGCTCGCCCGGCCCGGTTCTTTCGACCATCGCACCGTGCCGGTGAGCAGGTAGTCGACATCGAGTTCCGTGCCGATCTGCTTCGGCGTTTTCACCGATTTCTTGTATTGGCTGGTGCTTCCCCGCGCGGTGACCTGTAGCCCGGAAATGGAGGCCAGCTTGCTGCGTACTTCATCGGTCACGCCGTCAGCGAAGTACTCATCTTCGGCCGCACCCTGATTCTCGAACGGAAGCACCGCGATTCGCCTGGCTGAAGTCGCGCCGGAGCCGTGCCGGAACAGTAACCCGAAACCGAAGGCCGCCGCGATCGCGAGCGCCGCGACCGGAACCACCCAACGCGACCACCTGACACGGGCCCGCGCTCCGGCCGCTACCTGCGTCCCAATGGAAACCACCTCGCCGCTCGTGGCACCAAGCGCCTTGGCAAACTCCGCACCGCTCCCGAACCGGTCCGCCGGCGTCCGCGCCATCGCCTTGGCGATTACCGCGGCCAGCGTTGGCGACACCGCCGGACGCACCGCCGTGATCGGGCGCGGGTTCTCCGTCATCGCTCGCACGATCACCGCCTGGGGATTGGGGCCGGTGAACGGCGGCTCTCCCGCCAGGAGTTCGTACAGCACGCAGCCGAGCGAATAGATGTCACTCCGTCCGTCAACTCCGCGCTCCCCGCTTGCCTGCTCCGGGCTCATATACGCGGGTGTGCCGATCGACATGCCCGTCTGGGTGATCGAGCCCTCGGCGCCAACGGCGCGTGCGATCCCGAAGTCGGCGACCAGCGCCTGGCCATCCGAGAGCAGGATGTTCTCGGGCTTGATATCGCGATGGATGACGTCGTGCCGGTGGGCGTAGTCAAGGGCGAGCGCCACCTCCCGTACCACCCGCACCGCCTCGTCCACCGGAAGCTGGGTCTCCCGGATCAGCCGGTCCCGGAGCGACTCCCCGTCCACGAACGGCATCGTGAACCAGAGCTGCCCCGCCGCCTCACCCGAGTCGTAGACGCTCAGAATGTGGGGATGCTGAAGCCGCGCAGCGAGCCGGATCTCCCGCTGAAATCGTTCGTTCCCGATCGATGCCGCCAGCTCCGGCAGCACCAGCTTGAGCGCCACCGGGCGGTCGTGATTGACGTCGTGAGCGAGGTAAACCGTCGCCATCCCGCCACGGCCCAACTCCCGTTGGATTTCGTAACGGCCAGCGAGGGCGGCACGGAGTCCTGCGAGATTCTCGGACATCAGCTCGATTGTTGTGGGAAGCGGATCACGTGCCGGACGCTAAAGTCCCGTCAACTTTTTCAGGATCGTCTCATAGACCCGGAGCTCGAGCCGCCCCGTGGTCTCGCACGGCATCGCCTGTCGGGACCCCTCGGCGACGTTCACGGCGGTCCCCAGCAAGCCGGTGTGCAACGTCGTGTCGTTCGGTCCGCCCGGTGTGAGGTAGGACATAATGGACAGATAGATGCGATATGTGTCGGCGTACGGTCCGGTGATTCCGCCGTTGCAGGAGAGATACGCCGACATCGGCTTGCCAGCCAGCGGGCTCGAGGTGATGAACTGGAGGTTCCCGACCTGTCCTTCCAGCGAGTCCTGTGCCGTCGTGACAATCTTGAGCTCAGCAAAGGTGGCGACCAACGCGTGGTATACCTTGCCGTAGGAATAGGGCAGATCGTACCCACTGCCCATGGTGTCGGAAATAATCTGGGTCGTCTGCCCCGGCACGACGATCACCGTTCGCCGCCGCTGTGCCGCCAGCGGTACCGCGAGGACCAGGAGGACCACCAGGGTCATCAACCACTTCGTCATGCGGATATCCGCCGAGATTGGTGAACCCGGGTACGCTCACCCAGACCCGCTCCCCCTGGCTAACTTGCGCCGTAACTCAATGATACCATCGTCGCCGTCCGCGCGTTCTTCCGACTGGCGCCAGCATCTTTGGGCCTGGCTCGCGCTCGGCCTCCTCATCGTGTACATCCGCGGCCTCTTCATCGACCTGATGGACGTCGATGCGGCGCAGTACGCGGCCCTCTCGATGGAGATGCTGCAGGGCGGGCACTGGCTCCAGGTCCAGTATCGCCACGTTGACTATCTCGACAAGCCGCCCCTGCTCTTCTGGTCATCCGCTGCGTCGTTCGCCCTGTTCGGCTTGCACAACTGGTCCGACAAGCTGGTGTCGTTGCTCGCCGCCGGTGGCGGCGTCTACGCGGTGTACCGGTTCTCTCGCCTCTTTTACGCGAAGACCACGGCGCGCAATGCCGCGTTCATTCTCGCGTCGTGCGTCGGTGCCGTGCTCATGTGCAACGACGTGCGCACCGACGCACTGCTGATGGGCTTGACCGTGTGCGCGGTGTGGCAGGTCGCCGAGCACGTGGCGTCTGGACGGCTCAAACACCTCCTCCTCGCCGGAGTGTTTGCCGGCCTCGCCATGCTGACCAAGGGCCCGATTGGCCTGATCGCTCCAGGCTTCGCCGTCGGCACCCACCTGCTGCTGCGTCGCGATTGGCGCCGTCTGTTCCAGCCGCGCTGGCTCTTCGGCCTCGCCGTCACGGCGGTGATCCTGCTGCCAATGTGCTGGGGACTCTACCAGCAGTTCGACCAGCACCCCGAGAAGTTGGTAAACGGCCGCACCGGGGTGTCTGGCCTCTACTTCTACTTCTGGGAGCAAAGCTTCGGCCGAATCACCGGCGCAAGCACCTGGAAGGATAACACGACACTCTTCACGTTTTTCCATGTGTACCTGTGGGTGTTCCTCCCCTGGCCGCTTCTGTTCGCGGGCGCGCTGTGGCGGCGGCTCCGCGATGTTGTGCGCGACGGCCTTCGAATCGATGCCGGCGATGAAGCCTACTCGCTCGGCGGATTCGTGCTGACGTTCGTGGCGCTGTCGTTATCGCATTACAAATTACCGCATTACATCTTTGTCACGCTCCCCTGGGCGGCGATCCTCACGGCCCGTTGGCTCGCAATGCCGGCCGCGATCGGGCGCGCGTGGTGGCGAACACAGTACTTCGTGTTTGCAGCGCTCGGGGCCATCGTGCTCTGGCTGTTGCACGGCGTCTTTCCACCCGGCGCGACCCTGGTCTGGATCGTGGTGCTGATCCTGTTCGGGTACCTGTTCGTGCTGTGCTGGCGCACGCCGTTTCCGGAACGCACCGACCTCCTGGTACAACGCAGCGTGCTCGCGGCGCTCGCCACGCTCGTGGTCGTGAACTTTCATTTCTACCCGAACCTGCTCCCGTTCCAGAGCACCGTTGCGGTGCCCCGCTTCGTGCGTCAGGCGGGGATTCCGGTAGACAAGCTGGCGTATTTCAACCGCCGCGGGCCAGCGATGGACTTCTATGCCGGCCGCGTCGTTCCGGAAATGGACACGCCCGATCAGGTGCGCGAAACGGCCGCGCGGAACGGCCCGTACTGGGTCTACACCGACAGCGGCGGGCGGGCGCGCCTCGACAGCGCCGCCGTTCCATACACGGCAGCGGCGGCGTTTCAACACTTCGAGGTCGCCCAGTTGACCGGCCGGTTCCTGAATCACCGTACCCGCGACAAGACGCTCCAGCCCGTGTACCTGTTGAAGATTTCGGCCGACGACGTGCGCTGACGAAGCGCCCGCCGGTCCGCGCCGAACGCCGCGTGACGATTCACGCGGGCCGCGTGGCGGGGAGGGTGTCAGGCGCTACCGGATTTAGTGACCGTCTGGCGGCAACACCTTCCCCACCATCGCCACCGGCTCGCCCGCCCCCATCGCCGGCGACACCACGATGTAGATGACCGTACCATCCATCGGCGAAGCGACCTCGGTGACCGTTTCGCCGAAGTAGTCGGTCAGGCGTCCGAGCAACGCACCCTTCACGACGTGGTCGTCGGGGCGCACGGCGGGGTGCCACGTCCCCGTCTCAGGGCTCACTACCACTTCCGCAGGATCGATCCAGCGAGGATGCGCGACCATCTCGCGCGGGCCCGGGAGCATCGCGAGGTGGCGCATCACTCGCATCGCACCCCTCACGTTGAGCGCGATCATCTCTTCGGTGGGCACGCCGACGCCACCGGCCTCGGTGGTGACCGCCGGCTTGCCGCGGACATGCGCGGTGTTGGAGCAGAACACCGACGCGTTGATGTCGCGCGGCCCACCGCGATCGATAACGATGTGATCGAGTCCGAAGGTGAGCGCCAGATCACGCGCTTGCGCATCGACGTGGTCGTCGAGGCCGAGCTGGTTCCAGTAGGAATAGGGTCGCAGCGCCTCGTTGCCGTCGCCGGAGTGCATGTCGATCAGGTAGTCACAGCGATCGATCACCTGCGTGGTAATCGCGTGTGCGATCCGCTCGGACGCCGTGCCATCCGGCCTCCCCGGGAAGACCCGGTTGAGGTTCTTCTGGTCCCACGGGCCGCGGTAAACGGTGCGATGAATGAATGACGGCAGGTTGGCGACCTGCACGATGATCACCGTGCCAGTGAGGGCCGCCGCGTCGACCCCGGCACGCACGCGCTGGAGCGCCAGGATCGGCGAAGGCTCCGAGCCATGAATACCAGCGATCAACGCGAGCACCGGACCCACGTGCCGTCCGGCGATGATCGTCACCGGGATCTCGGTGCCAGGATCCGTGCCCGCGGGCACGTTGATGAACCCGGAGACCTTCTCGCCCGGGCGCGCGACGGCCGAGCCGACGGTGAGCGGTGGCATGTCGTATAGTACAGCCCCCGCCATAGCGCAGACAGGCTCGCACTGGGGCGGGTCGGCCGCCCTGCCGATAGTAGGAGAGTCCCCGCCGCCGTGCCGGACCACAACCGGTGCTGGCGGAGCTATCTTCCGAGCCCCCCGTTACTGGAGCCGCGAGCCATGTCAATCTGGAAAGAGCAGAGTGCCCCCAAGAGAGAGTCGATTCCCATGTCGCCGACTCCGGCCCCCAAGGCGGAGGCATCGCCGCGCGCCGACGTTTCCGCGACGCAGGATTTGCCGCGTCGCGCGACCGAGCGCGAGGGCAAGGAGTCGCTGATCGCGGCCGACCTGACGATCGAAGGAAAGATTGAGGGATCCGGCCACGTCCGCATCGCCGGGCGATTCAAGGGTGACATCAACGTGCAGGGCCACCTGACGATCGAGATGGGCGCCAAGGTGACCGGCGCCGTCCGTGCCAACGCCGTCATCATCGCCGGCGAACTCGAAGGCAACATCGACGCCGCAGCGCGTGTGGAACTACTCGAGACCGGCGTATTGAACGGCGATCTCAAGGCGGCGTCACTCACCGTCGCCGCGGGATCACGGATGCGCGGCCAGGTCGAATTCGGATGGGACGAGAAGAGCGTCCAGAAGCCCGGGTTGAGAATGGAGATCGGCTCCGCCTCATGAGCGTCAGTCGACCGGGTGTTGCGGGCGCGACGCGCACCTGTCCACACTGCCGGACGACGATTCTCGAAACTGCGAGCGTCTGCCCGGCGTGCCGGCACCACTTGCGGTTCGAACCCGGAGTGGCGCCGCGCATGCAGCCCAGTGTGTCGCCGCTGCGCGTGGAAGGAACCATCCGTCACCCCGAAGGCGGCGAGGCGTGGGAGTACTCGGTGCTGCTCACGATCCGTAACGATCGCGGCGAGGAGATCGCGCGCCAGGTCGTTGGCGTCGGCGCCCTGCAGCCGGGCGACGGACGGACGTTTACCCTCGCCGTGGAGATTTTCATGCCGGGCGACGCGCGGGCAGCGAGCGAGGGTGGCGCTGGCGGCTGAACCGGCATCGAGGTCGCTGCCATTACCTTCCGCCGATGGCACTGTGGGTCGGCCTCACCATCGCGTATCACCTGACCAGTCGGCTGGCGTACGTCATCTGGGTCGGCATCGCGCTGACTCGGCAGGACCGGCGTCAGGTCTTCACTCGCGATGATGGCGTTGCAATGGGATTTCAGCGGTTTCGTCGCCGGGCCTCGCACCTGATGACGAACGATGCGGCAAGTCTTGTGGTGCTGTGCGTGGCATCGCGAGAAGGCCTGCACACCGGGATCCCGCCGAGCATCACCCTCGCCGTCAGTGGATTGCTGATTGTCGCCGGAATCGGCACCAAGGCCTGGGCAGCGAAGACGCTCGGGAGCGAGGCGTACTACTGGCACAACTTCTTTGCGCCGGAGCAGTCGGCGCCGCTCGGCCCGCCCGGACCGTATCGCTACCTCAAGAATCCCATGTACACCGTCGGCTACCTGCAGGCCTACGGCCTGGCCCTCGCGCTCGGATCGCTCCCCGGTCTTGCCGCGGCACTTTTTGACCAGGTCGCCATCCTGACATTCCACCACTGGGTTGAGAAGCCCCATTATCGGACACTGGTACTCACTAAGGCGTCATTCGCGTCGGCTTCTCCTTCAACAGCGCTGTGATCAACACCGGCAACCGCTGGGCGTTCCCCGTGTCCCAACCCGTCAGGATCCGCCGAATGGTGCCGTTGCGATCAATGATCACCGTCTGCGGAATGGCGCCGACCTTGTAGCGGGTGTCGTTGGGATTGAACACGTAACGCTCGCCCGGCTTCGGCGTCGCCGGTTGATCCGCAATGCCGATCGGGAAGTGGATGCCGTGCTCGCCAACGAAGTACTCGTGATCCGCGGCGAACTCTGCCGCCGGATCAAGATTCTTCCTGGTGCCGAGATACCCGTAGAACTGCGTTGCGAAGATGAACTGTGCGCCCTGCTTCTCGAACTTGTCTGCCATCTCCGTCATCGCGGGATAGCTGTTGCGGCACGGAATACACCAATGCGCGGTGAACTCGATGACCGTCACCTTCCCCTTGCCGTCCATCGTCTTCGTGTCGGGTGGTGCATTCAGCCAGTGTCCTGCCTCCAACGCCATCGCTGGCGTGCCCACCAGCTGGTAGCGTTGACGCCCCGACTTCAGGTAGTTGTCCGCTTCGGCGGCTCCGATCTCGGGGTGATCCTTCGTCGCCTGGTCGAGGATCATCAACGCCGAATCGGCATGTCCGAAGTCGCCATACACCTCGGCAAGATTCGAATAGGCGCTGAGCATGACGTAGCTCCGGATCCCGGCGGCACCTCGTGCGGTGGCAGGCATCGCCTTCTGGCCGCGGGTCAGGTTGATGATCGCCAGCGAGTGCTGGCGAATGCGATCGTTGACGTCCAGGTAGCGGTACTCGTCGTTGAGCTGACTGTGCGCCTCGAGCTTCTGCATCATGACCGCCTTCGACATGGCGTCGAGCTGCGTCATGTACGGCTCGGCACGCGCCACCACCAGGGTGTCGGGCTTCGTCAGGCTGCCAACCTTGGCAACCAGCGCGTCGGCGCGATCCATCTCGGTCAGGCCCGGCTCGGCGAGCCGTTTGTCCACCGCAGCCGTCGCGAGGGCATCCTCGCTGATCGAGGAATACAGGTTCGATAATGGCAGGAGGCCCGCTCCGGAGGTCGTCGCCACATTGAACTGCGCCGCGCACACCTTCGTCCTGGCCGTACGCGTCGCGAGCAACCCCGACACGTCCGCCGGCTTCCCGCCCGGACGTGCCGCACTGTCGCGGGCCGCCTTGTACGCCGCGGTAAACCAGTCCCCGGCGTCCTTGGTGCACCCGGCGGGCGACGGAGACTGCGCGTGCAGCAACAGCGGCGCAACGAACATCACGACCAACACGACGGTAGCACGTCGCTTCATGCCATCCTCCGGTCACCAGAGGCAACCACTATGGGGCGGTGACACTCCGAGCGTGACTCAGGAACTGCACGAACTCATCGGTGTTGCGTGTCATGCCGAGAAACTGGGCCTTCACGTCACCGAGTGAATCCACGATGGCGTAGTACGGCAGTGCGACCGTGCCAAGTTTTTCCTGCTCCATCCGTTGCTGCCGCTGGTACAACTCACCCTGACCGTCGGTGTACAACCGGACGCGGACGAACCGCGCCAGCTCCCGCGTCACTTCCGGGCGCGGAAACATGTTCGCTTCCATCCACCGGCAATTGGTGCAGGTGTAGCCGGTGAAGTCGACCAGCATCTGCTTGTGCTCCGCGCGCGCGCGCGCCAGTCCGGCGTCGTAGTCGTTCACCAGCCACGACAGTTCGCCCGGCACCGATGTGGTCCCGCTGGTCACGCCACCTTCCGGTGGCGGCAAGAACGACTCGAGCTCGCCGATGCGCCGACCGGTCAGGCCGCGACCGAGATAGACCGCCACGGCGAGCGTCGAGAGCGCGAGGCCGATGCGCAGCGGCCCCGGCCGCGTTGTCGGCGCTCCGGTCGGGCGGCCGACCAGGCCAAGCACGTACAGCCCGGTCAGCACGGCGATCAGCAACCAGATCGCCAGGACAACTGTTCGGGTGAAGACGCCCCACCGGAGCACCAGGTCGGCGTTCGAGAGAAACTTCATCGCCGTGGCCAGCTCGACGAATCCCAGCACGACCTTCACCGACTGGAGCCACGAGCCTGATCGCGGCAGCTTCGCCACCGCGCTCGGCATCAACGCCAGCACGAAAAACGGCAGGGCAAAGACCGCTGAGAACACGAGCAGCCCCGACAGCGGCCAGATCCAGCTTCCTTGCGCCGCCATCACCAGCAGCGTCCCCACGAACGGCGTGGTGCAGGTGAACGACGTCAACGTGAAGGTCAGTCCCATCAGCAGAATGCCGGCGGTCTCGCTGCCACCAGCCCGACGCGTGGCACCGTCAAGCCGCGTCAGCAAGGACGCCGGCAGGCCAATCTGGTAGAGGCCGAACAGGTTCAGCGCGAAGGCGATGAAGATCGCCGTCACGAGGAGATTGACCCATGGATTCGCGGCGAAACGGATGATGCCGCCGGCACCCACCAGCACCGCGATCGCCATGCCAAGAATCGTGAATGTCGCGATGATCCCGGCGGCATAAACGAGGGCGTTGCGCGCCGGCTTGCCACGCGCCGTTTCGTTGGTGCTGGTGAAGTACGAGACCGTGATCGGGATCATCGGAAAGACGCACGGCGTCAGCAACGACAGTGCGCCCATCACGGCGGCGAACCAGAGAAAGAGCGGCAGCGACGGCGTGTTGGCACCACCGGGAAGCGGAGCCGCAGCGGTTGTTCCGACGGTCGGCGGTACTGGTGGCCGCGTTGGCGGTCCGGGTAGTGGCACGACTGCGGCGACCACCGTTCCCGGCGTGACCTTCACCGGCAGTTCGAGCACTTCAGCGGTGGGTGGCAGGCAGTAGCGGTTCGTGCAGGTCTGGAAACCGACCTTGATGCGAAGCGTCGCGGCACCAGCGACACGCGCAATCACCGGAATCGTGAACGTCACCGAATCGGCGTACGTCTCGGTGACGATCTCGAAATTGTTGTCCGGCGCCACGTCCGGCGCCCGCGCGCTTGGTGCACCGGCGAGAACGAAGGTGGTGTCAGGCACCGTGATGACCGTGGCAATCGGGCCGCCGGGCGGCTGCGTGGTAGAATAGAGGTGCCAGCCAAACGGGATCTGTGCCCGCAGCATCACCTGAAATGGCTTGCCCTGGCGAAGGCCTCCGCCGGCGCTGGCCAGCGACCAGGTAATCGGGCGCTGCTGCGCCGTCAGCGGTCCCACTGCCAGTGCGGTGCAGGCGAAAAGTGACGCGGCGATCCAGCGGGTGAATGACACGCCGAACGATACCCGGCGCGCCCCGCCGGAGCCAACTATCCGCTACGGCGGGATACAGCGCTCTTGCGGTGCTTGGCCGGCCGTGCCTGGGGTGAAACGTCGGTCATCGGCCATGCGAATCCCTCAGCTCCGCGCGGACCGCGGCCGACCTGCGCATCCCTGCTGACGCCAAGCTGACAGTCAGGTCCGTGCTGGGTGGCGCCGGACTCGCGCCGCCGCGGCCGCCAGACGCGCAACGAACTCCGCCACCGACTCGCGGTCACCGCGCGCCGGTAGCACGAAATCCGCATCGTCCGGCTGCGGGGTGTGACCGCGTGGAGGCTCGTCGACCATCAGGTCACCGCCCCGCGACTGCACGGCCTCCTCGAACCACTCGACGCCGTCGATGAGGTCGCCGATTTCATCGCTGGTTTCCGTGCCAGCGAGGTGGACGCCGAGGGACTGGAGGCGGGCGGCACCGGCGGCACGGGCCTTGTCCGCTTCGTCGGCGCGATGTGGATTGAGCAGCACGTCCAGTGGCTCGTCACTGCAGAACTGCATGAAGTTGCCCATCATGGCCCGCTCCGGTGGAGGATCCACAAAGGAGACGGGCTGGGGCCACGACTTGGCACACGGCAGATACCGATCGCGTCAATACCCGACGTTTTTCGTGTTCACATAGAAGTTTTCATCGACCTTGAAGTCGGCCACATGCGGCAGCTTCACGTCGGCGGTCCGCCACGATTCGGTCGGCCGGATCCAGGCGTACCCGTTGCCGTTCAGCGTGACCTTCACCGGCAAGTCGAACCCCGGCACCACGTCTACCCAGCGGAACGAGAGCGTATTATCGCGGATGCGGTATTCGAGCGTCGGGACCCGCGTGGTCGTGAGGTACTGTTCGAATACCCGGTCGAAGTTGAACCCCGACTGCTGGTCGATGTAGTCCATCACCTGCCGGCCGGTGACGGTCTGGTGCCAGAAGGTCTTGTTGAGCCCGCGCAGAACGCCGCGCCACCGGTCGTCATTGTCGACCACCTGCCGCATCGTGTGCAACATGCTGCCGCCCTTGTAATACATGTCGCCGGAGCCGTCCGTGTTGACGCCATACGGTCCGATGATCGGCGCGTCGTTGTGGATCTGGCGCCGGCTCCCGATCAGGTAGCGCGCACCCGCTTCCTTCCCGTCCTGGCACTCCGAAAAGATTCCCTCGGCGTAGTTCGCGAAGCTTTCGTGCACCCAGCTGTCGGCGATGTCCTTGGTGGTGATGTTGTTACCGAACCATTCGTGCGCGCTTTCATGCACGATGATGAAGTCCCACTTGTATCCCTCGCCCATTCCCGAAAAATCGATCCAGCGTTCCTGGCCGCGCGCGCCGGCGTAGTAGCCATTCTTGAAGTGGTTGCCGTAGGCCACCGCGGTCTGGTGTTCCATCCCCAGGTGCGGGGCTTCGACGAGCTTGTATCCGTCGGCGTACCACGGATACGGACCGAACCAGTGCTCGAAGCAGCTCATCATCGGCTTCGCCTGTTGCCACTGGACCTTCGCGGTGTCGAGGTGATAGGCGAGCGGCCAGAAGTCCATTGTCAGGCTGCCAGCTTCGCCGTTGAACACGTCGCTGAAGTGGGCGTAGCTGCCGGCGTTGACCGCCACGTCGTAGTTGTTGATCGGCTCGGTGACGAACCACTCGAAGGTCGTCGTGCCGTCGGCGTTGTGCGTCGTCAGCCGCAAGCGACCGTTCGAGACGTTCTGCATCGGATCCGGCACGGTGATCGCGATCCGCTGCGAATCAGGTTCGTCGGCCTGGGTGTCCTTGTTCGGCCACCAGATCGAGGCGCCAATACCCTGGTTTGCGGTGGCGATCCAGAGGTTACCCAACGAATCGTGCTGCCAGATGTAGCCGCCGTCCCACGGCGGCCTGCGGGCGGCGATCGGCTTGCCGTGGTAGTACACGCTCACCGTCCGGCGCGTCCCGACACGCTGCTGCGACGCCAGCGTCACGAAGAAGGCGTTGCCATCACGACGCCACGTCAGCGCCTTGCCGTCCTGCAGCACGCTGTCGGCTTCCATCGGCACTTGCAGGTCGATCTGCATCTCCTGCGCGGGTACCAGCACCTGGTAGGTGATGCCGTTGAAGCCGCGAACGCTGCTGTCAGCCGGATTCACCCGGACGTGGAGGTCGTAGAACGTGACGTCCCACCAGGCGCGCGCCGGGCCGATCGACCCACGGAGGGTGTCGGCGTGCGTGAACGTTGCCGTGTTCTGGGCGCGAATCGGTGTGACGGCAAACACGGCGGCGGCGGGGACGAACAACAGGCGACACATGAATTCCTTTCTCAGGTGTACCGGCGCTTCACGGTCATGCTGAACTGGGCGGCGGGCGGTACGATCATCGCTTCGGCGACATCGAACCGATCATGCCACCGATCAGGCTGCAGATCCCGATCGTGAGGAGGAACCCCCCGGGGTGGACGCCGCAGTCGCTATCGCAGATGCCGTGGAAGGCCGCGTATGCCAGGACGGACAATCCGGCTCCGACGATGCCGCCAATGATCATTCCCTTCTTCCACTCCGTCTCGGGAACTGAGCCACCGGAAAACGAAGGTGTCCAGTGGGAGTCGGCGCGGACACCCGCATGTGCCGCTAATCCGACGGGAGAGGGACCCTGCGCCGCAAGCGGTGCCCCGACCAACATCATCGCGACGAGGACCAGGTACCGACGCATGGTTCGCCGCCCTCCGGTTCGAGCGGCCGCAACAGCGCCACGTCTACCGCGTCAATGACGAGTTGCAGGTCATCAAGTTTCCCGAGCAGCGGGACACCGAGTTGTTCGATGGGACGGTGCACCTCAGGGTCGCGATTCGCACCGGTCAGGAACACCACCCGGTTTCGGAGTCTCGGCGCCCGCTCCATCAGGTGCCGGTAGCACACCAGTCCATCCATCCCCGGCATGAACACGTCGCAGACGACGGCGTCGGGTCGTTCGGTTTTCAGCAGGTCGAGCGCCTGAAAAGCTGATTCCGCCTCCGTCACGGTGTGTCCGGCGCGTTCGAACGTCAACCGTAGCACCCGCCGCACCGCGTCGTCATCGTCGACCAGAAGAATTTGAGCCATGCGGGAATATGGATAGCGCGGGGCTGACGGGTAGGGGGGCGACTACGGAGGACAAGTCGCCGGGGGGCCGTGAGCCGTGAGCCCGGGACGGCGAGCAAGCAGTCGATCGGCAAGCGCGAGCTCAACCTACGGTCGCACGGCTCACGGCCGCTGTTATCTTTAACGGCTATGACTGGAATCACCTATCAGACGACGTCCGAGGACGTCGCCTCACGCTCGCTGCAGGTCACCGTCGACCCCGAACGGCTGGAAGCCACCGAACGTCGCGCGGTGCGCGAGTACGCTCGCAAGGCGCGGCTGCCCGGGTTCCGGCAGGGACACGCCCCCGAACCGGTCGTGCGCCGTCGTTTCGAGTCCGAAATTCGCCGATTCGTGCTCGAGGAAACCCTCCGGGAGAGCTGGGACGCGATCCTGAAGGAGACCGACCTCAAGCCGACCGCCGACCCCCAGATTCGCAACGTCTCGTTCGAGAACGGCAAGCCACTCACCTTCGATGTGCTCATCGAGGTGCGACCCCAGATCACGTTGTCGAAGACCGGCGGCTTCGCCGTCACGCGAAAAGTCCCGACGGTAACCGCGGAGATGGTGCGGGAGCAACTGCAGCAGTTGCGCGAACAGCGCGGCAGCTGGAGTCCGCTCGCGGCCGTGCACCCCAAGCCGGGCAATCTCGTCTCCGTCACTGTGACAACGCTCGAAGATGGCGTCGATCCGGCGGTCGGCCAGCCGCACGACCTCGTGCTCGGTCAGGGACAGGCGATTCCGGAGCTGGAAGAACGGATCATGGACCTCGTGCCAGGCGGCACGGTGGACGCCGAGGTGCGGTTTCCCGAAGACCACGCGGAATCGAGCCGCCGCGGGAAGACCCGGAACGTGCGAATCGCCTTGCATGAGGTGAAGGAACAGATCCTCCCCGAACTCGATGACGCGCTGGCTCGGGAGCTGGGCGACTTCGACTCGCTGGCCTCCCTGGCAGCCCGGGTCCGTGAGGACCTGAGCGCCGAGGCGAAGCGGCGCGTCGACGACGAGCTGAATGGCGAGCTGCTCCGGCGGATTGGCGAGGCGAACGACGTCCCGGCGCCGCCGTCGATGGTGCACCGCCTGCTGCACGCCTATGCCGAGTCGTATCGAGTCGAGGCGGCGCAATTTGAAACGTTTGCGACATCATTCCAGTCGGTCGCCGAGGCACAGGTTAAGCGGGAATTGATTCTCGATGCGGTCGCCACGGCCCAGAACCTGCTGGCAACTGAGGCCGATATCGACGAGCGGGTGGCCAAATTGGCGGCCTCCCGGGGACTCGACCCGGCCAAGCTCTACACCTCGCTGCAGCAGAACAAGCGGCTCGGCGAACTCGAACATTCGATCACGGAGGAGAAGGTGTTTACCTGGCTCCTCCAGCAATCCACCGTCACCGAGGATGCGGCGTGACTTACGCGTCCATATATCCGCCGTACATTATCGAACGCTCGTCCCGTGGCGAGCGGACGTACGACATTTTTTCGCGCCTGCTCATGGACCGGATCGTGTTCCTGGGTGCGGCGATCAATGACGACGTGGCGAACATCATCATCGCGCAGCTGCTCTTTCTCGAGTCGGACAATCCCGAGAAGGACATCTACCTCTACATCAATTCGCCCGGGGGCGTGGTGTCGAGCGGGATGGCGATCTACGACACGATGCAGCACCTGCGCGCGCCGATCAACACGATCTGCATGGGGATGGCGGCGTCGATGGGTTCCTTTCTGCTTGGTGCGGGGACCAAGGGGAAGCGGGCAGCACTGCCGCATTCCCGGATCATGATGCACCAGCCGTCCGGCGGCGCGCAGGGCACCGCAGCGGACATCGAGATCCAGGCGAAGGAAATCCTCTACCTGCGCGGGAAGATGCATGAGCTGTATGCGAAGCACACCGGGCAGACGCTGCAGCAGATCGAGCACGACATGGAACGGGACCGCTTCATGAGCGCCGACGAAGCAGTCACCTATGGCCTGGTCGACACGGTTTTTGCACCGCGCAAGACCGTCACCGTGATGGCGTAAGGATCGAGCCCGATGTCCAACGACAAGCACCTGCGTTGCAGCTTCTGCGGCAAGAGCAAGGACTCGGTCCGGAAGTTCATTTCCGGCCCGTCGGTCTACATCTGCAACGAGTGCATCACCCTCTGCAACGAGATCCTGGCGGAGGATGAGGAGCGGGAGGCGACCGAAGGCCAGAAGCCGGTTCCGTCGCCGCAGGAGATCAAGGACACGCTCGATCAGTACGTCGTGGGACAGGAGCGCGCCAAGCGGGCGTTGTCGGTGGCGGTCTACAATCACTACAAGCGCATCAATTCCGGCCCGCGCGACAGCAGCGAGGTCGAGCTCGAGAAGTCGAACATTCTGATGCTCGGGCCGACCGGCACCGGCAAGACGCTGCTGGCGCAGACGCTGGCGCGGATCCTCGATGTGCCGTTCACGATCGCCGACGCCACCACCCTGACCGAAGCCGGCTACGTCGGCGAGGACGTCGAAAACATCCTCGTCCGGTTGCTGCAGGCCGGCGACTTCAACGTCAGCGAATGCGAGCGCGGCATCGTCTACATCGACGAGATCGACAAGATCGCGCGCAAGTCGGAGAACCCGAGCATCACGCGCGACGTCTCGGGCGAGGGGGTCCAGCAGGCGCTGCTCAAGATCCTCGAAGGCACCGTCGCGTCGGTGCCGCCGCAGGGTGGCCGCAAGCATCCGCAGCAGGAATACATCCAGATCAACACCCGCGACATCCTGTTCATCTGCGGCGGCGCGTTCGACGGGCTCGAGAAGGTCGTCGAGACCCGGCTCGGCCGGCAGCGGATCGGCTTCGCCGACGCGACGGACCAGCCGGCGACCGGGGCGGTCGCGTTCGACGAGAAGCAGCCTTTCAATTCGGCGGAACCCGACGATCTGCTCCGCTTCGGCATGATTCCAGAACTGGTCGGCCGGCTACCGGTGCTGGTGGCACTCGAGTCGCTCGACGAAGAGGCGCTGGTGCGGATCCTCGTCGAGCCGAAGAACGCCCTCACCAAGCAGTACCAGAAGCTGTTCGACCTCGAAGGCGTCGGCCTGACGTTCGAGCCCGAGGCGCTCCGTGCCACAGCGCGCAAGGCGATCACGCGCCAGACGGGTGCCCGCGGCCTCCGCTCGATTCTCGAGCACATGATGACCGACATCATGTTCGACCTGCCGAGCCGGACCGACGTGCGGGAAGTGATCATCACACCGGAGTCGATCACGCAGGGATCGTCGCCGCTGATCGTCACGGAGCGCCCGCGTCAGAAGAAGGAAGCGTAGCAATCCTGAAATCTCCGCTGGCGACGCTTCCCGTCGAATTTGTCGGGAGTTTTCCCGATCCCGCACACCGACTGGAACCTGCCGCGCCGGAATTCGCGTTCATCGGCCGCTCGAATGTGGGCAAGTCGTCATTGCTCAACGCGCTGGTCGGCCGACGCGCGCTCGCGCGGGTGAGCAGCACGCCGGGAAAGACGCAGTTGCTCAACGTCTACCGATTGCCGACGTTTTACCTGATCGACCTGCCGGGCTACGGTTTCGCGCAGACGAGCCAGGCCGCCAGACGGGAATACCGGGCACTACTGGAGGCATTGCTCACGACGCGCACGACACTGACCGGCGTCGTCTGGCTCCTCGACGTGCGACACCCCCTTTCGGCGGACGACCAGGACTTCCAGACGCTGCTGGCAGACGCCGGCCGGTCGGTGCTGGCGGTGCTCACCAAGGCGGACAAGATTGTCCGGAGCAAGCAGAAGGCGACCGTGGCAGCACGGGCGCGCGAACTGGGCATGGGGCCGGCCGAGGTGCAACTCGTCAGCGCCGAGACCGGGCTCGGCATATCAGATTTGGGGGAGTCGTTGCTGGCAGCGGCGAACGAGACGGGGGACGCGTGAAGCAGTACCGCATGATCCGGGCGATGGTCGTGGTTGGAACGCTTGCCGCCGGGCCAACGGTGGCGCGCGGCCAGGTCCCACTCGATACGTCGCGGACCGACAACTTGCCGACCGGCCAGGGGCACCTCTCCCTCAGCACCGCAACGATCACCCTCAGCAACGGCAATTTGCAGATCGTGTTCATCCCGCTCGATGAACGAATCCTCCGGCTGATTACCAAGGACTCCTACGAGTCGACGGAGGGCACCATGGCGCAGCAGCGGCGGGCGATCGATTCGGTGATGGTGGCCACTGGCGTGACGTCGCCCGGCATCGCGTTCGTCTCGTTCCAGGGCCTCGCGCCGAACACGCGGTTCGATCCGGAGCAACTGGTGCTGAACCTGCGTGGCCAGCAGTTCCGCCCCGTGGCGTGGATCCCGATGTCCGCCACGTTTACCAACCAGCAACTCGACGTGCGCCAGCAGGTGCAGGCGCTGTTCATCTATCGTCGCGACATTCCGGTGCGCGAAGGGTTCACCGTCTCGTACCGCAATGCGACAAGCGATGACTGGGCGAACCGCCTCTCCCGCTTCGATGCGGAACGCTCACGTATTCTCGGCACCGTCCGCGCCCGCGGCGACACGATCCGGTACTGACCATGGCCATGCTCCCGCTTCGCCGGGTTGAACTCCCCACCGGTGCGCGCCAGCTGCGCGACGCCTGGTTGAGCGACCTCGACCAGAGGCTCCGCACACCGGACGCCGATTGGAACCTGATCGTGCGCGACACACTGTTCGAACTGGCGTACCCGGGCCAGGGCACGTGGGGCGAGCGCGTCGCCGACGCATCGCTGGCGACCCGCGTGGCGCTCGACGCCTGCGACCCGCGCAACATCACGCTCGAGCCCGAGTACTACGCCGATGTGGACCCGGTGCGGTTCGCGCGCGCAAAGCCGCTGCTCTGGCTCTGGTATTCGTTCGACCGGCTGCCGGTGGGTGGCCAGAACGTGGACCTGGGCGTCGAGTTCCGCCGCATGCTGGCGCCGTTCCTCTTCGCCCGCGTGGGCAAGAACTTCAAGTGCTTCCAGCACGTGGAGTTTTCCTACGGCTACCAGCTGGAAGTTGGCGATGACGTCGTGGTGCATCGGCACGTGCTGCTCGACGACCGGGGCGGGCTCACGCTCGGCGACCGGGTGTCGATTGCCGATTACGCCAACATCTATTCGCACACCCACAGCATCGTGGACCAGAAGGACGTGCTGGCGCTGCGGACGGTCCTCGAAGACGATGTGCGGATTACCTATCACGCGACGGTGCTCGCAGGCGTGCGGGTCGGGCGCAACGGGATGGTGGGAGCGTTGGCGGTGGCGACGAAGGACGTGCGGCCGTATCACGTGCACGTCGGGATCCCGGCCAAGTCGATCCGCGTCAAGCCGAACGCGCCGCCGGAAGTGTTGTCGACGCACCGCGAGCCGGACCGGCCGAGACCGTAGTGCTGGTGTCGGGGCGCAGCATGCTGCGCCGTCATAGAAGTCGCAGTGTATCCTCCAACACGCCAGCATTCCCGTCACCAAACAATCGCACGGCGTCTCCCAGACATCGCGTCGCGCGCGGCCAGCTGCAGCGCTCGCGTGCGTCGTCCGGTGTGAGCCAGAGCAGCGTATCGTGCTCTTCGCTGAGACGGATCACCGCATCGGCCGCGACGAAGGCGACGAACGCCGGAATGAGCACCACCTCGTCGCTGGTGTGGGAGTAGAACTGCTCGACGCGGCTGAGGTTGTACAACGCGAGCGGGGTGCAGCTGGTTTCTTCGTGGAGTTCGCGCCGGGCGGCAGCAGTTGGCGTCTCACCCGGATCGATCTTGCCGTGCACCGATTCCCAGCTGCCGCCGCGCGCCCGGGTGCGCGCCCGGCGGAGGAGGAGGACCTCGAGGGCATCACCGCGGCCGCGCAAGACGTAGACATCAACAAAAGCGACGCGAGTGGCGGTCACTTCCTGCTGC
Organism: Gemmatimonadota bacterium; assembly: GCA_025357945.1. Taxonomy (GTDB): domain Bacteria; phylum Gemmatimonadota; class Gemmatimonadetes; order Gemmatimonadales; family GWC2-71-9; genus Palsa-1233. Next base: position 40,449 of record JANYLJ010000008.1, read on the forward strand.
GTGCCAGCGTCGCGGCGAGGCGTGCGATCAGCGGCCGGGGCCGGAACGGCTTGGTGATGTAGTCGGTGGCACCCGCCCGCAACACCTTCACTTCGTTCTCCTCGTCACCCCGGGCCGTGAGCACGACGATCGGCAAGTGCTCGGTACGCGCCTCTGCCCGGAGCTTCCGGAGCACCGTAAACCCGTCGACGTTGGGGAGGTTGAGGTCGAGGAGCACGAGATCGGGATTGTGCCGATCCACCTGCTCCATCGCTTCGGCGCCATCGCGTGCTTCGCAGATGGTGTACCCTTCCATCTCGAGCAGGTCCTTGAGCACCCGTCGCAACGAGTCCTCGTCCTCGACGAGCAGGATGGTCGCCGAAGCGGTGGCGCCGGTACCAACATCCGCGGCACTCGGTTCGTCCACCAGTTCCAGCCCCGCCAGCATTTCATCCGGATCAAATCCGTCGCCGACCTCGAACTCGCCGGTGGCGTTCTCGTCCGCGGCGGGCACAGCCGCCGACGACGCTCCCTTCGCCTTCTCCTTCTCCTTCGCCTTCCCCTTGGACTTTGACTTGCCCGCCGGTACGTCGCCGGTCTTCGGCACGTCGGTCACGCGCAGCAACTCGTCCACCGACGTGTGACCGTCGAGCAGGTGCTTGAGTCCGCACTCGAACAACGTGCGCATTCCTGCCGCACGGGCTGCCTGCCCGATCTCGTCGGCGTTGGCGTTGTTGCCGATGAGGCGCTCGATATCCGGGTTCATCGCCAGGATCTCGACGACGGAGAATCGACCGCGATAGCCCGTCTGCGAACACTGCCCGCAGCCGACCGCCTTCCACAGCGTCGTGCCACTCGGGATGAAGCTGCGGAGTCGGTCGGGAACGTCACTCATCAGCTGCTTGGTGCGACAGGACGGGCAGAGCTTGCGCATCAGCCGCTGGGCGATGATGCCGCGCAACGCCGCGCCGATCTTGAACGCCTCGAGTCCCATGTCCACCAGGCGCGTCACCGTGTTCGGTGCGTCGTTGGTGTGCAGCGTGGAGAGCACCAGGTGGCCCGTGAGCGATGCCTGGACCGCGACCTGGGCCGTTTCGATGTCGCGGATTTCGCCGACCAGGACAATGTCGGGATCCTGACGCAGGATCGACCGCAGCGCCGCCGCGAACGTCAGGCCGGTCTTCTCGTTGGTCTGCACCTGAACGATGTTCTTGCCCAATCGGTACTCGACCGGGTCCTCCACCGTGACGATGTTGATCCCTTCGTCCTCGATCGTGCGGATGCAGGAGTAGAGCGTCGTCGTCTTGCCCGAGCCCGTGGGGCCGGTGCAGAGGATGATCCCTTCCTTGCTGGTGAGCAACCGCTTGATCAGCGCCTGTTCATCGTCATAGAGGCCGAGCGCCTCGAGCGACAGCATCGTCGCCTGCGTGTTCAGGATACGAATCACGACCTTCTCGCCGTGCGTCGCCGGCAGGGTCGAGACGCGCAGGTCAACGGGATTGCCGTTCACCTCGACGCGCGCGCGGCCATCCTGCGGCCGCAGGCGATCGGCGATATCAAGGCCGGAGATGATCTTGATGCGTGAGATCAGCGGTGCGCCGGCCTTGCGAGGGATCGTCATCGCGTGGCGGAGCACACCGTCAATGCGGTAGCGCACCGTCAACGCCTGCTCGCCGGACTCGATGTGGATGTCGCTCGCCCGACTGGTGATGCCGTCGGCGAGGAGGACGCCCACGAGCTTGACGATTGGCCGCGAGCTGGCCTCGGCCTCGATCGCCTCGGCGTCGACCTCGTCCTGCTCATCCGGCAGCGCGGTGACGCCGAACTCCTCCATCCCCGTCAGGAGGTCCTTGACGCTTCCTTCGCGGCGCGCGCTGCCATACAGCTGGTCGAGTTTTTCGCGGATCCGCGGTGGCGACGCCAGCAGCATGCGGACCTCGCGACCGGTCGCAAACGCCAGCGACTGCTCGGCTCCGATGTCGAACGGATTGCTGGTGGCCACTTCGAACAACGCATCGGTGACGGTCAGCGGTACCACGCTATACCGTCGAGCCAGCGGCTCCGGCAGCGCATCGCGTCCCACGTTGCTCGCCTGCGTCAGGTCTGCCACCGGCAGCTTGCACCGGCTGGCGACCGCGTCCAGCACCTCGGCTTCGGTCAGCAAACGGGCATCAAGCACCCGTTCCCACAACGAAGTCTTGGATTCCTTGTCGTTCACCAAACGCTCCAGGGCCCCCTCCGCCAGGAGGGGACCGACCACCGCTGCCACCCATTCGTCGTTGTAGTTCGCCACCCACCCAATCTAGGGGACCGCGCGAGTCTTTGTTATCCCGCACGCAGCGAACGATCGCCGCCCGGGACGCTACATCAGTCGCCACCAATCGGGGTGCACATCGATCGTCACAGCGGCCAGGCCCGTGCGAAGCGAGATGCCCGTCTCGATCCTCAAAAGCGGGCCCCAGAGATCCAAACGCACGCCGGCCACCGGTTCGATCCGCCCGGTACCGCGCCACGGCGCGTTCGAGAGGTCGCCGCCCGCCACGCCGGCCGCCAGGTATGGCACCAGCGCCGAGGGCAACCTGACAAACCGGGAATAGGGAAAGCGTGGGCTGGGCACGTTGACCGGCAGCGCCCACGCGATGTTCACGAGCGCCATGCGGCGGCCGCCGAGGGCGCGGAAGGGCACGCCGAGCAGCGTGCCACGACCGCCAAGGACGAAACTCCGGTACGCGGGGAGGTCGCCCCAGCCAACACCCGACTCCCCGGTCAGTTGCAAGTCACCCGATGCCAACCCGACATGACCGAGGGCGGAGGCATGCGCCCGGGACCAACGATTGTCGCTGGCATTCCCGTTCTCGAAATCGAATGACCAGCCGAAGCCGTGGCGATCGCGCTGCGCGATCGTCGTGCGCGTGACCCAGCCCTCACGGCCACCCAACGCCGGGTTCGGCGCGGCCGCTCCGCTGATTGGCGAAAACCGGGTCGTCACCGATGACGGCCGTTCCCATCCCGCGTCCACGGTGACACGTAGGGCACCACGCGAAATGCCATATCCAACGCCGACGCGCTCCACCAGTGTGTAGTCGCCGTGATCATCGCCCGAGATCAGCGTGCCCAACGAGTTCGCAATTCCGCTGATGACCGGCACGTCCGCCACGTCGCGCATCGTCCGATCCGCAAAGAGGCGCCAGCGGCTATCACTGAAACGCCGCTCCAGTTCCAGCCTCCCGACGACCCGATGGTCGCTGAGGCCGATGCCGACGCGACCGCGCGCCGTGAGGACGTTGCCGATGCCGATCCGGGTTCCGATCGCCGGCGTGACACCCGCCACTCGAGTGACCCGGATCAGGTCGCTGATGCCGGCGGCGAGGAATCGGATGCGCGGCAGTCCGTCGAGCAATCGCCCGCCCAGCGCCTGGGACGCGGCGTGCCCGGCAGCCGCGACGCCGGCTTCGGAAGCTGGCAGGCCTTCGAGGCGCAGTGCCAGTGGTGCATCCCACGTACCGCTTGCCGGCGGCGCGCGCGGACCGACGATGTATGCGCCGACAAACCGGTCCGGCGTGTGCTGGACGCCGAGCTGGTAGTTGTCGATGGTCCAGTCACCCCGGATGACCGTCCGCAGCGGGACGTCGAGCAGCGCCTCGCCGCGCCGGATCACGATCGATTGCCGCCACGGCAACCACCGGGCGTTCGCCAGCAGCGCGTTCTCCAGCGTCACGGTGATGTCCGCCACCGTGTGATCACGGTACGACGCCGGCGTGAAGGTGAACTGAAACCGCACCAGCGCGGCGCGGTCGAGATCGAGGAAGAGCGTGCCCACGGTCCCGGCGGAGTCGGCATCCCTGGGCCGCACCCGCACGCCGACGACGCGGACCCGCCCGTTCGGACCCGTCACCAGGACCGTGTCGCCGAGCGCAAACTGATACGTCGCCATCCCGGCATCGGAGAGCGGGTGCACCACGTCGCGCACCTCCTCACCCTGGCCGAGTCGAATGGTGGCCCCGAAGTCGTTTGCGACGATTCCCAGGTGGTCGCGGTGGTAGACGATGCGATTCGGCAGGAAACTGGTATCCCGCCAGGCGGTGATGATCTGCTTGCTCTTGTTCGGGGACTCCCCGTACACTTCGACTCGCAGCTCGTCCGCCCTGATGACTCGTTCCACCGGACCGTCGCCGTGATCCAGCACCGATGCAGTGCGCAGAATGCCGTGGGCTTCGGCCTGCCACGTAGTGATGAGGGTGTCCGCGTCGCGCGACGCGCGATGCGCAACCGCACGGCGGATCAGGTCGATGTCTGCGCCTGCCCGCCATACCTGCGCGCCGGCTCGCCCGACGCTCATCGTCAGCAGAATCGCCCAGCCGATCGCGCGTCGCATGCGCAGAAGATAGGCGTCGTCCTGGTGCTCGCCTCGGCCTGCCACGCCAATCGTGCCAACGTGATGCCGCAGCCGGCTGCCACCACCCTGGACCGGGTCTGGTTGCTCGAAGCCTCCGGAACCCCGATCCCGGACACGTCGGTGACCTTCGCGCTCGCGACGGGGCGCACGATCGTGTTGCGCCACGCGCGCCCGGACGATGCGATCTTCCTGGTGCTGCAGTTTCCGGCGACGAAGGATTCGCTGCGGGCGCGCGACAGCGTGCATGTTACCATTCGCCCGATGCGCGGCAAGTACGCCTTCACGCTCACAACACCCGACAAGATCGGGAGTGGCGCGCAGGCGACCTTTTCGTACGCCATTCACTTCCAAACGCCGCGGGACGCGCTGGCGAAGTATCCGAGTCCAGGTCGATTCGAGGCGCAGCTCTCACCCACCGAGATCATTGCCGACACCAAGGTGCAATTCCTGGTGGGCGCACGACCGGCGGCGGACATGATCCGCTTCCCGCTGATCGCGCCCGGCAGCTACGGCCTGGCGGCGATCCGGTGATCGAACCCAAGGCGCGCTGCCGTGAGGCCGCCCGACAGGGATATACCCGGGTGCCTCTCGTGCGCGAAGTCGTGCTGGACGGTGATACGCCGGTGTCGGCCTTCGCCAAGCTGCACCGCGGTGGATATGGCTTCCTGCTCGAGTCACTCGAGGGTGGCGAGCGCTGGGCGCGCTACTCGTTTCTCGCGACCGAGCCGACGGCGGTGTTTCGGTATCGCGGCTCGAGGGTCGAGCGGTCAGCGGTCGAAGGCGAATGGACAGTGGCAGCGGAGGATCAGGCGCCACTCGCACATCTCGGTTCGCTGTTGCGTGCCGATCGTTCGCTCGACGTCCCGGGATTGCCGCGTTTCACCGGTGGCGCCGTCGGGTTCTGGGGCTATGACGTCGTGCGCACGCTCGAGGAGTTGCCGAATCCGCCGCGCGACGATCGCGGTTTGCCCGACGCCGTGGTGATGACCGTGGAAACGCTGCTGGTGCTCGACAACCTGTTCCACCGCGCCATCGTCATCGCGAACGTCGCCGTGCACGCCGACCTGAGCGACGATGAACTGGAACGTCGCATCGCGGACGCGGGGATCCGGTGCGATGAGTGGCTGGCGCGTCTCGCGGTCCCGAACCCGCTCGCACCCCTGGCGATTCCACCCACCCGCCCTCCTGCCGCGGCCACGTCGCCGTATCCGGACGATGCGTTCCGCCGCGACGTGCAACGCTGCCGGGATTTTATCGCCGCGGGTGATGCCTTCCAGATCGTGCTCTCCCGCCGGCTGGACGTGGTACCCGCGCCCGATCCGTTCCTCAGCTATCGCTGGCTCCGGGCACTCAATCCGGCGCCGTACTGCTATTTCCTCCGCTTCGGCGACCTCACCATCGCCGGCGCATCACCCGAAGTGCTGGTGCGCGTCGAATCCGACGAGGTCACGGTGCGTCCGATCGCCGGCACGCGACCCCGCGGCACCACACCCGAACAGGACCTCGCGATGGAAGCCGAGTTGCGCGCCGATCCGAAGGAACGGGCGGAACATCTCATGCTGCTCGACCTCGGCCGCAACGACGTCGGGCGCGTCGCCCGGTATGGCTCGGTGCGCGTCGCCGAACAGATGGTCGTCGAGCGCTATTCGCACGTGATGCATCTCGTGAGCGAGGTTCGCGGATCGTTGCGCACCGGGCTCGACGCGCTCGACGCCCTCGCGGCGGTGTTTCCGGCGGGGACGGTCAGCGGCGCGCCCAAGGTGCGGGCGATGGAGATCATCGACGAACTGGAGGTCACCCGCCGCGGCCCGTACGCCGGGGCGGTGGGCTACGTCGCCTTCGGTGCCCGAAGCCTCGACACAGCGATCGCGATTCGCACCGTGGTCTTTCACGGCGATACCGCCTATGTGCAGGCGGGCGCCGGAATCGTCGCGGATTCCCACCCGCAAGCCGAGTTTGACGAGACGGTGGCCAAGGCGGGAGCGGTGCTCGCGGCGCTGGGGCTGGCACAGCAGGGAGAGACGAGAGACGAGAGACGAGAGACGAGGGGGATCACGTAGGCTTGCGCCCATCCCTCGCTTCGCTCAGGGCGACTCAGTTTCTCTCGTCTCTCGTCTCTCGTCTCTCGCCTCTCGTCTCTCGTCGCTCGTCTCTCGTTTTCAGAATCGATATTCGTGACCCGCATCAGCGAGTAGTTGCAGCACAAGTCTCACCGGTAAACCCATCACGCCGAAGAAATCGCCGTCGATCCGCTCGACCAGCGCGGCCCCCCATCCCTGAATGCCGTAGGCGCCAGCCTTGTCGCGTGGTTCGCCGGTGGCGACATAGTCGCGCAACATGCGGTCGGAACAGACACGGAAGGTGACCCGGGTTTCGTCGATGGCGTGATGTTCGCGACCCTGCGCCACGAGGCAGACGGCGGTGATCACGGTATGGGTGCGGCCTTGCAGGAGTCCGAGCAGCCGCACCGCATCGGCGTCGTCGGTCGGCTTTTCGAGGATCTGGTCATCGAGTACGACGATCGTGTCGGCGCCAAGGACGAGCTCGCCGGGGATCGCGCGCGCCTTGTCACGCGCGAGACGGCGCGCATAGGCGGCTGGCGGCTCGCCGGGAAGGGCGATCTCCTGCACGTTCGCAGGCATCACCACGACGGGAATGTGCAGCATCTCGAGCAGCTGTCGGCGTCGTGGCGACGCCGACGCGAGGACCAGGGTCGGGATCGTCACGTCGCGGTCCGCTCCAGCATCAGGGTCACCGGGCCATCGTTCACGAGCGACACCTGCATGTCGGCTCCGAACTCGCCGCTTGCCACGGTCAGGCCGGCGGCGCGCAACGCGGCCAGGAACGACTCATACAAGGGACTCGCGGTCTCGGGCCGGGCGGCGTCAATGAACGACGGCCGCCGCCCCTTTGCCGTATCGCCATAGAGCGTGAACTGCGACACGGCGAGCACGGCACCACCGGCGGCGGCAACGTCGCAGTTCATCTTGCCGGCCGCATCGTTGAACACCCGCAGCCCGACGACCTTGTCGGTCAGCCACCGCACCTCGGCCACCGTATCGGCGTGGGTGAAGCCGACCAGCAGCACGAAGCCCGGACCGATGGCACCGGCGACGCGACCGGCGATGCTGACACTCGCCTCGGAAACACGTTGCAGAAGTACGCGCATGCTGGAAGGTAAATCGCTGGCGGCTGCCTACCAGCGGCACGCGACCAGCCATTTACCTTCCCTCATGTTCAAGAGCCACGTCGAAGCGCTCCGGCGCTACGCCCGATTCTCGGAGTTGTACCGGCAACGGGACCGGGCCTGCCAGCGCGGCATCACGCCGCTCCACCCCGACCCGGCGTCGTGGCCGTCCGACCGGATCACGCTCGCCTGGTTGGGCCACTCCACCGTCCTGCTCAACGTGTTCGGCACCTGGGTCATCACTGATCCGGTCCTCGGTCGTCGCGTCGGCCTGTCGATCGGCCCGGTCCAGGTTGGCGTTCGACGACTGACCCCTCCGGCACTGAAGGTGAAGGAGTTGCCGCCGATCGACGTCGTGCTGCTCAGTCACGCGCACTTCGATCACCTTGACCTTCCGACGCTGCGCCGGCTACCGAGATCGGCGGTGGTGGTCACCGCCGCCAACCTGGGGGACCTCGTGACACGCTTTCGCGACGTGCGTGAGCTCGGGTGGAGTGAGACGACCCGCGTCGGCGAAATCGAGATCGAGGCCACGCCCGCCAAGCACTGGGGCGCCAGGATGTTACACGATCACCATCGCGGCTGGGGCGGCTACCTGATGACCGTGCGCGGCAAGCGAATCTTCTTCGCTGGCGACACGGCGCAGACGGACGCCCTGCGGCCACTCGCCGAGGGCGGCCCGGTCGACGTCGCCCTCATGCCGATCGGCGCGTATGATCCGTGGATCGTCAACCACTGTTCGCCAGAAGAAGCGTGGCACATGGCCGCAGAGCTCGGCGCGCGCGCCGTCGTGCCCATTCACCACGCCACCTTTCGCTTGAGTCGGGAGCCGATGCTCGAACCGCTAACGCGCCTGCGGGCGGCCGCCGGACCCCAGGTCGATCGCGTCGTTGGGTCCGCGCTCGGCGAAAGCTGGACGATCCCGGATCGGCGCTAGTATTTCGGTCAACCAGTCCAGCCGGCTCCGGCACCTGGTGGCCACTGTCGGCTGGACCGCGGCGGGAAAGTCGCGCAATGGGAAGTACCTGAACTGTCGAGCACCGGCGCGTATTTGATCCGCCGTTGATACCGCCGGGCAACGTTGCCGGGACTTCTTCCCGAGGAACCCGTGCGACACCTGCTGCTCATTGTTCTCTTGTTCTCCGGATCCGCCACGATCCACGCGCAATGGCGGGTGGCCTTGCTCACCGGCACCGCGACGTCGCACGGCGACTCTCGCGACGAGATCGATCCCGCCCACCCTGAATTCCACGCCGAAGGCCCGGCGACCTTGACCGTGGCGTTCGCACGCGAACACGGACCGTGGCGAGTCGGCCTGGAGCTCCATCACACGTCGGCGGACCTCGCGGAGGTCAGCGTGTCGTCCGTGGTCACGACGCGCGACGTGCTGAAGGCATGGGGGACTGCGTTCGAGGTGGCGCATCGCATCGCCGGGCACCAGGGTGCGCCGGCGTTGAATCTTTCCGTGGCCGCCGGGATCGACCGGTGGACGTTCGACCTCACTGAGAGTTCGCCGCGCTGGCGGGCGTCGGCGCGCGGCGCCCTCGAGGCGGAACTACCGATCAATCGCTCGTGGAGCGCGGTGATCCGCGGTGAGGTGACCGGCGGACCATCGGTCTTCAAGGCGGCGGAGCTTCCCGAAGGGTTCGTCCGTCGGACTGCCATACGCCTTGGGCTCGTTCTCGGAATCGCGCGACGCCCGTAGCGAGTCCGCGGCGGCCTACTCGACCGTGACACTCTTCGCCAGGTTCCGCGGCTGATCCACGTTGCAGCCGCGATTGACCGCGACGTAATACGACAACAGCTGCAGCGGGATCACGGTCAGGATCGGCGTCAGCAGGTCGAGCGTCTCCGGGACGATGAACGTGGCCTCGGCCAGCCGGGAGATCTCCTCGTCATTCTTGTTCACGATCGCGATCACCTTGCCGCCGCGGGCGCGCACTTCCTGGATGTTCGACACGATCTTGCCGTGCACGGCGTCCCGCGGTGCCACCACCACCACCGGCATGTTTTCGTCGATCAGCGCGATCGGACCGTGCTTCATCTCGGCGGCAGGGTACCCTTCCGCGTGGATGTAGGAGATTTCCTTCAGCTTGAGCGCACCCTCGAGCGCGACCGGAAAGTTCACGCCGCGGCCGAGATAGAGGGCGTTGGTCGCGCCGTCGAATCGCGACGCCAGCTTCTCGATCTCCGGTGCGCAGTCGAGCACCTGCTGGATCTGTGCGGGGAGCTGTTGGAGCGCGTCGATGTAGCGGCGTCCTTCGAGCAACGACATCGTGCGGAGACGGGCGAAGCGCAGCGTGACCATGGCGAGTGCCACGACCTGCGACGTGAACGCCTTGGTGCTCGCGACGCCGATTTCCGGCCCGCAGCGGAGATACATCCCGCCGTGCACTTCGCGCGAAATCGTCGAGCCGACAACGTTCACGAGCCCGAGCACGCGCGCACCGCGCTGCTTCGCTTCCAGCAGTGCGGCGAGGGTGTCCGCGGTCTCGCCAGATTGCGAGATCGCGATCACCAGCGTCTCGGAATCCACGATCGGATTCCGGTAGCGGAACTCGGACGCGTACTCCACGTCGGTGGGAATCCGCGCCAGTTCCTCGATCATGCTCTTGCCGATCAATGCCGAGTGCCAGGACGTGCCGCACGCGGTGATGATGATCCGCTTGACCTTCTTGGCGTCGGTGTCGGAGAGCTTGAGGCCGTAGACCCGAACGTTGCCTGTCTCCTCGAGCAAGTGGCCGCGCATCGTATTCTCGATGCTTTCAGGCTGCTCGAAGATCTCCTTCAGCATGAAGTGATCGAAGCCGCCGCGCTCGATGGTGGCGAGATCCCACTCGATCTGGTTGACCGGCTTGTCGATCTGGCGCGTCGTGAGCGTGCGCACGCGGTAGCTGTTCGCGCTCAGCACCGCCATTTCGCCGTTGTCGAGGTAGACGACGGACCGCGTGTGATCGAGCAATGCCGACTGGTCGGATGCGACCAGGTTTTCGCCCTCGCCCAGGCCGAGCACGATCGGCGACCCGTTGCGCGCCGCGATCAAGGTGCCGGGTTCGTCGGCGGAGAGCACCACGATGCCGTAGGCACCGTCGACATCGCGCAGCGCCGCCGCGACCGCCTCTTCCAGGTTCCCTTCGTATAACTCGCCGATCAGGTGGGCCAGCACTTCGGTGTCGGTCTCGGAAAGAAAGACGTGACCGCGCGCCAGCAGCGCCTTCTTGATGGCGGTGGAGTTCTCGATGATGCCGTTGTGAATCAGGGCGATTCGACCCGACTGGTCGAGATGCGGATGGGCATTGACCGTGGTGGGCGCGCCATGGGTGGCCCAGCGCGTGTGGCCCATGCCGGTGGTACCGACCGGCTCGCGTCCCTCAAGTTCGCCGGCGAGCACGCTGAGCTTCCCCGCCGCCTTGTGGATCTCGATGCCGCCGTTGTTGAGTACGGCGATCCCGGCGGAGTCGTAGCCGCGATACTCCATCCGGCGCAGTGCCTCCATCAGGATGGGCGTTGCCTGCTTGGGCCCGACGTAACCGACGATTCCACACATGTCGTTCTGCTCCTCTAGGTCTCACGGGCCTTCGCAATCAGCCGTTCCGCTTCCGCCGCAGTCGGCGCTTCGGCGATTAGCCGGACGATCGGTTCCGTTCCCGACGGCCGGACGTGCAACCACCGATCCTGCCAGCCGAGCCGCAATCCGTCGCGGAGGTCGCGTTCCGCATCTGGAAACGCGGCTTCCAGCCGGCGGTACTGACCGTTCAGGTCGCCCCCGCGGGGCGCCTTCGCCTTGACGATGACGTACCGGGGCGAGGCCGCCACCACAGCCGAAAGCCTCTCCCCGGTCGCCGCCAGATATTGCAAGATGAGGGCCGCCCCCAGCGGGGCGTCCCGGCCGACGTGCAGCGCCGGAAGGATCACCCCGCCGTTCCCCTCGCCGCCGAGGAGGGCCCGTTCGGCGACGATGGTCCGGGCGACATTGGCCTCGCCAACGGGGGCCCGAACGAACCGGCCGCCCCCCTGCTGGACCGCATCGGCCACCACCAAGGACGTGGACAGGTTGGCGACCACCACAGGCTGTGGCGTGGCCGGGGCCCGGGCGAGGACGGCACGCGCGGCGACCGCCAGCGTGTAATCCTCCCCGATCGGCCTGCCAGCCTCGTCCACGAGTGCGAGACGATCGACGTCCGGATCCACCGCCATGCCGATGTCGGCACCGCTCTGTTGCACCAGTTCGGCGAGCTCACCGAGGTTTTCGGGGATCGGCTCCGGCTCGCGGGGAAAGCGACCGTCGGCTGGCAGATTGATGCCACTCACCCGGACACCAAGTCGATCGAACAGCGCCAGCATGGTGGGGCCACCGGCGCCGCGCACACAGTCGAGCGCGACGTGAAACTCGCGCGCCTGGATCGCGCCGACGTCGATCTCGGGCAACGCCAGGATCGCGTCCAGATGGCGCGTGATCGCGCCGTCGTCGTGCGACCGCGTGCCGACGGTATCCCATCCAGCGCGCTCGGGCCCGGCGTCGGCAAGGCGGCGCACAGCACTCCCCGCATCGGCGTCGAGAAAGATCCCGTCCGGCCCAACAAACTTGAGCGCGTTCCACTCGATCGGGTTGTGACTGGCGGTGAGGATGAGTCCGGCGCCAGCATGGTGGTGCTCCACCGCCATCTGCACGGTGGGCGTCGGTGCGATGCCGACGTCAATGACGTCGACACCGACCGACTGAAGGCCAGCAATCGCCGCGCGCGCGAACATCTCGCCGGAGGTGCGCGCATCGCGGCCGAGCACTACGCGGCTGCCGCCATTCTGCCGGACCCAGGCGCCGAGCGCCGCCGCGTGGCGCGCAACCAGCTCCGGCGTGAGGTCCTTGCCCACGATTCCGCGCATGCCGGAAACGGAGATCATCAGGGTGTCAGACATGTAACTCCATTCGCGGGAAGCCATGAGCCATGAGCCCCAGACGGAAAGCGAGCGTGCGCATCCCGCGCGCGAACTGTTGTTGATGAAAACGTTGTCTGCCAGTGCCCCGCAAATCGCTGCATGGGAGTGAGTCCGTTGATGCCGATGTGGAACCGTCGCCCGTTGTAGTATCGCAGGAAATCCGGCAGCGCGCTCGTCCGCGCGACCAAGGTGCGAGAGGACCGGGCGTACGCCTATTCTGCGAGGCAGGTCCGGATCCACCGCTCCGCCTTGCCGTTGGTTTGCCGGGGGTAGGGCCGCGCCCGGGCATCGATCGCGATGTGCAGGTAGTCATACCCCGCGCCTGCAGGGTCTCGGGAATCATGGCCGCGCCATACTTGGCAAGCACACTGTCGCGCTTCCTCCGGCCGTTTTTCATCGCCGCGTCATCCCCAAGGCAAAAGCCAAATGACGACAATCAAGTGCCACGCGAGTGACTACAGTCAACTGTCACTTAGCCGGTTACCTTTGTCCGCGGTCCATACCCTCAGGCCGCCCAACACGCGTTTGCTGCTGACCGGGCGTGGGCGCAGCGGCCGAAGCGCAGAGTCATTTGGCGGACCACCGGGTGGTGCGGCAAGTGGCAGGCCGCCTCGCTACGCGCCGGGAACAACAATTGAACGAGGAGTTCTTGGGCCAAGCGGCTCTCCCGCAAGCGCTGCTGGACAACACCGGTTCCGCCATCTTCTCCACCACGGTGAAAGACGTCATCACCAGCTGCAATCGCAGCGCGGGGCAACTGACTCGCGAGCTGGGCCGGAACATTGACCCCGGCTTCGAGGTCCTCGTCGCCAAAACCCAGGGGCCGGGCGGGTGGCTTTTGCCTGCCGCTATAGGCGGAAAGACGACCCGCGGTTCGCAGTAAGGTGAGGATGCAACTAAAACGGCCAGATATTTTGATCGTGGGATTCGTCGCCGCCCTGGCGCTGCTCGGCGGCGTGGCGTGGTTCGGCTGGCGACACACTGCTCGCACGCAGGAGACGGCGGAGTTGCTGGCCCACAGCCAGGAAGCGCAGTCCAATTTGAACCGGCTGCTGTCGCTGATCGACGACATAGAGACCGGCGCGCGCGGTTTCGTGGTGACGGGTGATCCGGCGTTCCTGGAACCGTTTGAAAGCGGTTTGCAAGCGGTGGTGGAACAACGGCGCAAGCTGGAGCAACTGATTCCCGACGCAGAACAACAAGCCAACTTGTCCGCCTTGGATCCGCTGATCGCGGAGCGCATTCGCCAGGCACAGCGCACTGTGGACCTGCGCCAGAACTCCGGCTTCGAGGCCGCCCGACAGGAAGTTGCCAGTAGTAGAGGCAAGATCATAATGGACAACATTCGCGCCAATTTTGCCCGGATGGACGCCAAGGGGCAAACGCTGCTGGGCCAGCGCTCTGCCGCCGCCAAACGAGAGGCGAGCGCCGCCAACCTTCTAAGTGCCATCGGCACGGGCTTGAGCTTCGTCCTGTTCATCGCCGTGTTCACGTTCCTGCTGCGCGAGAATCGACTGCGCCAGCGCGCGGAGGAGCGAACGGCCGGGAGCCTCAAAGCGCAGAACGCTTTCAAGACCGCGCTCGATGAGCACGCCATTGTTGCCATCACCGACGCGCGGGGGAAGATTACCTACGTGAACGACAAGTTTTGCGCGATCTCGAAGTACTCACCGGAGGAACTGCTCGGCCGGGATCACCGCATCATCAATTCAGGTCATCACCCAAAAGCCTTTATCCGCGAGCTGTGGCAGACGATCACCAGCGGACGCGTGTGGAAAGGTGAGCTCAAGAACCGCGCGAAGGATAGCACGTTCTATTGGGTGGCCACGACGATTGTCCCTTTTCTTGACGGACACGGAAAGCCCGCCCAATACATTGCCATCCGCGCCGACATTACCGAGCGCAAACAGGCGGAAGAAAAAATCGTCCAGCTCAACGCCGATCTGCGCGCCCACGCCACCCAGCTCGGAGCCACCAATACGGAGCTGGAGTCGTTCGCCTACTCCGTTTCGCACGACTTGCGTGCGCCATTGCGTGGCATGGACGGCTTCAGCTAGGCCCTCTTGGACGATTACGCGGGCAAGTTTGACGCGACGGGGCAGGATTATCTGCGGCGCATTCGCGCCGGGGCTCAACGCATGGGCCAGCTCATCGATGATCTGCTCAACCTGTCGCTGGTGACCCGCTCCGAGATGACGTTGGACCCCGTCAACCTCACGGCGCTGGCGCGCGAGGCCATCGCGGAGTTGCAGCCACAACAGGCGGGGCGGGCCGTCCAATGGGAAGTCAGCGATCCATTGACCGCGCGCGGTGACACGCGGCTCTTGCAGCTTGCCCTGGTCAATCTGCTGGCGAACGCGCTCAAGTTTACCGGCAAGTGTGCGCACGCCCGAATCGAATTCGGCCAGCAGGCCCAGGGAGCGGAACTGGCGTTTTTTGTTCGCGACAACGGCGCGGGTTTTGACATGGCCTATGCGGACCGGCTGTTTGGCGCGTTCCAACGGCTGCACACCCCGCTGGAGTTTCCCGGCACCGGCATCGGCCTGGCCACAGTGCAACGCATTATCCACCGGCACGGCGGCCGCGTGTGGGCGGAAGCGCAACCCGGAAAAGGTGCTACGTTCTACTTCACCCTCCCAGCCGCCGAGTGAAGACACACCATGGCAAACACAAAAGACAAAGTCATCCTACTTGTCGAAGACAACGCAGACGACGAAGCCCTCGCCATCCGTGCCCTGAAGAAAAACAACATCCTCAACGAAGTGGTCGTGGCCCGCGACGGCGCGGAAGCCCTCGACTACCTCTTTGGCACGGGAGCGTATGCCGGGCGTGACCTGACCGCGCTGCCGCAAGTGGTGTTGCTCGACCTGAAGCTCCCCAAGATCAGCGGCCTGGAGGTGCTCAAGCGCATTCGGGAAGATCAGCGGACGAGATTCCAGGCCGTCGTCATACTGACTTCCTCCAAGGAGGAACAAGACCTGATTGGCAGCTATAGCTTGGGAGCCAACAGCTACATCCGCAAACCGGTGGATTTCAGTCAGTTTGCCGAAGCCGTCCGGCAGGTTGGACTTTACTGGCTGGTGCTCAACGAAGCGCCGCCCAAACACTGATGTGATATGGGAATACCGCTGCGGGTCTTGATCGTCGAGGACTCGGTGGACGACACCGAGCTGGTTTTGCGCCAGTTGCGGCGAGCGGGCTATGATCCGGTGTCCGAGCGCGTCCAGACGGCCGAAGAGATGAAGACGGCCTTGGAGCGTGAAGCCTGGGACCTGGTGGTGTCCGATTACTCGATGCCCCAGTTCGACGCGCCGACCGCGCTGAATCTGCTCAACCAGAGCGGTCACGATGTCCCGTTCATCGTCGTCTCGGGCAGCATTGGCGAAGACATTGCGGTGGCGATGATGAAGACGGGCGCCCATGATTACATCCTCAAACAGAACCTCGCGCGGTTCGTCCCCGCCCTGCAACGGGAACTGCGCGAGGCGGAGAACCGCCGGCAACAAAGGCTGGCCGAGCTGGCAAGACAGCGGCTCGAGATTGAGCGCACCGAACTGCTGGAGCGATTGACACAGGAAAACGAGGATCTCACCGCACTGACTCTTGTCACGACGAATGCGATCAGCACGCTCGACCTCGATGAATTGCTGCGCGTACTGCTGGGGCGGGTGATGGCAGTGATGCACGCCGACACCGCGACCATCCTCCTCACCGATGGCGCCGAGTTACACGTCCGGGCCAGCGTCGGCGCGGTGAACTTCAGTGACAGCACGCATGTGAAGCACGTGGGGGATTGCTTCGCCGGAACGGTCGCCTCGCGCCGGAAGCCGGTGTATGTCGAAGACGCCGCGCTGGATCCGCTGATCACCGATCCGCTGATAAGGGAACGCGGCATTCGCTCCATGCTCGGCGTCCCGCTCAAGCGCAACGGCACGCTCGTCGGCGTGCTGCACGTGGACTGGCTGACGGTGCGCCCCTGCCGCGACCGCGAAGTGCATCTGCTGGAAATCACGGCGGAGCAGTGCGCCGCCGCCATTCACAACGCGCAATTGTATCAGGAGGCCAGACGCAGCGCCGCGGAACTCCGCCTGGAGAGCGCCGCCCTGAACGCCGCTGCCAACAGCATTGTCATCACGGACCGCAACGGCACGATTGAATGGGTCAACCCGGCCTTCACGGCGCTCACCTACTACCGCGCTGAAGAGGCCATCGGCAAGAACCCGAGGGAATTGTCGAGGTCCGGCCTTCACGATCAGCGGTTTTACCGAGACCTGTGGAACACCATTCTGGCCGGACACGTCTGGCACGGCGAAGTGACCAATCGCCGCAAAGACGGCAGTCTGTATTGCGAGGAACAGTCCATCACGTCGGTGAAGGACACCCATGGCGAGCTCACGCATTTCGTCGCGATCGGGCGGGATCTCACGGAACAGAAGCGGCTGGAGGCCCAGCTCCTGCAAGCCCAGAAGATGGAAGTCGTGGGACGGCTCGCCAGCGGCATCGCCCACGACTTCAACAACCTGCTCACCGTCATCAACGGCACAGCCGAGCTCGTCCTGACGGACTTGAAAGAAGGCGATACGCTGCGCACGGATCTCCAGGCCATCGGAAAAGCCGGAATGCGGGCCGCTTCGCTGACCCGGCAGTTGCTGGCCTTCAGCCGCAAACAGATCATGAAGCCCGTCGCCCTGAACCTGAACTCGTTGCTCGCGGACCTGCAGGACATGGTCCAGCGCTTGATCGGCGAGGACGTCGCTCTGATGATCGTGCCGGCGAAGGATGTGGGCCATGTCATGGCGGATCCCGGGCAGATCGAGCAGGTGGTGATGAATCTGGCCGTCAATGCCCGGGATGCCATGGCCAACGGCGGTATGCTGACCATCGAGACACGGAACGTCGATCTCGACGAGGCCGCTGCCGCAGCGCACCCATCGTTGCAGCCAGGGCCGCATGTAAGGCTCGCGATCAGCGACACGGGTGGCGGGATGGACGAGGCGACTCGGGTGCAGATCTTCGAACCTTTCTTCACAACCAAGGAGTTGGGAAAGGGCACCGGACTCGGCCTGTCGACGGTGTACGGGATCCTAAAGCAGAGCGGCGGCAGCATCGGGGTGTCCAGCGAACTCGGCCGGGGAACCACCTTCACGATCTACCTGCCGCTGGTCGCGGACGTGGCGCACAACCGCCCGCCCGCCCCGACGGTAACGTCGGTACACGGCGCCGAGACCGTCCTCATCGTCGACGACGAGGAGGCGGTTTGCCGTCTGACCAAACGTATTCTCCAGTCGGCCGGCTACACCGTGCTTACGGCCAGCAACGGCGGCGAGGCCTTGCTGCTCCTCGATCGGCACGACGGACCCGTGCATCTGATGGTCACCGACATGGTCATGCCGGGGGTGAGCGGACGGGAGCTGGCGGCACAACTCACGGATACCAGGCCGCGGATGAAGGTCCTCTACATGTCCGGCTATACCGACGACACCGTTCTACGCCGCGGACTGCTCGACAAGGCCGCCCACTTTATCGGCAAGCCGTATACGACCGCGGAACTGACGCGGACGGTACGGGAGGTGCTCGACTCGTAGGATGGCCGTCGAACAACGGGATGAAGCTGACGGCCCGCTTCGCGGCGGGCAGGTTGTCCTGCGGATGACACGACCCCGCGGCCGAAATATCCTGACGTAGGTTAGCGCGCGGTACGCGCACGCTCGCGGCCGTCCGGGCCTCACGACTTCTGGTCTCAACTCAAAATCGGCAACGCCGCCGAATCCGGAAACGCCGCCCGGAACGCCGCGATCACGTCCGGATCGAACTGCCGCCCCGCGCAGCGCTGCAACTCGGTCCACGCGCCGTCGATCGACTGATTCTCCCGATAGCTACGTGTCGTGGTCATCGCATCGAACGCGTCGACGACCGAAACGATCCGGGCCGTCACCGGGATCTGTTGGCCGGTCAATCCGTCAGGGAAGCCGGTGCCGTCGAGACGCTCGTGATGCCATCGCGCGATGTGCAGCACTTCGGGGTGATCGGTGCGCAAGACGCTCAGCATCGCCTCGCCATCGACGGTGTGTCGCCGAATCTCGGCGAATTCTTCGTCGGTCAGCGGCCCTGGCTTTTGAAGCACCGCGTCGCGCGTGCCGATCTTGCCAATGTCGTGCAGCTCGCCGCCGAGTCGGATCTCTTCGAGCAAGGCGATGGAGATCCCCATCTGGCGCCCGGTCGCCACGGCATACTCGGCGACGCGCCCCGAGTGGCCGCGTGTGTAGGGATCCTTCGCTTCGAGCATCGTCACCGCCATCTGCACCTGCGCCAGGAACATCGCCTGGTTCTTGCGCGCGAGGTCGCGCACCTGCCGTTCGAGATCCGTGTGGTAGCTCTCGCGGAGTCGGCGGACCTCGAGCGTCAGTTGGCGCTCCGCCAGCGCCATGTCGATGCGGGCGCGCACCTCATGCACCTGCACCGGTTTCGAGAGGTAGTCGCTCGCGCCGATCTTCAGGCACTCCACCGCCGTGGCCACGTCGCCATCACCGGTGAGCATCACCACCGCAGTGTCCGGGTACCGGCTGCGGATCTCGCGCAACAGCTCGCGGCCGTCGCGACCCGGCATGTTGACGTCACTCACGACCAGCGGCACTTCGCGATCGCGAATCAGGATCGCCAGCGCGGCGTCCGTCCCGTCCGCCTCGGTCACCGCGTAGCCCTGGCTGGTCAGCAAACGCACCAGGATCTCGCGAACGCCGGAGTCGTCATCGACAACGAGCACCCGCGTCGCCACGGCTTCGGGAGGAAACTCCAGGGGCGGAACCATCTGGCAAAGCTAAGCCGACGGTGAGGCGCCGGGCAGGGATCCACAGTAGATTCGTTCCCGTCTGACGCAGCCGGAGGCGCGGTGATCGAGGTGTTTTTTGGCGATAATCTTGACGTCCTGCCTGGCTTTGCCGCCGGCCGGTTCGACCTCATTTACATCGACCCGCCGTTCAACACGGGGAAGGTGCAGGCGCGCACCCAGCTCGCAACCGCGCGGGATCCCGACGGCGACCGCACCGGATTCCAGGGCGAGCGCTATCGGACCACTCGCCTCGCCACGCGCAGCTACCCTGACGCGTTCGACAATTACCTTGGCTTCCTCGAACCACGCCTGCGCGAAGCACACCGATTGCTGGCTCCGACCGCCTCCCTCTTTGTCCACCTCGACTATCGCGAGGTGCACTACGCCAAGGTGTTGCTCGACCAGATATTTGGCCGGGATTGCTTCCAGAACGAGATCATCTGGGCCTATGACTATGGTGCCCGCGCCACCAAGCGATGGTCCGCGAAGCACGACAACATTCTCTGGTACACGCGCCACCCGACCACATACACGTTTCACCTCACCGAAGTCGACCGGATCCCGTACATGGCACCAGAACTGGTTGGCCCGGAAAAGGCCGCCCGCGGCAAGACACCGACCGACACCTGGTGGCACACCATCGTGAGTCCGACGGGTCACGAGAAGACCGGCTACCCCACGCAGAAGCCGCTCGGCGTCCTCGAGCGCATCGTCAAGGTGCATTCGTCGCCGGGTATGCAGCTGGGCGACTTCTTCGCGGGAAGCGGGTCGTTCGGCGACGCCGCCGATCGCCTCGGTCGTGATGTGGTGCTGATCGACAACAATCCCGCGGCGATCGACGTCATGCGGCGTCGTTTCGCCGCCCGGGATGTTCGCCTTCCTACTCCCCTTGCCCGGCCCGCTTAATGACTCGCATCGCCAACGCCGACACCACGCACCACCTCGCCACCCTCGCGGTACACGCGGGCCAGCGTCCGGATCCCCTGTCCGGTGCCGTGATGCCGCCGATCTACCAGACCTCGACGTACGTGCAGGATGGCCTCGGGCGGCCGCACAACGGCTACGAATACGCCCGCACACGCAATCCGACTCGCGAAGCATGGGAAGCCAACCTCGCCGCGCTCGAAGGCGGCACCGACGCCTTCGCATTCGCCTCCGGCCTCGCCGCGCTCGACACCGTCCTGAAGCTCCTCTCCTCGGGCGATCACGTCGTCGTGGGCAACAACATCTACGGTGGCAGTCACCGCCAGATGGAACGGATCTACGAGCGGTTCGGCCTGACATTTTCGTTCGTCGACATGCGGAACATCAAGAATGTCGAAACGGCGATCCGGCCGAACACCCGGATGCTGTTCTGCGAGACACCGTCGAACCCGATGATGTTCCTGGCCGATCTTCGCGCCCTCGGCGACCTGGCGCAGGCGCTCGGCGTGCTGCTGGTGACCGACAACACGTTCGCGACGCCCATGCTGCAACGCCCGCTCTCATTGGGCGCCGATATCGTGCTGCATTCGACCACCAAGTACCTCAACGGGCACTCGGACATGGTGGGCGGCGCGCTGATCACGACGCGCGACGACCTGGCGGAGCGGATCGGGTTCCTGCAGAACGCGGCGGGCGGCGTCCCCGGACCGTTTGACTGCTGGCTGGCGTTGCGCGGTGTGAAGACGCTGCCTCTGCGAATGCGCGCGCATTGCGACAACGCGATGCAGATCGCGCAGTGGCTTAGCCGAAGAAAGGACGTCGTGAAGGTGTACTACCCGGGCCTCGCCGATCACCCGCAGCACGAACTCGCGACGCGGCAGATGTCGGCGTTCGGCGGCATCATCTCGCTCGAGCTCGGCCAGGTCGATCGCGCGCGCACGGTGGTGGAAGCGACCCGGATCTTTGCGCTCGCCGAATCGCTCGGTGGCGTGGAAAGCCTGATCGGCCATCCGGTGTCGATGACCCATGCGTCCGTGCCGCAAGCGTTGCGCGACGAGATGGGCTTGACCGCCTCGCTGGTGCGATTGTCGGTGGGAATCGAAGATGTCGGGGATTTGATGGCGGACCTGGATCGCGCGTTGTCATCCTGAGCGAAGCAATGGCGAAGCCATTGCGGAGTCGAAGGACCTCGGCTCCGCGCTCACTGACCGGCCGCCTCGCGCGGAGCCGAGGTCCTTCGACTCCGCGAACGCTTCGCGTTCGCTGCGCTCAGGATGACGGAGACGACGCAGGATGAAACAACGGTAACCCAACGCCGTAGAGTGACAGATCTTCAACTCGTGAGTTCTCGATGATCACGCTCCCCGCGCCACGCCCGCGCGTCGCCCTGCCCGACATCGCTCCGGTGTCGTGGGAACATCCGGCCGATCGCGCGGCACTCCAGGCGCTCCGGGCACTGCCGGGGGTCGACCAGGTCATCCGCAAGATCCTGGCGATCCTGGGCGGCGAGCGCGGCATCCGCCTCCTGTTTCAGGGCAACGCCGTGCGCTGCGGGCCAACGCAGTTCCCGCGGCTCTGGGGAATGCACCTCGAAAACTGCACCACGTTCGGCTGGGAACGCGTACCCGAGTTGTACGTCACGCAGACGCCGGTGTTCAACGCCGGAGCGTACGGCGTGGACGATCCCTTCATCGTGATTCATTCCTCGGCATTCGAGCTGCTCGACGAAGATGAACAACGGGGCCTGCTGGCCCACGAACTCGGACACGTGATCAGCGGTCATGCCGTGTACACCACCATCGCGGCGATCCTGGCGATGGTGTCGCTCGGGGCGCTGCCGTTCCCGCTCGAGCTGGTGGTGCTGCCGGTCCGGCTCGCCTTCCTGGAATGGTCGCGCAAGTCGGAGCTCTCGGCCGACCGCGCCGAACTGCTCGGCTCGCAGGACCTGGCGGCGTCGATGCGCATGTTCATGAAAATGGCCGGCGGCGCCAACACGGCGAACGTTCGGCCGGGCGACCTCAATCTCGAACCGTTCATGCAGCAGGCGAATGAGTACGCCACGCAGCACGATGGCTTCGACGTGATCTACAAGCTGTTGAACACGCTCGTTGTCACGCATCCGATGCACGTCGTACGCGCGGGCGCAGTGCAGCAGTGGGTCCAATCGGGCGCGTACGACCGCATCCTCAATGGCGAATACGTCCGTCGCGGCAGCGAGGCCGATGATCGCCCGCTGCGCGATGACATGCGCGACGCCGCGGCACACTACCGGAGCGAGTTCAACGCGTTTGCCGACCAGTTGAAGACCGCGGCGAAGCGCGCGGCCGAGCGCGCCCGCGCCGCGTTCAACGACGCCCGCACGAAAGGCGCCGCGTGAGGCTGCTCATCGTCGGCGGCGGCGGCCGGGAGCACGCCCTCGCCCTGGCCTTCGCCGCCGATGATCCGCACCACCAGATCTACGTTGCACCGGGAAATCCCGGCACCGCGACCGCCGCCACCAACCTCGACATTTCGGCGGACGACATCGATCGCCTCGTTGACGCGGCGGATGCGTATGCCATCGACCTCATCGTCGTCGGTCCCGAAGTCCCGCTGGCGCTGGGCCTCGCCGACCGGCTTCGCGGCGAAGGCCGGGCGGTGTTCGGACCCGGTGCCAGTGGCGCCAGGATCGAGGCATCAAAGGCGTTCGCCAAGGAGGTGATGCAGGCGGCGGGCGTGCCGACCGCCCGGAGCGCAGTGTTCACCGACGCGGCAGCCGCGCTGCGCTACATCGATCTCGTGCCGGAACCGCTGGTGGTGAAGGCGTCGGGACTCGCAGCCGGCAAGGGCGCGATCGTGTGCAACAGCCGTGACGAGGCTCGCCAGGCGGTGAAGGCCATGCTCGCCGATCACCTGTTCGGCGACGCGGGAACGGTCGTCGTGATCGAAGCATTCCTGGCGGGAGAGGAACTCTCCGTGCTCGCGATCACCAACGGACGCGACGTGCAGCTGCTACCGGCCGCACAGGATCACAAGCGACTCCTCGAAGGCGACCATGGCCCCAACACGGGCGGCATGGGGGCGTATTCGCCGGTCTCGATCGCAACGGCGGCCGTATTGGCGCGAATCCGCGACGAAGTGCTGCTACCCACGCTCGATGAACTGGCGCGGCGCAACGCACCGTATCGGGGTGTGCTGTACGCCGGAATCATGTTGCGCCCGGACGGCACGCCAAACGTGGTGGAGTTCAACTGCCGGCTCGGCGACCCTGAAGCGCAGGTCGTGATCCCGCTGGTTGGCCCCGGCCTGGTCGCCCTGCTCGATGCGGCCGCCCGCGGCGAGCCGCTCCCGCGCGTTGACGTGCGCGACGGCGCCGCGGTGACCACGATCCTCGCGGCAGCCGGCTATCCGGATGCGCCAGCCAGGGGTGCCGTGATCAGCATTCCCGAGGACCTCGACCCCGGTGTGACCGTCTATCACGCTGGCACCCGCCGGCGCGACGATGGGGCGTTGGTGACCAACGGCGGCCGGGTACTCGCCGTCACCGCCGTCGCCGAGACCTTCGCAACAGCACGGGCGGCGAGCCTCGCCGCCGCGGAACGGATCAGCTTCGACGGCAAGCAGTTCCGGCGGGATATCGGGTGGCGAGAGGCGGAGCGTGCCCGAACTTCCTGAAGTCGAAACCATCGTCCGCGAACTGCGTCCGCGGCTGGTCGGACGCCGGATCACGGCCGCCGCACTTTCGCACGACAACTTGCTCGACGGCGTCAGCAAGCGCACGCTGCTGCGCAATCTTGCCGGGCGGACCATCACCGCCGTGACCCGCCGGGCGAAGCACGCACTGATCCACACCGACACGCGCATTCTTGCGGTGCAGCCGGGGATGAGCGGTGCGCTGCTGCACTATGATCGCGCGCTCACCGCGGCCGAACAGAAATACGCCGTGTTGCGGTGCGCGCTCGACGGCGACGGCGTGCTGATCTATCGCGACGTGCGGCGGCTCGGCACGCTCCGCTGGCTCACGCCCGCTGCCTGGAATGTCCACCAATCGCGCCTCGGGCCCGAGCCGCTCGACCCGGCGTTCACGGCGGTCCTGTTCGCCGACCGACTCGGCCGGGCGCGTGCAGCAATCAAGAAGGTGCTGATGGATCAGGGTGTGGTAGTGGGCGTCGGCAACATCTACGCGTCGGAAGCGTTGTTCGCCGCCGGAATCGACCCATCAAAGCGGGCCGACCGGGTGCCGCGCGCCCAGCTGCTCGCGCTCCACGGCCACGTCCAGCGCATCCTGCAGGCCGCGATCGACAGCTCGGGAACGACGTTCCGCGACTACGTCACCGGCACCGGCGGATCAGGCAACTTCCAGCTTGAGCTCCTGGTGTACGGGCGCGAAGGGGAACCGTGCACAGTGTGCGGAACGCGATTGGCAAGCACGCACACGATCGATGCACGGGGGACGGTGTTTTGCTGGAGGTGCCAGAGATAGGAGATTGGTCTCTCTCGTCTCTCCCTGCTTCTCGATACATTTCTCTCCATGCTCGCCCTAGCGCTTCCCGCCACCGACCTCCCTGCCCTGCGCGTCCGGATTCAGCGCCTGGCGGAAGACCGGCCAGGCACCTACCGGATGCTCGACGCCGGCGGCCGGATCCTCTATGTCGGCAAGGCGAAGGCGCTGCGCACGCGGCTGCTCAGCTACTTCCGCGCCCAATATCCCGACGACAAGCAGGCGCGCATCCTGCACGCCGCCAGCGACATCACGTTCGACTATTCGCCGAGTGAATTCGCGACGGCACTGGCGGAGCTGAAGCTGATCCGCAAGCACCGCCCGCCGTTCAACGTCGCGATGAATCGCTCGAGGCGATACGCCTTTCTCGTGCTGACCGACGAGGACGCGCCGCGCCTGGTGGCGACCGGAACTCCCGAGCGGCTGCGCGGTCGGCTGTACGGGCCCCTGCCGTCGCCGGCGCGCGCAAGTGCTGCTGCCCGAACCTTGGCCGACCTGCTCGGCCTGCGCGACTGCCGTGCGGACATGCCGATGCACTACGCCGAACAGGGTGAGTTCTTCGGCGAACCACGGCACGCGGCCTGCCCCCGCTACGACTTCAAGACCTGCCTGGGCCCCTGTGCCGGCGCGGTGCTGAAGTGGCAGTACCAGGAGCGTGTTGAGGCGGCAGCGCGCTTCTGCGAGGGACGCGAACTCCATCCGGTTGATCGTGTTGTACACGAAATGACGGCGCGCGCCGAGGCGGCCGATTTTGAAGGGGCATTGCGGTGGCGGGACAGGTTCGAAACGCTGGAGTGGCTGCTGACGGCGACGACGCGCGCGCGCGCCGCGCTCGACCTGCTGTCGTTCGTGTATCGCGACCCGGGCGCCCAGGGCGATGATCGCGTGTACCTGATCCGGTCGGGTGAGGTGCGCGCGTGCTATCCCGATCCGGTGTCACCACTGGAACGAGAAATGTTCGCGGCAGCGGTGAAGGAGGAGTGTGCCAAGCCAGTGGCGCCGCCACACCGCATCGACGCCGAACGCCTGCAGGAACGACTCCTCGTGATGTCGTGGTTTCGCGCGAAGCCGGAAGCGTGGCGGCGGACGACGCCGCTGAGCCAGTGGGAGTGATACCTGGAACGGTCACTTGTCGGATTCTGGCCCGATGAACAAATCAAACGGGCGGGCCACCGGTTGATGGCCCGCCCGTTGTTACACCTCGAGTTCGCTCAACTGGCGCGGCGCTTCCGCCGGATGCCGACGAGCCCGACCAGACCGGTGGCGAGAAGCGTAAGCGACGCCGGTTCGGGGACGACGTCCACCGCGATGGCTGAACGGGCGACTTCTGCGCCAGCGTCGTTGAGCCCGACCAGCGCGAAGGTGTATTCGCCCGGCGCGTTCGGATTAAAGGCAGCATAGGCGGGCGCCTGCGGAAGGGCCAGCGTCAGGAAGTTCATGCCGAGATTCCATGAATTCTGGCCGGTAAATCCCTTGGTAAAGCCGATATAGCCTTCGTTGGCCTGCGTATTGCCAACCGCCGGGTCGAAATCGTAGTACAGCCGGTAGCTGTACTGTGACGCGTTCGCGCCACCGATGAACCAGTCGAAGTTCCACATGGCATAATTGGGACCGGCACCAGTGGTAACATCCAGGCCCGGAGTGGCGAAGAACGTGCCCGCGCCGTTATTGGTCAGCGCCGGATTGGTCCTACGCTGCGTGGCGGTCAGGCCGAGAAGCACGCCAAGCGTGCTGGCATTGCTGTTGGTCATCACCCAGGCGTTCGGGATGCCGGTACCTCCAAAGGTCATCGTTGGCTGGGAGCCGAAGCTGCCAGTTGGCGTGATGACTTGCGCCTGCACTGATGCAGCCGCAATCAGGGCCGCGAGAAGCATCGCAAAACCGGGGCGGAAGCGTGTCATGCTGGAGCTCCTTGGTGATGAATACGACCCTGCAGGACGAGCAGACGAGTACGCTTCGCATCGACTGCAATTATCGATCCGGGAACCAACGTGAAGGCGCTGGGCTGCGCCATGGCCATATCAGCTTACGTCGCATTGACTTGTATCGTGATCGGCGGAGTCGCGCAAATCGTCGATCACGCCGTCGGTTTTGGCAACCAGCCCACAGTATTGTTGCATCACACCGCCAATGTCGCCCGCAATCGCACCAACAATTCTTCGTGATGTCGTGGGTTCGCGCGAAGCCGGAAGGGTGGCGGCGAGGAGTGAATCTCGCCCTCCTAAAAGGCCGGCCCAGTCTCAAGCAGGATCGGTGCCTTGCTGAGGGTCAGCCTGCCGCTAACAGAAAATGTATTGCCGATGATATCGCGATACTGCTTATAAATGCCCGGGGCGTAGGTGCCGCCATTGTTGTTCCACACGGCGACCGCTTGGTAGCCGTTTGCTCGTGTGAGGCTACAGGTCCATGTGCCCAGTGCATCCTGGGCACACGCTTGGCCCGTCGTGGCGCCTGACACCCATTTCTGGATTTCGCGGTAGGCGATACCGGGCTTCAACAAGGTCATGCTTGTCTTATCGAACAAGGTTCCCCACGGCGCAAAATCGTACCCATACCAGTAATACCTGGCAATACCCAGCCCGCGTGCCAGCAGGAGGTGTTTGGCCGCAAAGGCCGCCTGCAGGTCGGGATCCGGCAGGATCGTCTGCGTCGACCAGCCCCCTTCGGTGATCCACAGTGGCTTCGATGCTTGGCCATATTTTGGCGTGGAATCGGTGACGTTCTTGAGGAGGGTCACAATCAATTCGGCGTCAGGCGGCGTATAGGCATGGAATGCGACGATATCCGCATACGCACCGCCCCCGGCTGCAAAGAACTGGCTCAGGAACTGCGATACCTTGACAGTTGATCCGGCCGTTGCGGGAGGGGGCGTAAGAACCAGGGCTGCCGGATCGAGCTGGTGCACGATGCCGTATGCGTGCTGTTGCAGGGCTACCAGTTGGGCAGTCGTGCCGTTGTAAAAATTGGGTGCGTTCGGTTCATTCCACCCTTCGTAGAATTTGATCTTGCCCTTGTAACGCGTGACTAGTGCGGTCACGAACTCATCCCACGTCGTCAGATCAGCGGGCGGCGTGTTCGGTGTTCCCGCTGCCGAAGCCCAGGCGGGTGTGCGGCCGAGGGTATAGAGTACATCGACCCCGTGCGCCTGGGCGGCCGCCACCCAGCTGTCAAGAGTCGTCCAGTCGTAAATGCCCCTTGATGTTTCGACGAATTCCCAGGCGGTGTGCGTGTCCCAGAGCCGCACAGCTCCCAGCGATGGGATTGTTGGCCAATCGGGAATCAGGCTCAAGTTCATCGCGAAGAATGAAGCGGGCGTACCGCCGTCCTCCCGGATCACGCCGGGCCCGGAGAGCTGAACGGTTTGCGGGCTGGCCGCGGCGTTGTCACTGATGCTGAGCGTGCCCGATCGGGAGCCGGCGGCGGTGGGCGTGAACGTGATCTGAATGGTGCATTGGGCACCGACACCGACGCTCGTACCGCAGTTATTGCTCTGGCCGAAATCTCCCGCTGTCGAAATGCCCGTGACGCGCAGGCTGACATTGCCAGCATTGGTCAGTGTGACGGGTTGTGACGCGCTCGTGCTGCCAATTTCCAGGCTGGTAAAACTGAGACTCGATGCCGAGAGGATGGCGGTCGCAGCGGGCGGCGGCGGCGGCGGTGGCGGTGGCGGTACCCCGGCGGGGCTAGCTGCGCCGCTGCAGGCGTTCAGCAGGAGTACCAGCAAGGCACCGGCGGTCTGACTACTCCCAGGGCGAAGCGCGTTCATCGTCGTGGCTCCGGGATTCGTACGCACAGAAACCCATGGGCGCCTTCCGGTTGTCAAGTTTTCACCTTCGCTCTCCCGAGGAGACGTCGCAGTCACAGGCATGTTAGGGAATTCCGACCCAGAGCGAAAAGCCGACGGCCGATTGAACGGGCTCGGCCATCGCCCTATCAGCTGACGGCTGCGAACAACTCCGATCGACGAGTGGCTCCGGTCCCGCTCCGCTGGCTCGGACTGAACCGTGCGTGATTCAGTCCTCATCCGCTCCCGTCAGCGGCACCAGCCGCGCCCGCGGCGGAATGCCTGCCTCCAGTTCCATGATCCCCACCGACGCCGGGATGTCGAACCGGCGGGGACCCGCGCCGCCCGGGTTCATCACCGTCACGACGACGTCGACAATTTCGAGCAG
Organism: Gemmatimonadota bacterium; assembly: GCA_025357945.1. Taxonomy (GTDB): domain Bacteria; phylum Gemmatimonadota; class Gemmatimonadetes; order Gemmatimonadales; family GWC2-71-9; genus Palsa-1233. Next base: position 69,354 of record JANYLJ010000008.1, read on the forward strand.
CGGTCGGTGCGTGTGTCCATAGATGATGATGTCCGCATCGGGAAACGCCTCGTGCAGTTGCCCGGGAGTGACGCCCCGCCCGAATTGATGGCCGTGCGTCACCACGATCCGGAAGCCGTCGAGCTCGATCCGGGCAACCTTCGGTAAGATGGCACGCACATCCATGTCGTCGGTGTTGCCGTACACCGCCGTGACCGGCGCGATCGCTTCCAGCGCTGTGATGATGTCAAGCTCGCCGATATCGCCGGCGTGGAGGATATGGTCCACACCGGCAAAGGCGTCGAACACTTCGGGTCGCAACAGACCATGAGTGTCGCTGATGACGCCGAGCCGCACGGTCAGCCGGTCCAGCGGGGAGCGAGCGCGATGTCGAGGTCAAGTTGATCGAGGATGCGCTGCACGATAAAGTCCACCAACTCGTCGATCGTCGTCGGTCGATGGTAGAAGCCCGGGGCGGCGGGGATCACGACCGCACCGGCTTCGGTGACCGTGACGAGATTGCGCAGGTGAATCAGCGAGAGGGGCGTCTCGCGCGGCACCAGGATCAGCTTGCGCCGTTCCTTGAGCGTGACATCCGCGGCGCGTTCCACCAGCGATCGGGACGTACCGCCCGCAATCGCGGCCACGGTCCCCATCGAGCAGGGGCAGATCACCATGCCACGGGTGCGGTGCGAGCCGGAGGCAGGTCGCGCCCCACGATCGTCATCCGGGTACACGGTGATCGATGACCAGTCGCCGCCGGTGCGCGCCTTGAGGCCGGCATCGTCCACGATCCCGCTCTCGGTCTCCAGCAACCGCCAGCCATGCGACGAGATGATCAGCTCGGTGGCGATCTTGTTGCGCGCCAGCACCTCGAGCAGGCGCACACCGTAGGGGGCGCCACTGGCGCCGGTGAGGGCGAGGATGATGGGGTCGGAACGCATGACGAAAGGTAAGGGCGCTTGTCGCCCTGAGCGCAGCGAAGGGGCCTCGGTTCCGTGCGCGAAAGCTCGCGACGGGGGGTCGCCCACTGCGGCATCGCGGGGTGCCGGCACGCAGAAATGCGAAGCATTGAGCTGCCCGAATCCGCGCCACTTTCCCGCCGCCAGCGGCATGGCACGTTGTGAGATCGCGTCGCAGCAACCGGAACCACCAAGTGCCAGAGCACGGGGCGGGTGTGGCGGAACTGGTAGACGCGGTACATTCGCAACGTGCTGGGCGCGAGCCCGTGGGAGTCCGAATCTCCCCACCCGCACCCTGGCATTGATTCGGCCAGCGATCGGTCGTAAACTGAACGCACATTGCGAATGTGCCGCGTGGCTTCACCGCCACGAACGAAGGGGCTACGGAATTCCGCGGCCCCTTCGCTGCGCTCGGGACAGGCTCCTCGTCTCTCGTCTCTCGTCTCTCGTCTACCGCCCCACCACCCGATCCACCACCGCGAACCCGAACACCGTCAAGCTCATCACTCCGTTCATCGTGAAGAACGCCGCATCGAGGCGCGAGAGGTCGCCCGGTTTCACGAGCTGATGTTCGTACACCAGGATCCCCGCCGCCGCCGTAACACCCACGAAGTACCAGGGTCCGAATCCGGCCCCCCAGCCAAAGAGCGCCAGCGCCGGAATGGTCACGCCATGGAGCATCTTGCCGAACCGGATCGCGCGCGACTGCCCCAGGCGTACCACTGCACTGCGAAGTCCGGCATCTCGATCGATCCCTTCGTCGGGGAGTGCGTAGAAGACGTCAAACCCGGCCACCCAGGTGAGCACCGCCATCGTGATCACCAGCAGCAACCACCATGGCTCACTCCAGCGACCGGTCACCGCGAGCCAGCCACCCACCGGAGCGATCGCGAGCGAGAGGCCGAGCCAGAGGTGCGGCCAATGGGTAAACCGCTTGGCGTAGCTGTACCCCAGGATCCACGCCAGCGCGACCGGCGCAAGTGCCAGGCAGAGCGGATTCAGCAGCCCGGCAGCGGTGATGAACACGATCGCCGCCAGGGCAACTGCGGCCGTGGCAGCCGGGACGGTGATCACTCCGCGCGGAATCTCGCGGTTCTGCGTCCGCGGATTGCGCGCATCGAAGGCCCGATCGATGATGCGATTGAAACCCATCGCCGCGAATCGCGCCGCGCTGAAGGCAAGCATCACGAGCAGAACGGTGCGCAACGTCAGCGGCGCCACGCGGGACGCGGCAAGGACGCCGAGCAGCGCGAACGGCAGCGCGAAGACGGTGTGCGGGAGCTTCACGAAGCTGGCGTAACGGGACAGCGCGGAACCGCCGGTGAACGTCTGGCCTTCACGCATGTTTGTCATCCTGAGCGGAGCGAGTGCGCAGCACTCGCGCAGTCGAAGGACCCCGGTTCCGTGCGTAAGCGCAGAACTCGTCGCCTGGTGCCGAGGTCCTTCGACTGCGCACTCGCTTCGCGAGTGCTCCGCTCAGGATGACCGCCCTCAAGGCATCCCCAGCGTCGGCCACAGCTCGTCCACCCGCCGCTTCGTCGCCTCATCCATCTCGATGCGTTCCGGCCACTCGCGCATGAACCCTTCCTCTGGCCACTTCCGCGTGCCGTCGATCCCCATCTTGCTCCCGAAACTGAAATGCTGCGCGGCGTGATCGAGCACGTCCGCCGGGCCGCGAACAAACTCCACGTCGCGCTTCGGGTCGATGTGATTCAGTGCGACCCACCACACTTCGTCGGCATCGTGCACATTGACGTCCTTGTCGACGATCACCAGGACCTTGGCCAGTGACATCAACCCCTGACCCCAGAGCGCATGCATCACCTTGTACGCCTGACCGGGATACTGCTTGTCGATGCTGACGAACACAAGATTGTGGAAGATCCCGGCCGCCGGCATGTGATAATCCACCACCTCGGGGACGGTGAGCTTGAGCAGCGGCAGGAAGATCCGCTCCGTCGCATGGCCGAGCCAGTAATCCTCCATCGGCGGACGCCCGACCAGCGTCGCCACGTACACCGGCTGCCGCTTCAGCGTGACGGCGGTGACGTGCATCCGCGGGTAGCGGTCGGCCAGCGAGTAGAAGCCGGTGTGATCGCCGAACGGCCCTTCCATCACCAACGGCTCTGCCGGATCGATGAACCCTTCAATGACGATCTCGGCCTCCGCCGGCACGTCGAGGTCGCAGGTCACTGCCTTCGCGAGTTCCACGTGGTTGCGACGGATGAATCCGGCGAAGAGGAATTCGTCGATTCCCGGCGGCAACGGCGCCGATCCGGAATAGATGCTGGCGGGATCGCCACCGATGGCAATCACCACCGGCATCCGCTCGCCGCGCGCTGCCATCGCGCGCCAGTGCGCCGCGCCGCTCTTGTGCCGCTGCCAGTGCATCGCCAGCTCGCGCTTGCCGGTGACCTGTACCCGGTACATGCCGACGTTGCGGGTCCCGCCGACCGGATCGCGAGTGATCACCATCGGCAGCGTGATGTAGCGGCCGCCGTCGCCCGGCCACGTCTGCAGGAACGGGATGCGGTCGAGGTCGACTTCGTCGTCGCGCCAGATCACCTCTTGGCACGGCGGCCGGCCGGAGCGGGTGCGCGGCGGAAACTTGGCCAGTTCGGCGAGTCGCGGCAGCATCGCCAGCTTGGCCAGGAGTCCCTCGGGGACCTTGAGGTTGAGCATCTCGGCGATACGATCACCGATCTCGTCGAGCCGCTCGACACCAAGTGCCAGGCAGATTCGCCGCCGCGATCCGAACAGATTGATGGCGACCGGTGTCGGACTGATGGTGCCATCGGCAAGTACCGGCTGCTCGAACAGCAGTGCCGGACCGCCGTCGGGCGATTTCATCGCCCGGTCGGCAATCTCGGCGATCTCGAGATGGGTGCGCACCGGCTCGCGAATGCGGACCAGCTCGCCGATCCGATCGATCGCCGCAATGAAGTCCGCCAGCGTGTCGAGGCTCATGCGTCCTTCCGGATTGCGGTATGAATGGCGACGATGCCACCCCACAGGGTCCGCCAGGTGACCGGGCCGAAGCCAGCCGCCTCGAGGCGTCGCGCGAGGTCTGCTGGTTCGGGAAAGGAGAGCACCGACGCTGGAAGCCAGTCGTACGCACTCCTATGTTTCGACACCACCCGGCCGATACGCGGCAAGACCTGCCGCAGGTAGGCAAGATAGATCGCGCGAAACGGCCGCCAATACGGCGTCGAGAATTCCAGCACCACGAACCGTGCGCCAGGCTTGAGCACGCGCGCCGCCTCGCGGAGTCCCGCATCGAGGTCCATGAAATTGCGAGCACCGAAGCCGACGCTGGCTCCATCAAACACCGCATCGGCGAACGGCAACCGCAGCGCGTCGGCCGTCGCCGGTGCGACGCGCAGCGACTTCCTGGCACCACCGCGCAACATTTCAGTCACAAAGTCGGCGGCAACGACGTGACCGCGAAAGCCGGCACGATTGCCGAGCTCGGCGGCGAGATCGAGCGTGCCGGCGCAGAGATCGAGATAGCGCCCGGTCGGCGCGTCCTGCCAGTGCATCTGGTCGACGGCCACACGCCGCCAGCGCCGATCGGCGTTGAAGGACAGCACGTGATTGAGCAGATCGTACCGCGGCGCGATCTCGCTGAAGACGCGGCGGACGTACTCGCGCTTGGCGGCGCCTCCCGTGACCGGTAGCGGCTCTTCGATGATTGCCATTGGCGCCAAAGGTATCGGCGTCGGATGACAAATCCCACGCCGGTGGAATGGGGCGCCTTGTCGGACCAGGAGGTGGTCCGCCACGCCGCGCGCGGGCGCGAGGCGGCCTATCGCGAGCTGATCCGCCGCTACCAGCGACCGGTGTTCTCACTGATTTATCGCATGGTTCGCGATCGCGAACTGGCCGAAGACCTCGCCCAGGAAACCTTCATCAAGGTGCTGAACGCGATCGACAGCTACCGGCCCGAGTACAAGTTTTCGAGCTGGATCTTCAAGATCGCCAACAACACCGCGATCGATCAGCTCCGCCGCCGCGCGTTGAACACCCTGTCGCTGGACGGATCGCCCCATGCCGAGAACGCCGAGGCGATCGAGTCGACCAGGCTGCAGATCGGCGACACCCGCGAGTCACAGCTCGACGAGGTCACCAGCAAAGAACTCGGCTCACAGATCGAAGCCGCGATCAGCCAACTTCGGCCGGAGTATCGGAGTTGCATCGTCCTGCGGCACATCGACGGCAGGCCATACGAAGAGATCGCGGCAATGCTGGATCTCCCGCTCGGCACCGTGAAGACGTACATCCACCGCGCGCGGAATGAGTTGCGGATCTTGCTGTCGGAGACGAAAGAATAGTGACGAGAGACGAGAGACGAGAGACGAGAGACGAGAGACGAGAGACGAGAGACGCGGAGAATACCTCGTCCCCGGCGCGAAACAAGTGGGCTCAGGGTGAGGCTTGTTCTCGTCTCTCGTCTCTCGTCTCTCGTGTCTGACGTCTCTCGTGTCTGAAACCCATCCCACAAAAAACCCGTACAAGGACCTAGCATGAATCCGCATGACCCGAAGCACCTGACCGCCGACGAGCTCGACGCGCTTCTCACCGACAGTAGCTCGCAGCTGGTCGCGTCGCATATTGCGACGTGCCCAGCCTGCGCTGCCATGGTCGAACGCGATGGGAAGCTCGTCGCGATGTTGGCAGTGCTGCCGTACTTCGACGTTTCGGCCGGCTTCAGTGACCGCGTCATGCGCGGCCTGGCTCCCCGGCAGGCGCCAGTGGTCGCCGCGCCAGTGATCGCCAGCCCGCGGGTGGTGGCAGCCCGGCGACGGGCGATCGGCACCCTGCTGCTTGCCGGCGGTGGCGTGGCGGCAGGATTCGCGTGGGCCACGGCGCACCCTGCCGACGCGCTCCGCTGGTCGGCGCCGGCGCTGCAGGACACGGGGCACGCCCTGTGGCTGTCGCTCCAGACTGTCGTCGCCAACGCCACCGAGCAGCCCTGGTTCTCGTCGGTCCAGGACGCGATGGCCACGCCGGCTCGCGCCCTCTTTGCCTTGGCAGCCGCGGCTGGTGCCTATGCCGTCGCCCTTGTGGGTCTCCGGCGACTGATGACCGAGCCGGCGACTGATGCGGGCTGGTAACCGGAAGGCCGCGCTCCTTTTCGTCGCAGCGCTGATTCCCGTGGGCCGCCTGGTGGCGGCCCCGGTGCGCGATGGTGGCGGGCATGTACCCGAGCGGGTTCGGCGCCTGCTCCTCGCGACACTCCTCCACGACAACGGGCCGACCCCGGAAGTAGTGCAGCCGGCCGATTCGCAGGGTCACACCGTCAATCCCGCCCACCTCGACCAGCCGCTGCAACTGGAGCGAGAGTTGCGTGCCTCGTTGGGCAAGCCGCTCGGCGCCACCCGCCTTAGCGTGACCGGGGGCAGCGCCCGAATCGGGCACTATTCCGTGGGATCCGATGAGACCATCCACGGCCATGTGGTCGTGCTCGAAGGAAGCGCCGAGGTGCATGGTCGGGTTGAGGGAAACGTGGTAACGCTCGACGGCGATATCACCGTGTTCCCCGGCGGCTCGATCATTGGCGATGTGCTGTCGATCGGCGGCGCGGTACACAAAGTCGGCAACGGCACCATCAGCGGTACGGTACAAGCGCTCGAAGCGCTCGTGACACCGCCGGCCGGACCGCCGGCGTCGATCATGGGTCAGATCCTGCGGCACGGCGCCGGACTCGCCGGGTTGGTGCTCACACTCACCGTGCTCGGCTTCGGCCTGGTGACCTTCGGTCGTCCGAACCTGGAGATCGTCTCCGACACTGTCACGCATTCGTTCGGTCGAAGCTTCCTCGCCGGGCTGCTCGGGCAGGTCCTCGTGTTGCCGACGTTCGGTATGTTGGTGATCGGCCTGGCACTCACAATCGCCGGCGCGCTGCTGCTCCCCTTCGCCATCGCGGTCTATGTGCTGCTCGTGCTGGTGACGACAATCGGCGGCCTGCTCGCCGTCGCGCACGCTGTCGGTGAGCGGATCACACATCGCCGCATGGCGCGCGGCATCGTGGTGTCACCCAATTCGTATCGCTACGTCGTCACCGGACTTGGGCTTGTGGCGGCGATCTGGCTTGGGTGGGTCGCCTTCGGCTGGGTTCCAGTGGCTGGAACGCTGATGCTGATGGCGGCAGGTCTGACTACCTGGACGGTCGCGACAGTCGGGTTCGGGGCGGCGCTCTTGTCGCGCGGCGGTATTCGCGAGCACTTCGCTGGCCGACTGATCGCGCCGGAGATGATGACCGACGAATACCTGTGGGCGACGCCGCAATTTGGTGTGCCCGCGGTCCAGCGACCGCCGAAGCAACCAGAGTGATGCGCCGCCTTGTCCTGCTGGGGGTCGTCCTGGGGCTACATGACCTCGACCCCTCGCGTTGCTCGGGACAGGCGATGCGCGCTTTCTCGGTAACCCGTCCGGTCGCAGCGGAACGCTTCCTCCACGTCACGCTCGACTTCGGCGGCGGCACTGTGGTGCTGGTTCCCGCGTCGGCGGGTGAACTGTACGGACTGCAGCTCCGCTACGACGCCGATCGCTCGGCGCCGGTGCAACAATACGACGCCCGCACCGGAATCCTCCACCTCGGCGTCGCGTCGGTGGGCAGCATGGGGGTGCGCGTCACGTCCCGGGCCCAGTTGGAGCAGACGGCCCGGTTCGAGTTCTCGCCCGATGTGCCACTGGCACTCTTCGCCACACTCGGCGCCAGTGACGCGACGATCGACCTGGGGGGCATGACGCTCACCGAACTCGAAATCCGGAGCACTGCGACGCACGCAACGGTGGACTTCTCGCGGCCGACGCGGGGTACCTGCAAGTCGGCGACGTTCACGGTGGGTGCCGCCCAGGTTGACGTCCGGCATCTCGCGCAGGCGGGGTGCGAAGCACTCCGGGTCGACGGCGGCGTGGGCGGCGCCTCGTTGAGCTTCGATGGCGCCTGGCGAAGGGATCTGAGCCTGGTAGTCGATCTCGCCATGGGCAGACTGACACTGCAATTGCCTCGGGGAACCGGTGTCCGCTTGACCGGTCAGCGCTTCCTGGCGCCGTTCGACAGCAAGGGATTCGTCCGAACCGGCGACATCTGGACGACAGCGGGGTACGAACGGGCGCCGCACAAACTCACTGTCGAGTTGAAGGCGTCGATGGTCGGGATTGACGTGCAGTGGATTGAACAACGGTAATCACTTCTTCGCGCTGACCTTGTTGTAGTCCGGCCACTCCGTAATCAACCCACCCGACAGTGTCGTGCGTGACACACCAGCCACCAGTTGCGCTTGATAGTGCGTCAGCCAGAAATCGAAGGGATCGCGCGCGTCGTGGTCGACGACCAGCAGGTCTGCCGGGGTCATGGTCAGCCTGCCGAACCGGATCGTGCTGCCACGAAAGTACATGTAGTTCGTGACACGCGAATCGGGAATGGCCAGCGCGGTTGTCCCGCCATGCCTCCCGAACTGCAGTGTGATCGCGGAATCGCGCACCGCGGCGGCAGTGAGCTTGCCGCGGATGAGCGGCGGCGGGAGCATCAGTGCGGGCGCCAGCAGCAGGTCATTCCCTTCGATCCGCACGCCGGTCGCCTTCTTGACGTTGGCGAGTTTCTGCAGCGACAGCCCGAACGTCTTCATCAAGCCCGTCGCGCCGATGCCGAACACCTTGATCGACACCGGGTGGAGGCGGAGTTCCGCGGTCGCGGTGACGGAAACGTCGCACACGATACTGAACGGAAGGCCATGGAGTCGGCCACTCTGCTTGAGGCGGCCGCCTTCGGTAGACGTGGTGAGAGCGCGGAGCGGCGAGCCATCGTAGTTGAAGACGTAACGGTTGAGCAGTTCGCCGAGCGAGGTCATCGTCACGCCGATCGCGGCGGTATCCATTTCGATGTCGAAAGAGAGCTTGTCGTCGAAGGAGGCGGGGAGGTTCGGGCGGCGTGCGACCAACCGGCCGCGCAAGTATTCGATGTGCAAGATCACGGTCGAGTCGACATGAAAGTCGACGCGTCGCATCGCCGTTTCGACGGCGCCGGCCTGTGCCACGAGCGCCGTGACCGAGCCGACCAGCAGCAGGCAGGTGAGTGGTACGACGACCGACGCAAGGCGTCGTTTCATGCTGTCTCCCGATGCGTGTCATGCGGGAGACGGCGTGCGGCGTGGCCTACAACACGTGTCTCGACGTTACTTCTCGCCGTGCAGGTTCACGCTGGCGACGCCGAGTCGGCATTTCGCCGGCCGGCTCCTGTCGCAGACCCCGGAGATCCACACCAATCCGGCCTTGATCCCGGCGCCGTCCCTGCCACCGGTCAAATTCGCGGGCGTTTCCGTGATGATCCCGCGGCGAATCGTCGGGGTGAACACCGCATCATACTGTTTCAGCAACGCGGTGGCGTTCGCGACGAGTGTGTGATGCTGCGCGTCGCGGTTGACGCCCAGCGGGTAGTTGACCATTCCTGCCACTGCCGCGCGATCGCCAGCGGCAACTGCCCTTTGCAACTTCCCGAGGAATGTCAGCACTTCCGCATCAGGCACGCCGGTAAACATGAATCGCTGCGCACTGACGGGACGCACCGCCGCGAGGAGCAGGGCGAAGAACAGGAATCTCAGCTTCCCGGTCATGGGTCCTTCGCAGTCATAGGTCCAACTCACTCAAGTATGGGTAGGGAAATACCGGAAGTGACCACGCGCTGGCGCACCAACCCCGCGATCTCTCGCAAGATCACGGCAGCCGCCGACGTGGGCGCGGCCACCACGATCGGCTCGCCGCGATCGGCCGCGTCGACCAGACCAGCCTGCAATGGGATCTGACCGAGCAGTGGCACGCCGAGCTCATCGGCGAGCCGGGCGCCGCCCCCGGTACCGAACAGGTCGTGGCGCATCCCGGTGGCGGGGTCGATGAATCCGCTCATGTTCTCGATCACGCCGAGCACGGGCACATTGACGCGCTCGAACATCTTGGCGCCGCGCAGGGCATCCCCGACGGACACTTCCTGCGGCGTAGTCACGATCACCGCGCCACTCACCAGCACCTGCTGGACCAGCGAAAGCTGGGCATCGCCGGTACCCGGTGGCATGTCGCAGAGCAGGAAATCGAGCTCGCCCCACTCGACGTCGTGAAGAAATTGTTTCAGGATCTTGGTGATGATCGGTCCGCGCCAGATCGCCGGGGCATCGCGATCGATCATGAAGCCAATCGACATCAGCTTGACCCCATGGGCTTCGAGCGGAAGGATGCGTCCGTTCCGTGTCAGCGGCTTCTCGAACAGGCCGAACATGCGCGGCATGTCGGGACCGTAGAAATCGGCGTCGATGATTCCGACGCGGTAGCCGCTATCGGCCAGGGCAACCGCCAGGTTGACCGTCACGGTGGACTTGCCCACGCCGCCCTTGCCCGACGATACCGCGATCACCTTGCCGATTCCCGGCACTTCCATCGGCGTCGGGGCCGGCACCCCCGCCTGGGCGCTCTGGGGAGCGTCGTGGGTGGTCTTGGCGGGGCCGGCCGGGTCGGTCACGGTGATCTTCGGCTGCGGCAGCCCGGCGGCGATCACCGCCTGGCGGGCCTGCCGCACCAAGGTGGCCGGATCGTCGCGGCCGAGCCGGAAGGTGAAGCTCGATTCGCCGGTGGCGCCATCGACCGTGAGCTGGTCGATCATGTTGGCGGCGAGGAGTCCCTGACCCGTCCGTGAATTGATCACACTGTCGAGGGCTGCCCGCACCCGTTCAAGATGAGGAGTGGTCACACGGCCTCGACGGCGAGCACCTCAGGCACGGCTTTGCGTAGGCGCTGCTCAAGGCCCTGCTTCAGGGTCACGCTGGAGGCGGAACAGCCGACGCAGGTGCCGCCGAAGCGGACCAGCAGGCGGCCGGCGGCCGCGTCGAAATCGATGACCTCGACCGTTCCCTTGTGGGAGGCGATATACGGGCGCATTTCGTCGATGGTGCGATCGATGCGGCTGAGGAGATCCGTCTCGGTTTCGAGCATGCTGGAAGATAATGCCGGGGTGAGGCCTGAGGCTCGGGGGGCTCAGTCCCTCAGAAACTCCCGCGCCGCCACCAGCACGGTCGCCTGCACGTCGGCGAGTGCGCCGGGAATGGCGACGCCGGACGCCTTGGCGTGGCCGCCGCCGCCGAACTGGCGCGCGAGCGTCGCCACGTTCACGTCGCCGACACTGCGCAGCGACACCTTCACACGGTGCCCCGACATTTCGCGAAAGAGCAGCGCGAGCCGAACACCGCGAATCGACCGCGCGTGCTCGACCACGCCGTCGAGGTCGTCGGGATCGACGCCATGACGCGCGAGTGCACCCGGCGGAACCGTGACCCACGCCAGACCGATGTCGTCCTCGACGACGAGCGTCTGCAGCACTTCGGCAAGGAGTCGCGGCCGCCCGGCCGGGGCATCGGCATACACATCGAGATAGACCTGCTCGGGGTCCACGCCGACTTCGAGCAGGTCCGCGGCGACCCGCAACGTGCGCGGTCGTGTGTTGGAGAACCGGAAGCCGCCGGTGTCGGTGACGAGTGCCACGTAGAGCGCGTGCGCGGCCGCCGGCGTGAGGCGCCAGCCAAGCTCCTGGGCGAGCAGGAAGACCAACTCGCCGGTCGCGGCCGCACTGGCGTCCACGAAGCGTGGTCCCACCGGGAGTGTGCCCGGGCTGATGTGATGGTCGATGCACGCCACCGGCACGCCGCGCTCGCGCGCGGCGTCGCCGAGTGAGCCGAGCCGGGAGAGGTCGGCGATGTCGAGGACGATGATGGCGTCGGCGCGGCGCAATTCCTTGACGGCCTGAGCCGAGCGATCGGCCTCCGGGATACCGGCGAACAGGAAGGCGAAGCGAGCCGGCGTCGGCGTCGGATTGGTGACGCTTACCTCGGCGCCGAGCGCGCGCAGGAGGTGCACCATCGCGACCTCGCTGCCGAGCCCGTCGCCGTCGGGGTTGACGTGCGTCGTGAGGCAGATGCGCGTACCGGCATGAATCAGCGCCGCGATCTCGCGGGCCGCAGTTCGCATGGTGGCAGGATCAGGTCCGGTCATCGCGGAAAGGTAATCCTCGTGGTCGGCCTTCTTGACACGCCTTGCGAGCGGGCGCAGCTTTGCGGGAAGCTTCTTCCATCCTCGCGCCGATCATTCCCCGCGGCGTGGTGCTACCCGGACGCACACACCGACAACCGAGAGGCAATATCGTGGCTGGCTCATTGTTTCGGACCAAGTCAATTGACCGCCTCATGTCCGACGGCGGCGAGGGCGGCGAGTCCGGCCTCAAGCGCACCCTCGGCGCCTGGTCACTGATCGGTCTCGGCATTGGCGCGATCATCGGCGCCGGCCTTTTCGTCAGGACGGCCGCTGCGATCGCCGATCGTGCCGGCCCGTCAGTAACGCTCGCGTTCATGGTGGCCGGTCTCGGGTGCGCCTTCGCCGGACTCTGTTACGCCGAGTTCGCGTCGATGATCCCGATTGCGGGAAGCGCATACACCTACTCCTACGCGACGATGGGAGAACTTGTCGCCTGGATCATTGGCTGGGATCTCGTACTTGAATACGCGGTTGGTGCCGCCACGGTCGCGATCGCGTGGAGCGAGTACCTCAACAAGGCGCTCGAGTTCGTCGGAATGCACGTGCCGTATCAGTGGTGTCATTCGCCATTCCAATTGGACCCCGCCGGAAGCGGACTCCATGGCATCATCAACATTCCGGCGATCGTCATTCTCTTCCTGCTGACGGCACTCCTGGTACGCGGCACCAAGGAATCGGCAATCGTGAACAACCTGATCGTCATCGCCAAGGTCGCCATCGTCATCCTGGTGATTGCCGTCGGCTGGGGCTTCATGAATCCGGCAAACCACACGCCGTACATCCCGCCGCCGAGCAAATACACCGATTCCGCGGGCATCACGCACGCCTTTGGTGGGATCATGGGGGTCCTGGGGGCCGCGGGAACCGTGTTCTTCGCCTTCATTGGATTCGACGCGGTGTCCACGGCGGCGCAGGAAGCGAAAAACCCGAAGCGCGATATGCCGATCGGTATCCTTGGTTCGTTGGCGATCTGCACCGTGCTGTATGTCCTCTTCTCCCATGTGCTCAGCGGCGTGGGGTCGGTCGAGGATTTCCGGACGGCTGGACGCGAAGGGTCAGTCGCATTTGTCATCACGAAGTACATGACCGGGTATGCCTGGCTCGCGAAGCTCGTTACCATCGCGATCCTGGCCGGGTTCTCGTCCGTCATTCTGGTCATGCTGCTCGGTCAGTCACGTGTGTTCTACTCAATGAGCCGTGATGGCCTGGTGCCGAAAGCGTTTTCGGACGTTCATCCAAAGCACCGCACGCCGTACAAGTCGAACTGGCTCTTCTTCGTCTTCACGGCGCTTTTCGCCGGGTTCATCCCCGGCGACATCGTGGGCGACATGACCAGCATCGGCACGCTCTTCGCCTTCATCCTGGTCTCCATCGGTGTCTGGATTCTCCGGGTGCGCCGGCCAGAGCTGGTGCGTGGATTCCGGGTGCCGGCCGTCCCGCTTGTCGCGAGCCTCGCCGTCATCGTCTGCAGCGCTATGGTCTTCGGACTGGGGCTGGCCAACTGGCTGCGGCTTGGCATCTGGCTCGTGATTGGCCTGGTGATCTACTTCGGGTACAGCCAGCGGAACAGCAAGATGAACACGGAGTAACGAGCGACGAGCGACGAGAGACGAGAACGGCTCGCGGCAGAAAAGAAGGGGCTCCGATCCGGGGCCCCTTTCTCTCGTCTCTCGTCTCTCGTCTCTCGGTACTTACACGCTGTAGTTTGGCGCTTCCCTGGTGATCGTGACGTCGTGCGGGTGCGACTCGCGCAAGCCGGCGGAGGTGATTTGGGTGAACTCGGTATCACGCTGCAGCGCGGCAATGTCCGGTGTGCCGCAGTAGCCCATGCCGCTGCGCAAGCCACCGACCATCTGAAAGAGGACGTCCGCGACCGGACCCTTGTAGGGCACCCGGCCTTCGATTCCTTCGGGTACCAGCTTGCCGGCCGAGATTTCCCCTTCCTGGAAATACCGATCGGCTGAACCATCCTGCATGGCAGTCATCGATCCCATGCCGCGGATCAGCTTGAAGCGCCGCCCTTCGGCCAGGATGCTTTCGCCCGGACTCTCTTCGGTGCCGGCGAGCATCGATCCCATCATCACGCTGGCGGCTCCGGCCGCCAGTGCCTTGACCATATCACCCGAGTACTTGATGCCGCCGTCGGCGATCACTGGCACGTCACCCGCGCCGGCCACGGCGTCGATGATCGCGGTCAGCTGCGGGACGCCCACCCCGGTCACGACCCGGGTGGTACAGATCGATCCGGGCCCAATGCCGACCTTGACGGCATCGACGCCGCGCTCGACCAGCGCCCGTGCGCCCGACTCGGTCGCGATGTTGCCACCCACCAATTGTACCTCCGGAAACGCTTCCCGGAGTGCCGCGACCGTTTCGAGGACCCCTTCGGCGTGACCGTGCGCCGAATCCACCACGATGACGTCGACGCCCGCGTTGACCAGGGCGCGCGCGCGAACAATGGCCTCCGCACCTGCTCCGACGGCCGCCGCCACGCGCAGGCGGCCGTGCTGATCCTTGTTCGCGTCCGGGAAATCGCGCCGCTTGAAGATGTCCTTCACGGTGATGAGACCCTTGAGCACGCCGGCTTCGTCAACCACCGGAAGCTTCTCGATCTTGTGCAGGGCCAGAATGGCTTCGGCCGCGGCGAGGGTGGTACCGACCGGCGTGGTGATGAGCCCGTCGCGCGTCATCGCCTCGGCGATCGGCCGTTCGAGATTCGATTCGAACTGGAGGTCGCGATTGGTGATGATCCCGATCAGCCGCCCGGCCCCGTCGACGATCGGAACGCCCGAAATGCGGAAGCGTCGCATCAGCGCGTGGGCTTCGCGAATCGGTCGCTCCGGCCCGAGCGTGATCGGGTTCATGATCATCCCGCTCTCGCTGCGCTTGACCCGATCCACCTCGGCGGCCTGCCGATCGATCGACATATTCTTGTGGAGCACACCGATTCCGCCCGCCCGCGCCATTGCGATCGCCATCTCCGATTCGGTGACGGTGTCCATGGCGGCGGCGACGAGCGGGATGTTGAGCGGGATACCGCGAGTGAAGCGACTGGCAGTGCTGACGTTGCGAGGATGAACGCTCGAATGCCTGGGAATGAGCAGGACGTCGTCGAACGTGAGGCCGAACCCGGGCCGGATATGACTCATCGGTGGGTCCGCGGCAGCGATGAACTGGTTACGGGGAACATCCACAAACGTACCGGGGTGGCCCGGGACGGATCAAGGCGGCTCCGGCTTGGGGGAAGCATCGGGCTTTGGCGCGGTGACGCTTTGTGCCGTCCTGGAGGCTTCGTCCACCACCGCCTGTGCCGCCGTGGCAAGTCCCTTCATCACCTTGGCGGCGCCATCGAAAAATCCCACGGTGCCGCTGATGGCGTCGAGCGGCATTTTGCCGGCACGCATCAGATCCTGCGCCCGATCGGTCAGCTTGGTGAAGGCGTTGCTCGGATTGGCACGCTCGGCGTACTTGCTCTCGAGAAATTCCACGTAGTCCAACACCTGATAGCCGCGCTCGTCGGCGAGTGGTTCGAGCGCGCGCAGGATGCGCTCCTTCAACTGTTCGTTCATCGCTACCCCTCAGTCGAGCCGACGGATGAAGTTCAACACCGGCGTCGGCAGGAAGCGGGACCGGCCGGCGCGGATGGTCGCGCGGATCTTGATCTTCGCCAACGGCTCCAGCTTGCGGAATGTTTCGGCTGCATCGCTGGTAAGCGCGACATACACGAAACCGGTCTCGGGGAGCGGACCGCGGGCCAGCAGATACGGCTGACCCGCGGGAAGCTCCGGTCGCAACTCATCGGCCTTCTGGATGCCTAAAACCTGCACCGTCCATTCGACGGTCTGGCCGATGTACTTCTCTGGCGCCGCGCGGATGGCGGCGGCGGTGATCCCGGTCGGTTCCGGCGCGTTCCCCAGCGCGGCGTCGCGCACCCAGGCGTCGATCTGAACGTGCGCCCACCCGCTCTTGTGCTCGAGCACGTTGGCGTGCAACGGCGATTCCAGCGTCGCCACTGTCGACCCGCCTGATTGGGCCGTGAGCGCCGAGCCAGCGGCCACGGTGGCGACGAGCGGCGCACCGCCCGATGCGGCCAGGGCGTGCGGCGTACCGCCACCAGGCACCACGGCCAGCGGCGCTACCGCGGGTGCGGCGAACGCCGCCGCGGCCACCCAGCCTGTCCGCTTGACGTGAACCCAGCCACCCGTTGTTTCGACCCGGTCGAACAGCGCCCCCAAGCGGGCCGATGCCAGCGGTTTCCCGCCCGGCTTGTCGCGCAGGGTGGTGCCGGCAGGCAAGGCGACGCTGACGTCGAACCCATCGCGCTTGTCCTCGTGCAGTGCGTTCTCGGGAACCCATCCTTCAATCGTCGCCGGGAAGCCGCCGCCCTTGGCACCACGCACGACGAGCGACGTTCCCTTGCGGATGTGCAGGAGTTGCGTCCCGCCGGGTTCGTTGAGGAGGTCGGCCTCGACGCTCAGCGGCCGTGCGGCCTGCGCCGGTGCCGGCGCGGTGTTGGCCGCGAGCAACCCGAAGGCTGCTGCCAGGGCGTTCCGAACGACGTGCGGGCCGTGTCGCATCTGCAGCGCAGTCTACCGGGCGCGAGGTCGCGCGTCAAAGGTCCACGGTCACCAGATTGGCCGCCCCGCGCTCCGCCGCTAGTTTCGACAGTTCACTTCCTGCCGTTCTGGAGCCTGCTTGGCCGCTACGTCTCGATCCCCTCTTCCGGTCGTCCTGTTGGTTCTCGATGGCTGGGGCTGGCGGGAAGATCCGGTTGGCAATGCCATCGCGCTGGCGCGGACGCCGACCTGGGATCGCCTGCTCGCGACCTCGCCGCGCACGCTGCTCGATGCCAGCGGACTGGCCGTCGGTCTTCCCGCCGGACAGATGGGCAACAGTGAAGTCGGCCACCTCAATCTCGGCGCCGGCCGGGTCGTGCCCCAGGACCTGGTGCGGATCAACCAGAGCATCGAGCGCGGCGAGTTCTTCGCGCTGCCGGCGCTGCATGACGTCGCTGCGCACGCCCGACGCACCGGCGGCACGGTGCATCTTGCCGGACTGCTCGGTGCTGGCGGCGTGCATGCCATGGACGCGCAGCTGCTTGCGACGATCACGGCGATGGTTCGACTCGACGCGCCGCGCATCGCGATTCACGGCTTCCTCGACGGGCGTGACTCGCCGCCGAAATCCGCCGCCGACGTGGTCGGGGCGCTGCAGCACGACATCACCCGCGTTGGCGGCAACCGCACCCACATCGCATCGCTTACCGGTCGCTACTTCGCGATGGATCGCGACAAGCGCTGGGATCGGGTCCAGCTCGCCTACGACGCGATGGTGCACGGCGTCGGCACGGCAGTCATTGATCCGGTGGCCGGCATCCGGGCGGCGTACGATCACGGCGAGACTGACGAGTTCGTCAAGCCGCTGGTCGTCGTGCGTGATGGCGTCCCGGTCGCATCGATGCAGAACGGCGACGCGATCTTCTTCTTCAACTATCGCTCGGACCGGATGCGACAGATCGTCGGCGCGCTGGCGATTGCCGGCTTCGATGGCTTCCCCATCGGGGACCGACCGGAACTGTTCGCCGCGACGATGACACAGTATGACCAGACGTTCCCGCTGTCGCCGGCGTTTTCGCCGTTCTCGATGGTGCGCATCCTGGCCGAGGTGTTGAGCGGCGCCGACCGCCGGCAGTTCCGTACCGCGGAGACCGAGAAGTACCCCCACGTCACCTACTTCTTCAACGGGGGGAACGAACCGCCGTGGCCTGGCGAGGAGCGCGAACTGGTGCCGTCGGCCAAGGTTGCCACCTACGACCTCAAACCGGAAATGAGCGCTGCCGGGATCACCGACGTGCTCTGCGGCGCGTTACGACGGGGCGACCACGAATTCTTCCTCGCGAATTTCGCCAACGCCGACATGGTGGGACATACCGGGGTACTGCCGGCCGTCATCAAGGCCGTCGAAACCGTCGACGAATCGCTTGGCCGGATCCTCGCCACCGCCGAGCGTACCGGTGTGCGCGTCCTGGTCACGGCCGATCACGGCAACGCCGAACAGATGCTCGACCCCACGACCGGCGGGCCGCACACCGCCCATACCACGAACCCGGTGCCCTTGGTCACCTTCGGCACCGCCGGCCTCACGTTGCGGACGGGCGGTGCGCTGTGCGACGTGGCCCCGACCGTTCTTGCCCTGCTCGGCCTGCAGCAGCCTGCCGAGATGACCGGGCGCCCCCTCCTGCACGGGTAGATTGTTGTCATGCACCATCGTTTGATCCTGGGCCTCCTGCTGGCACCGTGCGTGTCCGCCGCAGCACAAGTCGGCTACCTGCCGAGCCAATCGCCATTCCGCGAGCTGACCGCGGGGACGTTCATGGAGTTCAATGGCGGCCGCGTCCTGGGCGCCGGCGGGCTGCTGGAATTGGGGCCGCGGAACGGCTACTCCGAGGGCGTGCGGCTCGTGCTCCGCGGCAACCACACCCTGCAAATTTCCTTCGGGCTGTGGACCGCCGGTACGCAACGCACCCGGATCGATGCCGCCGACTCCGTCGCCACGCGCAACAAGGGGCTGATCGATCAGCGCCTGATCGCTGGCGAACTTGGCCTGCAGCTCAATGCGACCGGCGGCAAGACGTGGCACGGTCTGGCCCCGTACGCCGGCATCGGCTTAGGCCTCGTCCACGGTCAGGCGTCGCCAGCCATCGACACGTCGGGGTATTCGTTCGGCACCAAACTGTTCTTCGCGCCGACCCTTGGTACGCGACTCTTTGCGGGGCAACGGCTCTATCTCAAGCTCGACGTCCGCGGCATCTTCTGGAAACTTGCGTACCCGGTGTCCTACTCCAACGAGCCCGCCAAGCAACCGGGCACGATCGGGCGTTCGAATGCGGTCAATACGACCGGTGTGACATCGCAATACACCGTGACACCCGAGATCCGGCTCGGCATCGGCATTCACTGGTGACGAAGGGGGCGCGCTGTTCGCTCACCCGTGCGATCGCCCTGCACGCGCGGCACCGGTACCCCCATGGCGGGCCGCCCGAGGACCACGGTCACCTGTATCGCATCGAGGTCACCGTACGCGCGACGCTGGCTGCGACGCAGCCGGTGGTCGTCGATCTCGCCCGGCTGGACGCCATTCTGGCGCAACACGTCGCGCACCGGCTCGGCGGCAGCGACCTGAATGCGGCCATCCCGGAGTTCGCCTCGGGCGCCCAGTTACCGACCTGCGAAGCGTTCGCCGCATGGTGCTGGCGCACGATTGCGGATCGGCTGCCGCCGGACATCGAGCTTGAACGGGTGCGGGTTGCCGAGGATGCCACCCTGTGGGCGGATTGCACCGGCGTCGTCTGATACTCGCTGGCCCCGTGGGGGAACCATGATTCAGCGTCCTGCGAAGACGTTCTGCCGCGCCGCCGGCACCATTGCACTCGTGCTCGCGCCGGTCGGGGCGCTGCGCGCACAAACCAGTGATGAGGCGCGACTCACCCTCGGCATCGCCGCTGGATACATCGGCTCGCTGACTTTGTGGGACGTCCCCAATCAACCGATCGCGTCGGCCAACTCGCCCGCCATCTTTCATCTGCGCCGGGAGACGCACTCGGATATCTCCATCAGCGGGCAGGCCACGTTCTACCGCGGGCCGCACTTCGGCTTCACCGGCGAGTTCACGTACGTCGGCCTCGGAAACACCGATTCGTGCACCCTGGTCCAGGACGGCGGGGACGTCGAATTGGTCGCGGCGTGCAACGCACTCCAGGGCGCGCAGGGCAGCGCTTCCACCACGCTTGTGCAGGGCGGCGTGGTCTTCCGCCCGCTGGCGCGGTCGTTCCTCCAGCCGTATTTCAAGGGCATCGTGGGGCTCGCCTTTACGCCGAGCAGCACGATCATGACGCGATCGACGTACGGATCGATCGGCGACACCGCGCTGATCCTGACGATTTACAAGGATGACAACTGGAAGGCAGTCCGGCCCGCATGGACGGCGGTCTTCGGCATCAGCACGGCGCCGAGTTCGGGATACCAGTTGCACATCGAGGTCCGCGAATCCTGGCTGCCACTTGGCGTGGTCACGGGCCCAACAACGGGCCAGGGTTTCGTCCCACCGCACAAGTCGGTGATCAAGGGATTCCCGAGCATTCTCGTCGGCTTCGACATCGTGCTCGAGAAGCAGCGCGGTCGCCGTTACTGAGCCGATGCGCGTCGCCTCGGTTGAAGACGCCGCGCGGGAAATCGTTGCGGCGGTTTCGGCACAACCACCCCTCCGCATGCCGCTCCTCGACGCCTGCGGCCACGTGCTGGGCGAGGATATCGTCGCCGGCGTGGCACTGCCACCGTGGACCAACGCGGGCATGGACGGATACGCCACGCGCGCCGACGATATCCACGGCGCCAGTCGGGAGACGCCGGTCCGCCTTCGCATCATCGCGACGATCGCCGCGGGAACGGTCGCCGAACAATCACTCGGTCCCGGCGATGCCGCCCGCATCTACACCGGCGCCCCGCTGCCGCCCGGGGCCGATTCGGTCGTCCGACAGGAAGACACCGATCGCGATGGCAACACCGTCATCATCCACCGCGATCGTGATGCCGGTGGCAATGTCCGGCACGCCGGTGGCGATCTCGCGCATGGCGCGCTGGCGCTGGCGGCCGGCACCGTCGTGGGGCCACACCAGGTGGCGCTCCTGGCCGCGCTGGCGGTGGCGCACCCGGTCGTGCATCGCCGTCCGCGCGTTGGCATCCTGTCGAGCGGTGACGAACTCGTATCGATCGATCATCCGGACGACATCCTCGCGGCGCGCCGGCAGGCGGACGTCAACGGTCCGGCGCTCGCCGCGCTGGTGCGGCATGCCGGCGGTATCGCGGTGCCTTTGGGCATCGCGCGGGACGATCCGCAGGAGCTTCGGCGCCTGATCGACGCGGCTGATGACGTTGACCTGCTGATCACCGCGGGCGGCGTGAGCGTGGGCGACCACGACCATGTCCGCGCGGTGATGGCGGCCTGTCAGGTTGGTACCGCGTTCGACCGCGTGCGCATGCGTCCCGGCGGGCCGACGGTGTTCGGGACGTTTCCCGACGGACGGCCGTGGCTGGCGTTGCCCGGCAACCCGGTCAGCGCGATGGTGACCTTCGAACTCTTTGGCCGGCCGGCGATCCGGCGCATGGCGGGACATCGCGATCCATTCCCGCCGCGGATGCGCGCGGTGCTTCGAGGGGAAGTGCGGCGTGACGCAACACTCGACCAGTACCTGCGGGTTCGGTTCGAGTGGCACGACGACGGCAACCGGCCGACAGCGGAGTTGACCGGGGCGCAGGGTTCCGGAATGCTGATGTCGCTGGTCCGGGCGGATGGCTTGGTGATCGTTCCGGCAGGCCGCGACGCACTACCTGCCAATTCCACCGTCTCGGCGATTCGCTTCAGCTGATGGCCTGACCCGCGGCGGCGGCGGCTACATATCCCGCAGGATTTCGGCCTTCTTCTTTTCGTACTCCGCTTTGGTGATCAGTCCCTGCTGGTAGACCTCGTTCAGCGCCTTGAGGCGCGCGGCAGGAGTTCCCTTCGGCGACGCGGAGTCCTTCGCGGTCGCCTGGGGCGCGGTGGCCACTGCGTCCACACCGGTCGCCGCGGCCGGCGCCGGATTGAGTGCCGCGGCCCGACGAGCTTCGAACGCCCGCAAGTCGTCGCTAGCCTGCTTCGCCCGGCGGAGCTGCGTCATCGCGTCGGTCGTAATACCGATGTCCTTCACCTTCTGCGCCTGCTCGAAGTAGTCCAGCGCCTTGGCGTACTTGCCCTCAAGGAACGCCACCAAACCGACGTTGTAATAGCTGTGGGCGAGCTGCTTGTCATTGATGTTCGGCGTGGACCTGCAGGTCTCGATGTTCTCGGCCGACTGCCGGTCCGCCCCCGACGTATCGCCCGATTTCAGCAGGTCATACGCCAGGTTCATGCGGCAGTCCTTGTCGGCGAAGAAGTAGAGCTGCTGCGGCTCGGACCAGACCAGGAAGAGGCGGTGTACCTCGCCGACCACCTGCTCCACGACCAGGTCAAACACCCGGAATTCCGAGGGGTACTCGGCGCAACAGGTTTCCTCAACGGTGTTCTCCATCTCGGCGTTCCTGTCGAACACTTCCGCCTGAAACAGCTGCCCGGTCTTCAGGTCGATCGTCTGCAACGACACCTTGAGGTAGGCCTTGGTCCTTGAATGCCACGTGGTGTGCACCACGTTGTGGCTATCGGTTGTCTTCGTGCTCGTCGGCTGTCGTTCGGTCGCTGCGCGCGAGACGTCAACCACGATCATCGCGGTCGCCCCGAGGAACTTTCCCATCTGCACTGCCGTCTGCTGATCGACATACCCACCGTAATTGAGCTGATGTTCGGCGAGCGTGTTCTGCAGGTTGCGCCGGTCGAGCACTCGCATCCCGGAGCGAACAAAATCGGCCTGGAGTGCGTCGACGATCTCGTCCGAACGCCGCCCCGTGGCCGGCCCGAATGCGAGCTGATTGACCGGGAGGCCGAGTCCTGGCGGATGATTGATCGTGACGGTGACCTTGGGGTTGGACATCCGATCGAACAGTTGCGCGGCTGTCGTGTCGGGCGCGACCGACAACATACCCAACGCGGCTGCAGTCAACACCAGGTGCTTCATCGAAGCCTCCACAGACGGGGCTAACCTATTCCACAAAAACAGTTTAGCGTTTGGTGCGTCGGCAGCGCAAGCGGCGCGCGGGCCTGCTGGCCCTGACCTCTCGAGGTACCATGACGGAGCGGCGTGCAGCCGGGATCAGTGGCGGGGCGGCGGCCGCCTTGCCGGCCGCGACGACGAGCGTCCCAGGCGGAGGCGTGCGCGAGAAGCGCCGCCGCCGGCTGCACTGATGATCGCCGGCCACTCGGCGGCGATCTGGCTGATCTTCGTCGCGACGGTCGTGACGCTGCTCGCCGTCGATCTCGGGTTCGCCGCCCGCGTCCCGACGCCCTCGATCCGACGGTCCACCTGGTGGAGCCTTACGGTGGTTGCGGTCGCGGCACTGTTCTGCGGCGTCGTCTGGTGGTACGAAGGGCGCGCCGAGGCGCTCCAGTTTGCGACCGGCTACGTCGTGGAGTTTTCGCTTTCCGTCGACAATCTGCTCGTGTTCATCATGGTGCTGCACTATTTCGCCGTCCCGGCCGCGTTACAGCCAACGGTGCTCAAGTGGGGCATCCTCGGCGCGATGGCAATGCGGGGCATCGTGATCGCTGCGGGAACGTTGATCCTGCATGAGTTCCACTGGGTGATCTACCTCTTTGGCGGGCTGTTGATCGTCACCGCCGTCAAGATGCTCGCGAAACCCGACGCTGCCGACGCCAACCTCGACCGCAACCCGATGGTACGGGCCGCCCGGCGGGTGCTGCCTCTCAGCGAGCGCTTCGACGGCAATGCATTCTTCGTGCGGGCCAACGGCAAGCTGCTGGCGACACCGCTGCTGCTGGTGGTGCTCGTGATCGAGTGGACCGACCTGGTGTTCGCCACCGACTCGATCCCCGCGATCTTCGCGATCACGCGGGACCCGTTCCTGATCTACACGTCGAATGTCTTTGCCATCGTCGGGCTGCGGGCGCTGTTTTTTGTCCTGGCCGCGATGCTGACGCGATTCGTGTACCTGCGATTCGGCGTCGCGACAGTGCTGCTGCTCGTGGGCGCCAAGATGCTGCTCGAAAAGTGGGTCACCGTGCCGTCGCTCGCGTCGCTCGCGGTGATTGTCGCGGTGCTGGTGATCGCGGTCGTGGCGAGCGTGGCCACGGGGAACCGCCGCTAGGGCCCGACCACGCGATTGCGCCCGGCGTTTTTCGCGGCATAGAGGCGGGCGTCAGCCACATCGAGGAGCTCATCCACGGTCTTACCGTCGTCATGCCAGGAGGCCGCACCGATCGATACGGTCAGTTTCTCGCGGCCACCGCGCGGCAGGGTGAATTCCTGGAGCGCGATGTGCACGCGAATCTCCTCGAGCTTCTCGAGTCCGCTCGCCGTTCCCGTACCGGGGAGCACGATCAGGAATTCTTCACCACCGTAGCGCGCAATGAGGTCACTGCGTCGCACCTTGCTGCGCAATGCCGAGGCGACGTGCTTGAGCGCGGCATCGCCCGCGGCGTGGCCGTGGGTGTCGTTGAACAGCTTGAAGTGATCGACGTCAAGCATGCCGATCAGCAGCGCG
This sequence comes from Gemmatimonadota bacterium, assembly GCA_025357945.1. Lineage (GTDB taxonomy): Bacteria > Gemmatimonadota > Gemmatimonadetes > Gemmatimonadales > GWC2-71-9 > Palsa-1233. The sequence goes on from JANYLJ010000008.1 coordinate 93,559, forward strand.
GAGTCACTCCGCGACGTGCGCAGCACTTCATTGGTGAGGTACTCCTCGGCATAGGCACGATTGAAGAGGCCGGTGAGCCGGTCGCCGGTGCTCAGACGCCGGAGTCGTTGCGCCCGCCGCACCAGCTCGAGCGCTACAAAGGTCATGCTGACCAGAATCAGGGCGCGCGAGACCTGGCTCGTCCACGAAAAGTCGCCATAGGCCGGTGCATCGCGCGAGAGCGCCTTGGCGGGCGCCGTGGCGGCCACCAGCCACGACAGGCCGAGGTGTTCGATAATCGCGGCGAGGCCCGCCACGACGGTCACCCGCGCATCGTAGCGCAGCGCCGATGCACCGATCGCCAGGAAATAGCATTCGAAGAGCACCCGGGAGTTACTGGTGACGAGTGGCCGGCCGACCAGCCAGAAGGCCAGCAATCCAAGCGAGACCAGTGACACGTCGGTGATCGCCGAAATCATCGAGACCTGGGCGCTGTACGGCGTCCGGTTGACCACCGCGGCGAGGACGAGGGCCACGACGATGAAGGTGAGCGCGACGCCGAGACCGATCCAGTTCTCGGTCGGATCGCGATCCAGCAGCAACCCGATCACCGGACTGACCGTGAGGAACACGGTGACGAATACGCGCAGGCGCGCGACCATCAGCTCGCCGTCGCGTGCCGCGTCGGCGAGAATTTCGTCCGGCGGCTTGCTGATCCAGGACCAGAAGCGGCGCAACGGGGATTCCGGGAGTGCCGCGTTCACATCAGCCGGTACCTGGGGCCACTGCCGCCTTCGCGTGGCGTCCACCGGGGCCCGAGCACGTCGGTCGCCTTGCAATCCACGCAGTTCGGCGGGTTGACCCGCAGGGTATCACCCTGCCGCTCGTACACGCCCGCCGGGCAGAGATGCGCGTAGAAGTCGGCGACGTCGCCGGTGATGTCGCGGCCGACCACCAGGTGCGATGGGATCGTGTCACGTGTCGCGTTGCCGGACTTGAACACCGCATCCACCTTGCTGAACGTCAACACGTTGTCCGGCACGAATGGCGTGTCGGCGTGGGTCTCGCGCGGGGCCTCAGCGTCGGCGGCCATGGCGATCCTGCCACCGGGGAACGCGCCGCGGCTTATGGTCATCAGCCCGGCCTTCACCACGCCACCAACGAAGCCATCCTTGAATGCAAGTCGCATGTTCCGGGTGACGTGCATGTCGCCCACGATGCGCGACTGCCGCACTGCCTGATCGTAGGCCGCGAGGTGCGCGCCGCCACCGCCGCCGTGTTGCTGCAACGCCGCCACGATCGCCGTGGCCGCGAGCATGCCCGATTCCATGGCGTAGTGAATTCCCTTGAGCGACGGCACGTCCACCAACCCTGCCGTGTCGCCGATCATCATCACGCCGTCGCCGCTGAGACGATGCGGGATCGCATAGTAGCCACCCTCGGGAATCGTCTTGGCGCCCCACTCGAGTAGCGTACCTCCCTGCAGCAACCCGCGGAAGAGTGGGTGCAGCTTCATGCGCTGAAGCGATTCATGCACGTCGAGCCCGGCGTCGTGGTAATCGAGTCCCACCACCAGTCCGATCGATACCTGGTTCGGACCCATCGGGTAGCACCACGACCCACCAAAGGCGTCCCGCGGCAACGGCCAGCCCAGGGTGTGGATGACCCGGTCGAGCGGCTGAGGGATTTCCCAGACCTCCTTGACGCCCAGGGCAAAGATCTGCGGATTGTCGCTGCCAACCTGCTGCCAGTCCCGCCACGCCTGCGCCAGCGGCCCACGCGTCCCTTCGGCGAGTACGACAACCTTCGCCGTCAGGTCGGTCGGTTCCTGGAACACGTCGGTGGGGTTGCGGTCACGATCGAGGCCACCAGCAACCGTGCGCACCCCGATCACCCGCTGCCCATCCACCAACAACGACTCGGCCGGGAACCCCGGGAAAATGTTGACGCCGAGCGCCTCGGCCTGTTCCCCGAGCCAGCGCACGAGTTCACACAGCGAGACGGTATAGTTGCCATGATTCTTCATGGTGGGCGGCGTCGGAATACGCAGGGATCCGGCGGCCGTCATGAAGTAGACGGCCTCGCCCTCGACCCGTTGACGAAACGGGAACTCACTGTCCGGCTTGTCGGGAAAGAGGGCGCGCAGCGCGATCGGATTGATGACGGCACCGGAGAGTGAATGTTCGCCGAGCGAGCCGGCCTTTTCGAGCACGCCGACGCCCAGGTCCGGCGCACTCCTGGCGAGCTGGATGGCGCACGCGAGCCCGGCAGGCCCACCACCCACGATCAGGACATCGAGTTCGATCGCCTCGGCGCGTGGCGTCTCGGCCCGGATGAGGGTGGTGGGAAGCGGCGCCTGGTGACGAACGGGAAGCACTACGCCCACGGACGGGCTCCGGGTTCGGGGTTAATGCGCCTTCACCTGCTTCACCGCCGCAGTCAACGCGGGAACCACCTCGAACAAGTCGCCCACAATGCCGTAGTCCGCGACCTTGAAGATCGGCGCATCCTTGTCGCGATTGATCGCGACGATCACCTTCGCGGTGCGCATACCGGCGAGATGCTGAATTGCGCCCGAGATGCCGACGGCGATGTAGAGCTCCGGGGCGACGGTCTTGCCGGTCTGCCCCACCTGCGCACCGTGTTCGGCCCATCCCGCATCGACCACCGCACGCGATGCGCCAACGGCTGCTTCACCACCAAACGCCGCCGCGAGTTCCTCGAGCAACACGAAATGCTTCGGGTCACCGAGCCCGCGGCCACCCGAAATCACGACCCGCGCTTCGGCCACGTCGAGCAATCCCGTGTTCGCGGTGCGGATGCCCGTCACGTCAAGTCGCTTGGTGAACGGCGGCACCGTGATGGATACGTTCGCGCCGGCCTTGCCCGCGCCCAGTCCCGCGTACGCGCCGGGGCGCACGGCGATCACGGTACTGCCACGGAGATCGACGGTCTGCAGTGCCTTCCCGGCGTACACGGGGCGCACAACACGAATGGTGTCGCCCGACAGGTCGACCGACGTGACGTCCATGGCACACGGCGCGTTGATCCGGGCGGCAATGCGTGGTGCCAAGTCCTTGCCGGTAGCGCTCGCCGACACCACGATCGCACGGTACTGCGCCGACACCGATGCCACGGTCGCCACGGTCCCGTCGGGGCAGTAGTTCGCGAAGTCGGCATGCGATGCACTGAGCACACGATCCGCACCGGCGGCGCCGAGCGTATCGGTGTTCACGGCACCGGTGGAACAGACCAGGGCGTCCACCGTGCCGCCAGAGGCGTCGGCCAGACGTCGCGCCGCGGCGAGCAACTCGGCCGACCCCTTCCGGAGGGCGCCGTTGCGTACTTCGAGGACCGCGAGAACGTTCGCCATGGTCAGATCACCTTCGCGTCGGACACCAGCAACTGCATCAACGCCGGCACCGCCGCGGCACCTTCGCCAACGATCCGTCCCGCGGCGCGCTCAGGCGGGAGCACGAGTGATGCGACGGTTACGGCACCCGCCGCCACCGTCACCGGCGCGATGTCGAATGGCTTCTTCCTGGCGGCCATGATGCCCTTGAGCGATGGCAGGCGCGGGTTGTTGAGGCCCTTATCGCAGGTGAACACGGCAGGCAGCGCGCAGGTCGCCTGTTCCACGCCACCTTCGACCTCGCGCTCCACCGTCGCGCGACCATCGGCGATCTCGAGCATGGTGATCGCGGTCGCGCATGGCAGTTCAAGCAGTTCCGCGACCATCGCACCGGTCTGCTGGCCGTAGTCGTCGACCGCCAACTTGCCGAAGAGCACCAGATCGTAGCCACCGCCACGCACGTGATCCGCCAGCGCGCGCGCGTTCTCGAGGCCGTCGGCGGAGGCGTTCCCCTGGAGGTGCACCGCGCGGTCGATTCCCATCGCGAGAGCGGTGCGCAGCGTTTCCTGCACGCTGTCAGCGCCGAGTGCGACGACGACGGTTTCGCCGGCGCCCGCCTTCTCCTTCAGCGCGATGGCCGCCTCGATGGCGTATTCATCGTAGGGATTCGGCACGAACTTGACCCCGGTTTCATCGATCGATGTTCCGCCGGCCGCGATCACGATCTTGGCGGTCGTGTCGGGGGTGCGACGGAGGCAGACGGCGATTTTCAATAGGCCGCCAGGCCGGTGATCTCCTGGCCCAGGATCAGCGAATGCATGTCGTGCGTTCCTTCGTAGGTGTAGACCGACTCCAGATTGGCGAGATGCCGCATCGAGTGATACTCGATCAGGATCCCGTTGGCGCCGAGCAGGCGGCGCGCTTCGCGGGCGATGTCGCACGCCATGCTGACGTTGTTGCGCTTGGCGAGCGAGACGCGCGCTGGAGTCGCCTTCCCCTGATCCTTAAGGCGACCGAGCTGGAGCGCCAGCAACTGCGCCTTGGTGATTTCGGTGAGCATGTCGGCGAGGCGTTCCTGCTGGATCTGCGTCTGGCCAATCGGCTTGCCGAACATGATCCGGTTGAGCGCGTAACGTCGGGCCTCGTCGTAGCACGCCATTGCCGCACCCACGCCGCCCCAGGCAATGCCATAGCGCGCCTGTGTCAGGCACATCAGCGGTGACTTGATCCCGGCCGACTTCGGCAGGATGGCGTCCTTGGGCAGACGCACATCCGCCAAGTGTATCTCGCTCGTGTCCGACGCCCGCAACGACAACTTTCCCTTCTGGTCCTTGCCCGTGTAACCCGGCGTGCTCGCCGGCACGATGAAGCCGCGAATCGAACTGGCATCATTCACGTCGCCGGTCTTGGCCCAGATGATCGCCACGGTCGCCTGCGATCCGTTGGTGATCCACATCTTGACACCGTTGAGCAGCCAGCCATCGGCGGTCTCGCGAGCGGTGGTGATCATGCCGCTGGGATTCGACCCGAAATCGGGTTCGGTGAGCCCGAAACAGCCGATCTCCTGGCCTGACGCGAGTCGCGGCAACCAGTGCTTCTTCTGTTGGTCCGAGCCGAAGCTGAAGATCGGGTACATGACCAGCGCGCCCTGCACCGACGCGAACGACCGGATGCCGCTGTCGCCGCGCTCCAGCTCCTGCATGATCAGGCCGTAGGCGACGTTGTTGAGCCCGGCGCAACCATACTCTTCCGGCAGGTTGGCGCCGAACAGGCCCAGTTCCGCCATCCCCGGGATCAGTTGCTTGGGGAACTTTCCCTCGATGTAGCACTCGCCGATGACCGGCATGAGATGCTCATCCACCCACGCGCGCACGGTGTCGCGAACGGCCCGTTCCTCTTCGGAAAGGAGCCCGTCCATGTCATAAAAGTCGACACCTGTGTACTCGGCGGATCCGGCCATGAAAACCTCGCGAATGTTGCCGCGGGGAACATAGAACAGCGGGACAGAAGAGAGAAGAGAGACGAGAGACGCGAGACCCACGCGATTCGCTCGTCGCTCATCTATCGCAGGTCCGCCACCGCCCTCGGCGTGATGCCGACTTCGTTGGCCTTGCGACGGAACTCCCTGCCATGGTCCAGGGCATGCCCGTTTTCCGCCTGCCACTGATGCACCATCTCGTGCAGCAGCGTGTCGCACGCGGCATCCCAGCCATCCCGCCGGATATGTCGCCGGGAGAGGATGATCTCGACCGGGGCGCCGCTTCGCGACGCTCGCAGCTCGCCGAGTCGGCTCCGCATCCGCTCGGAAATGCGGATCGGGATCGCGCCGAGAATACTGGCGAAGTGGCGCGCGTTGAGGAGCTCGTGCACCAGGGTCAGGCGATCGATCAGCGGCTGATCAGCGGCGGCGATCGGCCGCGGCGGGCGGGGACGCTCCGGACGTGATGCCACGTGTTGCTCGACGGGAAACGCCATGAAGATCCGCCGGGCGGCAACACGTTCGGCGCGAGGCACGCGCCGCGCCAGAAAACGCACGATCGCGCGCAGGACCTCGTCGGGCGCCGACGCGTATCCGGCATGCAATCGCAGCCCGCTCGTCGCGCGCCAGCTGATCAGGACGGTGCGGTTGTGAGTGAGCGTGACAGCAGTACCGGGCTGGAGGCCAAGACCGAAGAGGCGGTCGCCGAGGTCGAGCGGCAGCGTGAGTTGCGCGAGTTTATCCGCCCGTGCCCTGCAACTCCGCCACGCGCGGCCGCGGGAAGACGACGTCCGGGCCCGCGTGGAAGACGTGATCGCCCGCGTGCCAGACGTAATGCCGCACCGTGATCGACGTGGCGTCCACCACAATCAGGTTACACGCGGACGGTCGGCGCCCGCGCGTCCGCGATGTGTGCGTACCCGCCGTGGCGACGACGGCGCCGTTGGGGAGGGTGCCAGCGCGCTCTTCGTGATCGTGGCCGCACAACACCAGATCGACGCCACTGGCCATCACGTTGCGCCATGCCCGCCGCCAGTGCGCCAGCCCCATCCGCTCGGAGATGCGCCCGCGCAGCAGGTTCTGGTGCATCACCATCACCCGCAGCAACTCCGGACTCTCCTCGGCGAACCGGATCGCCGCCCGCTCGGTTTCGCGTCCCGGGAGGTGCCCCTTCACCGCCATGTCGTTGAGGTTCGGCGTCAGCGACCCTGCCACGACGCCGTAACTGGTCAGCACGCCGCAGAGGATCGCGCCGTCGATCACCAGGGTTGGCGTGAGATCGCCGCCAAAATACCGGCGGTACTTCTCGTACTTGGGGCCGGCGCCGATCAGATCGAACGGCGTAGCCCACCATTGCACATCGTGATTGCCGGGCACGATCAGCGTGGGCGCCAAGCGCCGGAGCGACTGCACGAACACCAGCGCGCGCTGGAATTCGCCATGGCGTGCGCGCTGCGTGATGTCGCCGGCGATCGCCACGGCGCTCGGGCCCACATCGGCGGCCAGCCGCTCGAGCCCGGCGATCTGCTCGAGATCGACGTCGTGCCCGAAATGCAGGTCCGCGCAGTGCAGAATGGTGACTCGACTCACCACACCACGCGAACGCGATAGGTGAGCACCGTGGTGCCCTTGGCGGGAATCGTCACCGGGAAGACGACACGCGTCGACGAGCGCTTCTGCGACGGCACGGAACTCTCGACCACCGACCACTCACCACCGCGATCCTCGCGCACGTCCACCACTACGGCGGAGTCCTTGGCATTCTGCAACGTGACGCGGTACGACGCGAGCGCGATGACTCGCGTCGGCCGGTTCGGAACGACCGAGCGGGTCGTGCTGAAGTCGGTCTGGACCCGCCTGGCGGTCACGTCAAACGCGGTGCCCGTCGGAATGAGCAACTCTTTCCCCGCCGGCGTGTGGCCGATCGCGCCCTGGCCGATCAGTTGTAGCCGGCCGGCATTGTCAGCATCGAACAGGCTTACGCCACCGCCCGCGAGCACCAAGTCACCGAATGGCGTCCCCGCCTTGCGCTCGAATCGGTAGGCAACTTCGACCGGCACGGGTGTCTCATCCTCACTCTGTTGTTGCTCGAACCCACCGTAATACGGCAGGCCGCCGCCGGCGGTCAGCGTTCGCTCGCCGCGCGCGGGCGTGGGTTCGAAGAGCGGGACCGTGAGCTGCAACCCCGGAAGGAACGAGAGGCGGGACGGCAGCGTGTAGATATGCACGTCGCCCACGGATTCGTTCGTCGGAACGCCTTCGATGTACGCGGCGTTCGCATCCACCCGCCCCGCCGCCTGCATCGCCTTGGCAAACACTTGCGGTTGCGGCGCACGACCGATGTCGCCCGCCAGCAACTGCACTTCGACGTCCGCGAGGTTGAGCGGACCGGCGCCAATGGCCGCCACCCCTTCGACACGCCCCTGTGGTCCGAGGAAGATCCGGTAGGACGCGTTCCATGCCGCGCCCGATGTCTCGTACATCACCTTGATGCTCTGGCGGGCGCGATCGCTTCGCAGTGTCACGTCGGTGGTCGGCGCGGTCGGGACCAGCTCGGCCGGCCACTGAATCTGGCCGGGCCGCCCGAAGACCACCTTGCCGCTGGAATCGTACTTCCACCGCTCGGGGTCGAGCGCGATCAACGTCGCGGAGACGGTTCCGTTCGGAGCGCGCGGAAACTGGAAGTGGCGCCCCACGCTGCGGCGCAGCAAGGCCTCCTCGGACGACGACGGATCGAAACGAACCCCGGTCACCGTGACGCCGGGGTCGAGTGTGGTCAACGACACCGGATCGAACACGCCGAGTCCGAGCGACAGCGCGGACAAACCGTTCGGCACCGCGAGCGGCAGCGTCCGCCGCACCAGCACGCGGCCCGAGTTGAACAGTGTGACGGAGGTCGGTGGAGACGCAGTACTCTGCGCACCGACCGCGACGGCCAGCATCAATTGGAGCAGCCCCCAGCTCCCAGCGCTCAGCTTCCGGCTCATGGTAACACCTCCATCGCGATTCGTTTCGTGATCAACCGCACCAGAAAGTACGTTGCACCGATACCGATACCCGCGTACCAGCGCGCGAGGGCGGTATTCGGCGTTCGCCAGAATATCCATGCCGACACCAGTATCGTCGCAACGATCGCGGCACGGGATGCCAGCCGTCCGGCGCGCTGCTTGCGCCGTTCAAGACACTCCGGACACCGCTCGACAAAGTCGATCCCCGCAACGAACCGGCCGCATTCGATGCAGGGAACCTCACGCCACCCGGCGGGCGACGGCATCGCCGAACTCCTTCGTGCTGGCGGTTCCGCCGAGGTCGCGCGTCCGGACGCGATCGGCGACGATCGTGGCGACGATCGCGCGCCGCACCCGATCGGCCGCGTCGGTCTCGCCAACGTGATCGAGCATCATCGCGGCGGCAAGGATCAGGGCCGACGGATTCGCGACACCCAAGCCGGCGATGTCGGGCGCCGAACCGTGCACCGCTTCAAAGATCGCCGCGTGCGCACCGATGTTGCCGCCGGGTGCGAGCCCCAGCCCGCCGACCAGCCCGGCGATTTCATCGCTGAGGATGTCACCGAACAGGTTGGTCGTGACGATCACGTCGAACTGCTCCGGTCGCAGCACCAATTGCATGGCGCAGTTGTCGACGATCAGCTCGTTCATCGACACCCGGCCCTGGTATTCCCTGGCGATCTCGCGCCCGACCTCGAGGAAGAGGCCGGAAGTGTGCTTGAGGATGTTTGCCTTGTGCACCACCGTCACGTTCTTCCGGCCGTGCTTCCCGGCGTAGTCGAAGGCGTAACGAATCACGCGCTCGGACCCGCTGCGCGTCACCACCGCGACCGATTCGGCCTGACCGTGTGGGTCGCCGTCACGTTCGACCCAGCGCTCCTGGCCGATGTAGAGGCCTTCGAGGTTTTCGCGCACCAGCACGATGTCGATCCCGTCGAATCGCCCGCCGGGCACGATCGTCCTGGCGGGACGCACGTTGGCGTACAACTCGAATGCCTGGCGCAGCGCGACATTGATCGAGCGGAAACCGCCACCGACCGGTGTGGTAAGCGGTCCCTTGAGCGCCAGGTGGGTGCGCCGGATGCTTGCCAGTGTTGCCTCGGGAAGCGGATCACCGGTGGCGACGACGGCCGCCGTGCCGCCCAATTGCCGATCCCAGGCGAAGGGAAGCCGTGTCGCCTGGAGGACCTGCAATGTGGCGTCGGTGATTTCGGGACCGATTCCGTCACCCGGGATCAGGGTGATGTCGTACGCCACGTCAGCGTGCGTCCGGCAGGATCCGGGCGATCGTCGCGGCCAGCGCGGCGGCGGCGGTCGCGCCGGTCGCGACCGGTGAGCTCCGCCACGGGATCAACCCGGAGCGGGCATCGGCGAGCACCAGCGTTGCCTCCACCTGGACACCATCGGCGGTCTGGCTGAAACGGAACGCTGCCGGAATCATCACGAAGCGACTTCCCGTCATCGCCACCAATGACCGGATGTTGGCGAACAGTGGGTCGGGAACCTTCTTGAGACTTGCAAACCGCATCGACGCCTGGCCCATCTGGTCAGGATCGGTGATCATGCCAGGGGCGCGCCTGGCGACGCGCCGCAGTTCCGCGGGGAGCAGCCACCGGGCCTCGGGCCCGCGGGTCTGGAGCGCCTCGCCGATCACCGAATCGACCCATGCCAGTTGCGCCAGGCGCGCTGGCGGGATCCCCGTCACATTGCCGTCGCTGATGACGTAGGTCGCCGGCAGGACCGCGACCGGTTGGCCGGCGAGTGGTGCCAGCAGCAGTGCCGGCGCGGCAAGGGGCTTGGCGGTCGTGGGGCTGGTCTGGGCGCGGGCGCAGCTGCCGCCGACGAGCGTTGTCATGACAATCGAGGCCGCAGCAAGCGTGGCGCGGCGCAACAGGCGCGTGGTTGTGGTCACCCGTCGTAAGCTATTCCAGTGAGAGACCCCCGTCTACCACAATGGTCTGTCCGGTGATGTGCTGAGCGGCATCGGAACAGAGGAAGGTGATCACCCGCGCGATGTCCTCGGGTTCGGCGAGGCGGCCCAGTACGGCACGCTTGCGGGTGCGTTCGATCAGGTCGCGCGGCAGCTGATCGAGGCGCTCGGTATGGATGAAGCCTGGTGCCACCGCATTCACGTTGACGTTCGAGGGCCCCAGCTCGACGGCGGCCGCACGCGTCAATCCCTCCAGCGCCGCCTTGCTGGCCGCATAGGACGCCACGCCGAACCCGGGGCGCATCGCCTGATGGGCTGACACGTTGACGATCTTCCCGGTGTGCTGCTGGCGGAAGATCGGCGCGCACGCGGCAATGCAGTGAAAGGCGCCGGTCACGTTGGTGTCCATTACCGAATTCCATGCCGCCGGCGTGAGCCGCCACAGCGCGCCGTCATGCGAAATGCCGGCGTTGTTGACCAGGTTGTGTACGGCGCCAAAACGATCGTGCACGTCGGCGACAAAGCGGTCGACCTGGTTGCGGTCGCGTACGTCGCACCGCGAGGCGTAGACGTCAACGCCCATCGCCGAGAGCGTCGTTTCGGTGAGCAGCGCATTCGCCTCGACCTCGCGGCCATCCATCTCATACCAGCAGAACGCCACCTTGCAGGCGGTCCGGCCGAACTCGAGCGCGATGGTCCGGCCGAGCCCGGTGGCACCCCCCGTCACCAGTGCGACGCGACGCTCCGAGCCCTCCTTGTGGGAAGTGGGCTTCGGCTCGGTCAGGGTCGCCGGTGCGGCCGACGCGGCAGATTCGGCCAGCCATGGCTCCGGACGGCCTCCGTGTGCAAAGGGCATGGACTGCGAAGCTACGGGCCGTTCGGGCGACGAGCAAGCCGCCAGGACAGGATCGTGGGGCCCCGGGGCCACGCCCCCGGCACGGCGCGCGTTACCTTGATGAAATGGCCGCCATCATCTGGATCCTCGTGGCGGTCGCCGGCGCCTCCGGCTGGTCCATGCTCGCGCTCCACCGCGGCGAAACCGTCAATGCCGCATGGCTCGTGCTCGCCGCCGTCTGCTCCTACCTGATCGCCTACCGATTCTACAGCCGGTTTCTCGCCAACACGGTCGCCCGACTCGACGACCGCCGCATCACGCCGGCGCACCGTCTCGCCAACGGCCGCGACTATGTCCCGACCTCGCGTTGGGTGCTCTTTGGCCATCACTTCGCCGCCATCGCCGGTGCCGGCCCGCTGGTTGGTCCGGTCCTCGCCGCGCAGTTCGGCTACCTGCCAGGCACGATCTGGATCGTCGTCGGCGTAATTCTCGGCGGCGCGGTGCAGGACTTCGTCATCCTCGCCGGTTCGGTGCGCCGCGACGGCAAGTCGCTCGGCCAGATGGCGAAGGAAGAGATCGGTCCCGTGACCGGCATGCTTGCCATGGTGGCGATCCTCGCCATCATGGTGATCCTGCTCGCCGTGCTGGCGTTGATCGTGGTGAAGGCGCTGGCCGAATCGCCGTGGGGCGTCTTCACCATTCTTTGTACCATCCCGATCGCCCTCGGCGTGGGTTTCTGGATGAAGGTGATCCGCCCCGGCAAGACGCTCGAGGCGACCGCGGGCGGCGTGATCCTGCTGCTCTTCGCCCTGGTGGCCGGACGCTGGGTGGCGGCGTCGCCCACGTTGGCACCGGTGTTCACGTTGAGCGCCACGACGATCTCGTGGGGCCTGATGGGGTATGGCTTTGTGGCGTCGGTGCTGCCAGTCTGGATGCTGTTGGCACCGCGCGACTATCTCTCGACCTTCATCAAGATCGGCACGATCGCCGCACTTGCGCTCGGTATCATGCTCACGTTGCCCACGCTCCGGCTTCCCGCCATCACGCGCTTCATCGATGGGACGGGACCGGTGTTCGCCGGCAAGCTCTTCCCATTCTGCTTCATCACCATCGCCTGTGGTGCCATCTCCGGCTTCCACTCGCTGGTGTCGAGCGGCACCACGCCGAAGATGCTCGACCGGGAAAGCGACGCCCGCGTCATCGGTTACGGTGCGATGCTGATGGAATCATTCGTCGCGGTGATGGCGATCTGCGCCGCATCGATTCTCGATCCGGGCGTGTACTTCGCGATGAATGCGCCGATCGCGCTGCTCGGCGGCAACGCCGATAGCGCGGTGCAGGCCGTACAGCACTGGGGATTCACGCTGGCACCGGGCCAGATGGCCGCGGTGGCGAGGTCGATGGGTGAAACGACCCTGCTCGGGCGCACCGGTGGCGCCCCGACGCTGGCCGTGGGGATGGCGCAGATCTTTTCCGGCGCGTTCGGCACGTCACTCACCGCGCTCTGGTACCACTTCGCCATCATGTTCGAGGCGCTGTTCATCCTGACTTCCATCGACGCCGGCACCCGCGTCGGGCGCTTCATGATCCAGGAACTCGGCGGCCACCTCTGGCAACCGCTGGGCCGCACGTCATCGTATCCGAGCACGATCCTGGCGTCGGCGCTGATCGTCGCGGCGTGGGGATGGTTCCTGATCCAGGGTGTCACCGATCCGCTGGGCGGGATCAACTCGCTCTGGCCCCTGTTCGGGATCGCCAACCAGTTGCTCGCCGCGGTCGCCCTTTCGGTCGGCACGACGCTGATCATCCGCGCGCATCGCGCGCGTTACGCCTGGGTCACGCTGCTGCCGTTGAGTTGGCTGCTTGCGATCACGTCGACCGCGGCGTGGCAGAAGATGTTCGCCGCCGATCCGCATCTGGGCTTCCTCGCGCATGCCGCAGAGACCGCCGCCAACATCGCGTCCGGAACGCTCGGTGCCGCGAAAGGTGCCCGGTTCATCTTCAATGACCGGATCGATGCCCTGCTCTGTGGCGTCTTCCTGGTGATCACGTGGGCGGTGGTGGTCACGTCAGCCCGGGTGTGGCTGCAAGGCGTGCGGGCGCCGGCGATCGCGGCAGCGGCGGAAGGAGTGGCGTGATGCACGTTGCCGTGGGTACCGCGAACGGCCTGATCCGCCGTGCCATGACGCTGGTGAAACGCGTCAGCGGCATGCCCAACTACGACGCGTATCTGGAACATCTCCGCGTGCACCATCCCGAGTGCCCGGTGCCAAGCGAGCGGGAGTATTTCGACGACTACCTCAAGGGACGTTACGGCGGTGGCTTCAGTCGCTGCTGCTGAAGCGACCGCTACTTGAGGAACAACAATTCCCGATACGTCGGCATCGGCCAGAGATCCGCCGCGACGTGCGTTTCCAGTTCATCGACCGCCTCGCGCAGTGTCGCCATCGCCGGCCGCACCTTGGAGCGGAAATGCGTCGCGTGACGGAGCGGATCGTCGTCGTCATGCGCCGCCGTCGTTTCCACGACCACGAGTGCCGTGCGGACAGCGGTGACCAGTCCGGCAAACGCTTCGAGCGACTTCACGGTGTCGTCGCAATCGACACCGGCGTTTTCCGTCGCCGTCACCGCGGCGGCCAGCAGCGTCTGGTGTCGCAGCGCCGCCGGCAGGATCATCGTGCGGGTCATCGTGATCATCATTTCGACTTCGATGCCGAGCTGCTTGACATACTTCTCGACGGCGATGTGGTAGCGTGACTCGACTTCGGCCTTGGTGAGCACACCGTATTTCTTGAACAGGTCGACGGTCTTTTTCGCCTTCAACACCGGGAAGGCGTCCACCGAATCGCGCAGGTGCGGCAGTCCGCGCCGGGCGGCTTCGGCGTGCCAGTCTGGCGAGTAGCCATCGCCATCGAAGCAGACACGCTTGTGCTCCTTGATCGTTTTCTTGAGCACGCCGAGCACGGCAGCCTGCATCCTGGCGGCGGATGGGTTGGCGCCGGCCGCCTTCTCCAGCTCGCTGGCGAGATAGTCGAGCGATTCAGCGACGATGGTGTTGAGTACCGTGTTCGGCCACGCCACCGACGCCGTCGAGCCGACGGCGCGGAATTCGAACTTGTTGCCCGTGAACGCAAACGGCGAGGTGCGGTTGCGATCGCCGGAATGGCGCGGCAGATCGGGGAGCGTGCTGGCACCGAGATCGAGCATGCCGCCCTTGAGCGTCCGCTTCGGCAGCCCCTGCTCCACCTGATTGAGGATATCGGTGAGCATATCGCCGAGAAAGATCGAGATGATCGCCGGCGGCGCCTCGTTGGCGCCGAGCCGGTGGTCGTTTCCCGCCGCCGCGATGCAGGCGCGGAGCAGGTCGGCGTGAATATCAACGGCGCGGATCACCGCGCAGAGGAAGGTCAGGAACTGCATGTTGGTGTGGGTGTCATCCTGCGGATCCAGCAGGTTGACGCCGGTGTCGGTCGCCATCGACCAGTTGTTGTGCTTGCCGCTCCCGTTCACCCCGGCGAACGGTTTCTCGTGCAGCAACGCCTTCAACCCGTGTCGCTCGGCCACGCGGCGCAGGATTTCCATGAGCACCATCTGGTGATCGCTGGCAATATGCGACGTCTCGAACAACGGGGCGATTTCATACTGACCGGGCGCGACCTCGTTATGGCGCGTCTTGACCGGCACGCCGACGCGGAAGAGCTCTGCCTCGGCGTCGGCCATGAAGGCGAGGACGCGGGCGGGAATGGCGCCGAAGTAGTGATCGTCGAGCTGTTGCCCCTTCGGTGGCCGCGCGCCAAACAACGTCCGCTCGCAGGTCACCAGATCGGGACGCTTGTAAAAGAGTTCGCGATCGACCAGGAAGTATTCCTGCTCCGGCCCGACCGTGGTCACCACGCGCGTGATGCCGCCGTCGCTGCCGAAGAATTGCAGGATGCGGATCGCCTGCTTGGCGAGCGCTTCCATCGAGCGCAACAGCGGAATCTTGGTGTCGAGCGCCTCGCCAGTCCACGACACGAAGCCGGTCGGGATGCTGAGGGTGACGGCAGTGCCGTGACGATTGAGGAATGCCGGCGAGGTGGCGTCCCACGCGGTGTAGCCACGCGCTTCGAAGGTGGCCCGCAACCCGCCCGACGGGAACGACGACGCATCCGGCTCGCTTTGCGTGAGGTCGGCACCGGAGAAATTGTAGATGCCGCCACCCATGCCATCGGGCGACACCAGTGAATCATGCTTCTCGGCCGTCAACCCGGTGAGCGGTTGGAACCAGTGGGTGAAGTGGGTGGCACCGCGCTCCACCGCCCAATCCTTCATCGAGGCGGCCACGATATCGGCAATGTGCGGGTCGAGCGGCTCGCCGTGATCGATGGTGCGCAGCAGCGACTTGTAGACGGCCTTGGGGAGCCGCTTCTGCATTACGTGCTTGGAGAAGGTGTCGACGCCGAAGATGGTATCCATGCTGCCAGCGGTGATCGGCGGGGGTGCGTCGGGCACGGGCGGGTCCTTGGGTCGAGAGACGAGAGACGAGAGACGAGAGACGCGATTGGGATGCAACGTAAGCGTCGGGAGGCGGCGCACAAGAGAATAGTAGCTGGCTTATTATTATCGATTTATGCTTGCTGGAATTGGCTTTACGTATGGTTACTGAAGAAGAACTTATATAATTAGTCGACTAACTATATATCGTGGCCTGCCAGGTTAGCCCTCGTCTCTCGTCTCTCGTCTATCGCGCCTCCAGCGCCCACCGCGCCAACGGCACCGCCAATCCCCCGCCCGCCATCGCCTTGAGCAGGAACGGTACCGGCTCGCCGCCCACCTCGGCGTACCAGCTCTGCCACGCTTCGTGCGCCAATGCCGCCGCGAGCGCGTGCAGTGGTTCCGCGGCGATATCGCCCACGATCGCCGTGGCGTCGGACCCGCTCACGCCGGCGATCTGTTGCGTCCGCGTCATCAGCTCATCCGGCGTTGCCGCCCGCGCGTGCAACAGCAGGTCGGCCTCGGCCGCGGCACTCTCACGCAGCGCCAGGAACGACATCATCGCCCGACGCTCCGGCAAGCCGAAGACGTCGGTGCCACGCAACAGCGCCGCCACGGTCCGGCCCCACCCGTCGAGCAGGCCGGGGCCGCGGAGCAGGCGGCGCACCGCGCGCGGGTTGGCGGACTTGGCAACCTGCATCATTCGCGCGGCGTGATCCCGCACCGCGCAGGCCGCCATCGACCAGCCGTCGGCGGCGTCCCCCGGTGCCTCCGGCGGTTCGGCATCGGGCACCGGGAGGCCGAGGCTTCGCATCGCACCGCCGACGCGACGCCACTCGTCGGACCAGAAATCGTGGAAGACATCGAGCGACGGCTGCGCCTCTTCCATCAGCTGCTGCGCACACGCGATCGGATCGGAAAACCCGAGTTCCGCGGCGGCACTCGCAAGCGAGCGCTCAACGCCGGCGCGCCGTAACTCAAGCAACCGCAGCGTGCCCTTGGCGCCGAGCGGCTCGCTCGCGAGCGTCACGATGCGCGCTTCGAGCTGCTCCTCACCAAAGCCGTACTCGCCACCGGCACGTTCCGGTCGGTCGAGCCAGGCGCGATGTTCGGCGATCGCCACCAGCGCCGGCTGCACGGTCGCGTCGTCGAGTCGCTCGGACGCCATGTCCAGCGGGCCGGTGTCGAACGACTGCGCTTCGGCCCGGGCAGCGCCCAGGATCAGCGGTGGCGCGGGACGCTCGTCGTCCCGCAAGGCGGCGAGAAACCCCGGAAATGCTGCGATCCGCTCACGCAGCGCCGCTTCGCCCTCGGCGTCGAAGTCCTCGCCGAGCAGGGACAGGAGCGCATCGCTCAAGTGGACCAACGGCAGCGCCGGATTGGACGTCTCGCTCGCCAGCATCCCATCGAGGCGAGTGATGTCGGCGCGGATGCTGCCGATCAGCATGGTGCGGTCCACTTCGTGATCGAGCACAGCCACATCTTCGAGGTCTTCGAGCGCGTTGGCAATGCTGCGCAACGCGACCACATGCGCCCGCATCGACGGGGCATCAAACCGCCCCAGGCGATGGGCGATCTCCGGTGGGCACTCGTCGGGGTAGCGCAGCGGGTCGAGATGTCGCGCCAGGTCGAGGTACGACGCGAGCAACGCTTCGATCGCCCTCATGCGCGCCCCGCGATTTCACTGTGCGCACCGAATGTTCCGGAACCGGTGAAATCCGCCACCGTCACGCCGGCGCCGAGCATCGCGTGCGTCAGGGTGCAACGTTCGATGGTGCACCCCGGACCGATGATCGCCTGCGAGATCGCGGCGTCCCGCACCACCGTGCCGGTCTCGAGCGTCACATTCGGGCCGATCACGCAACGCTCCAGCGTGCAGTTGTCTTCGATCAGCACCGGCTCGACCAGGCGGACGTCGGCCCCCACCTTGCCGTGTCGCGCGGCGCCCTTTTCCAGCAGGATGCCGTTCGTTTCCAGTGTGGTCTCCAACTGGCCGCAGTCGTACCAGCCAGCCACTTCGGCGGTGAGGATCCTGCACCCCTGGTCGATCATGTGCTGGAAGGCGTCGGTGAGGTACCACTCACCGTTGTGCGGGGCAGTGCTGAGCGTGTGATCGATACCCCGCCACAACGCGTCGACATCCCGGATGAAATAGAGGCCGATGTTGGCCAGCTTGGAGATCGGTTCGCTCGGCTTCTCGACGATCTTCGTCATGTACCCGTCGGCATCGGTAACAACAACGCCAAAGCGCTGGTAGTCGTCAACTTCCTTGGCCCAGATGATCCCGTCGGCGTTGGTCGTGGCGGCGAGGGTGAGGTCCGCCTCGAACACCGTATCCACGAAGATGATCATCACCGGTCCGTGCACGAACGGCCGCGCCAGGTTGACCGCGCCGGCGGTGCCGTCCTGCACCTTTTGTTCGACGAATCGGGACGGGATCGTGTAGTGCGTGCGCGCGTATTGCTCCACCTGGTGCTTGAGATGGCCGGTGATGAAGATCAACTCTTCGACATCGAGCCCCTTGAGGCGATCCATCACCCAATCGATCACCGGTCGGCCAGCGACCTTGAGCATGGGCTTGGGCGTCAGGTGCGTGTGGGGGCGAAGGCGCGTGCCCTTCCCCGCCAGCGGCATGATGACCTGCATGTCGTCAGCTTCTCCCGTAGCGGTCGGTAATGCGAACCAGGTCATCGAGTTCGGGAGTCGATGCTTCGAGTACGTCGCTGTCGACCACCGCCTCGATCTGATGAATCGTCGGCGCCGGAATGTGTACCGATTCACCGGCCCGGAAGGCGCGCTCCACCGGCGCGCCATCACGAGCGGGCCAGGTGCGGAGCACGAGTTCGCCGGCAAGCACGTGCATCGTCTCGTCCTTCTCGTGGTGATACTGGATCGACAACAGGTGTCCCGCCTTCACGTGAAGGATCTTGCCGACGTAGCGATCCGTGTGGGCCCAGATCAGCTCATAGCCCCAGGGCTTCTCGACTCGACGCGGTACCTCGCCCATCAGCGCTCCAACGGTGCAAAAGTGAATGACGACGGCGTGGTGGGACACTCGCGCACGCAGACGCCGCACGCGACGCATCCCTCGAGCTTCAGCACCGGCCGCCCTTCACTGTCGAGCGTCAGCGCGCTGGATCCCACCGGACAGGCGTTGACGCAGATTGCGCACGCCTCTCCCTGAAACGTAATGCAACGATCGGGATGAAAGGTGACGCGGCCCAGTCGCAAGCCGGCCCAGCCGGTGGTCGGAACGATCAGTGCGTCGGTGGGACAGCTTGCGGCGCAGGGCATGTCGGTACACGCAACGCACGGCACCTGTGCCGGATCGAGGTACGGGGTCCCGGCAGCGAGGCCACCTTCGGGACCGGCGAACGTGATGGCGCTCGGCGGGCACGCGGCGGCGCACTGACCGCAGCGCGTGCACGCCGCAAGAAACCCCATCTCGGGGAGTGCACCGGGTGGCCGCACATACCGGCGCTGCACGATCCGTTCTTCCGTAGCGCGAGCGACGTGGTCGAACACGCCGCTGAACGCCTGCTTGAAAAAGCCGCGGCGGTCGCCGTCCGG
>JANYLJ010000041.1 GCA_025357945.1 Gemmatimonadota bacterium
CCGGACCCCGATGACCGCGCCCAATTCCCGCGAACGGATCGTTCCGCGCCTGATCGAAGAAGAGCTGCAGCAGTCGTTCATCAACTACTCGATGAGCGTCATCGTGTCGCGCGCGCTCCCCGATGTGCGCGACGGCCTCAAGCCGGTGCATCGCCGGATCCTGTACGCGATGAACGAGCTCGGCCTGCTCCCGAATCGCGCCTACAAGAAGTCCGCGACGGTCGTCGGCGATGTGCTCGGCAAGTATCACCCACACGGCGACTCGTCGGTATACGAAGCGCTGGTGCGCATGGTGCAGCAGTTTTCGCTGCGCTATCCGCTCGTGGATGGCCAGGGAAACTTTGGCTCGGTCGATGGTGATCGCGCGGCGGCCTATCGCTACACGGAAGCCCGGCTCACTCGCATCGCGCTCGAGATGCTGGCCGACATCGACAAGAATACCGTCGACTTCGTGCCCAACTTCGATGACCAGCGCGAAGAACCCTCGGTACTGCCGTCGCGCATCCCGAACCTGCTGATCAACGGCTCCAGCGGCATTGCCGTCGGCATGGCGACCAACATCCCGCCGCACAACCTCCGCGAGGTTGCCCGGGCGATCGCCGAACTGGTAAAGAATCCCGACGCCACGACCGACGACTTGCTCCGGCACATCACGGGGCCGGACTTCCCGACCGGCGCCTATATCTATGGCGAAGCGGGGATCCGCGAGGCGTATGAAACCGGTCGTGGCCGCGTCATCATGCGTGCGCGCGTCAAGATCGAAGAGAACGAGCGCACCGGCAAGAACGCGCTGATCATCACCGAAATCCCCTACCAGGTAAACAAGGCCACCCTGCACACCGCGATCGCCGAACTGGCGATGGCCAAACGGGTCGAGGGCATCAGCGGCGTGCGGGACGAGTCCGACCGCGAGGGGATGCGCCTGGTGGTGGAGCTCAAGCGCGACGCGATCGCGCAGGTGGTGCTGAACGGCCTCTACAAGCACACCGCGATGCAGAGCACCTTCGGCGTGATCAACCTGGCGCTGGTGAACGGCGCGCCCAAGGTGATGCCGCTGAAGGAGATGCTGCAGCACTTCATCACCCACCGGCACACCATCATCGTGCGCCGGACCGAATTCGACATCGCCGAGGCGAAAAAGCGCGCCCACATCCTCGAGGGCCTCAAGATTGCCGTCGACAATATCGACGAGGTCATCAAGATCATCCGCGCCTCCGCCGACACGCCCACGGCCGACGCGGCACTGCGCAAGCGGTTCGGCTTCACCGAGGCCCAGTCGGACGCCATCCTCAACATGCGCCTCGCCAAGCTCACCGGACTCGAGATCGACAAGCTCGAGGCCGAGCTGGCCGAGGTACGCGCGACCATCGTCGAGCTGCAGAGCATCCTTGACTCGCGCGAGAAGCGGATGACGATCCTGGTGTCGGAGATCGGGGAACTCGCCGCCACCTTCGGCGACAACCGCCGCACCGAAATCCTCAAGGACCAGGGCGAGTTCTCCGTGGAGGACCTGATCGCCGAAGAAGACATGGTGATCACCATCTCGCACACCGGCTACATCAAGCGGATCCCGGTGACCACCTATCGCCGCCAGCGACGCGGTGGGCGCGGCCTGACCGGGATGGAAACCAAGGAACTCGACTGGGTCGAACATCTCTTCATCGCGTCGACCCACGATTACCTGATGTTCTTCTCCGATCGCGGCACCGTGTACTGGCTCAAGGTGCACGAGATCCCGCAGGGTGGGCGGGCGGCGCGCGGCAAGCCGGTCGTCAACTGCATCAACATTCGCGAAGGCGAACGGATCTCCGCCCTGGTGCCGGTGCGCAAGTTCGGCGACGACGAATGGCTGATGTTTGTCACCCGCAACGGCACCGTGAAGAAGACGGTGATGTCGGCCTACGGCAACGTGCGGACGGTCGGCATCAATGCCATCAACATCGATGCCGACGACGAACTTATCGACGTGCAGAAGACCCGCGGGAACGACGACATCGTCCTGGCGACGTCGTTTGGCATGAGCATTCGCTTCCACGAAACCGATGCGCGCGAGATGGGTCGCACCACCGGCGGCGTGAAGGGGATCGAACTCGACGGCGGTGACCGCGTGATCGGCATGGTCGTGGTGAAGGAGCGGGCCGAACTCCTTGTGGTCAGCGAGCGAGGGATCGGCAAGCGCAGCGCACTGGGCGATTACCGTGTCCAGAAGCGCGGCGGCAAGGGGATCATCACGATGCAGCAGACCGAGAAGACCGGCAAGCTGATCGCGCTCAAGGATGTGCTCCCCGAGGACGAACTGATGATGATCACCAAGGGCGGCGTCATCATTCGCTGCCCGGTGGAAGGGATCCGCGTCAGCGGTCGAAACACTCAGGGCGTCAAGCTGATGAACCTCGACGCCGGCGACCAGATCGTGGACGTTGCGCGGGTGCAAAAGGAAGAAGGCGAAGGCGCCGAGGAAGAGGCCGGCGTCGAAGCGCCGGTCGCCGAGGCAGAGTGACGGCGTTGGAGATCACCCTCGACAACCTGCGCGAAGCCCAGGCCGGCCTCGCTGGCGTCGGCGAACGCACGCCGCTGATCCCGCTGCCGTTCGAGGACGTGGCGGGTGAGGTGCGACTCAAGGCCGAGCACTTGCAACCGATTGGTGCGTTCAAGATTCGTGGCGCCTGGACCGCACTGCGGCGGTTGTCAGACGACGCCCGCGACCATGGCGTTGTCACCTCGTCGAGCGGTAACCACGGTCTCGGCATCGCCTTCGCCGCCAAGCGCCTCGGCATCCGCGCCGTGGTTGTCATGCCGGAGTCAGCGGCCGGCGTGAAGATCGACGGCGTGCGTCGCCTCGGCGCCCAAGTGGTGTTGGCTGGCAAAACGCGAGGGCCAGAACAGGCGGTCGCCGCGGAACGATTCGTCACGGACGAATCGCTGACAATGATCCCGCCGTACGATCATCCCGACGTCATCGCCGGACAGGGCACCGTCGCGATGGAAATTCTCGACCAGTGGCCCGAGGTCCGCACCATCCTGGTGCCGATCGGTGGCGGCGGGCTGCTGGCCGGCATCTGCTCAGCGGTCCGCGCCACGGGCGCCAATGTCAGGGTGATTGCGGTGGAACCGGCCGGGATACCCAAGCTGTCAGCAGCCATCGCTGCCGGCGGGCCGACGACACTTCCCGGCGGCGCCAGTCTGGCCGATGGTTTGCTGACTATGTCGGTCGGCAACCTGACATGGCCGCTGATTCGTGACACCGTCCACGATGTGGCGTCCGTCACCGACGACCAGATCCGGGCGGCGGTGCGCTGGCTCCACACCGCGGGATTGCGGGTCGAGCCATCCGGCTCGGTGACCACCGCCGCAATCCTGGCTGACCGTTCCATCGTGGCTGGACCCACGGTGGTGATCTGTAGCGGCGGCAACGTCGATCCGATGCGTTTCGAGGAGCTGATCGCCTGATGACCAACCCCCACCTGCTGCTCGCGACCGAAGACGCCGCTCTCGCGCGCACGCTGTCGTGGGTGCTCAAGGAAAACGGATACGACGTTGTCACCGCGCTCGGCGGGCCGCAGCTGCTCGAGCGCCTCGAGCAGGAAATCTACGACCTGCTCGTCGTCGACCTCGCCAACGCCGACGCCAGCACGATGGACCGGCTCGCGCGCGTGCGCGAAGACCTCCGGCACAAGGACGTGCCGATTTTCGTAATCACCGATGCCGGGTTCGACTCCTCACAGCTGGAAGCCTTCGGGCTCGGTGCGTCGGACGCGATCCAGCGCCCGTATCAGGTCCGCGAGTTGCTGGCACGGATCAAGGCGCACCTGCGCGTCGGACGGGAACTCAATCGCGCCCGCGCCGAAGCCCGGTCACGCAGCGAGCTGGTGTCGATTCTCAGGGAGATCACCGCATCACACAGCTCCGCGGAGATCTACCAGATCCTGGTACGACGCGTGGCGTCGGGCTTGCGCATCGCGCGCTGCTCGGTGGTGCTCACTGCTCCCGGTGGGCGCGAGGGTACCGTCGTTGCAGCCTATGAGAACCCGAACCTTCGCGACTTGCGGGTCGACCTCACCAAGTACCCCGAGATCAGCCGCGCACTGACCACCGGCGAGACGGTCATGGTCAGCGACGTCGACGCCGATCCGCTGTACCAGGACGTGATCATGACGTGGGGGAGCCAGCCCAAGGGCCGCCGCACCAAGTCGGTGATCGCGCTGCCGTTCACGCTGTCGGGCCGGCGCACCGGCGTCTTCTTCCTGCGCACGACGGCCGACGACCCACCACTCAATCGCCTCGACCTCGGCTTCGCCGAGCAGGTGATCGAGGCGGCGGTGGCGGCGCTGGAGAAGTCGTACGACCTGGAGCACGGCGCCGGCAGCGGTGCGCAGTTACGCGAACTCGCTGACACCGATCCGCTCACCGGCTGCGCCAATCGCCGCGTTCTCGACCAGCGCCTGCGCGAGGAGCTGGATCGGGCGCGTCGCTACGACCAGGTCGTCACCGTGGTGCTGCTCGATGTCGACGAGTTCAAGCGGATCAACGACACGTTCGGGCATCAACTCGGCGATCGCGTGCTCAAGCAGGTGGCGCTGCTGCTGCGCCGCGAGCTCCGCACGATGGACTTCCTGGCCCGTTACGGCGGCGAGGAATTCGTCGTTGTGCTGCCGGAAACTGGCGGTACCGGCGCGCGACTTTTCGCCGACCGCATCTTGCGGCGGATCGCGCAGCACAACTTCGGCGACGCCGCAATTCCGGTGAACGCCACCGTGAGCGCCGGGCTGGCGACCTTTCCCGATGATCGGGTCGCCGACGACGAGTCGTTGATGAAGCTGGCGGACGAGAACCTCTACAAGGCGAAACGGGCGGGACGGAACCGGTACCGGGATTAGCGCCACCCACAACGGAGCACCAGCATGCGACACACGCGCGGTACGACGATCACGCCCATCCTCAGCGGCATCGCGTTCATTGCGGCGATCAGTGGCGGTGTCCTGTTCGGCCGCCAACACCCGGCGACGCGCCTCGATGCAGTCACCACCCATGGCGAGTGGGTCAAGTTCGCCAACGCCCGGGGTGACAGCGTTCGGGCGTATGTCGCCTATCCCGAGCGCAAGGACAAGGCACCGGCGATCATCGTGATTCACGAGATCTTCGGCATGACGGAGTGGGAGCCGACGATCGCGGACAAATTCGCCGCCAAGGGTTACGTCGCGATCGCGCCCGACCTGCTCTCGTCGCGTTACGGCATGTCGCCGCCCACCCAGGACAGCGGCCGCAAGCTGGTCGCGACGCTGACAGACCCCGCGGTCATCGCCGATCTCGACGCCGCGTACCAGTATGTCAACAGCCTGCCCGCCGTTCAGCGGGATAACGCCGGCGTCATCGGTTTCTGCTGGGGCGGCGGCACGGTCTGGAAGTACGCCGCGGCCAATCCGAAATTGAAGGCGGCCGTGGTTTGCTACGGCCCGCTCTCCGATACGACAATGATCAAGGCGATCAAGGCCCCCGTGCTCGGAGTCTTCGGGCAAAACGACATGCGGGTCAACGGCATGATCCCGATCGAGAAGCAGATTCTCGCCGAGCGCTTCGTGGCCGACAGCTACATCGGCACCGGGCACGGCTTCCTCAAGCCCGGCCGCAATGGGTACGGGACGCCTGAGTACGATCGCGCACTGAAGAACATCGACGCCTTTTTCGCCAGACAGCTCGACCACAAGTGATCGGTCGCACCACCCGCGCGATCGCAGCCACCACTGCGATCGCGTTCGTTCCCGCCTGCTCCTTCTCGCCGGTCAACCATCGCATCAAGGTGGGTGAGGAGCCATTTATCGTGTTCGTCGGCGAAGGAATCGATCACCACACCGACATCTTCGCCGTGCCCGCCGGCGGCGGATCGGTGGCGCAAGTCACCTTTACGCCGCTGATCGAGAAAGGCCCGCGGCTCTCACCAACTGGTGAGGTCGTCGCGTTCCTGCGCATGCGCGACACCCGGCCAGGCGCCCATCGCGACGTGGTGCTGATGAACCTGCTCGGCGGCGGCGAGGTGACCCTCACCCTGCCGGCCGAAGCCGGCGCCCCGAAGGTGGTCACCTGGTCACCGAATGCGCGCACGCTTTACATCCGTACTGATCACGGCGACTGGCAGGCCGCGGCGCCACCGGCTGAACCACTCGTCACGGCGGTCCCGGCCGCGGAGACCGCTCGTGTGGATTCGGCGCTCGACGTCTGGCTCGGCGAGCCTCGATTCGCGCGAGTGATTGCGTGCGCCAGCGGTGGACTTTGCATCGTGGGTCCCAAGCGCGATACCACGGCGCTCGCACCAGAGGGACGCGACCCGATCCGCTGGGGAAGTGATTCTGTCGCCTGGTTTCAACCGGGAGGTATGATCGTGCGATCACTCGGCCCCGGACGCGAACGGCGCATTACATGGACGAACGGCCCCGAGCATCCGCGGGAAGCGAGCTATGCGGCGGGCCCTCCAGGACCGTGACCGCAAGCGGGTCATCCTGGGCGAAACCCCGTCGCCAAGGACCAACGTAGATGCAACGACTGATGCCCGCCGGCGAGCGTCAGTAGGGGTGTCCACGCTGGTCCTTCGCTTCGCTCAGGACGACACTACACCCGCCCGCTCGAAAAAAGCCGCCCGACCCAGCCACCAATTGCCCCCGTGACTGCCGAACTCACGGTGCCGAGGAGCAGGAGGCTCGCCGGCACATCCTGAAGAAAGAACGACACGCCGATTCCGACAACGGCACACCCGGCGCCGGCAATCAGTCCGCCAACAACGGTGTCCCGGGTGATGACCTCGGTCGAGATCACGGTGTACAGGATGCCGGCGATCAGGGAAATCCCCATACCACCGACCGCGAACAGGTTCTTCACGTCGGGATTCGAGTGACCCACCGTCACCATGATCAACTGCAGCACGGTGCCAATCAGCGTCGCAGTTACCAGCGCGCGGTTGTTGAGCTTCATCAAGGATCTCTGGGGTACGGGTGAAAGCACGAGCCGTCGCGTTCAGTTACACAGAACAGCGGCATCCGCCTGATTTGACGTGATGCCGTTTGGCGCGAGGATCTGCAGCTTCTGCCACACGCGCATCATCTCGCCGGACCGGCTCAATCGCCAGGAGGTTGTCACGGTGGCCGTCGCGCTGGTCATCTTGAGCGTGCGCTTCGGCCCTTTGGTGTTGTCGCTCCGAAGCCATTGATATGTGATCGGCACCTTCGGTATCGCGGCGGCGGTGATCGTGCCCGTGAACAACAGCTTCGCCGGGCAGGGACCCCGGTAATTCCCGACGCTGACGTTCGCCGTCACACCGATGACGGTGTGAATCGAGGCGGGGGCCGTTCCCTGCCCTTCCAGCGGACGGCCTGCACCAACGACGACCAACCCGGAACCCGCAAGTGACAACACGACGTGGAAACGTGCGGGCATGAATTCCTCCGCGCCACCCGGCGCAGGTGCGAGAACGATCACCGAATAGTAGCGTTGTCCCGGGGTCGCCCTGGTCTGGTTGGGACCGAGACTCTCCAGCGTCCATGCCACCCGGGTCTCGTGAAGGTTGGCCGGGCGCTCGTGGGTTACCGTTCCGCCATCGGCGTTCACTCCCCGTTCTCCTCGGATTCGACGAAATGTTTGAGGTCGTGGAATCGCGCCGACCAGAATGCGCGGAATCCGTCGAGCCATCGATCGAGATCCGCCAGGGGCGCGGCATTGAGCGAATAGATCCGCGACTGGGCCACCCGGCTCTCTGTCACCAGTCCAGCGCCGCGAAGTACCCGGAGGTGCCTGGAAATGGCCGGTCTGGACACCGGAAATCGTCCGGCGATCTCACCGACAGGAAGTTCACCAAAGCGCAGGAAATCAAGGATTTGTCGCCGAATTGGGTCTGAAATGGCGCGAAAGACACGAAAATCCGCTAGAACTGATTGGGTAACCATTTGGTTACATAATAGCGCAGAGCGCCCCTTGGTCAAGGGAGAAATGAGAGACGCGGTACTACGGCGGGCTCTTTCTCGCCTCTCGTCTCTCGTCTCTCGTCTCGCCCTTCTTCCGACTGACCACCAGTGCCCCACCCACGATCAACGCCCCGCCAACCAGCGCGTTCGACCCGAGCGATTCATGCAGCAGCCACACACCCAGGATGGCCCCGACCACGGGCTCGAGGTTGATGAACGCGCCGGCCTTGCCAGCGTCGGTGTGTGCCAATCCCCAGTTCCACAATACCGTGCTCAACGTGGTGGCAACGAGACCCAGCGCGCCCACCGCCAACCACGTGTCAGTGGCCAGCGTCGCCGGCGGGAGACCGTCGCGCGCTATTACCCACCCGGCCAGAACCACGGTGCCAGTGATCGTGATCAGCCCGCTCACCACCATCGGTGAGTACTGCACCATCAACTGTTTGCTCACGAGGATCCACACGACCGCCGCGAACATCGAGGCAAGCACGAGCAAGTCCCCGGTGAGTGTGGGTTGCGCGCTACCCACGACACCCGCACTACCCGCCTGCGTCACGATGAGTGCCACACCCAGCGTCGACGCGCCGAGGGCAACCCATGCGATCGGGCGCAACCGCTCGCGGAGCACCACGAAGGCCGCGATGGCAACGAGTACCGGTGCCGTGCCGATCATCAGGGCCGCGTGCGATGCGGTTGTCTGCGCCAATCCCTCGAACTGCAACAGGAACTGCACCGGCACGCCGACAACCGCGGCGAGCGCCACGATCGCCCAGTCGCCACGATGCAGCCTCGGCCTCGCGCGCAACAGGAATGGCAGAAAACCGATCGACGCGAGGGTGAAGCGGTACAACATCAGGTGTGGAACGCTCAGCTCGGTGAGGGCGACCTTGCCGATTACGAACGACGCACCCCAGATCGTACCCGCCGCCGCAAGCGCGCTGAACGCCCTCGGCGTGTCGCGCGGGCGGCTGATCACTCGCTGAGCCGCCAGCTGTAGAGCAGCACGGCCACTGCGGTCGCCAGATTGAGGCTGGAAACGCCCGGCTCCATCGGAATCCGGACCCGCCGACTCGCCCTCGCGAGCAAGCCGGACGAGAGACCGGACCGCTCGGACCCGAACGCCAGTACGGCACCGACAGGGATACAGCCACTGGTGAGTTCGTCGCCTTCGGGGTCGATCGCGATCAGGTCGCGTCCTCCGATTTCGAGCGCGTCAATGCGGATCACTGGCAGGGCGTAATGCAACCCGGCCGAGCCGCGAATGGCGCCCGGATTCCACGGGTCGTTGGGTCCCGTCGTGACAACCGCTGCGGCGCCGGCGCCGGCCGCCACCCGGATGACTGCACCGATATTGCCGCTATGCGACGGCGACTCGAGCAATACGAGTGGCGCGCCACTGCGGAGTGCCACGACCTCGGCGAGCGTTGTGGCACGACGCCGCGCAATGGCGATCACGCCGGTGTCCGGAGGGGTGGGCGAGAGATGGCCGAACAGATCGCGCGGCACTTCGACCGAACGCTGCACAAACGTGGCTTGCACGTCGGGTGCCAGCCGCGATACGAGTTCCTGCAACCCGGCCAGGTCGCGCGTAGCGATCGACTCGAACGCGGCGCCAAAGCGGATCGCGTGCTTGATGGCGTGGAACCCTTCCAGCACGGCAAGCGCGGGGTCCGTGCGGGCAGCACGGAATTGCGCAACGATGTTGAGGTTCTGCACCGGCGAATGATAGCTGCGGTATTGTCATCCCTCACTACGTTCGGGATGACACCGACGCCATATTCCCCGCATGGCTGCCCTTGTCGAATGCGTCCCCAACTTCTCCGCAGGCCGTGATCCGGCCGTCATCAAGCAGATCACCGACAGCATCGAGTCGGTCATCGGCGTGCGCCTCCTCAACGTGGACCCCGGGCAGGCCACCAACCGCACAGTCGTCACCTTTGTCGGCGACCCGGAGTCCGTAATGGAAGCAGCCTTCCGGGCGATCAAGACCGCCGGAGACGTGATCGACATGCGTGCCCATACCGGCGAGCA
This sequence comes from Gemmatimonadota bacterium, assembly GCA_025357945.1. Classification (GTDB taxonomy): domain Bacteria; phylum Gemmatimonadota; class Gemmatimonadetes; order Gemmatimonadales; family GWC2-71-9; genus Palsa-1233. The sequence goes on from JANYLJ010000041.1 coordinate 9,981, forward strand.
TCCGCGCATGGGCGCCACCGACGTCTGCCCGTTGATTCCGATTTCCGGGATCACGATGGCGGAGACCGCAGGGTACGCGCGGAAGCTGGCCGAGCGCGTCGGCCACGAACTCGAGCTCCCGGTCTACCTCTACGAAGCGGCCCAGCCGGACAAGGCTCGGAGCAATCTCGCCGTGATTCGCGCCGGTGAATACGAAGGGCTGGCAGCGAAGATTGCGCGGCCCGAGTGGCAGCCGGATTTCGGTCCGGCAGCGTTCGACGCCAAGCGCGGTGCGACCGTGATCGGCGCGCGTGACTTTCTCGTCGCCTACAACGTCAACCTGAACACCACATCCACCCGTCGCGCCAACGCGATTGCGTTCGATGTGCGCGAAGCGGGACGCACCGTCACGGACACCGCCGGACACGACGTCGTGCAGGCAGGCACGCTCAAGTCAGTCAAGGCGATCGGCTGGTATATCGCCGAGTACGGCGTGGCACAGGTGTCGATGAACCTCACCAACATCGACGTCACGCCCGTCCACGTCGCGTTTGACGAAGTGTGCCGGGCCGCTGACAGGCGCGGCGTCCGGGTCACCGGTTCCGAGTTGGTGGGCCTCGTGCCACTCCGTTGTCTCGTCGATGCCGGTCGGTATTTTCTGGAAAAGCAGCAGCGGTCTGTGGGTGTGTCGGAGAAGGAGCTCATCAGAATTGCGATCAGGTCGCTGGGGCTCGACGACCTGACGCCTTTCAAGCCGGAGGAACGGGTGATCGAATATCTGTTGCAGGACACGACCACGTCGCGACTGGTGAGCATGACACTCGCCGATTTCACGGCCGAGACGGCCAGCGAGAGTCCCGCCCCCGGTGGCGGCTCGATTTCCGCCTACGTCGGCGCACTGGGCGCCGCACTCGGCACCATGGTCGCCAACCTGTCGAGTCACCAGCGCGGCTGGGACGATCGCTGGCAGGAGTTCTCCGACTGGGCCGCACAGGGTCAGGGCCACGCCCGCGAGCTCCTCCGCTTGGTGGACGAGGACACCCGCGCCTTCACCATCGTGATGGACGCGTTCGGCCTCCCCAAGACGACCGACCCGGAAAAGGCCACGCGGAAGGCCGCGATTCAGGCCGCGACCAGGTACGCGACCGAGGTTCCGTTCAAGGTGATGCAGACGGCACTCGCATCGATGTCGGTGATCAAGGCGATGGCGGAACAGGGGCAGGTAACCTCCGTGTCCGACGCCGGCGTCGGCGCGCTCTGCGCCCGCACTGCCGTGATGGGCGCCTACCTCAACGTCAAGATCAACGCCGCGCAACTCGCCGACGATGCATTTGCCGCCGACATCCGGGTGCGGGGGGCCGCCATCGAGGCGCAGGCGCAGGCGATGGAGGCCGAGATCCTCGCGATCGTCGCGGCGCGGATGGCGTAGCCGCGGCATGTCGCGCAGCGGCGCTGCGTCTCGTGTCCGGGCGCAGCCTGCCGCGCCCGACTCACCGGTATATTCGCCCATGACCACATTCGCCGATCTCGGCCTCTCCCTCCCCGTCGTCGAGGCCCTCATCGCCCTCGGCTATGAGGAGCCGACCCCGATCCAGACGGACGCGATCCCAGCCCTCTTGGCCGGCCGGGATCTGCTCGGTCAGGCTGCGACCGGCACCGGCAAGACCGCGGCCTTCGCGCTCCCGCTACTCCAGCGGCTCGCCGCGACCCCGCCGGTCTCGCTGCGCCCGGCCCTCCTCGTCCTCGTGCCGACCCGCGAACTCGCCATGCAGGTGGCCGAGGCGTTTCACAAGTACGGGCGGGCCCTCGGCACCACCGTCGTGCCGATCTACGGTGGCCAGGCGTTCAGCCAGCAGATCAAGATCCTGCGCCGCGGCGTGCATGTGGTCGTCGCAACGCCCGGTCGTGCGCTCGACCATATCCGTCGCAAGACGCTCGACCTTTCGGGACTCGCTGCGATCGTGCTCGACGAAGCGGACGAGATGCTCGATATGGGCTTCGCCGAGGAGCTGGAGAACATTCTCGACGCCGCCCCGACTGTGCGACAGACGGCACTCTTCTCGGCGACGTTGCCACCGCGCATCACCGTCATCGCGGAGCGGCACCTCAACAATCCAGTGCGCATCCGGATTGCAGAGGAGAAAACGCGCGCAGGTTCAACGGCGAAGGTACGGCAGGTCGCCTATCTCGTTCCACGCGCCCAGAAGGTGGCGGCGCTCGGTCGTGTGCTCGACCTCGAGGCGCCAACGCTGGCACTCGTGTTCTGCCGCACGCGTACGGAAGTGGATACCCTCACGGCAACGCTGAGTGGGCACGGGTTCCGGGCCGAGGCGTTGCATGGCGGAATGACGCAGGACGCACGGGACCGCGTGATGAAGCGCACGCGGGCGGGATCCGTCGATTTGCTGGTGGCGACGGATGTCGCGGCGCGCGGCCTCGATATCGACCACCTGTCGCATGTGGTGAACTTCAACGTCCCCGAGTCGCCGGGCGCCTACGTGCATCGCATTGGTCGCACCGGACGCGCCGGACGCGAGGGCGTGGCGATCACCTTCGTCGAGCCGCGCGAGCACCGCACGCTGCGGAGTGTGGAGGGTGTCACGCGACAGAAGATCACCATCGCGCAACTCCCCACTGCGGTGGACGTCCAGGCCCGGCGGCTCGGCCTCACCACCGCCTCCGTGCGCGAAGCGATCGTTGCCGGTGCGAGCGAGCACTATCGCGTTGCGGTGGAATCGCTCACAGATGAATACGACCTGATGACGATCGCGATGGCGGCGGTGCAGCTCGCGCACGAACGCGGCACCGGTGGCGCGCCGCGCGACGATGCCGATCTTGATCTCCCGGCGGAGCAGCCGCCCGCACCGGCGAAGAAGGGCCCGCGGCCGGCCCGCACCAAGGGGCTCGCGCGGATCTACATCGGTGCTGGGCGCAAGAACAACTTGCGGCCAACAGACCTGGTAGGTGCGATTGTGAACGAAGCAGGGATCGAGGCGCGTGAAATCGGAACGATCGAGATCGCCGACAAGTTTTCGCTGGTGGAGCTACCCGAAGAACGAGTCGATCAGGTCGTCAGGGCGTTGCGGGCGAGCACCATCAAGGGGAAGAAGTTGACGGTGCGGAGGGATCTGGCGGGACGTTGAGCTGCCATCCGAAGTCTGCCGTCATATCCGCCAATCCAGGCCACGCCTCGCCGTTATAGATGGAAATTGTGCGCAGGTACCGCCGCGCATCCTCGCCGTGCTTGCCCATGAGTCCCTCCGCAGCAGCGCGAATCTTCGTTGCCTCGGCAAACGGCGGTTCAAGATCTTCCGGAATCGACCCGTTCGTGTGCTTCACACCCAGGGCATCGAGAAAGCTGACCTGCATCCCGGGTTCTAGCTCCACGTAGAGGATGACCATCAGCCGGAGTTCGTCGTGCGGGGTCTCGAGGTTGTAGCGCACCACCTCACGAGCGAGTTGATCAGCCGGCCACTTGCGGAGCTTTTCAGGTCGGAACCCGCCGCCGCGGGCTACCATGGCGCGGATGTAGGTGTCGCGGGACTCGCGGCTGCCGGTGATGTCGTGGGTGACAAGCGCCAGGCGGCGGGGAGCGGGTAGAGTGCGGTAGGGGGAAGTGTTGGACATGGGGAGATACTAATCACTCGTCGCCCGCTTCATCCGGCCGCGTTCCGCGGGCATGGAGGCAAGCGCGTGGGACGGTCGCGACCCAGACGATTCCTCGCCTCCGGTTCGGAATGACAATGCGCGACGAGCAAGCGTCGCTTTAGCGACATCAGTCGAGCCGTGGCGTTAGCCGCCAGCTCGCGTCGCCCTGGATGCCGCTACTGCCGATGGCGAGTCTTGTAAGCATGACGGTCTCCGGAAGGCGGACGGGACGACAACTAATTCCATCGCAATCCGCGCAATTGGCCCAGATTCAGGTTCCCACCCGACAGCACCACCACCACCTTCGACCCCGGCGGCAGCTTCACCAGGTCCGTCATCAGCGCTCCGACGCCCGCCGCCGCGGCCCCCTCCACCACCAGCTTGCACCGCTCCATGATCCAGATCATGGCGTCAAAGATCTGTACATCTGGCAGTGCGACGAGCTCGTCCACGAATCGCTGCACCACCGAGAAGTTGATGCCGCCCACCCGCCGGACCCGGAGCCCATCGATGATCGTGTTGCACTCGATCGTCTGTAGCTCGCCTGCCGCCACGCTCCGCTTCATCGC
>JANYLJ010000054.1 GCA_025357945.1 Gemmatimonadota bacterium
GTCCCGCACCGTCTCGCCCTCGATGAACGGCATGACGTAGTACAGGAAGCTGATGGCGTGCGCATCGCCCATCGATGCTCGCTCATCGATGATCGAGGGCGCCATCGCCTGCCCCGAATCGAAGAGCGGCAGGATGTGCGGATGCTGCAGATTCGCGGTGGTCTTGATCTCCTTGAGGAACCGCTCCGCACCGATCACCGCCGCGAGTTCCGGACGCAGCACCTTGATCGCCACCTGGCGCTCGTGCTTGAGGTCGTGCGCGAGATAGACCGTGGCCATTCCGCCCGCGCCGAGTTCACGCTCGATCCGGTAGCGGTCGGCCAGGGCCGTAGCGAGGCGGCTTGCGGCGTCAATGGTCAATCGTTGCCCCGCGGGTCAGGCGTTGTGGCGCATGGGACGAGAGTGCTTCGGGGGGATGGCAAGGCGTAAATATGCCGCTGAAGTGGTGGGTGGGTAAGGGAAACCGCCTGCCATCCAGGCACCTCCTCCGCTTACGACGCAGCCACGCCCGCGATTTCCGCTGCCTCGGACGGCGCCGGGTGCCCCCCGGGCGGTCAGGGGGGTCGGTCCGTGCGAGCCCACAGACCGCACCCGACCCGAGATCGGCTACAATCGCCAAACCGTAGCGCCAAGTAGTGCAAAAAGTAGTGCAACACCCACGAGTACTGGCGAGCGCCCACGGGGCAGGTTCCCAAGCTGAGCGTCGCGGGCGGAGCTGCGCCCGCTGCGCGGGCTCGCTCGCCTGCGGCTCGAGCCCCGTCGCCCGCTTCAGGTAGACGAGCCCCCCGCAACGATCATTGTCGCTGCGGCGTTGCTCGCGTCACCATATCAATTCAGACTGGTCGTGCAAATTGGGGGCAGTGGCCTTGCCGCCGATCGATCCCCGGGCTCATGGTAGCCGGGCTCTTCGCATGAGATCCCGATAGCGTGGATCATTGCGGTACGCTCGAAAGACTGGTTCGGCGCCGAGTTGGAACAAAAGCGGGTGGCGATCGATGCTCGCCTGGTTCAGCGCCACCATCACGTCGTTGGTGTCGGCCAATCCAGCGTGCACCACGGCGAGCTCCCAGCTGTCGACGTCCCGGCCAGCATGGGCCCGCGCCGCTGCGGCAGAAACGTACGCCCGTGCCACGGCCGTATTGCCGCAGCGCGCCTGGGCCGCCGCAACATGTCCGGCGAGGATCGACGCCGAATGGGTGAGCCACCGCGCCTCCTTCAACGCGTCGGCGCAGCGAGCATTCTCCAGTTCGACCATGACCAGCTGGGCGCGCGCGTTTTCGTCGGTGGAATCGCGGGCGAGCACCTCGCGCAGTTCCACTTCGGCCGTCACCTGGTCGCCCTTCAAATAGAGAACGGTCGCCAGGCGCGTGCCGACAATGTTCGACACTGGGGCCAGCGCCTTCGCCTTGCGTAACGAGCCAATCGCGGAGTCGAGCTTGTTGATTGCGACGTAATACCATGCACGATAGAGCCAGGGGGTGGATTGAGTCGAATCGAGCGTGATGGCCCGCCGGAAATCCCGTTCGCCGGCTGGGTAATCATGATCGAAAGTCACGTCAACGAAGCCACGGGTCGTGTAGGCGTTCGCCAACGTGGTGTCGAGCCGCAGGGCATTCCCGATGGCGATTTTGGCCAATGGCAGCTCGATGCGCGTGCGGCCGTACCCGAATGCGCTGCAGACCGCGCGGGCTTGCGCGAGCCCAGCGTAGGCCGCAGCGAACATCGAATCCTTCTCGGTCGCCTCGGAGTAACGCGCGATGGCGCGGTCGCAGCCGGTGCTGTCCCGGCGACTGAAATCGTTGTCGGCCATGGCGACAAGACGTTGCGCGGCCGTATCCGCGGTGACTGGCCGAAGGGTCCCGCGCCGTGCGCTTGACCACGGGCCGATTCGGATCGCAATGAGCGCGACAAGGATGATCGATCCGATCACGAGCGCGGCACGCCTGCCTCGACGGGCACGACGGCCGAGGTGTGTCGGCCCACCCTCCAGCGCGCCGAGAAACGAAGCCGCCGAGGGCATCCTGTCCGCCGGATCCTTCTCCAACGCCGTGAGAATCGTGGACTCGACATGTCGCGGGAGATCCGGCCGGATTCGCGAAGGCGGTACCGCCTTCTCCGTAATCACCTTGGCGACGATCGCCTGAGCCGTTTCGCCGGTGAAAGGCGGCGCACCCGTCAGCATTTCGTATAACGTCGCCGCCAGGGAATAGAGATCGCTGCGGGCATCGATATCGTGCTGACCGATCGCCTGTTCCGGGCTCATGTAGTGTGGCGTGCCGATCGACATGCCGGTGCCCGTCACCCGACCGCCGACCGTCGTCCCGGTCAGCGCGATGCCGAAGTCTGCCACGAGCGCCTGCCCGTCACGGAGCAGGATGTTGGCCGGCTTGATGTCGCGGTGCACGACGCCGTTGCGGTGCGCATGATCGAGCGCGCGGGCTACCTCGCCGGCAATTCGTACGGCGTCCGCGATGGGGATTCGTGACTCGCGTGTGATCCGCTCCCGCAACGATTCGCCGTCGACGAACGGCATGACGTAGAACAGCACCCCGTCCACGGCGCCCGAGTCGAACAGTGGCAGGATATGCGGGTGCTGCAGATTAGCGGTTGTCCGGATTTCGGTAAGGAATCGCTGGGCGCCGATGGCGTTCGCGACGTCGGTGCGGAGCACCTTTATGGCGACCTGGCGTTCATGCTTCAGGTCGTGGGCGAGATACACGGTCGCCATGCCGCCCGCGCCAAGTTCCCGCTCGATCCGATAGCGGTCGGCCAAGGCCGCGCTGAGGCGGGACAATGGGTCAGACGTCAATCAAGGCCCCCGGTCGAGCGTGGCGGAGCGTTCGGCGATGGCTGAGAGGAAGCGGAATGACCATTCGAATATGCTGCCGATGCCGTGGAGGGGTAGGGGCAACCGTCGCGCGGCGGCGCTTGTCGGCGCAATGGTATCGCTGGGTCTTCTGACGGGCACGGCGGCCGCGCAGTGCGTCGGAACCGCTTGCACGGTGACGATCAGCCTCCCCGTGAGCGATGTCATCCGACTGGACTTGAGTACTTCGACCACGGCGCTCGGCAGCCCCGGCCAAGCGGATTTCATCGCCGGTTGGCTGGTCGCGCCGGGAGATGGACCGACGGCGGCGGTCAAGGCAAACGGGCCGTATACGCTGTCGGTGACGGGGAATGCACCCAGCTTCTCGTACGCTGGATCGTTTACGAATCCGAACAAGCCGAGCTCCGCCCTGACCTGGGCACCCGGAACCGGCGCCGCGCCGGGCACGTGCACCGGTCTCGCGACATTCGGCAACAGCATGGGGACGGCTGCGACGTTGCTGTCCGGAAGCAGCGGGGGCCCGGCAATTGGCGTGTCGGCTCCATCGAAAAAAATCTGTTACCGCACGTTGTGGTCGTTCACGTCCTCACCGCCAGGCACGTATCGTCTGGTCGTGAATTTCACGTTGTCAGGCCCATAACCACTGGCTGGCTTCGACACTTACCCGGAATTGGGGGTCGGTTCCGGCGTGCCGGGTCCGCCGACACCGAGGTTCAGCGGCTCGCATGGGCCTGAAACGGCGAGCCGCCTCGTTACATCACGATCACCGTCCCTGTCATCGTCGGGTGGATGGAACAGTAGTAGTTGTAGGTCCCGGGCTGCTCGAAGGTATGGGAATAGCGCTCACCCGTATCGAGCACCTTCGACGGCAGAAATTTCAACTGTGTGTTCACAACGACGTGCGGTACATCGTCCGCGTTGATCCACGTCACCTGCGTTCCGCGCTTGACCGTCAGCACCTTGGGCGTAAAGGAGAAGTTGTCGATTCCCACCTGGTTGGCGGCGAGCACCAGCGTCGCCTTCGCTTTCCCGGTTGACACCTCGTCGTGGCCCATCGCGAAATCGCCGATCGGTTCGCCCGAAAGCGTCGAGTCCACCGTGGCCAGGGTGCTCCGCCCCTCGATGTATGTCGCGTGCGATATGCCCAGAAAACTGCGGAGCCGTTTGGCAGCCACGGTCATCGGGCCGGGTGATGGCGCCGAACCGGGGGCCGGCTGCGGGAATGCCGTCGAAAGCGCAGTGTGAAAGGTGATGTGCCCTTCGACTTTCTGCATCACTTGATGAATGTGGCCATTCAGCACCGTCACGCTCCCGAATCGCCGGAGCAGCACGAGCGCCTGTTCACTGTCGTCGGTCCCCCACCCCCATTGCGGGTAGACTGCCCAGAGCGGGATGTGCGCGAACACGACGATCGGCGTACTGTTGGACAGCCGGCTCACGTCGCGCTTGAGCCACGCGAGCTGCGCCGGGCCCAACGCACCAAGTCCGCCGGCCTTCAAGTTCAGGACGTTGACGAGCCCGATGAAGTGCACGCCGCTGTGATCGAAGCTGCGCCACCCGTCGCCAGTCGTGCCCTTGCCGTACCGCCGCAAGTAGGACGCACCGTTGTCGCTCAGGACATCGTGCTCGCCCGGGACAAAGAAGATCTTCTCCGACTTGAGCGACCGCAGCACCTGGTCCGCCGTGTCGAATTCCTCGGCTTTCGACAGCTGGCTGATATCACCCGTGTGCAGGATGAAGGCGGGGGTTTGCGGCAGCGCATTGAGCTTGTCGACCGCCGCCTGCAACGTCGCCGTCACGTCGGTGTTGGCTGCTTTGCTGAAGCCGATGTGACTGTCGCTGATCTGCGCGAAGAACAGACTCTTGCGTTGCGAGTCTGTCAGCGCATCGAGCGCGCCCAGGGCATACGACTTGGGTACCCCATCGGTGAGCGTCCAGAGCACGCCGGTTCCGGTCCAGGCCATGCACTTGAGGAAGCCGCGGCGGTCAACGCCGTCGTTGCTGGTGTTGTGGTCGATAAGCTTGGACATCGTGTCCACCGACGAACACAGTGTGAAGCCCTGGTTTGACGGCAGAGTGCCGTTCGCACCCGACGTGGCTCGTCTTGAGGACGTTGGCTTCCCGCTCGCCGGTGGACGGGTGGACACGGTCGGCCACGAACCAACTGCGGCGCTCGTGTATCGCCGTCGCAAACACGTGATCAACGTCTTTACCTGGCCGGCGCATCCCGGGGCTCGTGCCAGCGACGACATCCTCAGCGACACGGAGCACGGATATCACGTCTTGCGCTGGACGCGAGGCGACATGCAGTTCGCGGCCGTTTCGGACCTCGCCACGATCGAGCTGCGCGAGTTCGTCGATGCGTTCCGGCGAAGCCGTTCCACCGCGCCGATCGAGGCCGAACAGCCGAAGCGATAGAGCCCGGCAGACAGGCGGATCTTCGCTCAGACATGCACGCCGCACGTCACGCCGGGAATTCCCGTCGCCTGGCCGGTGCGCTTCCCACCCACCCAGCACCCGCCCGGTCTCCCATCGACGTCTGGCGCACGGCGTGGGGCCGTCGCATATTCGCCTGGCCGCGATCGACATTCCAAGCCACTACCCACTATCTGGTCACCTATGGCAACTCGAGAACAGGCTCGGCGGGGGCTCGCGATCTACTTCACGGTAGTGGTCGTCGTGTCGGCCGCCCTCGAGTGGTGGATCATCACTCACGGGGGGTTGACCGGACCGGCGGGCGGGCTGGTTCTCCCCCTGATGTATACGCCGGCGTTGGCGTCGGTGGTGGCGCGGATCGCGGGGCACGAGGGGATGCGCGACATCTCCTTCCGATGGGGAGGCGTGGTCGGCACTCGCGCATCGATTTCCGCGTGGCTGCTGCCGGTGGCCGTCGGTCTCGCAGCGTACGGTGTGGGCTGGGCCACCGGGCTGGTTGGCTTCGCCGCGCCGGTTCAGGGCGGGTTGAAAAGCATCGCGAATCCAGCCGTTCGGCTGCTGGCAACGATTCCGCTCGCCCTCACGATCGGGACGCTGGTGAGCTGTGTGTCGGCCTTCGGCGAGGAACTCGGCTGGCGCGGGTACATGGTACCGAGGCTCGTCGAAGCGGAGGTTCGCGCGCCGGATGTGGTGAGCGGCTTGATCTGGTGCGCGTGGCACGTGCCGCTCATCCTGTGGGGTGGCTATGCTGTGGGCAAGTTTCCCGCGTTGTCAGTCCTGCTATTCGTCCTCACCATACTGCCGGTGGCGTTGCTGTACTTCCGGTGGCGCATGGCGAGCGGAAGCATCTGGCCGACGGTGATTGCCCATGGCACGTGGAACGTGGTGATTCAGGCCGTGTTCGACACGTACGCACATGGGGAAGGGGCGGCCATCTGGGTGGGCGAGTCGGGTGTGCTGACGGCGGCGGCGATGTGGGGTGCGTTCGTGCTGATGCGACGGGCGCGGTGGGCGGGGACAGTGGCGCCGTAAGGTCGTCGCTCGGACATCCGTGGCGCGCGGACTGTGCGCGGATCTCTTTCGATACCGCTCGCCGAACACGACGTGATGACAGCTGAAGCCAACCGGGTGGAACTTCGGCGTGTGTTGGCCGAGCAATTCCCGGCCTCGAATCACCAGCTCGCGCCGGTGGAGACCTTGGGCGTGCGCTGGCGCCCGGCTTCAAGACGCATGCGTTCAACGTGCTGTTCGACTGAGGGACCGATGGCCAAAATGGTGCTCACACCAGATCTGCTTCACTCGCCCACTCGCCTCGCCACGCGAATGATCGCCCGCTCGCGTCTGCTGGCGGTACTCGAGGAAGCCGCGCACCTCGAAGTGGGCGCCGCAGGTTCTGGCGCGCACCACGCCGCCGCCGAGCGCAGCGAGGCTGAGCAGGTCAAGGCTGTGCATGATTTCCGGGTGGCGCTCCGGCGCCTCCGCAGCTGGCTGCGAGCCTACCGTCCGTTTCTCGATGACACAGTCACCCGCCGGACCGAACGGCGACTGGGTCGACTCTCACAGCTCGCCGGCGAGGTCCGCGATCTGCAAGTCGAGGATGCCGCGCTCCGCGCCATCGGGTCGAATCCGCGCGCCTCCGGTGGCGGTGGGGCGCGGTGGCTCGCCGATCATCTGCGCATCGGCGTGCCGCGTGCCCGACGCAATCTCATCGCCGCCCTCGCCGGCCAGCTTCCCGGCGCCGCGGCGACGCTGTCACGCCAGCTCCAGCGCTACGTCATCGCCGTCGATCTCGACGCCATGGACGATCAGGACGACACCATGGCGGCGACGACCGCGAGCCTGATGCAGCGTCACGCCGACGCCTTGCAGGGGAAGCTGCGCGACTGGCGCCGGCGTCCCAACAGCACGGCCGCTGCCCACGCGACGCGGATCGCGGCGAAGCGGCTCCGCTACCTCCTGGAGGCCTTCGGCGAATCGTCTCGACTCGCCGCCACCGCCGCCCGCCATCTTGGCAACTTGCAGGATGCGCTTGGGCGCGCGCATGACGCCCAGGTCGTGGTGACTTCCCTGGCCGAAGCCACCGCCGGCGCCGGCAAGTCGCTTCCCCCGCGAAGGACGGTCGCCGCACTTCGCCGGACACTGCGTGCGCAGACGCGTTCAGCATTGCAGGAAGCCCACCGGAAGGCGGGGCCGCGCGGGCTTGGCATGGCGCTCACGGCCACCACGCGACTGCAGCAACGGCTTCGTCACGATCATCGCGCGCCCCGTGACGGCGTTACCCTGGGCGCGCCCACGCGTGGTACGGGTGGCTGACGAGGTTAACGTTGAAATAGCGCGGATCGTCCGACACCTCACGCCCGGCCCATGGCGGCACCGCGACCCGGGCGTCGGGTGCAGGCAATTCGACCTCGGCGAGAAGCAGACCCTCGTTCTCGCCTTCGAATTCGTCGACCTCCCAGATGCGGCCACCGAACGGGACACGAAATCGCCACTTCTCGATCAACGGCGAGATACAGAGCCGTTCGAGCATGAACTCCGCATCCGCCGGCGGGACCGGATATTCAAACTCGGTGCGCGCAATCCCGGCCGGGGGTCCCTTGATGGTCAGGAAGGCATCGGCTCCCGCGAGGCGTACTCTGACCGCACGTGCCGGATCAATCGACAAGTATCCCTGTCGGTAGCGAACGCCGGGCGCTGCATCGCGGCGCCATAGCTCGCCGCGTACCAGAAACTTGCGTTCGATTTCAGTCGCCACTGCAAGCCGCGTTGTTCATTCTTTGCCGTCTGCTCGCTTGTCGCCGCTGCCCGGTGGCGTCCGGCATCAACCGGAGGGCAGTCCCGGCTACGTCGGGCCGGAGTTCGTGGGGGCCGTCGTTGGAGGTATTCGCCACGTTGAGGAAGCTAGGCGCCCGGGCCCGATCACGGCTTTTCGCCGTTCCAGACCGGTCCGGACAGCCCGGCCGATCTTTCCCATGCGAACTCGCTTGAAGTGGACACGCCTAACCCTTGTCCCCAGCGATACATAGGCGCATATTTGCGCATGGAATTGCGACCGGGATGGCGGCTGTGATCAAGGTGACGGAGGTGGCGGTCGGCTCGATCGGCGAAGCAATCGGCTTGGTCCCCGACACCGACCTGATCTCGGTTGACGGGCAGGAACTCGACGACTTTCTCGACTGGGAGTTCCTGACCGCCGAGGAAGACTTTTCGCTGGTTTACCGTACGCCCGGCGCAACGGAAGAGTTCGAGGTCCAGGTCGAGCGACCGATCGACGAGCCCCTCGGCGTCGCGGTCGAGCCGCCGCGAATCAAGCGGTGCGCCAACCGGTGTGACTTCTGCTTCGTCGAGGGCAACCCCGACGGCGTGCGTCAGGTCCTCTACATTCGCGACGACGACTACCGTCTCTCCTTCCGCTACGGCAATTTCGCGACGCTGACCAACCTCAAGCAGCACGACATCGACCGGATCATTCGCTACCGCCTGTCGCCGCTCTACGTGTCCGTGCATGCGACCGATCCGCAGGTCCGCCGCTGGGTGCTGCGGAATCCCCAGGCTCCCGAAGTGCTGCCCCAACTGCGGCACTTTGCCGATCACGGCATCGAGTTCCACACCCAGATCGTGATGGCGCCCGGCGTCAACGACGGTGCCGTGCTCCGCCAGACGCTCGACGACCTGTGGCAGTTCGGCCCGGCGGTCCTTTCCGTATCGGTCGTCCCGGTCGGATTGACCGAGTTCAGCAAACATCACCTGGTGCGTGAACCCGACGCCGCCGAATGCCGTGCCGCGGTCGTCGAGGTCGAACGGGTGGCGGCGCGGGCGCTCGCCGAACGCGGCGAACCATGGGCGCAGGGGGCTGACGAACTGTATATCCGGGCGGGCATGGAACTGCCGCCGGCGGCGGCATACGGCAGCTTCGACCAGGTCGAGAACGGCGTCGGGTCGGTGCGCTGGTTGCAGGAGCAGGTGCGCGCGGGCAGTGCCGCGTTGGGCGGCTGGTCTGGCCGGCGCATCGCCGTGCTGACCGGAACGTCGATGGGACAGCTACTCCCGATGGTCATTGCGCCACTCGCTGCAGCGACCGGCGCGACATTCGAACTCGTTCCGGTGGCGAACGACATTTTCGGGCCGCGGGTGACGACCGCCGGACTGCTCTCGGGCGCCGGCCTGGGCACCGCGCTGCACCAGTTGACAGGCATCGACCTCGCGCTCCTCCCAGGTGAGGCGGTGAACGATGACGGACTCTTCATCGATTCAATCAGCGTGGCCGCCGTGGCCGCCGGCGCACCGATGCCGATCCGCATCTCGAAGACCTTCGTCGACGCCCTCACCGAACCCCTTGCGACATGAACAAGCCGACCGTGGCGATCGTTGGGCGACCGAATGTCGGCAAGTCCACACTCTTCAATCGGCTGGTCGGCGGCCGCGAGGCGATCGTGTCGGACCGCGCCGGTACGACGCGCGACCGCCACTTCGGCGACGCCACCTGGAACGGTCGCGATTTCTGGGTCGTCGACACCGGCGGTCTCGTGCCCGATTCCCAGGAAACGATGGACCGGGCGATCCGCACCCAGGTCGAACACGCGGTGAACGAGGCCGACGTGGTGCTCCTGCTGGTCGATGGCGCCGAGGGAATCAATCCGGTGGACGAGGACATCGCGCGGCGCCTGCGGAGCTCGGGTCGCACCGTGATGCTCGCCGTCAACAAGCTCGATGATCTCAGCCGTCACGATGCGCGCTTTCCGTTCTATGCCCTCGGGCTCGGCGAGCCGTGGCCAGTGTCGGCAAGCGTCGGCCAGGGAAGCGGCGACCTGCTGGACGCCCTCGTCGCCGCGCTGCCGGCGGCGGCGAACGACGAAGACGTGGAGCTCGTGCGGGTGGCCATCGTTGGCCGCCCGAACGTCGGCAAGTCCTCGATCGCCAACAAGCTGCTCGGCGAAGAACGCCACGTGGTCACGCCGATCGCCGGCACCACACGCGACGCGATCGATTCCACGCTCGTGTATCATGGCAAGTCGATCCGGTTCATCGATACTGCCGGGCTACGGCGCAAGGCCAAGGTGCAGGACGATGTCGAGTTCTACTCGAACATCCGCACCGAGCGTGCCCTCGGACGGGCCGACGTCTGCCTCCTGGTCGTCGACGCGGCCCTCGGCCTCCAGAACCAGGACCTGCGAATCGCGAACAGTGCGTGGGAACGCGGCTGCGGGTTGATCGTCGTGGTCAACAAATGGGACCTGGTCGAGGCGAAGGAGACCAATACGGCCGAACGCGGACAAGCACTCCTGATCGAAAAGGCGCCGTTCCTCGAAAACGTGCCGTTCATTTATGTGTCGGCATTGACCGGGCAGCGAGTGCGAAAACTTTTCGACCTGATCCTCGAGGTCGCCCAGGCGCGCACGCAGCGGATCGCGACCGCCGACGTCAATCGCGTCCTGCAGGACTTGCTGGCCCGGGCCGCGCCACCGCAGAAGGAGGGCCAGGAGGTCAAGCTGCTGTACGCCACGCAGATCGGCACCAGTCCGCCGGCCTTCGTCATCATCGGCAACCGCCCCGATGCCGTGCCGGAATCGTATCAGCGCTACCTGCTGCGCGGGTTCCGAACGGCGTGGGGATTCCTCGGCGCGCCGGTACGACTCAAGATCAACCGACGCGGAGGCAAGGAGTGACCGCGCGCATGGCTCTCGCCATCGTCGCCGCGTACTTGCTGGGCGCGATCCCGACGTCCTATCTCGTCGCGAAGTGGGTCAAGGGTATCGACCTCCGAACCGTTGGCAGCGGCAGCCTCGGCGCCACCAATCTCTACCGCGTCCTCGGCTGGCGATTCGCGATTCCGGTCGGCATGTTCGACGCGCTCAAGGGAGCGACGCCGGTGGCGGTGTTCGGCCCGTGGGCCGGAACGACCACGACGGGCGCCTTGCTGCTCGGCGGCACGGCAGTGCTCGGTCACGTGTTCTCCGTCTTCATCAACTTCAACGGCGGTAAGGGTGTGGCGACCAGCGCCGGCATCGTGCTCGGCCTGGCGCCCGGTGCCTTCGGTGTCACGCTCGCCGTCTGGGGCATCATTCTGTCGATCTCCGGGTACGTCTCGCTGGCGAGCATCACCGCGGCGCTCGTCCTCCCGGCCGCGATCTGGCTGGTACAGCCGTCGCGTCGCAACATGGTGCTCTGGTTCGCCGGGCTCGCGGTCGTCGTCGTGTGGTTCCACCGCGCCAATATCAAGCGCCTCCTGAATGGCACCGAGCATCGCTTCCGCGCCGGCGCCGCGATCCCGCCCGCGGGCCGCGGGTGAGCACCAGCGTCGCCGTGCTCGGCGCCGGCAGTTGGGGCACCGTTCTGGCCGACCTGCTGGCACGGAAGGGACACAACGTCCATCTCTGGGCATATGAATCCGATGTCGCGCGCTCGATCACGCTCGGCCATGAGAACACAGCCTTCCTGCCGGGCGTGGCACTCGCGCCAACCCTCCGCGCCACCGATGACCTCACCGCCGTGGTCCGTGGCGCATCCGTCATCTGTTCCGTCGTGCCGAGTCACGTGTCGCGCAGCACGTGGATGACCATCGCCCCGCAGGTCGCCCAGGGTACTCGCCTGGTGTGCGCCAGCAAGGGAATCGAGACGGACTCGCTCTGCCTCATGGGCGAGGTCGCCGCGCAATCCTTGCCGCACGCCGTGTTCATCGCGCTGTCCGGCCCGAGCTTCGCCGAAGAGGTACACGCGGGACACCCGACCGCGATTGTCGCTGCGTCGCGCGACGCGGCGGCCGCCGCCGAAACGCAGCAGCTGTTCTCGACACCCACGTTCCGCGTGTACTCGAGCGATGATGTCGTTGGGGTCACCCTCGGTGGTTCGCTCAAGAACACGATCGCAATTGCCGCGGGGATTCTTGACGGCCTCGGCCTTGGCAACAATCCGCGCGCTGCGCTGCTTACGCGCGGACTCGCCGAGATTGCCCGCCTCGGCGCCGCGCTGGGCGCCAATGCGGCAACGTTTGCCGGACTCGCGGGGATGGGTGACCTGATCCTCACATGTACCGGGGCGCTGTCGCGGAACCGCCAACTCGGTGTCGCGCTCGCCGGCGGAGCCACGCTCACCGAGTATCAGGCAACGCACCGTACGGCCATCGAAGGCGTGAACACCACGCTCGCGGCATCACGCCTCGCGGAGCGCCATGGCGTCGAGATGCCGATTACCCGTCAGGTCGCGGCGGTACTGTTCGAACACGCGTCGCCGCGCGAGGCAATTCAGGCGTTGATGGAACGGACCCTCAAGGCGGAGCGGTGAGCATGACGTTACCGCAACCGATGCAACAGTTCTTCTCAATCGGTGAGGTCTGCGCACTCACGGACCTCAAGCCCCACGTCCTGCGGTATTGGGAGAGCCAGTTCCGGTTTCTCAGCCCGGCGAAGAACCGCTCCGGCAACCGGGTGTACAAGGCGCGCGAAGTCGAGCTGATCATGCTCGTCAAGCACCTCCTCTACACCGAGAAGTTCACGATCGAGGGCGCCCGTTTGCGCCTCGATCAGTATCGCCGCACCGGCGACCTCAAGACAGCCGGTAGGCAGGCGATGCGATACGAGACCGTCCGCGAAGTGCGGCGCGGCCTCGATGACGTGCTTGCGGTGCTCGACGGCCGCGAGCCGGCCGTCCGGCCGATGCGCGCCGAAGCGGTCCTAGCGCCGGCGGCACCGGCTGTCACTACCGCGAAAGCCGGTCCCACGCTGGTGCGCGACCAGGCGTCCACCGGCAGCGAAGAGCAGCTCAGCCTGGCGTGACCGGCGTCAGGTTTCAGCGGTGGACTTCTTGGCGTCTCCCATAAGCAGCAGCGCCATCAGCCCGATCGCCATCCACGCCAACTCGCGCACCCGGCTCAGCAACGCCGCCGACGTCCCCATCTTCGGGTCGAGGCCGAGCCAGGCGAACACCAGGTACGCGCCCCCTTCCTTCGAACCCATCTCGAACGGCATGAAGAAGAGCAGGTTCGTGATGAGGGACGACATATTCGCCACCACGTACGCTCGCGGGAAATCGAGGCCGAGGCCGAGGCCGTAGAAGATGATCGTGTACTCGAACGTGCACAGGATGCGGCCAGCCACCTCGGTCGCCAGTGCCCACTTGAACTGGCCTGGCGCCGCATGGATCGCCGTGAGCTCGCGATCGAGTTCCTGCAGACGCCCGCGATTCT
Source organism: Gemmatimonadota bacterium (assembly GCA_025357945.1). Classification (GTDB taxonomy): domain Bacteria; phylum Gemmatimonadota; class Gemmatimonadetes; order Gemmatimonadales; family GWC2-71-9; genus Palsa-1233. Next base: position 13,446 of record JANYLJ010000054.1, read on the forward strand.
GCTCGAGACGCGTCGCCAGCCGGCGTAACGGCCCCAGCCTCCCGAGTAGCGCCACGCCTCGCTCAAAAATGCCGTCACGATGCTGCGACAGCAGAAAGAAGGCCGCCCCGGTGAAGGCAAGCGTCGCCGCGCCGAGCATCGCGAAGATCGCCGGCGTGTGCGGGAGCAGGATCGCGGCCGGGATCACCGCCGTGAGAAAAACGATGATATGCGATGTGGCGTGCAGGAAGCGGAAGCCGACCACTGAGCCGACTGCGCACCGGGTGCCGAGCAATGGGGTCGCCCCGGCCACCTTGAGCGGTTCGCCGCCCAGCGAGAACACCGGAGTGGCGTAGTTCATCGCGAACGAGCTGATGGAGAGGAGGTAGGCCCGCCAGAAGGTAAATTCGGGCGGTCGATTCGGAATCAGGAGCTGCCAGGCTCGGGCGTTGCAGGCGTAGACCAATCCCCACAGCGCAATCAACGGACCGACCACCCAGGCGGAGTCGCGGAGACTGTGCCAGAGCAGCTCCGGCCCGCTGTGGATGATGACGACCGCCAGCACGACGGCACCGAGAACAAACGCGCCGATGCGGACGAACTTGTTCATCCGAACGTGACCCGACGCCCCTCGGCGGACGATCGAGACGCGGCGTCCAGCAGCGTGGCGACCCGTTCGATCTCCATCAGGCTCGCCTCGCTCTCGCCCCGATCGATCGCGTCGGCAAAGTCGCCGAGAATCCGGCTCATCCAGCCGGCGTATTCACGCTTTTCCAACTGGGTGCTGAAGTCGGTCGTCTCGGTACGGCCGTCGCGCCGAACGAGACGCAGCAGTCCGCCCACCCACTCTACCATCCCTTCATCGCCAATGAAGCGGATCCGATTCTCCCGCTCCTGGCCCGCCCACGTCAACGTCAGTGTGGCGGTGCGCTGCCCGTAGTCGATCAGCAGGTGCGCCGTGTCTTCCACATCGTAACTGCTGTGGCCCAAAGAGGTAAGGTGAGCCAGCATGGCATCCGGCATCCCGGCGACGTCGAGCAGCAGGTACAACAGGTGCGTGCCATGATCGAGCAGCACACCACCGAGGCTGTTCTCTTTGCGCCCCCGCCAGGGCACACCGCCAGCGATCGCGCCGCGATCCGCCTCGGCGCGGTAGACGTGAAACTCCGCCAGGTGCCAGCGTCCGATGGCGCCAGCATCAAGCAACCCGCGCAGCGCAATCCAGGCCGGGTTCTGGCGGTACTGATGACAGGGGAAGAGGACGCGGTTCGCGGCCCGCGCGGCAGCAGCGAGTTCCCGCGCTTCGGGTGCATTCACGGCGACCGGTTTCTCGCAGAACACGTGCAGCCCGCGCGCGAGCGCATCGAGCACCAGAGCCCGGTGCGTGGCGGTTGGCGTGCAGATATCCACGAAGTCGATCGGACCAGTCGCCGCCGCCGCACTCAGTGACGCGTAGACCGGAAGACCACCGAGCTCGGGTGCCGGTTGGCGCGAATCCACCGCGCCAACGACCCGGAGCCGCGACGCGATCTGTGCGTCGTGGGTGTAGGCGGGGACGTGTGCCAGTCGCGCGACGCCACCGGCGCCGACGATTACTCCCTGCCGCAGCGTCACTATGCCGCCTGGGCCAGCCGTTGCGCATCCGGGTGGAGGACCATCGCGGCGTGTCGTTCGTGGACGACGAGGATCGCGACGAGCACGCCGGACATTGGCACCAGCGTCACCCAGAGGAAGGCCGCAGGATGGCCGGGAACGACCGTCACCGCCAGCAGCAGGAACCGGATGTTCTGGCCGATCCAGGCGCATTGACGAACGACCGGCCGCTGCAGTTCAGCCCACCGGTCGGCCAAATCGGGGACGCGCAGGCCCGAGCGCAGGCGACGCACCAGCTCGAGCGATCGCGGTACCATCCTACCGGTGCGCTCCAGGTAGTTGTGATAGAAGCGGAGCTGCGCCGCCGCGACCGCGGTGTGCGCCGGGATGGCCGCCATGTCGTCGGCCAGGTTCAACTCGCCGCGGCCGCCCTCGGCAAGGTAGAGGTACAACTGCCGGATGTAGTCGACGGCGCCGCTCTGGCGGGCGTGGGCGAGTCCGGCCGCCACGCCCAGCGGTACGACCAGCCACCACGCCGCACCGGCGACGATCAGCCGGGCAATGAGGTGGCAGTACATGTTCGTGAAGCGCGCTCCGTCGGAGATGCCGTCAAGGATCTTTCCGAATCGGGTCGCGGTGCCGCGCATGCGGGCGAGCTGGCCATCGGCGCTGTCGAAGATATCGGATACGACAAACAGCGCGACACCGAGCGCGTTGAGCGCGACGCTGTTGTAGAAAAGCAGATGCCCAGCGGCCAGGCCAACGAGCAACGCCACCAGCGTCACCTGGTCGGGGGAAACCGCCGTCGGCAGGCACGCCCGCGCGATCCGCAACCCGATTGGCCGGAAGAAGACTGTGTCAGTCCACTCCTCGATGGCCGGACCCTTATCGAACGAGGCGTTCACTGGCATCGCGGAGGACTCCTTCCATGATGGCGAGCGCCTCGAGCGCATCGCTCTCTTCAATGACGAGCGGCGGATTGATGCGGACTTCCGGACTGTACAGCATCGAGAGCACACCGCGGGCGAGCAGCGCGTCGAAGATCTCCCGGGTGATCGTGCGGTCGAGCAGCTTGCCGGTCGCCGGATGCACCAGGTCCATGCCGATCATCAGCCCGCGTCCGCGCACGTCCCGCACGATCGGGATGTCACCTTCCCACGCCCGCATCACTGCGAGCATCTTCTCGCCGATGCGGTGGGCGCGGGACGGCAGGTCTTCCTCGAGCGTGATACTGATCGCGGCGAGGGCGGCCGCGGCCGCCAGCGGATTGCCACCGTAGCTCGACGAGCTGCCGCTCGGATTGGCCCACGGCATCGAGAACGCGACCTTCTCGGTGGCAATGACACCGCTCATCGGGAAGCCGCCGCCGAACGCTTTTCCCACGGTCATGATGTCGGGCACGATGCCATCGTGCTCGACGCCGAACAGCTTGCCGGTCCGCCCAAAGCCGGTGATCATCTCGTCGGCGATCAGCACGGCGCCGAGTTCGTCGGCGAGCTTGCGCAGTTCGCGGAGGAACCCCGGGGCCGGCACAATGTTGCCGGCGGTGCCCTGGATCGGCTCGACGATGATCGCGGCGACGTTGTTGGTGGTTTCCAACTGGATCTTGCGCCGCAGGAAGTGGATCGCGCGCTGGAGGCATTCCTGCGGCGACGCCGAGTTGAACTCATCGCGGGACGGGCTGGCATACGGCGAGAGATAGCAACCGGGCATCAGCGGCCCGAGGTCGTGCTTGAACGGGCCACCGAGCAACGGAAGCACACCACCGGTCTTGCCGTGATAGCCGCCCCAGAACGCGATCACCTCGGTCTTCTTGGTGTGCGACTTGGCCAGCCGGAGTGCGGCTTCCACGGCCTCGGCGCCGCTGGAGTAGAACTGGGTCCGGTTGCAGTCGCCGGGCGTGATGCTGGCAATCAACTTCACCAGTTCCGCGCGGTGCGCGGTGGCGAAGCTGCCCACATGCAACCGGGCCACCTGCTTTTGCAGCGCGGCGACATACTTCGGGTGACCATAGCCGAGACTTGCGACGCAAATACCGGCCATCAGGTCGATGTAGCGGTTGCCATCACGGTCCCACAGGATGGCTCCTTCGCCGCGATCGAACGCCAGCCGGCTGAAGAGCGCGACGCCCTGGGTGCCGGGTGCCGCGAACTCTGATTCTGCGGCAAATGTTGCCAGGGACTGCGGACCGGGCACGGTCGCGATCGGCGCCGTCGAAGTGGTCATCGAATGCTCCGTTGCATGGCGGAAGCCTCGGCGAGTTGTGCGATCGCGGCGGCGGCCTCCTGGCGCACCGGCGCGAAACTCGGCCAATCGTTGAGATCGACCAGCGTCGGGTGAGTCGGTGAGGGCACGACGGCGTCGCCGCCGAACACGTTCAAGCCGACCACCCGCGCCGCCGCAAAGGCGAGGCGGCGCAGGACGTTCAGATCCACCGTGTCGCTGTCCACCGGACGCCCATCCTCGCGAAAGGCGTGGAACAGCGAGCCATCACCCACGCCATAGAATTTGAGTACCGGACCGGGCACGTGCGCCTGCACCGCCACTTGCTTCACGCCACGGGCTCCGAAGCCCGCCAGAACCGACGCCAGTTCGTCGCGGCTGGTACGGACCACGTCGGTCGCTTGTTGCGCATGCACGTCGCCACGCTTGACCCAGAACTCGCCATCCGGCAACTCGGTTTCGAACATCGGCGCGTCGGTCGTCGGCAGCATCACGGTCAGCGGGAAGGGAAGGCCCGACGCGTCGAGCGTCCGCACCAACCGGTGACGGTGACATCCGAGGACAGTCGACGGCCGGTTGAGGATGCATGCGCCGCGTTCCTCGAGGTCGAGGAGATGCATCGAGGCGGCGCTCCCCTGGCACATGTTGAGGTAGAGATCCGCATCGGGAATGATGCCGGCTTCGACGTCGCGCTCGCCCAGCCGCTCGACCGCCCAGCCATTCTCGGCCAGTCGCGCCGTCGTCGCGTCCATGATCGCGGCGTCATTGTTCCGATGCCGGCCCGGTGAATACGTCGCGCTTCGGTAAATCGCCAACACCCGCATGGTCATGCCAGTTCTCTCCCGATCAGAGCGAGCGCGGCGTCCAGATCCGCGTTGGTATCGACGTCCACGATCTTGCGCACTTCGATCGCGCGGACACGATGCTTCCCTGCAATCAAACCGGCGAGAAATCCCCGCAGTCGTAATACGCCGGAGTCCACCGCACTGGATGCGGCCACCCGCGCAGCAGGCCCGAACCAGTAGACCCCGCCGGTCACCAGCGCCCGGGTCCCCCGCTGGCCGAATGCCCGCACGGTGCCATCGCGCGACACATCAGCCCAGAGCGGCGATTCATCCGCGACGAATGGCGTCACGGCGACGACCGCGTCTGCGTTACCCAACGCGACCAGCGCATCGCGATGCGCCGCGTCCCAATCCGCCGCCGGCATCACCGTGTCGACCAGCGTACAGAGGACGTCGCCGGTACCGATGGCCCGCAACCCCGCAACCAGCGTGTGCAGGGACGTTGGCGTGCGAACCGCCACCACCTGCACCCGCGAGTCCGCAATCGCCGCGGCGACGGCGACGGCGAGATCTTCGCGCACCGCACACGTCACCGTCTCGCAGCCGACCCGGCGACATGCCGCAACCATCCGTGCCACCTGCGCCCGTCCGCCAATCGGCACCAGCGCCTTGGGCACCGTCACACCGGTCGCCGCCAGGCGCGAACCTTCCCCGCCCGCCAGGATCAGCCCGTGCATCAGGCCGCCAGGACCATCGGGACCTGGTCGAAGCGCGCCACCCGCGCTGTCGGCGCAATCCCTACCGGCGATCGCCCGACCGGAGCCACCCAGCAGGTTCGCATGCCGAGCGTTGCCGCAGCGGCAATGTCGTTCGACGGACTATCGCCGATCATCCAGCAACTCGCCACGTCGCGGTCGAGCGCGGCCAGCGTGACGTCAAAGATCCGGCGATCCGGCTTTCGGGCGCCCACCACTTCGGAGTCCGATACCACGTCAAACAGGTCGCCAAGTTCCAGTTCGTCGAGACACGGCTGCAGGTTCCCCTGATAGTTCGACACCACCGCGAGCCCGAAGTCGTCGGCCAGCTCCGCCAGAATCAGGCGGTTCCGTCCCGCGACCGCGACCGCGTCGGCGACGAACCGGGAGCGGACGGCGGCAGCGTCCAGACACCCGCCGTCGGGCAGTAACGCCGCAAGTAGATCCGCCTGGGCCGCGACGGTCGCGGAGTAGTCGAAACGCGCCACGCCAGGGAGCCGTGCCAGCTGTTCATCCGACTCGGCGAACGCCGTCCGGAACCGATGCCGGTCCGCTACGCCACCGGCGCGGACGTACAACCGGAAAAACCGGTCGACCCAGGGCTCGCCATCCGCGTCGAGCGTCCCGCCAAAGTCGATCAGCAGCGCGTTCGGGCCCACAGTTCTCCGTCGCGTAGGTCAACAGCCCCACCGCTATCTTGGGGCGATGCATATCCTAGTTGCAAATGATGACGGGATTCTGTCACCGGGCCTCCAGGTGCTGGCTGAGGCCTGCCAGACGGTTGGCCACGTCACGGTGGTGGCCCCGGACCGGGAGCAGAGCGCCCAATCGCACGCGCTGACAATGACCCGGCCCCTGCGGCCGATCGTCCGGCCCGATGGCAGCTGGCAGGTCGACGGGACGCCCACCGATTGTGTGCTCCTGGCCCTCGAAGCGCTGATGCCCCAACGGCCGGCCTTTGTGTTCAGCGGGGTCAATCACGGGCCGAACATGGGCGAGGACGTCCTCTACTCCGGCACGGTTTCGGCGGCAATGGAGGCCGTGGTCCTGGGGATTCCCGGGGTGGCCATTTCGTTCGCCGGGCACCGCGACGACCTGCTGGCGGGATACCGCGAGCGGCTTGCCGGCTTGGTGGGCCGGATCTGCTCGCTCACCGATTTCCCGAGGAACACGCTGCTGAACATCAACATCCCCCCGATCCCCGCCGACGAAGTGCGCGGCGTGCGGGTGGCGCGGCTCGGGTCACGGTTCTTCTCGGAGTCGGTTGCCCGGCAGAAAGACCCGTGGGGCAGGGAAGTGTTATGGATCGGCGGCGGCAAGATCACCTGGACCGGCGACGAGGATACCGACCACGCAGCGGTAGCCGCCGGTTTTATCAGCATCACGCCGCTCCAACTCGACCTGACCAATCACCAGCTGCTCCAAACCGTTCGCGACTGGCGGCTTGAGGGTCCCGCGTGACCGACGGGTTCGTCGGGTACCGCTCGCAGTTGGTCGAAACGCTGCAGGGGAAGGGTGTTCGCGACATGGCGGTGTTGCGGGCCGTCGCCACGATTCCCCGGCATCTCTTCGTCCCCGATCCGTTGCGACATCAGGCATACGACGACGTTGCACTGCCCATCGGCAACGGGCAGACGATCTCGCAACCGTATGTCCAGGCGCGGTCGTGCGAACTGATGCGGCTGACCGGCCGCGAGCGGGTGCTCGAGATCGGCACCGGATCGGGCTACCAGACCGCGCTGCTCTCGATGCTCGCAGAGAGCGTGTTCTCAATCGAGCGGATCGCCGATCTTGCGCGCCATGCGCATGAGGTGATTCGCGCCCTCGGACTCGACAACATCACCATCATGCACGGCGACGGCTCCCTCGGTTGGCGGCCGAATTCACCGTATGATGCGATCGTGGTCGCGGCGGCAAGCCCGGCGATTCCACAACCGCTCGTCGAACAGCTGGCGCCGGGTGGCCGTCTGGTCATTCCCGTCGGACCCCGGGATGCGCAGGTGCTCACCCTGGTAACGCGCCATCGGGAGGACACCGGCTATGAGTCAACGCCGGTCCACGACGTCCGTTTCGTTCCGCTTCTCGGCCAGTTCGGCTTCGCCGGGACCGGTTGAATGAGCGCGATTCACGCCTTTGTGGATTTCGTCCTGCACCTGGACCGGCACCTCGACGGGATCCTGCGGGACTACGGCGGGTGGACCTACGGCATCCTCTTCCTGATCGTCTTCTGCGAGACCGGGCTGGTCGTCCTGCCGCTCTTGCCTGGGGACTCGCTCCTGTTCGCTGCCGGCAGCTTCGCCGCCCGCGGTTCACTGGATCCCTGGGTGCTCTTTGGCGGGCTCGCCCTCGCCGCGGTGGTGGGAGATAATCTCAATTACTGGATCGGCCGCCATATCGGACCCCGGGCGTTTTCGGGCAAGGTTCGCTTCTTCAAGCTCGAATATCTGGACCGCACCCGGAGGTTCTTCGCCAAACACGGCGCCCGGACGATCGTGCTGGCACGGTTCGTCCCGATCATCCGGACGTTCACGCCGTTCGTGGCCGGGGTAGGAGCGATGCCGTATGGCCGCTTCCTGGCCTACGACGTCGGCGGCGGGATCCTCTGGGTGGGGCTCTTCGTGTGGGCGGGATACTTCTTCGGAAACCTGCCGGTGGTACACCGAAACTTCTCGATCGTGATCATGGCGATCATCGTGATCTCGGCGTTGCCAATGACGATTGAGCTATTGCGAAACCGCCGGCGAACGACCGTTGAGCGCGACGAGAAAGTGGTTTAGGTCGTTCTCATGTAATGTAAATTGATATGTTACAATATCTTGCTGGTTTTACATCTAGTAAAAGATGACGTGTTGTCCAGCGCGATCCTGGGCCGTTCTCATCGGCAGCCAGCCGTTCGGTCCGCCGATCGCGGCATTTGGGCCGCTTGTTCTTCGACGGGGCGCCGGGCGTTATTTCCGGCGCGTCGCTGACCGCCCCCGTAGCTCAATTGGATAGAGCAGTGGCATCCTAAGCCGAAGGTTACAGGTTCAAGTCCTGTCGGGGGCACTACGCGCTGGGTCCTAGGGGCCGGGCGCTGATTAACAACGAGCCGGCCATCCACTCGGATGCCGGCTCCAACATGATCAGCATCCAGCTCCCAGACCCATCGCTCCCCGACGCCAGCCCTCAGTTCGGCGAGTGAACGCCCTGCGCCGGGAGTTCGATGACAATCCTGCCCAACTTGTAGGCGCTCGCGACCAAGCCGCTGGTGGTACCCCGGAACACCTGACGGACGCTGCCCGCGAACGGCGTGATGCGGGCGTTGCCGCCGAACGGGTCGGTGTACCAGACCATCGAGGCCGAACCGGGCAGCACCAGCCGGTTGATCGCCACCCGCCGCGTCGCCCCGTTGAACGGCGACCGGGTGTCGTCCCATTTGATCCCGAGAATCGTCCCGCGAGCGGTGGCGGCACGGCAAGCGACGCCGCCGGCGGAAGCCGCGGCGATCGTTCCCGCGTTGCAGGCGTCCATCGGACGGAGCACCAGTCCCGCGATCGACGGATCGTAGCCGCGGGACGGCAAGGCGACGTTGAAGTACGGATTGAAATGCGCCAGGAGCGCACCGCGGGGCGTCCGCGCTGCCGGTGCGACACGGATGCTGGACGACGTATTCCACTCCTCGTCCACCTTGCCCTTTTGGATGCAGTCGGCGTCCGGAATCCTCCGCTTGCCATTCCCGTTCGGGGAATTGGCCGGCGTTGCAGGCCCGACGATTTCGACCACGTCCGCGTCGCGCACGCAGGCCTTGATGAACTGGCCGGGATCGCCGATGGCGGTAAGGAACGTCGCGTAGGCGAACACACCGTCGCTGCACTTCGCCGCATACACCAGTTCGTGCAGGTTATTGGTGAACGCATCCTTGGAATGCGTCCCCTGATGCAGCTTGACCAGCACATCGCAGGTGATCGACGTCGAGTGGCCGAAGGTGTCCACGACGGGGACCACATCGGCCCATGCCACCTTGTGGCCCACGTGGTCCTCGTGCCGCGGCGACCCCGGCGACCAGGTGTCGAGCGCTTCGTTTGCCACGCCGAACGGCAGCGGACCGAGCAACTGGTACAACGCCGATCCGGTCGGATTCATGCCGTGCTCGTGTCCGAATGAACACCCGCTGATCGGATCGGTCGCCGGATGCCAGGTCGGGTACCACTTGCCGTCCGGACCAAGCGCCCGGTAGGCGTCATGAACCGCCGGACTGCAGGTATCCAGCCGACCCGGGGTCCAAATGCCCATTGCGGCGGAATTGAGGCCGTTCGATGCGGCGATCGGGAAGGGGAGCGGGAGCGGACCGGTCGCGATGATCGGCGCTGACCCACCGCCCGCGTCCAGTGGGTCGCCGGGCGAGACGGTTCCGATCGGCGCTCGATCGGGGCTGCAGGCCGCCAGCGCCAGTGCGATCGCGACCGGGCCGAAAACGAGGTGGTGGGCGAACGGCATGGGACAACTCCGGCAAGCATGGGGTCGGCGTCCAGTCAGGATCGGTACGAGGGGCTCAGTTGCAAGACGCTACTTCACCCGGGACGTTAGGTTGCTGGCCAACTGGCGCACTCCTCTAGCGCCCACCACCCGATTCTGCCATTTTTGCGGGCTGGCCCAGAAGATCACTCTTTCGAGCGAACAGAATGGCAAAGACTGCTACGAGCGCAACACCAACGCCCATCGCCCCGGCCGACCTCGCCGAGGGTCAGCCATTCCTCACGCCGCAACGGATCCGGATCCTCGGCATCGGTGGCGCGGTGGTCCTGGTGGTCGCGTTGGCGGTGTGGTTCACCATTACGGCCGGGCGCCGCAAGCAGGCCTATGCGTCGACGGCGCTCGACCAGTGTCGGGATGCCGCCGCCCAGGCCAACTTCGGCGTGGCGGTCCAGTGCTACACGCGGGTGGCGGCTTCGTACAGCGGCACACCGGCGGCCTATGAGGCGACACTGGGCGTCGCACAGACGCACCTTATCGCGGGTCAGAATGAGCTCGCCATCACCGGGCTGATCGATTTCCTTCGCACGAATCCGCCGCCGGAGGCCGCCGCGCCCGCGAACAGCCTGCTCGGCACCGCGTACGAGAATGTCGGGAAGTTCTCGGAAGCCGAGGGCGCCTACCGCAAGGCCTCGGATCTGGCAGGGGTGGAATACCTGAAGGCGAGCGCGCTGCTCGATGCGGCGCGCGCGGCACTCCTGGGTAACAAGGTCGCCGAGGCGAAGGCGATCTACAACGAGATCATCACCAAGTACTCCACGTCCGGCGCGATGACCGAAGCACAGGTCCGGCTTGCCGAGATCACGGCCCGATCCACGTAACAGCCGCTGGTTCGCCCGCGCCTCAATAGATGATCTGGTAGTTCAGCCGGAATCCGCGCCCGGGCTGGGGAAGGAAGTCCTTGACCACCGATAGATTGTCGCGATACACCGTGTTGAACGCGTTGTCGACGTGGAAGCTCAGGTTGTGCACGACACGCGACTGGAGCAGGCGGACGCCAAGACCGAGATTCATGATCGCGTATCCGCGCGTCGGCGTGTCGCCGTCGCCGAGTCGCGTCTGGCTCGCCGCAAACCGCGCTTCGACCGTCGCGGTGTACCGGTTGTCCTGATAGGTGGCGCGCACCAAGCCGCGGAGTGGGGGGATGAACGGGAGCGGGACGTTCCGCTTGGTGTCTTCGGCGTTCACGTAGTCCGAACTCGCCCGAATGGCGACGTGCTTCGCCGCCTGAACCGTCACGACCGCCTCGAAGCCGGCGAGCCGGGCGTCGGTTGCCGCAAACTGGCGCACCGGAAAATCCTGGATCGTATCGCCGCGCAAGAACCCGAAGATCTCGTGGCGGATATAGTTGACGTACGGCGAAAACTCGAACGCCACCGTGTTGAAACTTCCCTTGAGAGAAACGTCCACGCCGACGCCGTGTTCGGGTTCGAGTGTTGCCGTGCCGATCGAGTAGGTCCCGCTCGCGGCGTCGAGACCGTTTGCGAACAGCTCCTGCACGGTGGGGGCGCGGAAGGAGCGCGCGACCGAGAACGAAGCCGTGACCTCGGACGTGATCCGGTGAACGGCGCCGACCGACGCGGTGACCGCGTTCGACAGCCGCGATGCCTGCAAGGTCTGGAATACCGGGTCGGTGGACGCCGGGAACGGATTAGTACGGATCCGGTTGTAGTCGTACCGGACGCCGGCCTGCAGGCGGGTGGTCGGCGAGGCGAGGTATTCCTCATACGCATAGCCGGCCAGGCCAGTGGTCACGGAGTTCGGCCCCAATGGCTGATCGCCTGCGATCGTCAGGTTTTCGATGTCGGTCCACAGCCCAAGGGTGCCCTGCAATTTCCCGAACTGATGGTGTTGCAATTGCAGCACGACGTTGAAGGTCTGCTTGTGGAAGTGGTTCGCTTGCGGGTCCGACACGCCGGTGGAGTCTTGCGCGGTAGGGAATTCAGAATGGTTGTAGTCATTGAAGCTCGCGTTCAGTTTGACCTGCTTCACCAGCGAGCCGCGGACATTGAGCAGGGTGCGCAGTTCGATCAGGTTGCGCGTCTGGGCGATGCGCGAAGTGGTCGGCGGGATAGTGAGCCAATCCGGGTTCGGCGGGTCGCCCGGCACACCGTAGTTCATTTCGAAATGCTTGGCACCGATGCCGATCATACCGAAGTCCGCGTGGTATGAGTAGCCGGCGCCCGCCTCGGCACTGCGGTCGAATGTCTGCGGCATCCGCGCGAGGTTGAAGACGCCACCGCTGCCGGGGTCGGTGTACGTGCCCGAAGGGATGCGGATGTCACCGCTGTGCCGCCCGCCCGCCGACACGCGCAACGCCTGGTGTCCGCCACTGAAGACGGTGTTGAAGAAGCCGGCGTACTGATCGCTGACGCTATTGCCCTCCATCGACGCCGTGCCGGAGACCGGGTGGTCCGAGAGCGCCGGGACGATGTCGGTGATCACGTTCACCAGCCCGCCAATCGTGTTGGGCCCGTACAGAATGGTCGACGGTCCGCGGACCACGTCGATCTGGGACACACCGATCGCCTCGATCGGCGTCGCGTGGGCCGGATCGTACGTGGCGATGTCGCCGACCCGCAGGCCGTTCTCGAGCACCAGCACTTCGTTGTCGCTGAGACCGCGAAGGATCGGCCGACTTGGGGCAGAGCCGTTGCCACGGACGGTTACACCGGGGAGGTCGGCGATCTTTTCGGCGAAACTCGCCCCGGGACTGTTTTGGAAGTCGATAAGGGACTTCGAAGAAACCGATTGATACTGGTCGTCGTCGGTCCGGGCGACCGGGGACGCCGACACGACAATTTCCCTGAGCGCCGTCGCCGAAGCGGTCAGCTCGAAGCCGGTCATGGCGGTCCCATTGGCGACGTCGATACTGTTGGTCGACACCGCGTAACCGGCGGCTTGAACGAACAGGTGGTAGGTCCCCCGGGCCAGATTGGGGAAGGAGAACTCTCCCTTCGAGCCGGTGCGCACGGAGCGGTCAAGCTCCAGAAGTCGCACCGTCGCGCCAACGATCGGGTACGAACCGCTCCGGACGGTGCCGGCGATGGCTTGTGCCCGTGCCGCCGGCGCCAACAACAGCATCGCAACGCAGGCGAACGCCGCCGCCGTACCATGCGAGCGAGTCAGCTGCATTCCGTCGATCCTCGGTACAGGTTGGGATCCCGCCGACCGGGAAAGGCCGTGCCCAGCTGGCCCGCAGCGGTGCCAGTTCTGGGCGTGCCCACCGGGGTCAGGGCCTAAGTTACGCCGGGGCTACAGGTTGCGGAAGCCGGCAAGACGATCACTGTCGCCGGTTATGTTGTCGATTACTTGTGATGTATAATGTATATTATGTTAAGTAAGCCCGTGGATAACTGTGGGAAACTCCTGCACTCCACCCACCCAATGCCAACCCACGCCAAAAGCTGGCCCAGCCGACAGCACCAACCCGTCAGCGGTCCAACCACACCCCTCGAGCCACCACGCGTCCCTCGCCGCAGAGCCAGACGTCGCGCCCTGTGCTGCCGTCTAGCCGAGCGCTGACCGACAGCACCTTCCCGCTCGCGGACAGTACCGGGAGCGGCAGCTCGGCCAGCCCCATGTCCGCGAGCGCCAGCGCACCCGCCACGGTCCCGGTACCGCAGGCGAGCGTCTCCGCCTCGATTCCACGTTCGTAGGTTCGGATCGCCCAGGCCGGCGCGAGTGGATCGGTTGAGGTTCCAGTGGAACGTGAGGTCCGACTCAGGAAGTTGACGTTGGCCCCGCCAGGGCCACACTCCGGATGGAACCGGAGCGTCCGCCCCCGCCGATCTACATCCACCGCGGCGACGTCGTCGACGAGGACGATCACGTGGGGGACGCCCACGGTGCCGAGACGGATCCAGTGCTCCCCCGCCTCGAGATTGACGTTGATGACGACGGGAACCGCTGCGTCGGGCAGGTGGAGCTCGGCCAAGTCTCCCGGCCCCACGCACCGCGTCGAGAAGGTCGCCGCATCGGTGACCAGCGTCATCCCGGCCGGATCGGCCATCTCCAGCCGGCACGCGAGGCGGGTCGAACAGAGCGCCGCGTTGCCGCACATTGGCGCCGGCGACCCGTCGCTGTTGTAGTAGGTCATCCGCACCGTGTCCTGCCCGGCCGGCGTGACGAAAACCAGGCCGTCGCCGCCGACGCCGTTGCGACGATCGCAGATCCGGGCGATTGTCTCGCGGGGCCAGTCGGCCGGGCTTGAGGTGCGCCCGTCAATCATGACGAAGTCGTTCCCCGACCCGGTCATCTTGTGGAAGACGATGGTCAGCCGAGCCGCCCGAGCAGCGCCTGCAGGCGGAGCCACCAGACCATCCAGATTGCCTCACGCACAATGCGGCCGTTCATCTTGCTGCGACCCTCCATCCGGTCAGTGAAGATGATCGGCAGTTCCTTGATCCGGAATCCCTTCCTCCACGCCCGAAAACTCATCTCGATCTGGAAGGCGTAGCCGTTGGACCTCACCTTGTCGAATGGCATCGCCGCGAGCACTTCACTGCGGAAACACTTGAAGCCGCCGGTGGCGTCGGTGAGCGGCAGCCCGGTGATCCAGCGCGCGTACTTGTTCGCGAACCACGACAACAGGAGCCGGCTCATCGGCCAGTTGATGACGTTCACGCCGCTGGCGTAACGCGACCCGACAATGAGGTCTGCATCCGTTGCCGCTTCGATGAAGCGCGTCAGGTTCTTCGGGTCGTGCGAGAAATCGGCGTCCATCTCGAACACGTACGCGTAGTTGCGCTGCAGCGCCCAGGCAAAACCGGCCAGGTAGGCCCGGCCGAGCCCCTCCTTGTTGGCGCGATGCAGCACGTGCACGCGGGGGTCTTGCGCGGCGAACACGTCGGCGATGGTACCGGTGCCGTCCGGTGACCCGTCGTCCACCACGAGAATCTCGACCCGTGGATCCTGGGCCAGGATCGCCGGCACAATCTGCGGCAGGTTCTCGCATTCGTTGTACGTCGGTATGACGACCAGTGCCAGCTCAGGCATCGACGGTCCGGGGTCGCAGGCGATCCGAGAACAGCAACCCCGCCGTCAGTACCAGCGCGACGAGCGTGATCCATTTCCCCTGGTGATAGGTCGCGACATCAAAGGTGAGTACCACCTCTCTGGCACCTGGCGGGAGTTCCACGCTCAGCAGTGCACCATCGGCGCGGTGCGCCGGCGCCGGCTTGCCGTCGATCGTGGCGTGCCAATCGGGGTACCAGTTCTCAGCGACGAGCAGGTAGGTGATGCGGGTATCGCTGCCATCGAGCTTGACGGTCATCGCGCCGGGCGTCCACGATGTCAGCGAAGCAGTCACCGGCGTCGGCTCCGGTGTGACCATCCCCTTGGTTGGCGCGACCGCCTTGGTGCTGGTCGAGTCCGGGAAGAGTACGTACGTGTTTACCGGGAAGCCATTGGCCGCGACAGTGGGCGGAATCTGTTCTTCCGGCACTTTGACCGCACCCGGTACTACCCGCACCCAACGCGGCGTGGAATCACGCTCCATGACAACCGCCGCGAGCTCGCGCTGTCCCGGTGGCGCTGCGAGCCCAGTGAGGTCGTCCAGTTGCGCCGGCCCGAGCACCTTGTGATAGCCGGGTGTGCCGACCGGTTCCTGCGTCTCGATCAGGTACTTGACCGCGTACAGGTCCCAGAGGTTGGGTGCCAGCTGATACTGCCAGATGTTCTTGCCGCCGAGCAGCGCGTCGAAGAACCGGCTTTCCATGCCGTGATAGCCGAGCAGCGTTGGCACGCCGCGGGCCATCAGCGCCGATGCGTAATACACGGTCAAGGCGTTGATCTGGGAGCCCCCGGCGTCTGGGGCACTCGGGCTGTAGGTCCGAAATGGCAGCGGTGTCTTCTTCATCGCCGTGGTGAGCACATCATCCGCGAAGGTAACCGACGCCGGTGGCAGCCAGGTCGGGAACTCGCGCAGGATCGACCAGTTGTCGGCACCGACGGCAATCAGCAACGCGGCCGCTGCTCCGATGCCCCGCAAGAAACGGCGCTGCACCAGGAGCAACACCCCGCCTCCGGCCAACACGGCGACCAGCAGGCGAACACCACCGGTCTGCAGCTCGAGGGCATTCCCTTGGGCGCGCGGCAGGAATTGCGGCAGCACCAGCGCCTCGGTGACGCCCTGGAGGAGTCCGCCGGCCGCGAGGAGCGCGATGCCGCCGAGGACACCGAGCACGGTGAAGAGTGTCCGGCGCTTGATCTCGCCGTCGAGCAGGCGATCCACGCCGAAGCCCGCGAACACGCAGGTGACGAGCGCCACCATGAAGAAGGCGAGTCCTGGCGCCCGGAACTGGCTCATCTTTGGCAACAGGTACCAGAGCCGGTAGAACGGCGAATCGTGGCCCCATGCCACCATGAGGAACAACACCGCCAGCCCACCGAGTGGCAGGAGCAGGCCGCGCTTGCGCGCGGCCGGAATGCCCAGGAGCATCAACGTGACGACGATCGCGCCAAGGTACTCGGTGTGATCCTTGAACGAATTTGCACCCCAGTAATTGTGCAGGATGCCGTTGAACTGTGGCAGGATCGCCGTCATGATCTCCATCGGCGGCATCCCCCAACTACTTGCGTACTGATACCCGCCACTGTCGCCACCCGCCGCGCGCGGTGTGAAGGCCACCATGTGCTGCACCGGCAGGAGTTCAATCGCCGCGATGCCGAGACCGATCGCGACCGCCACCGCCGTCATCACCAGCGGGACGACTGGCGAACGGTCGCGCACTCGCTCCGGATCGAGAAAGACGAGCCAGAGCGTGAACAATGCGCTCGCGACCAGCATGTAGTACGCGGCCAGATAGTGCGGCGTGAGCATCACCAGCCCGACCACCAGCGCGAACCAGCCAAAGTTGGCGGTACGCCCGTGGCGAATCGCCCGCAGGAGTGCGACGAAGGCGAAGGGCACCAGTGCCGCTGCGAAGAGCTTGCCGTCGTGGCCGGGGCTCAACTGGGAGGCGAGGATGCCGGAGAGTTCGTACGCCAGCCCGCCGACGACCGACGCCGTCCAGCTGGCGCGCAGCGTCCGCAGCAGCGCATACATCGCGATGCCGGCCACGACGAGATGAATGAAGAACGCGAGCGTGAGCACCCGGTCGCCCGCCATGAACCAGCGCAACCACGCCGTCGGGTAGAACACGTCGAAGTGTCCGGGGATGGCCCACAACGGCATCCCACCGAAGATGAACGGATTCCACTGGGGAATGTGCCCGGTGCGCTGCATGCTCTCGGCGGCAAAGTTGCGCAAGGCGTAGCCGACGTTGATCTGGTCTGATCCGCCGATGATCTGGCCCGAGAACATCGGGTACATGAGCGACAGCGCGGCGAGGATGAAGACCGCGGCGGCAATCACCAGTGGGAAACGCGGCTGGAAGCGGGACGGGACCTGGTCAGGTGATGTCACGCGGCTGGCTCCGGAAGAGCAGGAACGGCAGCGCCGCTCCGACTTGGTTGACTGTCAATACGACCCGGGACGCGGCGGCGAGCGCGGCAGCCGGGCCAACGCCGATCGACGGCGTCAGGATCGTGATCATGACCGCTTCCCGCACGCCGAAGCCGGCGGGAAGGAGCACAAACACGTATCCGATGACGTACGAGGCAGCGAACGCCCCGGTTGCAGTGGACCACGACAGCTCGACACCGTGCAGGGTGCCGAGCCCAAGGAGTTGCAGCGCGATCCCGTAGCCGGCCCAGGCGACCAGGTTGGCGACGAGCGCCCCGGCCAGCGCGCCTGGTTCCACGGGTCGAACGGCATCGGGGCGGCGCAGGAGGAAGCCGATCCGGCGCGTCAACGACGGCGACGTCAGCGCCACCGCGCCAATCAGCGTGACCGCGGCGAGGATCATCGCGGCGATCGATCCCCATCCGCCAAGGACGCGGTCGAGAAGCGGTGTACCGACGAGGACGAGCGCGATCATCGCACCGGTGGCGATCGATATGAGCTGCATGATCACCGCCGAACCGGTGGCCGCGGTGCCCGACACGCCTCGCTGCTGTGCCATCAACGCCATGCCGGCGATCGACCAGACCTTGCCGGGGATGTAGCCGCCAAGGCTCGAGATCGTCCAGATTCTCGCCGCGTCGATGATACGGAGCGATTCGCGCCAGCCCTCGAGCACCGTGCGCCAGCCCCAGATCAGCACGCCGTACATCGCCCAGGTGACGATGAGCGAGGCGGCGATGAACTCCCAGTGGAGGTCCCACTGAATCGGTTGGTCCTGGACCTTGTGCCAGTTCTCGAGAAACTTGCGCACCAGGAAGAACAGGATGATGGCACCAACGACCGCCTGCGCAATCCGCCAGCTTGTCTTACGCATTGAGTGCTCGCTGGTACCAGCTGAGACAGCGTTGAGCAACGAAGTCCGGGGCGAGACGTTCGCGCCACTGAATCCCCTCGGCGCGCGCGGCATCGCGCGCACCGGCATCGCCGAGCAGGTCGATGACCGCCGAAGCGATCGCGGCGGCGGCGGGCCGGACCAGACGACCGGCGCCGGTTGACGGTACCAGGTCGCAAAGGCCCCCGCCGTCGAGGCACGCCACCACGGGCACACCCTGCATCAGCGCCTCCGCCGCCGCGAGTCCGAACCCTTCACCCCTGGCCGGCATGATGCAGCATACCGCCGTCGCGAACACCACGGGTATGTCGGCCGGTGCCACCGCCCCGACAAAGCGGACGGCATCAGCGACACCCAGCGCGATCGCCCGCTGCTCGAGCGCGAGCATGGCTGGGCCGTCGCCCACGATCACCAGTCGCCACGGGGTACCGCGCCGCATCGCGACCGCCGTCGCTTCGATCGCCAGATGCACGCGCTTTTGTCTGGTCAGCCGCCCAACGACCACCACGTCACCCGACCCGTCACTCCACCGTCGTTCACCCGGGGTCACGGGCATCGGTTGCACGCCGTCATCGGCGACCGCGACGCCGGTCTGACGCCGCACGATCGCGGCGAGCGTACGCGACACGGTCGTCACGACGCGGGCCCGACGAAAGGTCGGCCGCGCCAGCCAGCCTGCGAACGGGATCCGCTCGAGGAGGCGAACGTCGGTGCCATGACACGTCAACACTAGTGGTACGCCCATCGGCGCCGCGAGCCCGCTCGGCACCCACCAGTGCGCGTGCACCAGCGCATCGCCGGACGCTCCATTCAACTCCTGCTCTGCACCCGCCCGCAAGGCGGCGCGGAGGCGGTTGAACGCGAACGCGGCACGCGGCGAGCGCAGCGCGTCCGTCATGGACCCCCGGTAGGCCAGGCGCTCATCCGCAGCGGTGCCGTATCGCACACGGCGAATCGGCACGCCATCCAGTTCGTCCTCTCCCCCCTGCCCCGCATCGCTGGGCGCCACGACACGGACGTCGACGCCGTGCTGACGCAGCGCCACCGCGAGCGGGTGAAGGAACCCGCCAGCAACGTCGCCCGGGTGCCGCGGGTAGTTGTGGGTCAGCCAGACCACGCGCATCAGGTCAATCGCGCCGGCTGGACTGGAAGCGCCGCAGCAGCTCCCGCTGGTCCTCGCGCACACCGGCCAGCATCTCCCCGATAAAGCCGAACCCGAATAGCACGAATCCGCTCACGACCATCATCTCGACGAGGGTAAGCAACGGCCGGAAGCCAGTTTTCAAGTCGGCGAACCCCAGCAGGTAGCCGTACCGAAGCACCAAGGCGATCATCCCAGCAACGAATCCGATGAGGAAGAGGACGGCGCCGGCGATCCCGAAGAAGAGCATCGGCTTGCGGCCGAAGCGGAGCTGGAACCACACCGACAACAGGTCGAGGACGCCCACCGGAATCCGGCGCCAGGTGAACTTCGACGTGCCGGCATTACGCGGATACAGCGGCACCGGTGTCGACGTCAACCGGAAGCCTTCCGCCGCCGCAATGACCACCATGTAGCGGTGGAAGTCGGGCCGCAGCGGTTGCACCAGCATGACATCGCGACGGAACGCCTTGACGGAGTTCAGGTCGGTGACCCTGATCCCGAACAACCAGCGGCACAGCGCGTTGTACACCGACGAGACGAACGCTCTCTCATACTTGCCCTGCTTCGTGCCGGTGACGATGTCGGCGTCGTTCGCCAGGATCGGCGCGACCAGGCGTCCGACGTCTTCCGGGCGATACTGCAGGTCGGCCGGATAAAACACCAGCACGTCACCGGTCGCGGTATCCGCGGCGCTGCGGAGCGCGTCGGCGATGCCGCGCTGGCGCAGGTGGGTCACCACGTGGAGGAATGGATACCGCGCCTGCAGATCGTGCAGCACGGTGGCGGTCGCGTCGCGAGATCCGTCGTCAACCACGACGACCTCGAACGGCACGCCGATCCCCGGCAGCGCCTCGGCACACTGCCGCACGAACTCCGGCAGGTTCTCCGCTTCGTCTTTGGCGGGAACCAGCAACGAGACCCGGACGAGGCCCGTCATACGCGCTTGCGCATCCGTGCCGGGAGGATGCCGAGCTGGTCGCGGTACTTGGCGACCGTGCGGCGGGCGATCTGGATGCCCTGTTCCTCGAACAGATGCACGATCTGCTGGTCGGTCAGCGGTTTCGCGGGCTTCTCCTCCGCCACCATTTTCTCAAGCTTTGCCCGGATCGAGCGCGCTGAGGCGTCTTCGCCCGAGGTCGTGGACAGGGCGCTCGAGAAGAAAAACTTGAGTGGGAGCACGCCACGGGGTGTCTGCACGTACTTTTCGTTGGTCACTCGGCTCACCGTCGACTCATGCATCGAGATCACTTCGGCGACTTCCCGCAGGGTGAGCGGCCGCAGGAATTCGATGCCCTTCTCGAAAAAGTCACGCTGCCGGTCGACGATGAAGTTCATCACCTTGAGCATGGTCTGGCGGCGCTGTTCGATCGCCTGGATCATCCACGTCGCGCTGTTCATCCGGGACGCGATGAAGTCGCGATTCTCCGCCGTCATCTTGGCCCGATCCCGGGCGATCTCCTGATAGGCGCGCGAGAGGCGCAGCCGGGGCACGCCGGTGTCGTTGAGGAACACGTGGTACCGCCCGTCGATCTTGTCGACGATCAGGTCCGGCGTGATGTACGCGTCACCCTGATCCGAATACTTGAGCCCGGGCTTGGGGTCGAAGCGCGAGAGCGCGTCGGCTGCCGTCTGCGCCGCCTTCGGCTCGACGCCAAACTTGCGGGCCAGGTCGTTCCAGCGGTGGGCAATGAGGTCGGCAAACGCCTCGTTCACAAACCGGTAGGTGAGGGATGCGGCGTCCCCGGCGTCCTTGAGCTGCAGCAGCAGGCATTCGCGCAGATCGCGCGCGCCCACACCGGCCGGATCGAGCGCCTGCACGACGGTCAGCGCGGCCTCGAACTCCGGCACCGTAAACAACAGCACGCCCGGCGGGAGGGCTGACCCATTGCCGTTTCCGTTGGTGCCGGGCGTGTCAACGGCCGCATCGTCGTCGCTGTCGAGCGGATCATCCTGGTCCGGCTGGTTCGCGCCCGGATTGTTGGAGAGCAGCCACTGATTGACGGATTCGAGGATTTGCTCGGTTGTCGCCGTGACATACCCGTCCTCGCCGATGTTCCCGATGATCTCCTCGCAGAGAAGCCGCTGACGCGGCGGGACCTCGAGCATCTGTAGCTGATCACGAAGATGGTCGGCAAGGTCACGCGTCTCCACCGAGACTGGCTCGACGTATTGCAGGGACTCGAACTGCTCGCGTTGCCCGCCGACATCGAACCCGTTGATCAGGATTTCCTCCCAATCCACCTCGTCATCCTTCTTGGCGGACTCCTGCTCCTGCTCGGTGGTCTTCTCGGGGACCGCCTCCTCCTCCGGCTCCTCCAATTCGAGGAACGGATTGTTGAGCAGTTCCTGTTGCAGGTGCTGCTGCAGGTCGAGCATCGGCATGTACAGCATGTCCATCGCCTGATACAGGCGAGGGTTGATTCGCAGTTCCTGACGGAGTCCCGTCTGCTGATGCAGGCCGGTCTTCACGCGGGTTGCTCCATCCGTCCGCGGAGGCGCGCCGTGAGCGTCGGGCCGAGATACAGGTCGGCCACGCGATCGTTCCAGACCAGGTGTTCAACGGAGCCGGCGGCCTGCACGGTGCCTTCATGCATGATGTAGGCGCGGTCCACGATCTCCAGGGTCTGCTCCACGTTATGGTCGGTGATGAGCACGCCGATGCCCCGGTCGCGCAACGACGCCACGATGGTCTGAATATCGTGCACGGCGATCGGGTCCACTCCGGCAAATGGCTCGTCGAGCAGCATGAACTTCGGATTCGTCGCCAGCGCGCGCGTGATCTCGAGGCGGCGGCGTTCGCCGCCGCTGAGCGTATAGGCCTGCGCGTGACGCAAGGGCGTGAGGCCGAGTTCGGCCAGCATGGTTTCGAGTCGCTGCAGGCGCGCGGCCTTGGTCAGATCGAGCACTTCAAGGATCGCCAGGACATTCTGCTCCACCGTCATCCGCCGGAAGATCGACGGCTCCTGCGGCAGGTATCCCAGCCCGCGGCGCACCCGCTTGTACATCGGCAACCCGGTAATGTCGGCATCGTCGAGGTGAATGGTGCCGCGGTCGGGCCGAATCAGGCCAGTGATCAAGTAGAACGTCGTGGTTTTCCCGGCGCCGTTTGGCCCGAGGAGACCGACAATCTCACCCTGCGCCAACTCGAGGGCGACGTCGTTCACGACCGCGCGCCGTTTGTAGGTCTTGCGAAGGCCGTCGGCACGAAGCACGCTCATGGGCGATCCTTGGGGAGTGCCACCTTGGCGCTATCCGCTTTCGGTTTGAGGAGCGATGCGGTCTCCAATTGCAGCCCGCTCACGTGACCGTACGCCTGAACCGAGGCGACCCCGGTGGAATCACCGCTGTTCATCCGCACCAGTATCGTATCGGCAAAGGTGTAGTTGATCGACGGCGAACGCCGCCCATCCCGGGCGACCTCTGTCCGTGCGAAGAGCGATCGCGCCTGATTGGGCTGTTTGCCGAACGCCTGCAGTCCGCGCAGACGGGTGGCGAGCGTACCGGCCGAGTCAACCTGGTCGAAGCGGGCGATGATCCGGTCGCCCCACAGGGTATTACGCGTGCTGTCCAGTGCGGTGGTGTCGCCGGCCACGCGTGGAACCCCCGCCCCAACCGTGTCGCGCGGATTCTGGATCATCCCGCGCCGGAACACCCGGATCTCGTGCAACAGCTCGCCGGGGGACTCCACGGCCAGCGAATCCCCAACCACGTCGTAGCCGGCGCTGTGCAGCGTGGCGCCGTCCTTGTGATTCCAGGCCAGTGTCAGCGCGAGCTTCTCGCTCACGAACGACAGGTGCAGCGTGTCGCCCGTGATGTCCGTCCTTCCGCGCGTGACCCTCGCCGTGAGAAAGGCGCGGAGGTCGCGAATCGTATCGTTCTCCGACCGGAGGCGGATCTCCTTGCCGAACACGGCGAACGAATCGGCCCCACGGCGGCGCAACTTGGCCGGCACGCCAATCAGCTGCGCCACGCTGGTCTTGCCACGGTCGAAGGCCAGGGAGTCTCCCTCTCCGTGCAGGGAGTCGCGGTCGATTGTCACGGTTCCGCTCCCCGACAGGCGGGATTGACCGAATCCCTTCAGCTTGTCGCCGACCAGGATGTAGGGCGTCCGGTTCGCCGTGTCGCGGACCGAACCGCTGTTGAAGTACCGCACGGTGGGTCGCAGCAGCGCCTCCACCCGGGCACTATCGTTGACGCCCTTGACCGCGCGCCAGTAGTCGACCCACGGCCCGGTCAGTGTCGAGCCGGCGGCCTTGTCGAGAACAGTCACGTTCGCGCGCGCTTCGAGCTTCTCGGTGTGAATAATGTAGATCATCGTGTCGGCGACAAATTGATACGCCGAATCACGGTACACGACATGTCCGTACAGCCGAACGTAATCGCCGCTCAGCGCGCTGATCGAGTCGCTGTTGAGGAATACCTGTTGCTTCTGGCAACGCAGCCGCACATGCCCGGCCGCATCGTACTGAACGTTGCTGCCATTGTTGAAGAGGTCGTTCTGCGTGGACTTCCGGTCCACGTTGAGCACCTCCATCAGGCAGCGGGGCGCCGGCGCCCGGCCAGGGGCCACACCGGCGGTCCCGATCAGTCCTGCGGCGAGGACGGCGACAAAGGACTTCATGGCTTGCCTGCCCCGGACTGGCCGGGCAGCAATATCCCCTTGCCCTTCTGCAGCCCCTTCATGCGGTCGACGATCACATGCTTGAACCCTGGGTCGGACACGAACGAGGCTCCGGAAGCGTTGCCCTGGGGCGACGTCACCTTGAACGCCGAGTCGGCGCTGATCTCGTTCCTGTTCTTGTCATAGATCAGGTGCTCCGTCTTGAGCACCTTGCCGCCCGACGAGGTGGCGACCACGTGCCCGCGGGCGTCCAGGCTCTGTTCCCGCATGTGGTAGATCCCTTTGTCGGCCACGATCGTCGAGATCTTCGCCCCACTCGAATCGAACATCGTCACCGTCATGCCCTTGAGGTCGAACAGCTGGCGGGCCTGATACATCCACGCCGAGTCGGCGTACACGTTTGACTGTCGCACGCCGTCGCGCTCGATCGTCGTGGTCATCCCCGAATAGATCTGGTCCGCGCTGTCCGCGCCGGCCGTGCGCCGCGGTTGGACCCCGTGATCCGTACTGCACGCGGCGACCAGTACGAGCAGCGTCACGGCATGCCTCACCCGGCACCGGACCGGAGCAAGTCGTGCAGGTGCACGATGCCGACCACGCGCTCGGCCTCATCAAGCACGGGGGCCGCCATGATGCTGTGCCGCTCGAACTCACCGAGCGCATACGCTGCAAGATCGCCGGCATGCACCACTCGCGGCGCCGACGTCATGGCGGACTCCGCTCGCACGCCAAGATATTCCGCCGTTCGCTCGATGATGCGAGTGAGGTCACCGGCCGTGATGACACCGACCAGGGTGTCGCCGTTGATGATCGCCACAATTCCGCGGCCGTGCGCGAGCCCGACCACCACCTGCTGCATGGTCGCGGTGGGCGGCAGCGTACGCTCCGCGGGCACCATGACATCCTGTACCCGAAGCAAGAGCTTCCGACCGAGTCGCCCGGCCGGGTGCAACGCAGCGAAATCGTCGCGTCCGAACCCCTTCCGCTCGAGCAGGGCCATCGCCACGCCATCGCCGAGCGCAAGCGCCACCGCGGTACTTGTGGTGGGGGCCAGGTCGTGTGGGCAGGCTTCCTCACGGACACTGGCATCGAGCACGAAGCGCGCGGCGCGACCCAGCGTGGAGTCCCTCGCGCCCGTGATGGCGATCACCGGGACACCGAGCCGCACCAGCGCACCGAGCAACCCGAAGAGCTCTTCGGTCTCGCCACTCTTGCTGAGCAGGATGGCGACGGAATGGCGGTCGACCAGGCCGAGATCGCCGTGAAGCGATTCAACCGGGTGCACGTAGCTCGCGGCGGTGCCGGTCGAGGTCAGCGTCGCGGCGATCTTCTGCGCGATGACGCCCGACTTGCCGATGCCGCTCACGATCACGCGGCCGCCGGAGGCGAGCAGGTCCACTGCCCCGGCCAGGGCGTCATCGATGCGTTCGCTCGCGGCGAGAATCGCCTCGCCCTCCATGCGCACGGTGCGCCGGGCGGTGGCAACGGCATCTGTCACGACGGCGCATCCCCACCAGCAAAGAAGTCGGCCACCGCCGCGTCGAACTCGCCGCGCGACTTGAGCAGTCGATCGATCACCTCGCGCACTGCGCCATGGCCGCCGCGCGCGTCGGTCACGTAGCGGCAGATGGCCTTCACCTCGTCGCGGGCGTTCGCCACCGCAATTGGCAGGGCGACGCGCCGCAGCACCGGCATGTCCGGGATATCATCGCCCACGAACGCCACCTCATCCCAGCCGATCTTCTTCTCGGCCAGGACGGCGGCGAACGCCGGCACCTTGTTGAAGGCCTCGACGGTGACGACGGTCGTGACCTTCAGCTCCGCGGCACGCATCAGCGTGGACGGCGACTTCCGCCCCGTCACCCAGGCGACTTCGATCGGGCCACCGCGCAGCAGACGAATGCCGAAGCCGTCCTGGATGTCGAAGCGCTTGAACTCGACACGTTTGTCGTCGATCTCGCCGATCCAGGCGTCGTTCTCGGTGAGGACACCGTCGACGTCAAAGCCGACCAAACGAATCCGCTTGGCGATGGTCGCGTCAAACACCGACACGCTCGCGCGCCGCGTGCCACACCGCCATCGTCCGTTCCATCAGCGCATCGAGACGATCGAGGGGCCACTGCGTCGCCGCGTCGGACAGCGCGTGCTCCGGATCCGGGTGAGTCTCGATGAAAAAGCCGTCGGCCCCGGCGGCGGCGGCGGCGGCAAGCAACGCCGGGATATGCTCCCGCAGCCCGCCGCTGGCACCGCCCGTCGCCCGCCCAGGCTGCTGAACGCTGTGCGTCGCATCATAGATCACGGGACAACCGGTCGCCTCGCGCATCAGGGCAAAATTGCGGTGGTCGACGACCAGGTCGCCGTATCCGAAGAATGTCCCTCGCTCGGTCACGGCGACTTCGCGCGTCCCGCCGTTGCGCACCTTGTCGACCGCGCCGACCATCGCCTCGGCCTGCATCCATTGCCCCTTCTTGATATTCACCGGCTTGCCAGTATGCCCGGCCGCAACGAGGAGGTCGGTCTGCCGGCAGAGAAACGCCGGGATCTGCAGCGCATCCACCACGCCCGCCGCCGCGGCGACTTGATCGACGTTGTGTACATCGGTGAGCACGGGAAGCCCGGTCGCATCGCGAACTCGTTCCAGCGAGCGGAGACCCGCATCGAGTCCGGGTCCTCGCGGAGCGTCGACTCGCGCGCGGTTCGCCTTGTCGAACGACGCCTTGAAGCACACCGGCAGGCCATGCCGTTCGCCAACCGCGACGAGGCGCTCGGCGATCCGCAGCATGGTCGCGTCATCCTCGACCACACACGGTCCCGCGATCAGGAACGGGGCTGACCCGAACCGCCAGGTCGTCACGATAGCGTTCCCGCCACCGCCGCCGGGCGGGCGACCGATGGCGTCTCAGTCTTTGTTTCGGTGCGGTGGGCGTGCGCCGCGCCAATGAAGGCGGCGAACAACGGATGCGGCCGCGTGGGCCGCGACTTGAGTTCCGGGTGGAACTGGCAGCCAAGGAACCACGGATGATTCGGCAGCTCGATCATCTCCACGAGCCCACCGTCCGGCGACTGGCCGGACAGTTTCATGCCGTGCTCCGCGAGCACATCGCGGTAGGCATTGTTCACTTCCCAGCGGTGGCGATGCCGCTCGGAGATTTCGTTCGTGCCGTACGCCAGCGCCGCCTTGCTGCCGGCCCGCAAGCGGGCGGTGTAGGCGCCCAGGCGCATCGTGCCACCGAGGTCCTTCACGTCGCGCTGTGAGGCCAGCAACGCGATCACCGGATCGGGACAGTCCGGCGCGAACTCGGTGGACGACGTGTGTGCCATGCCACAGACGTGTCGCGCGAACTCGATGATGGCGACCTGCAGGCCGAGACAGATGCCGAAGAACGGCAGCTGATGCTCGCGCGCATACTCCACGGCGCGAATCATTCCCTCGACGCCCCGCTCGCCGAATCCGCCGGGAACGAGCAAGCCGTCGACCCCCGCGAGCAGCTGTGCCGGATCGCCGTCATCAAAGCGATCGCTCGACATCCAGGTGATGTCGACGCCGACATCGTGCGGTATCCCGCCATGCAACAGCGCCTCGCCCACCGACTTGTAGGCATCCGACAGGTCAGTGTACTTGCCGACCACGGCAATCTTGACCCGCGATGCCGGCTGCAGGATGCGCCCGACCATCTCGGCCCATTTCGACAGATCCGGTTCCCGCGTCTCCAGCCGCAGTCGCGCGCAGACCTCGCGATCGAACCCCTGTTCCGAGAAGCGCAGCGGCAGCTCGTAGATGCTCTTCACGTCGGGGCTTTCAATCACACCCGCGAAGTCGACGTTGCAGAAGAGTGCGATCTTGCGCTTGATCTCGGCGCCGAGCGGTCGTTCGCTGCGACAGATCAGTAAATCCGGCTGAATCCCGACCTGCATGAGGTCGCGCACCGAGTGCTGCGTCGGCTTGGTCTTGAGCTCGCCGGCCGCCGCGATCCACGGCACGAGCGTGAGGTGGATGAAGATCGCGTTCTCACGGCCGACGTCCTGTCGGAATTGGCGGATCGCTTCGAGGAACGGCAATGACTCGATGTCGCCCACGGTGCCGCCGATCTCGACAATCACGACGTCGTGGCCCGGCGCCGAGCGACGGAGTGCTGCCTTGATCTCATCGGTGATGTGCGGAATCACCTGCACGGTTCCGCCGAGATACTCCCCGCGCCGTTCCTTGCTGATGACGGTCTGGTAGACGCGCCCGGTGGTGACGTTGTTCTGTTGCGACAGCGAACGGTCGATGAACCGTTCGTAGTGGCCGAGATCGAGGTCCGTCTCTGCCCCATCATCGGTCACGTACACCTCGCCGTGCTGGAACGGCGACATCGTACCGGGATCGACGTTGATGTACGGGTCGAACTTCATCA
This sequence comes from Gemmatimonadota bacterium, assembly GCA_025357945.1. GTDB lineage: Bacteria > Gemmatimonadota > Gemmatimonadetes > Gemmatimonadales > GWC2-71-9 > Palsa-1233. Next base: position 41,794 of record JANYLJ010000054.1, read on the forward strand.
TCGTCACCGAGAGACCTCGTTCCACCAGCAATCGACCGAGCGACGCCGCCGCGATGCCCTTGCCGAGCGACGACACGACACCACCGGTCACGAAGATGAACTTGGTGTTGCGCGGTGGAGTGCTCATCGGGATACCTCGGCGAGTTCGCGCCACCGTGTTTCCGCGGCGGCCAGGTCGGCAGGAGTGTCGATTCCGGATGGGGCGGGCCGGTCGAGTAGTGCCACCCCGATAGCGAAACCGGCGGCGAGCGCGCGCAGCTGTTCCAGCCGTTCGCTCCGTTCCAGCTCACCGACGCGGAGCGCGGTAATCTGGAGCAGCACATCGCGTCGATAGGCGTAGACGCCGAGGTGCTGCCACCATCGCGTCGCGGCGAGGTCGGCGGCGTCACGGACGTGCGGAATGGCGGATCGCGAGAAGTAGAGCGCCCGGCCCCGGGCGTCACACACGACCTTCACGCGGGTCGGGTCGTCGCGGAGCGCCGGATCCAACGGCGCGGCGGCCGTGCCGATCGCGTCGCCGCTGAGCACCCGCTGAATCGCTCCGGTGATCGCCTCCGGCGGCATGAAGGGCTCGTCCCCCTGCAGGTTCACCACCACGTCGTAGTTGGCGAAGCCCGGTTGCGATGCAACTTCGGCGACGCGGTCGGTGCCGCTCTCATGGAAGGGCGCGGTCATGATGGTTTCGACGTTCCAGTCGGCGACCGCGTCGGCGATCGACTGGGAATCGGTCGCAAGGATCAGGCGGTCGACCCCGGGTACTTCGCGAGCCCGTTCGATGACGCGGGCCACTAAGGGCGCCCCCCCGAGCGGCTGGAGGGGTTTATTCGGGAGTCGCGTGGAGCCGACGCGGGCGGGGACCACCAGCAGCACGGGCACCCCACAAACTATCTGGTGTGCGGCCCGGTGTCAAAATGCGTGCCGGAGATCGGCAGCGCTGCCTAACCTCTTGACAAACAATCGATTAGCACCCAACCCCGGCGAGCCCGAGAAAGTTGGTCAACAACCGTTTGCCGGCCGACGTCCCGACCGACTCGGGGTGGAACTGTACTCCCCAGACCGGATACTCCGCGTGCCGAAGCGCCATGATCTCCGCGCCCTCGGTACGGTCGCCGGACCAGGCGAGAACCCTCAGCTCGGCGGGCAGCGTCTCTCGCGCGACGATCAGGGAGTGGTACCGCATGACTGGGACGGGCGACGCGATGCCGGCAAAGAGCGGATCGCCGGTGTGCACCACGTCGGTCATCTTGCCGTGCATCTGCCGATCGGCCCGGACGACTTCCCCCCCGAACGCCTCGCCGATGGCCTGATGGCCGAGGCAAACGCCAAGGAGCGGGATCCCGGCGAGCGCCGCGGCCCGCGTCAGCTCCACCGAGATTCCCGCCTCGGCGGGGGTCTTGGGGCCCGGCGAGATGACAATCGCGCTCGGGCGCTTGGCGATCGCCGCGGCCACGGTGATCCGGTCGTTCCGGTGTACCTCCGGGTCGGCGCCGAGTTCGCCCAGGTACTGAACGAGGTTGAAGGTGAACGAGTCGTAGTTGTCGAGGACCAGCAGCATCGCGTTCAACCCCGGGGATGGAATCGGTGGTGCACTGTTCGAAGGTAGTCGCGATCGACGTGGGTGTAGATCTGCGTCGTGGTGAGGTCGGCGTGGCCGAGCATCTCCTGCACGGCACGCAGGTCCGCGCCGCCCTCGAGAAGGTGGGTGGCGAAAGAGTGGCGCAGCGTGTGCGGCGTCACCCGCTTGGTGATCCCCGCCTGTTCGGTGCGCTTCTTCACAATCCCCCACGCGCCCACCCGCGATAGCGGCTCGCCGCGGGCGTTGAGGATGAGCCGTCCCTTGGACGCGCCCTGGTCGAGCAGCGGTCGAATGGTGTGCAAGTAGACCGACACCGCCGACACGACGGCGCGGCCGATCGGCACCAGGCGTTCCTTCTTCCCCTTGCCATAGGCCCGCACGAGGCCGTCGCCGATCAGCAGATCGGTGAGCACGAGATTGCACAACTCCGACACCCGCAGGCCGGCGCCGTAGGCGAGCTCCAGCAAAACCCGATCTCGCCACGCCAACGGCTCTTCGACGCGCGGGGCTTCGAGCAGGCGGACCATCTCGTCAACCGAGAGCACATCCGGGAGGGTGCGCCAGCGCTTGGGCGTTTCCAGCCGATCGCTCGGATCACGATCGACGAGGCCTTCGGCGGCGAGAAAACCGAACCAGGTCCGGACCGCCGAGATGTTGCGGCGAATAGTGGCGCCGCTCAGCCCAAGGTCCTTGAGGAGAAAAACGAATTCACGCAACACCGGCGTGGTGAGTTGGCGCGGATCGCGGACACCCTTGCTGACCGCGAACTCCGCCAGCCGCAGCAGGTCGCGCTGGTAGGCCTCGATGGTGTTCTTGCTGTGCCCAGCCTCCAGCGACAGATAATCCCGGAACGCCGACAGGTGAAACGCGGCGACGTCGTCGCTGGAGATCACCGCAGGTGCAGGCGGCGTGTCACCTGCTCGTTCATCGCGCCGGCACCAGCGTCGCGACCGCGAAGACGGCGATGCCTTCGCCGCGACCGATGAAACCCATCCCTTCGTTGGTCTTCGCCTTGATCGAGACGGCCGACCCCTCGGCGCCAAGCACTTGCGCCAGACGCGTCTGCATGGCCGCCGCGTGCGGTGCGAGCTTGGGTACCTCAGCCACCACCGTGATGTCGGCTTGCTGCAGCGCCCACCCGCTCGCCCGCACCCGGCGCGCCACCTCGGCGAGCAAGAGCATCGAGTCGGCGTCCTTGTGAGCGGGGTCGCTATCCGGAAAGAGCCGGCCGATGTCTCCCAGGCCGAGTGCGCCGAGCATCGCGTCGGCCAAGGCATGGGCGACGGCATCGGCGTCGGAATGGCCGGTGAGTCCTTGCGAATGGGGGATCGTGACGCCGCCGAGGACCAGGGGACGGCCGCTCGCGAACCGGTGCGAGTCGTAGCCGATCCCCACGCGCGTCATGCGACGGCCGCCAGCCGCTCTTGCAGAATCGAATAGTCCTGGCGACGCCGGAGCGGTGTGTACCCGGCATCGCGGATCGCGCGCTCCATCTCCGCGATGGTGGCGCGGTGGGTCGTTCCGGCCGCAGAGACGACGTTCTCTTCCATCATCAGCGAGCCGAAATCATTGGCGCCGAAGCGCAGCGCCACCTGCCCCACCTTGAGGCCCATGGTCACCCAGCTCGACTGCAGGTTCGGCACGTTGTCGCAGATGATCCGGGCCATGGCCAAGGTGCGCAGGTAGGTGACCGAATCGGTCTTGACGCGATCGCTCATCCCCGGCGTGCCCTCGGGCTGGAGCGGCCAGCAGATGAACGCCGTGAAGCCGCCAGTGCGGCCCTGCAACTCGCGCACGCGGAACAAGTGTTCGATCCGATCGGCGTTGCTCTCGCCAAGCCCGTACATCATTGTCACCGACGTCTTCATTCCCTGTCGATGTGCCTCTTCTTGCACGCCTAGCCATTCCTCCGTCTGCGCCTTCTTCTTCGCCACGCGCGCGCGAACCGCATCGACCAGGATCTCGCCGCCGCCGCCCGGGATCGAGTCCAGCCCGGCGTCGCGCAGCTCACGAACCACCTCGGACACCGTCAATCCAAAGCGTTCCGAGAAGAAGACCACCTCGGACGGCGAGAAGCCATGGATGTGGATCGGATGATGCTGCTTGATGTAGCGCATCAACTCGAGGTACCAATCGAACGGGATGTACGGGTTGTGCCCACCCTGCATCAGGATCTGCACGCCGCCGAGGGCCTTGCACTCGTCAATCTTGGCGCCGATCTGCTCGAACGAGAGCACGTACCCCGACCCGTCCTTCGGTCGGCGAGCGAAGGCACAGAACGCGCAATCGGCGACACAGACGTTGGTGTAGTTGATATTACGATCGATGATGTACGTCACGACATCGTCGGGATGCAGTCGGTACCGCTCGCGCTCGGCGAGTGCGCCGAGTTCGAGCAACGGGGCGTTCTCGTACACGTCGAGGTAGTCGCGAAACTCGGCGCTGTCGCGATTGACCGTGTCCATCAGGCCGCCGTGAGAAATGTGAGTGAGCCGTCGGGCACGAGGCCGTCCTTGGCAAGTCGTCCGAAGAATTCGGTCAGTCCGGCCAGGTGCCGATAGGACAACTGGTAATCCAGGTCGCCCAGGTACGCCCGGCACGTGATGCGCGGAATGCCGGTGCGGGCCGACGCTTCGTCGGCGATCAGGTCGAGGTGCTGAACGCCCCATGCGCGGGATTCCAGCAGTCGCTGATGGACCTGCAACGCGCCGGTGCGGTCGGCGTCGCGGCGTGCCGCCCAGACAGCAAAGACGAACGGCAGCCCCGTCCACTCTTTCCACGCGGCGCCGAGGTCCGCGAACACGGGGTAGATGCCGCTGGCGCGCAGGTGCAACGCCGCGTCGCCAATGACCAGTACGGCGTCGTGCGGCAGGCTCTCGAGTGCGGTCAGGTCGTTCGCCTCCGCGCGCGCGGTGACGAAGTTGGGCGCGACCTGCCAGACGTGGCGACAAAGCAGCGCGAGGAGGAGGTGCGAGGTGCGGGACGACGCGGTGCGCAGCACGGTGCCCCCGTTCAGCTCCGATACCGGGCGCTTGCTGAAAAGGGCGACGCTGTGGACGGGACCGTCACACGAGATCGCCAGACCAGGCAGGAGATGGTAGGCGGCTGCATCGCGCGCGTATTCCACCGCCGACACGACGCTCAGGTCCAACTCCCCGGCGGCGAGCAGATCGTTGAGCTCGGCGGCGGTCGCCGACACGATGGTCGCTGGCGCGGGGACGAGACCGCGGTCCATCGCGGCGTACACAGGCGCCGCATTGATCCATGGGATCCGGCCGAGTCTCATGCCGCGTGCACCACCGGCAGGGCAGCCCGGCGATCACCGCCCCGGGCTTGTCCCAGGCCGCTGAAGTCGCTGCGCACCGACTCGTAGAGCGAGTTCCGTTCGACCGGCGTTTTGCCGGCGTCACGGATCAGCGCAACGAGGCCCTCGTACGCCATGCCCATGTCGGTATGCGCGCCGGCTTCGTGATAGATCCGTTCGAACACAACGGTGCCTTCGACGTCATCGCACCCGAACGCAAGCGCGATTTGCGAAATAAAGGGCGTCACCATCGGCCAGTGCGTCTTGACGTGGGGAATCGAATCGAGGAACAAGCGGCCGATGGCGATGTTCTTGAGGTCCTCGTAACCGGTCGTCGCCGTGCCGACCCGGCCAAGCTGCTCGCCGAGCTCGTTGTGTTCGGTGTGGTACGCGAGGGGAATGTAGGTGAGGAAGCCCCCGGTCTCATCCTGCAGGTCGCGCAGCATGGTGAGGTGTTCGATGCGATCATCCGCCGTCTCGACATGCCCGTAGAGCATGGTGCAGTTGGTCGGGATGCCGAGCGCGTGCGCTTCGCGGTGCACGGCAATCCACTCGGTGCCGGTGAGCTTCCGCTCGGCGATTGTGGCGCGCACCGCGGTCGAGAACACTTCCGCTCCGCCGCCGGGGAGCGAGGTCAGACCGGCCTCCTTGAGCGCGACGAGGGCGTCGCGAACTGAGACCTTCTCGATCCGCGCGAGGTGCGCGATCTCGACGGCCGTGAGCGCCTTGATGTGCACACCGGGATGCCGTTCCTTGAGGCCGCGAATCATGTCGGTGTAGTAACTGAGCCGCAGCTTCGGATGGAGGCCGCCGACGATATGGAACTCGCGGGTCGGTGATCCGACCGCTTGCGCCGCTTCGTGGTAGACCTCTTCGAGCGACCGGGTGTAATGCCCGTCTTCTTTCGGCATCCGGGCGAACGAGCAGAAGGTGCAGGTATTGCGGAGAATGCAGACGTTGGTCGGGTTGATGTGCTGATTGGCGGAGAAAAAGACCCGGTCGCCGTTCCGACGGGCGTTGGCGAACTCGGCGAGGGTGCCCAGGCCGATCAGGTCGCTGGTTGCGTAGAGGACGCGAGCGTCCGCCGCGTCGAGACGGCGGCCCTCCCCCACCCGGTTGGCAATCGGGCGGAGGGCCGGGTCGCGGATCCGGTCGAAAGCGAGCGTTGGGGCGGGTGCGCTGGGGCTGCCAGGTGCCATGCTGGAATTTACCGGAAGCCCGACTCCGGTGGTACCGGCGGACCTCAACCAGGCGTCAGCCGGCTCGCCCGCGGAACGGCTCCCCGCCCTTCGGGGGCGTACCACCAATCGTATGGTGCCGCCATCTTTTGCACCGATGCCCACCCCGTCCCTGATGCCACTGCCGCCCGCGCCCGGGGCCGTGCTTCCTCTCTCGGGCGCCACGACCGTCACGATCGGCTCGGTGGACAGTTCGACGTTGCACCTCGAAGTGCCCGGCGTGGCCCCGCACCACGCGGCCATCGAGTCACGCGACGGCGCCTGGTGGATCCGGCCGATCGGCGGAACGGTAGAGCTCAACGGCGTGCCGCTGACAGGGGCGGCACGACTGAGCGACCGGGATCAGCTCCGGATCGCCGCCAATCTGTACTACGAATTCGCCACCGGCGAGCGGCGCACCCGGCGGATGGAATCGGCGGCGGACATGATCGCGCGGCCTCGCAAGCGGAGCTCCGGTAGGCTGCCGGGCGCCCGACGCAACGTGTCGCTCGCCGCTATCGCCACGGTGGTGATCGCGGTACTCCTGGTCGTCGGGGCCGCCGGCGTGGCGTGGTACGGCATCTTCCGCGCAACCAAGTCGATCGTCGTCCTCGACGATCGCCAGGCGGCAGAACTCGACACCCTGCTCGTGATCGCCTACGACCATGTGGAACGGGGCGGCACGCTGCTCGAACTGGGGCTCGGTGACGGAGCCAGCGACGAATTCGCCAAGGCCGTGACCACCCTCGAGCTGAGCGACCTGCGGAATCATCCGCTCGTGAAGCCGAGAATTCAGGCGCTCGCTGCGTCGGTCGCCGCCATCTATCGCGAGCGAAGCCTCGCGGTGCCGAGCAATTACGCCAACGCGACCTCGCCCCTCACCGCCGAGCAGCTCAAGACCGCGTCACTCTCGGCCGACCAGTTCGCCGGCAACTTCGCGCTGATGGCCGCCGGGTTCGCGGCGAAGTTCGGTCACCAGATCGTCATCTCCGGACGCGACCACGCCGAGCACGTGATTCTGTACGGCAAGGGAGGAGCAATGGACCTGAGCATCAAGGATATGAACCCGGCCGAGGTGCGTTTCATTATCGAGCAGTCGCACGGCCGACACATCCGTGTGAAGGACTTCTCGCAGGACTCGGTACTGCGTCGCCAGGTGGCGAATGCGATCAGGGCTGGCCTGCTTTTCGAGGCGGGAACCGGCCTGCACCTGCACATCGATCGCTTCGCCAACCGGCGGGATCGGTGGACCACGCTGCGGACTACGCCATCACGGGAGCGACCGGCGGAGTTCTTCGAGCGAAGGGCGCCGGGAGGCGGACTAGCGACTGCGTCTGCGGCGGGCGGCACCGACGCCGGAGAGCGCCAGAAGTCCGGTTGCGAAGAGCGTCATGGTCGCGGGCTCCGGCGTCACTGCCACCGCGGGAGTCCCGAAGAACTGAAAATCCGAAGCGCCGTTGTTCGCAGCACCGATGGTATAGGCGCTCACCTGCCACTTGACGTACCGAGCGGTGAACGGGGTAAGCACCGAAGCGGTGCTAATGGATACACCACCATTGGAGTAGCCGGTCGATCCGGTCAGGCTGCTGAAGTCGGTTTGGTTGCTGAAGCGCAGATTGAAGCCGGTCACGTCGCCGCTGCAGTTCGTGCCGGTGTAGCCGATCGAAGAAAAAGCGATCGCCGCGCCGAAATCGAAGGCAATGAAGGTATTCGTCCCGCCCGATTCGGTGCAGTAGACCGTCGCGGCCCCGAGGGCGTCGATGGCGTTCGAGAGCTGATAGAAGGCGTTCGAGTTGTCGTTCGGAAAGCCAGGCGTACCGCCGAAAATGGCGACGCTGGCGTTATTGATGAGCTGGGCGCTGAGCGTCGTGGGAATTGACAGCCCACCGGCCAAGCCTGCGAGAAGCATGAGGTGGCGTTTCATGGACCAAGTCCCTCCAGATGCAATCGGTTGGGTCACCGGAACAAGCGGGACAGAGGCAAGATTCATGCGGCGCCGAGCGTTGCGATCAGCAATGGCGGCCGGGAGCACCGCGATTCCAGGAAAAGGTTCAATCCATGCAGGCTGGCGCAGTCTTAAGTCCAATCGTTCCGAACTTCCGAACCGGAGAAATGTACTCTCGAAGCGGCGTCAGGGTGTGGTGCCAGGGCAACGATTCTGATGCGAGCGATCCGCAGTTATTCCCCGTGCCTTGGCGTTCGTTCATGCCACCAGCCGCACGATAGCTGATCGGCGAACGACAACCGCTGGGGACAAGCTATTGCATCGCGTCGCCAACCGGCGGGATCGGTGGACCACGCTGCGGGCTACGCCGTCACGGGAGCGACCGGCCGAGTTCTTCGAGCGAAGGGCGCCGGCGGGGATCGTCGCTCCGGGCCGCAATGATGGCGTCTGAAGCGGCATCACCGAGCAGCGCAGCGAGTGTCATCGCCACACCGTAGACATCGACCGCCGGCGACACAACGCCCGTTGCGTTCTTCCGCAACTCTGGCGCTGACCACGGTGGCGTGCCGACTTCATCCTCTTGCCAGCCATCCGGCAGCGCGCGTGGCGGGTCACCCCAGGCGGCGATCCCGAAGTCCGCCAAGCGGAGTGCGTCACCCACAAAAAGCAGATTGGACGGCTTGATGTCCCGGTGTGTGACACCCCGTGCGTGGCACGCCGCGACGACGGCGAGCAGCTCGCTCGCGATGCGCTTGCGGTTGCCCAGGGACAGCCCGCCGCGCAGTCGGTCGTGAAGCGAGCCTCCGTCGGCAAACTCGAGCAGGAGCGTGAGCGGCGCCTGCCGTACCTCGAGCAGCCGGATCACCCCGGGCGTCCCGGCGAGGTGCAAGAGTACGTCCGCTTCGTTCTGCAGCCGCAGGGCGAAGTCCTCGCGCATGGCGTCTTCGGGGCGGAGCTGCTTGAAGGCACAAGGATTTCCCCGCGCATCCATCCCGCGAGTGATCAGCGACGTCGCCTGCGTCATCAGATGATCAGGAACTTGAACCGCGCCATCCCCGCGAGCGAAAACTCATCACCGTCTTCGAGCGTGCGGTGTTCGCCGCGATCGAGCAATTCCTCGTCCATGTAGGTGCCGTTCAGCGATGAGTCGATCAGGAAGTACTTGTCGTTCTTGCGGACGATAGTGCAGTGATAGCGTGAGATGAACGCATCGGCATCGCTGAGAATGAGGTCGTTCCTTTCCTCCGGCCGATCCGATACCGCCGAGCCAATGCGAAACACCGGCCGATCGATCGTGTACATCTTGCCGCGCCCGATGCCATCGATGATTTCCAGCATCGCCTTCTGTTGCGACGCATCAGCCCGCCGCCGGGCCAGCTGCCGCTGGTGACGGGCGGCCAGAAGTCTGGCACCGACGGCCACGATGAGCGCGAGGAGCAGAATCGAGCCCGCGATCGTGAACAAGGTCGTCCGCAACTGGCGCGCTCGGGCGAGGGCGACGATGCGATCGCGAAACGCCAGCGCGCGCTGGTTGTCGGGTTGCGCGGCAAGGATGCCATCGACCGTATGGCGCGCGCCAGCAAGATCCCGCGACTGAATCGCACGCTGCACTGCGGCGAGCCGCTGATCGATGGCGTTGCCCGCCTGGCGCACCGAATCGGACTTCACCGCCGCGTCGTAGTCAGCCACCGCCGCCCGATAGCCGGCGTCCACCGTCGAATCGCCCATCCCCTGCAATTGCATCCGCTTCCAGCAGTCGGTCCGGTCACGGATACTCTGCATCGTGTGGTCGGCCGATTGGTCCATCTGCTGGCAGAAGTGGCGCAGCGTAGTCTTTTCCTGCTCGCGTTGTCCACTCGTGCCGGATGGGCTGACTCGCCCCTGGGCCATCAGTACCGCTGGGAGGAAGGACAATACCGCGAGGACCCGACTCAGCATGGCGGGAAAGGTGGTGCGAACGGTTGCCCGGGTCCAGCCGTCACCGGCGGAGCGCGGTTCGGCGCGCCGTCTGATGAGTGATGTCTTCCGGCTGCCGGGGTGGTCCTTCTTCGGTCGTGACACCGGCGGCCCCGGTCCGCGTGGTGGTCGAGCGTTCGCGTGCGGTGGGCGCCGCGACCGTCGATTGACGCCACCCGACGCGCAGGGCCAGCACCCAGATTCCGGCCACCAGGACTGCCATCAGCAACGCGACAACTGGGCGGTTGCTGCCGGCACCAACACCAAGAAGCAGCGCCTCTCGAAGTGCCGGGCTCAGTGCCGATGGCTCCGCGACCGCCTGAAACGCCGGCATCGCGATGAGCGGCGGCCGCCACGCCAACGCTGCGACCGCAGCCCGCGTCGCGCCGACGCTCAGTGCCGCCGACCCGATTGCGGCTGTCCGACCCAGTGCCGCGGTCCCGAGTGCGCCAACACCGAACGTCAATTCGCGCGCGCCGATAAACTCCCGGGCAATGGCCGCGAGGCGGAGCGCGATAGCGTTCGGATCGAGCGCTACGGAGTAGGCCGAGCCGGCGGGACCAGCCAGCGCATGAAGTTCGGCCATGGGCGCATTCACGCTGAGCGCCAGAATCCAGATGCGCGGCCCGGCGGAGCCCACTCCAGCCGCGGCCTGGCTCAACCCGGCAGGCCCGGCAAGCAGGTCCGCCGCATCCTTCCCCCGCCCCAGGTCGTTGCGACCCATGCTGATCACCAGCAGACCGGCATTGCCGCCGAACGCGCCGTCACTCGCCGCCGCAACGCGCTGCGCACCGCGCAGGATCGCGCTGTACAGCGGCGATCGTCCCTTGGACGCCGGCGCCCGCAGGGTGTCAACCGATGCGATCGCCGACCCAGGCGAGTGGAACGTGGCGTCGGCAATTTGCCGCGGCAGATCTCGCCCGTCGAATCCCACCACGGCGACCTTGATGGCGGAGGTATCAAGAGTGGCAAGCCAGGACTTCAGCGCAATCCGGGTGAACGCAATCCCTTCTCCCGACATCGCGGCGCCGCGATCGATCAGGATCAACAGCCGCGTTGGCAGCACCTCGGCCGGTGCCGCGCCGAGCCCTGGGCCGACCAGCGGGTGACCAACAATTTCGCCGCTCCACGCTGCGTTTTGCCAAACGGAATCCAGCGCCCCCACCGCGGCGCGCGCGGACGCATCAAGCGTTACGCGGGCTCGCAGGCAGGGGGCATCACTGCCGGCTGTGCAGCGCACCAGTTCGAGGCGCGCGGGGACCTGCGCCATCCCCACGCGCGCCACGGTGATGCCGAGGACCGCGAGCAGTGCTCGTCGCATCACGGCGCCCGGAGCACTCGAAGGTGGTACCGGGTCCGACCGACCGCGATCGTCCCGGACGCCGCAATGAACGTCGGGTGCCGAACGTTGTGGCCGGACGCGACGACACCGCCCGCCGGCGGATAGAGCGCGATGCGCCCGCTCACGCAGGCGACCTGCGCCTCGCCGAGCGCGAGCACCTTCCCGTCGTGGAGTGGCCATTCCCGGAGCGTCAGCAGGCTCGGCTCCTCACCGCGGGCCGGCAGCAGTTCGATCGTCGCGGTCGCGTGCCAAAGCTCCGGGCCTGAAACCGCGAAGCCGACTGTACCACCGAACCAGAGCGATGCGACCGCCTGCCACACGTCCGTAGCGCCAGGAAGGGTGAAGATCACGCCGGCGATTGCGCCACCGCCGCAGGCGATCAACGCACTTTCCGCGATCCGTCGCGACGGGCGGCCGTGGATGAATGCCGCCAGGAAGGTCGTTGTTCCACCGGCGGAGAACGCCCAGGCGGCGACACGCTCGATCAGGAAGATTCGCGCCGACGCCGACGTGTGGATGAAGGCGAGCAACGACGCGCCGCAGAGCGCGCCGACGCCGCCGAACAGCGCGCCGGCGACGGCGTTGAAGACCACATCCTGACGCTGTCGGAATGCGCGGGCCGCGATCACGGCGCCCCCCACCACTCCGCCGACGACCAGCGCCGCAATTTGGTCGAGCCGGGTGTAATCGACGGTCACCACCGGGCCGAGCCCGTTGAGCAGCCAGCCGCAGGCTGCGGCGGCGATACCGATCACGGTGGAGGCGAGCACGCCGTGCGGCAGGCGCGACGCGCCAGCACCGGTCGCCGCGTTCATCGGGCGAGGTCGCGAATCTTGTTGGCGGCGTCCTTGTTGCCCTGTGCTGCGGCCTTGCGATACCACTCCAGCGCCTTCGCTTTGTCCTTCGCGACGCCGAAGCGTCCCTTTTCGTACGCCTCACCGACCGCGAACGCCGCCTCGGCGTGCCCCGCGTTACCGGCGCGCGAGTACCAGTCGAAAGCCGCCGCTTGGTCCTTCTTCAATCCACGGCCGCGGTCGTACGCGACGGCGAGCTGGAACATCGCCTCGCGATCGCCGTTGCGCGCCGCCTGCACGAACCAGCGCGCGGCACTGTCATCACTCTGATTGACGCCATTGCCGCGTTGGAACAGCAGGGCCACGCTGCGCTGTGCCACGGCGCTGCCAGCCTGCGCCGCATGGGTGCACGAACCGTACGCATCGCGCCACGACGCACTCGCCATGTTCTGCCGGCAGGCGGCATCGTCCGCCCCACCGCGCTTGAGCGTGGGCGCGGGAGCCGGAGCGGCTGGCACCTTGGACGGGCGGGCCGGCACGAGCTTGGGCGACCAGGCGAAGTGTTGTCCGGCGGTGACCTGCACCGTGTCGGTCCGGGGGAGATAACCGGGCTGCGATACGTCGAGGACGTGGCGACCGACGGTTACAGCGAGGCGGCGTCGCGAGGTCCGCTTTCCGTCGACCTTCATCACCGCGTTCCTGGGGAGTGCGGTCGCGATGATCGCCGCCGCCGCCGGTGGCGGAGGTGGCGGAGGTGGTGGAGGTGGCGGGGGTGGCGGGGGTGGCGGCGTAGCCTTCGGCGACGCAGCAGCCTGCACAGGTGCGGTCACCGGCGTGGGTGGTGGCACGGCGGCAGCGACGGGCGGCGTCGCGACCACGGCTGCCGCTGGTGAGTGCGGCGCGCCAGCCGGCGGGGCGGCGGGGCGCGGCTCTTTTCCCGTCGGCAACGTGAGAAGTACCACGGCGAGCGCGATCAGGCCGAGTGCCGTGGCGACGGTGACAACCCGATTGCGTCCGGCGAGGCCTGGGCTGGCGACGGGTGACGGCGGCAGTGGCACTTGCTCGGCGGGCGCCGTTTCAGGCAACGATCCTCCCGAAGTCAGTGGCTCGGTGGCGAGGCGCGAAGAATAAGCGCAGTATTAGGAGAATGCCGCAACCCGCCCTGACCCCTGTTCTTCCGACGCCAGGTCGGGCCGTCGCGCTCGGAACGCGGTCGCCGGCCTGGATCGGGAGCAGTGCCGATAGCGTAATCCAGGTCTTTCTTCCGGGCGTGGCCGACCGTCACGTGGCACTGGTCGAACGGGAGGATGGTTGGTGGGTCAGCGAGGGCCACGGCAGGGCGACGATCAACGGCGTGCAGCTCCATGGCACGGTGCACCTCGGTGACGGCGACACCATCGAAGTCGCCCCCGGGTACCGCTACCAGTTCACCAGCGGCGCCGTTTCCGCCGTTGACGAACGGCCGGTCGTGGCCGCCCCGCGCAAGAAGCGAAAGCGGCGGCGACCGTCACAACCGCCGGGCGTAGGCCGACCTTGGGCCGTGATCGGAGTGTTCGCCCTGATCGTGCTGTTAGGGGTCGGAGCGGTTTTCGGTATCTGGCGCGCTTCACGCAACGAAACCGCGTCGGCCCAGCTGACCGACGCCCAAGCAGAGGAGTTCGACAGCCTCCTCGTTGTTGCCTATGACCACGTCGAGCGCGGCAGCACGTTGCTCGAGATGGGACTCCGGGACGTCGCCGCGCAGGAGTTCGCGCGGGGCGTCAATACACTGGCGCTGAGCGACTTGCGATCACGGCCGCAGGTGCGGCCGCGGACGGAGGCGCTCGAAGCATCCGTCGCGGCGATCTACCGTGAGCGCCGGTTGGCAGTGCCACGGGCCTATGCGGGCGCGCGGAGCACCCTCTCGCCGGAGAAGCTTCGCGCAGCGTCGCTTTCGGTCGAACAATTCGCCCGCGCCTTCGCCCAGGTCGAATCAGCGTTCCAGGCCAAGTTCGGCGAGTCGATCTTCGTAAGCGGACGCGACCATGCGGAACATCTTTCGCTCTACGGCAGCGGCGGCGCGCTGGATCTTCGTACCAAGAGCATGACGGCGCAACAGGTGCAATTCGTCGTTGCGTCATGCGCGGCGCGCGCGATCCGGGTGAAGGACTTCTCCCAGGATTCGATCCTGCAGCGGCAGGTCGCCGCGGCGCTCGCCGCGGGGTTGCTCGATCGTGCCGGAACCGGCCTGCACCTTCACATCGACCGGTTTGCCAATCATCGCGATCACTGGACCGTGTCGTACTCACATCAGCAGGAACTTGAAGCGGGCCACGTCAGCCACCGTGAACTCGGCGCCATCATCCAGGCGTTGGTGCTCACCCCGTTCGAGCGGTCCGTCGTCAAGCATCGTACCATTGAGGCTTGAATCGATCAGGTAAAACGCGCCCTCGCGTCGGATGATCGAGCAATGATATCGCGAAACGGCCGCGGCGGAGTCACTGAGGATGAGATCGTTCTTCTCCTCAGGCTTCGCCGAACTTGCGGCGCCGATCCGGAAGACGTCGCCCTCAATCGTGTACTGCTTGCCGCGCCCGATGCCGTCGATAATCTTGAGGATCGCTTTTCGCTGGGCGGCGACGACCTTCTGCTCCAGCACCTTCGACTGGTGTCTGGCGCCAAGTTTCTTGGCAAGGACGCCGAGACCCGCGACAATGACCAGGACGGCAACCCCGACGGCAATGAGCGTGATCTTGAGCTGTCGGGCACGCTTCAGCGCCAGAATGCGATCGCGGAAGGCCAACGCGCGCTGGTTTTGCGGCTGGATCACCAGCAAATCGTTCACCGAACTTTCGGCATCGTCGAGATTTCGCGTCTGGATCCCGCGTTGGACGGCAAGCATCTTCTGGTTGACCGCGGTGGTGCTTGAATCGGACGACTTCCGGACTGAGTCAGCAGCGACTGTCCTATCGTAGTCCGCCACGGCCGCCTGGTACTTGGCGTCGACGACCGCATCGCCCATCCCCTCGAGTTGCATCCGCTTCCAGCAATCGGTGCGGTCCTTCGCTCCCTGCACCGTCGCGGGCGCACCCAGATCGGTCTGCTGACAAAACCGGAGCAACGACGCCTTTTCCGTTTCGCGGACGACGGGATCCTGGGCAGACAGCGCCGCACCGGATGTCGCCAGCAGGCTGACCGCGAGTAGCGCCACCCGGCAACCGCTCATGCAGCGGTCACCGGCGGCGGCTCAGGCTTCGGCTTGGCAGCCGCCTGTTCGCGCAGCCGCACGACTTCCTCGCGAACCTCATCAGGCGTACCCACCAGGATGCTGATCTCCTCGCCCTCGGGTGTGAGCTGCACCAGGAAGCCCGGCTGTACCTCGCCGCTGATGATCAACCGGGACAGATCGGAGAGCACCATCCGGTCGATCGTCCGCTCGACCGGCCGGGCGCCATATGCCGGGTCGTACGCCAACTCCGCCAGCAACGCGACGGCAGGCTCATCCGCCTCGAGCACCGCCTGATGCTGCTCCGCCACCTGCGCCGCGATGCCACGAAGGTGGATTCGCACGATCTGCCGCAGCGTTTCGACATCGAGCGCGTTGAAGGGGATCACGCCACTGAGGCGATTGAACAGTTCGGGGCGCAGCGTGTTCTGCACGACCTGCAGGATGATGTCCTTGCGCTTGGCCAAGTCATCCGTCGCCGCCATCGCTTCCTTGACACCAAGGTTCGACGTCAACAGCACGATCGTGTTCGTGAAGTCGCAGAAACGTCCCTTCGCGTCGGTCAAGCGTCCTTCGTCGAGAACGCCGAGGAGGATGTCGATCACTTCCGGGTGCGCCTTCTCGATTTCGTCAAAAAGCACGATCGAATTCGGCGCGCGGCGCACCTGTTCGGTCAGGAAACCACCCTGCTCCGACCCGACGAGTCCCGGTCGCGAGCCGATCAGACCGGACACGGAACCGGAGTCCTTGTACTCCGCCATGTCGATGCGGATCAGCGCCGCATCGTCGTCGAACAGTGCGCCGGCGAGCGCCTTGGCAAGTTCCGTCTTGCCTACGCCGGTCGGCCCGACGAAGAGAAACGACGCCGGCTTCCGTTTCTTGCGCAGGTCCGCGCGCATCCGCCGCGCCGCCTCCGCAAGTGTGGTGACCGCGTCCGGCTGGCCGATGACACGTTCCGCCAGGCGCTCTTCGAGCTTGAGCAGGCGTTCCCGCTCGCTCTCCATCATTCGTGCGACGGGAATGCGGGCGCGCCGGGCGACAACGTCGGCGATGTCATCGGGACCGACCTCCTGCGGAATCAGGAGCCCGGCCCTCTTGAGCTCGTCCAGGCGTTCGACGAGCGCGGCTTCCTGGCGGTGCAGTCCCTCGATTTCCACGTGACGCAACCCGGCGACCTTGGCCACATCGCCGGCCGCCTCGGCGGCGGAAAGCTCTGTTTCCTTGCCAGCGAGAGCGGCCCGAGTCTGCTGCAACCCGCCGGACACCTCCTTCTCCGCGGTCCAGCGAACGAGCAAACCGTCGAGTTCGATCCGCTTGCTCGCGATCTCGTGGTCGACGGCGGCGATGTCGTCGGCCTTGCGGCCGGCGGTCTGGTACGCCTGCCGTCGCCCTTCCAGACGCACCAGTTCGCGCTCGAGCGTGTCGATGCGATCAGGCTTGGATTCGTGCTGCATGCGGAGTCGTGCGGCCGCCTCATCCAGCACATCGAACGCCTTGTCCGGGAAAAAGCGATCGCGCAAGTGCCGTCGCGCCAATTTGACCGTGGCCTGCAGCGCGTCCTCGGTGATGTGGACACCGTGGTGCGCCTCGTATTTCGCCTTCACGCCGCGCAGCATGGCCAGCACGGTTTCATCATCCGGCTCGTCGACGACGACCTTCTCGAAGCGCCGGGCCAGCGCGCCGTCCTTCTCGATCGATTCGCGGTATTCCTCATGCGTCGTCGCGCCCACGCACCGCAGTTCGCCGCGGGCGAGCGGCGGCTTGAGAATGTTTGCGGCGTCCATACCGCCCGCATTGCCACCAGCACCGACGAGCGTGTGCAGCTCGTCGAGAAAGAGGATGACATCCTCAGCCGCCCGGACCTCATCCACCACTGCCTTGATCCGCTCCTCGAATTCGCCGCGGTACTTCGCCCCGGCAACCAGCCCGGTCAGGTCGAGGGCGAGCACGCGGCAGTGCTTCAGCGATTCCGGGACGTCGCCGGCCACAATGCGCTGGGCCAGGGCTTCGACGACCGCAGTCTTGCCGGTGCCAGGGTCGCCGACCAGGACGGGGTTGTTCTTCGAACGGCGAAGCAACGTTTGCAGTACGCTGCGAAGTTCCGCGTCGCGCCCGATGACCGGCGAGAGCTTCCCCTCGCGCGCGGCTTGGGTGAGATCCTTGCAAAAGCGCTCGAGCTGGCTTCCCGATGCTGCCGCCGTGGCGGCGGCCGCGCCTTCCGCTGCCGGTTGATTCGCCTCGGGACTGTCGACGGCGCGACCGAGACGCTCGGGAGACCATCCCGCGTCGAGCAACGCGCGTCCCACGGCCAGCCCCGGGGACTCGGTGGCCGCGATCACCACGTCGAGCGGACCGACAATATGGGCACCGCGCTTGTCCACGACCGCGATGGCGCGATCGAGCAGGTCGCGCAGGGCGCGACTGGCGATCGGCTGCTGGCCCGGTGCAACGCGGCCCTCGTTCTCGGCATCGGTCACGCCGTCGATGTACCGCCGCGCCATTGCCGCATCGAGGCCTAACGTCGCGGCGATACGCGACAGTGCCCCGTCGGGGTCGAGCAGCGCGAGCAGCAGATGCCGCGGCCGGATGTATCCGGCACCCGCGCGGAGCGCGATGGTGCGAGCATGTTCGATCGCGGCGCTCAGGTCCATGGAGAGTCGGTTCAGGTCCATGCGGACGTCTCCGGGTCGCGTGAAGTCATCACGAAGGTTTGCGGACGGTAATCTTCGGGACAGCGGACGGTGCACCCTGAGGTGCCACTGGACCTCGCGGCGGCGGACTGCTTGGCGGCATGGCATCCGGCATCGCGCCCGCCACGAGACCAAGCCGCCGCTGAAACAGAATGGCACCCCGGACGCGATGCGCCGGCTGGACCTGCGCGCTCAGCCCAGCGATGGTCGCGACATCGGCTGGTGTCTCGAAGGTGATGCCGAAGTTGCGCTGCCCTGGAATCTCACAGGTGGCAACCCGGGAAATCGGGCGCCCGGGTGCGCCCTCCGCGTTGATACGCAAGTCGACCCGCAGCTCGTCGCCGACTTGCCAGCCAGACACTCCCTCGGGATCACCGAGTAGCACCAGGCGGTACTCATGCCGACCAGTAAGCGAAAGCTGATTGAAGACGAACGTGATCAGATCGCCGTCACGCTGCGGATGGCCGGGTGTCGCGACCGCGACATAGAACTGGTCGCCCTGGCGATCCAGCAGAAACTTGACTGCATCGACGGAACGATTGATCCGGTAGTCGATGTACTTCCCTTCGAGCGCCTCGACCACCCGACGGATGCGGCGCAGGGTGTCGTCGGCACGCGCGAGCGACTGGCGCAAATCCTCGCGGACAGCGAGCTCGCGCCGAGCTGCGAGCACGCCGCGCTCCTCCTCGAGCAGGTCGTTGTACGTCGCATCGGCACCGGACAGCGTCTGAAAGTATGACTGCGTCGAACTGCTCAGGTCGAGCGCCAGTGCCACCCGGCGTCCGGCCCGATCCACCTGATCGAAGAAGATTCGCGGAGGGATTGCCGGATCGCCAATTTCGGACGAACAGTAATCCAATGCGAGCACGGCCCGCTCGGTGAAGGACAGCACGTCCAGGTCGGGACGGCTATCGACGCCCCGGCGCCCGACCTGTTCCGCGTAGCGGCCCACTGCTCGCTGCAGTTCACCGAAGCTGCCCGTCAGTAGTCCGAGTTCGGCTTGCAGGCGCGTCCAGCCAGCGTACAACTCGCTGTGCGCCATCATTGTCGCGCAGGCCGGGATGAAGGGGCTGTCCCGTTCGAACGCGAGCGACTCGCTCGCGCGGCGAAGCCGCCCGACGACCAGGGTGTGCGGCAACAGGTCAGCAGGCAGGCCGAAATGCACATCGTAGCGCGGCCGACGAAACGCCGCCATGGTTGGATTGGCGGTATCGGTGCCAGCGGATGCCGGGTCTTCCACCTGATCACCGGTACGCACCACGTAGATGAACAACTCCTTGGCTCCTGCCAGCTCGGCCTTCGATGATTCGCCACGCGCAGGCGCCGCCGACACGATCTCCACCGGCTCGCCTGCGCTGGTGATGCCGCGCGCCTGCAGGATGGTGACGCTCACCGTTCGTCCGTCGTCGTAGACGTCGAATTTCGGATCGTGCGCGCTGAGCCCGCGCTCGCCGGCGTCCATCCGGACGCCGCCCCCCACGAGACCGGTCGCCGGAACGCAGTGACGCAGCAGCCATCCGAACGTCTGGTCGACAAAGCGGTCCTGTGCGTTGAAATGCGACGGCGTGAGCAGCATCCCTGAAATCCAGTTGACGGACTTCAGGCCATCTTCGTCTTGCGTCATGCGGCCCTCCTGACTGGCGACGTCCCAAGATACGCATTGACGCCGAGCAGCGCGGGGCGCTCGGCGAGCCCGAGCACCGTGCCCGCGGCAGGATCACCGACCGACCAGCTTTCCGACACCGATGCGGACAAGTGGGCCGGCAGGATCAATGGATACAGCACTGTACGCTGCCGAGCGGACTCGGCATCCGCATTGCGTCGCCAGGCATCGAGCGTCAGCGGCCCGAACGTAATTGCAACATGCGCGTCGCCCACGACACCACCGCCGAGGACGGCATCGAATCCCAGCCGCCCGTTGCGGGTCCCCAGTCGAACCACGCGCTCGGCGCCCACCGGTACCACGTCCTGCCTCACATGCACTGTGGCGACCGGGAGACCGAAAATCGCGGCCATCGCGACACGCACCGCCGACTCCGTTCCACCCAGGGCGTGCAGCCGAGGGACCAGGCGGGCCAACGCGTGCCAACGTTCCGCCGGCCACGGATCGACCGGGATCGCGAACAGGTCATCGAGCCACCGGCGGGCGGTGATCGGTTCGTCGGCCTGCAGCGCGAGATATCCGCCACCATGCCGGAGAAAGAATGCGAGCTTGAGTGCGGGATTGTCGAAGATCGCGAAAAACCGATCGCCGCGCAGTTCGACTTCGCTTTCGTCGCGGAGCGGAAACGGCAGCAAGTCCATTGCGCCGCTGCCGCCGACGCGAAGCACAATTCGGGACACCTGGGTGAGTGTGGTGCCGGGCAACGGATCTTGCGAGATGACGGCCCCGCCGGGCTCGCCCGGTCCGGCGCACTCCAGAACGATATGGCCAAAGTCGATCCCGAGCCGGAGCAGCGTGAGCAGCGCGGAATCGACGCGATGCCGGACGCTCCGCCTGATCCCGGCCAAGTCCGGCATGAGCACCAGTGGCTCAGCCATCGGCCACCACCGTTACCACGACCTCGAACCCCAGCACGGCCCGCTCCTGCAAGTGCCGCGTGAGCTGGGCTTCGAGACGCGGCAACTCCGCCTCTGCGTCGGCGAAGTCGGCCGGATCCACCGACGCCGTGACCGACTGACCTTGACGCGAGCGCCCCGCGGCAACCGACGTGATCGGCACAACACGGACGCAACGGACTCGGGGCTCAAAGGCGCGGACCGCAATCTCGGCGTCCGCCGCGGTGACCACCCGTTCACGGGTACGGACCAACTCCGCGAACCGCATCTTCGCTGGTGCGTATTCCGGTGGCGCCGTGCCGCCGCGCGACGGGACAAGGTTGGTCACTTTCGCGCCAACGTTGGCGAGCGACGCACCGATCTGGTTGATGGCACCGGGGTCGATCCCGTTGGCGCCTGTCCCATCGCAGTAGACCAGCCGGACCATTGCATACGTATCAAAGCGACCAGTTGCGTTCTGGGCCGGGCGCATGTCCATGCGACGGTCGCGATAGCGCCACCGTCCGACTCCGACGGGAACGTCGAGTGCGGCGTCGGGGGCATACGCCGCACCCTGCTCCCCCGTGATTCCGAGCACGCCCATCAGGAACCGCCCCTTCCGGCCCTCCGGCTCCAATGTCACGACACTGCCCATTCGATCGAAAGGCACCTGTTCCGCGACGATCTCCATGTTCGACACCGTAACCGCGTTCACCGCGATGCGCTGCACCGCGCTCGCAACGCCGCCGAGACCCGGGGCCAGCGGCACGTGCAACCAAACAAGTTTCTGGCTCAGCCCCCTGACCTGTTCGGGTGGCAGCAACGCCGGCATGCTCGCCGCGATCGCATCGGGCACGCCAGTTCGCCAGCGACGATCGACCGGTACCGGCGGAAACACGAACACTTGTTCGCCATATGGCCCGCCGGCGAGATCGGCGAGGTTCGCGATCGACTCGCTGACGCCAGCGGGAGTGACCTCGTCGAGCCACTCCAGTCGGCGCACACCACCCCTGCCTCGGCGCGCGCGCAGTGTACCATGTTCGTTTGCCGCACCCCGCTCGTCGAGCAGATGCCACGGACTCTGTTCAAGGGCGCGCGCCAGCGGGCCGCCGAGCGGCAGGGTGTCGATCATCAGGCCGAGCCCGCCCAGATGCGACCCATCGGGATCGAATGCCAGGAAGAGCGCCGGCGGCGAATCTCCCAGGGACAGCGCTGCAGTCGACGGCAGCATCAGCGCACCATCGCGCAAGGGACGCGCACCAGCGATGGTCGTCAACCGACCGGACTCGTACACGGCCGCGAATCGCAATTCTGTCGGCGCCAGCTCGATCGACTCGTCGGGAACGAAGTCGAAGCGTTCGCCCGAACGCGCAGTACCCACAAGTTCCGTTTCGAGCGGCAACCGTTCCCGCTGCACGATCCCGCTGAAGGCCACGACCGACTGCGCCGGGTGGGCGAGCCGAGGCGGCATGCCGAGACCGGCGAGCAGGTCATCGAGCACGCCAAGCGGGAACGCCTGTTCGGCTTCCTGGTACAATCGCCCGATCTGGGTGGCAAAGGTGTGAAAGAGTGTGGCAAGTACTGGATCTGGCTGGGCCTGTGTGCCGTAGCGCTGCTGCAGCGCCACGTCGAACTCTCGCCGAAGCTCGGCCGCGATTTCGCCAGCATCGCGGGCCGTCGAACCCAGGACCGAGGACGTCTTCGCCATCAGGATGCGCTGGGCGGCGGGTCTTGATCGCTGTCGAACTTGGGCGTCGCGGGCGGCACGTCACGCTTGGCCCATGTGGTGGCCAGCTCACCGGGGAGTCGAGGCGGCGGCGTTTTCAGCGGGAGCTCCGGTGGCACCACGGGCGGATTGAGTTGCACCATTCCACCCGTGACCACCGCCATGGCGCCGCCATCGAATACGCCCAGCACGCCGGCGAGCCGCGCTGAGTCCATGGTCAGCGAAAGTTTCGAGCTGCCACCCGTCATTATGGACGCCAGCGAACCGTTGTGCTTCATGAGCCCGTCGGCCGAGTGGTCCATTCGTCCGCTCACCGTGACCGTCTCGTCGCCGCCGATCTGGCGCTTCACGCCGCCGCTGATGGCTTCGTGCAACGAGGCGGCGCGCAGCTGGATCTGCCCCTTGGCCTCGAGCACGAGATCGCCTTCGGAATGCAGCGTGACGCGCGGCTTGCCGTCCGCCGTACTTGACATCTGCAGCATGCACTTCCCTTCCGGCGTGTACAACTCGATCCAGCCGTCGTCGTGCAAGGCGAGGACATTGCCGTTCTTGGTGACGATCTGCTTCGGTTCTATGCCCGGGCACTTGTCCTTGGGATTCCACAGCGAGCCAAGAACGTAGGGATGCTCGGGATCGCCCTGCGCAAAGTCCACCAGCACCTCATCGCCCGGCTCCGGGACAAAGACGATTCCTCGCTGATTGCCGGTAAATGGTGACATGAGTCGAGCGAGGATCGCGGAACTCTCCCCGAGCGGCATGCTTGCCGCTAGTCGAACGCGAAGCAGGCCTTTCGCGAGCACTTCTGGCTTCGTCTCCTGCACCTCCGCGAGAAACGGCCCCGGGACAATCGGCCGCGGCGGTTGGCTGCCGTTGCTGAAGTTCTTCCAGGGGCTCGCCGTGAACCGATTGCGATACTCAGCAGCATTCCAGAGATGCGTCAGCTCGAATAACCCGAACACGCCGACCGACCCGGCCAGCGGAAACTCGGTTCCCTCGATCGTCTGAATCGTCTCGCCAAGCCGAAGCTGGAAATCACGGGATTCGCCCGTGATGTTCACGGCGCTACCCAGCCTCCGCTCACTCTCCCGCTGCAACGCGGAACGGAACTCGGCCTTCGTAACCGCGCGCGAATCCCACAGGACGTAGTTCGGGTCCGTCTTGTTCGCGAATGTGGACGCCGCCTGTTTCACCGCACCGGCCAACGCGATCGCGCCGGTGATCGATGGCTCCTTGTGCTGGTCGTGAAAGCGATAGTCCGACTTGGTGCCCGAGTCGAACGCACCGCCCTGGAACCGATGATTCACCAGCTCGCTGGAAGCCCGGATCGCCAGCAGTGCCGCCCCCCATACCAGCTCGCGCCGGTTCTCATCGACGAACTCCGACCGAACTTCAACCTTGCCGTTGCGTTCGATCACAAAGCAACCGCGGCCGTCTGCCATCCGCCGCAGAAACTCAAGCCACGAGCCGCCGAACAGTCGGTATCCCCAGTCGGGCTCGGGAAACCTCGGTTCGCCGACCACTACGGCGCCGAACGCCGCGATCACCGAATCCCAGTCGACGTGCCGGATCATCGGCTCGGTCCGGTGCTCCAGCGCGAGCAGCAGGGGGCTCGCGGCGCGGACCTCGTACCGTGAACCGCCGCGCAATTGATGGTCCTGCGTGCCGCCGGTCATCACACCTTCGAACAGGACGGCCTTGGCACTGCCATCCTCGCGGGCGATCTCAACCGACAACTGGCCGTGAAAGTCCTGGAGCGCATCGGCGTGATTGGTGTCGAGGTCGAAGCGCACGATGCAACGGTGCGGCTCGCCGAATTTCGAGATCACCTCGAGGTGCTCGATCTCGCGGTTGCGCAGCAGCAGGTGGCCGCCACCGAGACTGGCCGTAATCAGTACGCTCATTGCCGGCCGCTCCCGTTCCGAGGCGTCACGTGGTTACGGCGGCGGACACCGGCCGGGCGTCATCGCCGACCAGCAGCGTGACATCAAAACGCCGCTCGCCATAGGCGGCGCCGCGGACACTGCGCACTTGCTGCACCCGGGCCCATGTGACGCCAAGTTGCCGCAGGGCCTCATTCAGTGCATCGGTGAGCGACGCCTGATCTTCAACATCCGCGTTGACCGCGAGGAATCGCTCGTGCAGGCCGAACCAGGGGGCGTGCGGCCAGTTGCCACTGGTCGTGGCAACCATGGCCCGGATCAGGCCCAGCACCGCGTCGGTGCCAGCCGCGCGCGCGAACTGGCCGTCAGGAGTGATACAGAGCGGCAGGGCCAGCGCGCGCACGTCCTCCATGAAATGCTACTTGGTGAACTTGTGCTTGGACACGTTCGTCTCGTCGAGCACCGTCGCCAGTTCCAGGTAGAGCAGATTGGTGAAGCTGTTCGACGCGGTGGCGTTCGCGGCGATCTCTCCCATGCCGCCACCACCCATCGGCGGCATCGACACCTTGGGGTTACTGAACTGGAACACCGAAATCCAACCCATGAACTCGATGTTGGCCAGTACCTTGTCGCTGTCATCGAGATAGTAGGTGATCGACACCTTGTGCAGCGGATCCTTGCTCTCGGTCGCCATCTTCCACAGTTCGATCTGGTTCGCCTGAGAAAGGTTGTCGACGTGCGCGGCATCCACCCAGACGTACGCCCGCCCGGCCAGTGACTCACCGACACGCCGGCCGACATTGTTCGCCGCACGGCTGAGGGCGTACTTGACCTCCATCGGGAAACACTTGATGCTGTCGATCTCGAGCATCACCCGCTTGTACGTTGCGCCTGCCATGCCGCCTCCTCGAACGGTGGAGTATGAGTCCTGCCAATCCTGTACTGACCGCTAACGACCGAACAACCGGCCCAGCCGATGCATCAATCCGAGTGCCGGCACCGCCGATTCCGGCGTCGCGACGACCGGCGGCGCGGCGGGATCAACCGGGGCCGCCGCTTCGCGCTCGACAAATGCCGGATCACGTTCGCCAGCGTCGGCTGGCCGCCCCCGGGCGCTGATATTGATCCGCGACATCCGGGTCTTGTCGCCGCGGGCAAGATGGCCGTCGGCGCCAAGGTCCCGGTCCACGGTGATCCGGTTTCGTTCGTGGCTCGTGAAGCGAAGATCCGTCGGCTGTGCGTCGTCTGCCGCCCCGGGGTCGATCATCAGCCCTCTTTCTTGTCCGCCGACGGGAACTTCGGTGTATCGATCGTGAGGTTGAAAGTTTCGGCCGGACCGACCGGAAGTACCTCGAGACCGATGTCGAGCACGCCCATGGCGAACTTGTCCTCGTCCATGTCGATGTCAAGCGTGTAGTTGTAGATCGTACCTTTCTTCTTCTCGTCCTCGAGGAAGTCCTCGATCGGACCGCGGACTTGTTCCTTGACGAGGTCGCGAGTGAGCCGCTGCTCCGCGACGCGCCGGAGGTACACCGCCATGCGCCGCTCCAGATACCGCAGCACCCGATAGGACGTGAAGAACTTGAGCACCCCCTTGGGGTCCTCAGCCTGCGAGCGACTGCCGACGAAGCACAGGTCGTTGTCTTCGTTGCGAATGATGGTGACAATCTGCCGTTCCATCGACAGGTGCTCCATCTGGGAAATGCGCGGTTCGACGCGAGACTTCTCGACGCCGCGAATCTTGCCGAAGATCATGCCGACCGGCCCCTGCGCGATGCCCCCGCCGGTCGTCCGATCGGTGCGGGCCAGCGAGCCCGCGAACAGCATCGACGCCGGCCCATACAGGTCGGCGTTCTCGGAGTCGTCATCGGCCCGCTCGAACCAGTGCTTGTCGCGCAACTTCACGTAGCCCGCGACGACGACATCGGCAGCCGCCTTGTCCTCCGGCCGCTTGAGGAACTCGTACGCCCCGCCGTCGGTCCGGAACTGGTCGCTCAACGTGCGGAAACTCTGTTCGTCCTTGAGATCGCCGATCAACAGCATGCCCCACTGGTTGGCAATGTCCTCGAGGCGCTTGCGCACGTTGTCCGGGATGTAGCCCGGGACCACCAGATTGCAGATGAACTGGCGGAAATTGAACGAATCATTGCGACTCTGGATGAATTCATCGAGTGCAACGATGGTGGAACTGTCGACGTCCTTCGTAATCGCCTTGGTGTCAGCGTTGAAAATGAAGAATTCCACTGGCGGCCGCTGCACCGAATCCCGCACGTCCGCATTCTCGAAGAAGAGTTGCAGCTGGCGATAGGAGCGCTCCAATGGGCGGATCTTCTGGTACAGCTGCGCCAGAACGTCGTCGCGGGTCTTCTCCGCGGTCGCGATCGCCGCGTCGAGCTTCTTGAGCGCATGCGCGTAGTCGTCGCCCTCGGCCAACAGCGCCGAAAAATTGGCGATGCGATCGAAAAATTGCGAGGCGGACTGCGCGGTGAAAATGTCCTTGAGCGCGGTCTTCGTCGGCGCCGGATGGATGACGTTGAAGATCTCCTCGATCGCCTTGGCCGCCGACCGGGTCCCAATGATGTCCTGGGCGGACTTGACCATCACCTTGTCGGCGCTCATGCCTCACCTCCGGCGATCCGCTTGAGTTGTGCCTGCAGGTCGCCGAGGGCGCCGATGATCTCCTTGCGCTGCGCTTCGTTCTCCCAGGCCTTCTTGACCGTCAGCAGCGTGAACCGCTCGCGCATCCGGTGCAACAGGTCGATCTGACTCTGGAGATCCGCGATGTCATTGCGCTTGCCGGGCTCGCGCGAACGGATCTGCTTCGGATCGAAATCCTTCAGGCTCTTGAATTCGAGTTCGGCCACGAATTCGGTGCCTTCCTCGCCGACGTTGGCCTTGAAGTCGAACTTCGGCGCAAACGTACTGAACGCCTCGGCCAGACTGGAGACCTTGGTCGGAGCTTCGTCTTCGGCACATTCTTCGCCGACGCGTTCGAGCGTCATCGGCATGATCGTGGTCGTGGTTTCGGTCGGTACTTCGCGTGGTGCCGCGCGAACGCCGGCTCGGGTGACCTTTACGACGGGCATGTCGAGATCTCCTGGCGTAACTTGAGGGGTCGGCCATCGATGGCCGAAGTATGGCTGGGGCGACAGTCCAGTCTACGCCCGAAGGCCTTGGCGGTCAACGGGTTGCCACGGTCGCGTGTTGACCGGTCGCGGTCCCGGGGTAGCTTCCCGGGGTACCGACCCCACGACACCCGACCCGCCGACCGCGAGCCAGCCGCATGGCGAAAACGCACGATGTGGTGCAGGGCGAGTACCTGTCGCTCACCGCCGCCCGCTACGGGTTCACCGATCACCTGGTGCTCTGGAACTTCCCCGCCAACGCAGCCGTCAAGCAGCTGCGCAAGAATCCCAACGTCCTGCTGCCGGGCGACCGCGTTGTCATCCCCGACCGGGAGACCGGGCTCGTCTCAGCGCCGACGGGCCAGGTGAACCCGTTCGTGGCGAACGCAAGCGACTTCCTCGTGAATAGCGTCTTCGAGGATCCCAGCCGGCAGCCGCTGGCCACCCGCGCCGGGAACCTGACGGTCGGCGTGACGTCTCAGCGCGGTAACGGCTTCATCGTCCGCTGACCCACACCCGCGACGACCGACAATCAGGGCAAGTTTCCAATCATCTTCCGGAATGCACTTGGGACCCGCGCGCTGCCGACCGATGGGGCGTTCGTGATGGATCCGGCGGCCCCCCTCCCGCGCGCACCGTTCCGGTTCCTGGTCGGCAGCCTCGACCCCCTCGACACCCGCTCCGGCCAGCGCGCGCCTCAACAACCTCGGCTACTTCGCGGGATTCGGCGAACAGGACGATGATCAACTCGTCTGGGCAATCGAGGAATTCCAAAATGACGAGAAGCTGACGGAACGCGGCCTCACCGGCACGCGGGCCAAGGACCGACGGACGTTGAACCGACTCGGCCAGCGGCACGGCGACATGCTCCCCGGCGAGGAGCTCTAGTGGGCGACACCTTCATTCCGGAGTTCATCGAGGAAACGTCGACCGGCATCTGCGCGCGTCACCCGGCCCGGGCGCTGCTGCCGATCCTGACCGCGCCGACGACACTCGACCGCCAAGCCGCTGAGAACCGCATCCGGCAGCACCTCGTGACGGTGGCGTGCGCCAACCTAAAGGACTTCGCGTTCGCGTTCGATGCGTCGTTCATCGATCCCGCCGCGCGAGATGGGTTCGATCGGATCGCGAAGCTGATGGCCCTCTATCCCGACTCGCCCATCTCTCTCTTCGGACATGCCGATTCCGAGGGTGACCCCCGCCACAACAAGTTCCTGAGCGAGCGGCGCGCCCGCGCCGTCTTCGCGTTCCTGCCGCGCCGGGTCGCCATCTGGGAACAACTCTTCTCCGATGCCGCCGAGCGAGCGCACGTTCGCGGTGATGACTCGGGGGTGCGCAGTCTCCGGGTGATGCTCGAAGCGCTGGGCTTCCCCGCGGGTCCTCCCGACGAGAAGACGCTCGATTCCGCCTCGGCCAATGCGCTGGCCGACTTCGTCGCGAAGCAGACCGGCGCCCGCCCCGCCAAGGGCCGGAACGACGTCGCCACGCGCGCGCTGCTCTTTGCCGCCTAGATGGACTTCCTCGCCCCCAACGATCCGGCCAAGCCCGGCACGAAGTTCCAACTCGTTCCCCAGCGCTTCCTTGGTGGCGCCAGTGGAACGATCGAGGGCCCGGGCGATTTCCAGGGTTGCAGCGAGTTCAATCCGCAGCTGATCCTGGCGGGCGAAGAGATCAAGCCCTTCAGCACCGAGGGCGACATTGGCAAGCAACTCCGGCACGCCGTGAACGATCCAAATCGGCGGGTGATCATCTACCTGTTCGAACCGGGCACCACGAAGCCGACGACCTGGCCGTGCCCCAGCGCGCGGCAGGGAATTGCCGGTTGCCGGGCGCGCTTCTGGTCCGACGGCGATGACCGCCGCAATACAACCTTACGCTCAGCATCGGCGCCGGTTCGGGCGCGACGTTCCGAAGCAGAAAGCGGTGCTCACGCCGCCGACGCCAGCGCTCGCAGCGCGCATGCAGCGGGCGGAAACCACGTTCGCCTGCCGCTTCTATCACAGTTTCGCGAGGCGGTCTCCGTGCGAGCGAGATCTCCGCATCTGGGTCGTCCGCTTGTTAGCCGGCGGCAACAAGCGACCGATCGGCAACGCGCGCTTTGTGGCTCGCATGGGAACCGATGCCGCCGCGCCGGTAATCCGGGGCACGACAAGCGCGAATGGCACCCTTGCCCTGCCAGTCTTCGACGACGTCGAGACGATCGACCCTTCGGGTCGACGCGCCGCCCCTGACCATTGCGGAACGGGACCTTGGTGTCGGCCGGCGGCTCGCGAATCTCGGCTCCGGTCGCAAGGAGCTCGAGACCGATCCGGTAGCGCGCCGGGCGGCCGTGGCCGCGTTCCAGCGCTCCTTTCGCACCGCCGCCAATGCCACGGGAGCCATCGACGCCGAGAGGGTGCGCCGGCTTGCAGCCACCGACGGGGACACGGTGACGGCGGAGACGCCGCCATGACCTCCCCAGTTATTCCGACGCCCGACCCGGCCGCGATACCGGCGGCGATTCGCCTGAGACCGTTTCGCCGAATCAACATCCCGAACAGTCACCAGCCGCCGGTGCAGGTGAACTCGAACCTGACGCCACTCACCGGTCGCGGCTATGACTGCGGCTGCCGCGCGACGACCGATTACGACGGCAAGATCGGCCAGGACATCGGCGATGAAGTCGCCCGATTCGTGAAAATCCTTACCGGCCTGATCGTTGTGGATCGAGTGCTCGACGTGGTCGGCAAACTGCTTGGCAAGATCCCAATCATTGGCCCGGCGATCCAGAAGGGCTTCGACGATCTCATCGACTAGGGCGACCCGCTCAAGAATCTGTTCCGGAAACTCGGCTCGCTCCTGGATGCGCTCCTGGTGGACTCGCTGATCCGCGGCGTGCCGTCGTGGGTTCCCGCCTTCCGCGCCCTTAACCCGGCCATCCAGGACATCGAGCAGGAAGTCGAAGGCACCCTTGTTCGCAGCTATGAGCGATATGACTCGATCCCGTTCACCCAGTGGCATGGGTTTTACGACTGGACCTTTCGCGTGGCCCCCGAGCCGGAGTTTTCCAAGCTGGTCGGCGCCGGCAACTCGGGACGGAACCGCAATGACACCGGGCTTGGCGACGATGTCGTCGCCGGCGTAGTACGGTACGACCGTGATACTTCCATCGCCGGTGGTGGATCGATCAACAGCACCGTGGATTGCGAGTGGGACCTGGGGGCCCTTAGCGACGACGGGCCATTCCTCACGATGACAAGACCGGATCCGACCCCGGGCTGCACCTCAACCAGATCCATCCGTGCAAGGCCATCGCGACGGCGCGGTGGGAGGGCGTCAAGTTCGCCGAGAATCCCGAGGCGGTGCCAGCCGTTCAGTTCATGTTTTTCGCCTCGCGGAGCCAGGCCCGTGCGCGCCCCGAGCGCGACGGAGAGAAGGATCTGACATTCAACACCGGTGGTGATTTCCGCTTTGACCCCTTCGCGGAAGACTACGAATTTGAAGTCGAGCTGCCGCCGACGCGAGTCAAGGTACGGATCCCGCTATCGCTGATGAAGCCGAGCGGCGATTCGAGCTGCGGCATGCTCATTTCGCTCGGCTGGCAGGACTCCGGCCGCACCCTCGCGCGTCGCGTGTTCGTCGTGACGGTGCGGCTGGACCAGATCGTCGTGACCATCAAGCACGAGACGATCACCGATCCGGAATGGCGAGTGAATGTCGGGGTCAACGGCCGCTGGCTCTATTATGCTGACGGCACTACACCAGGATTCCGGAAAGACAAAGCCAAAACGAAAGAGGTCGGCCGGAATAGCAGATTGACGCTCAACCGCACGATCACGCTCTTCCTCGCGCAAGATGATACGATCTCCGTCAGTGTGCACGGGATGGAGCAGGACGGTCTCGGCGACATCATGGAGCTCCCGCCGGACCGCCAGCACGGCAACGTACCGACCGAAGCGGTCTCGGCGCTGCTCAAGGTGCTGACAACCGACTTTCTCAGCGACCGCATGCTCCGCGGTCCGGCACCGGTCAAGCTTCGCGTGAGTTCGTCGCAGGCGCCGACGACCGTTCAGGTTCCGTTCATCGGCCGGCAAGTCGATTGGCGGCGTGATCTCGATACGGCGGCTGATACGTCGGCGGCACAGAAAGCGCGCACTTCAATCGTCGCGCGGGCGATGTTCCTGCGCCTCGCCACGGTCGCGCTGGATGCGAACGATCCGCTTGGGCTGATCGATCCGAATATTCGCTTCCCGCAGCCGAACTTTGGCCGGACGAACGATGCGACGGACACCGAGGATCCGCTGACGGTGGACGAGGTGATCAAGGAAGTCGGGCTGGGGCGGGTCAAGCGGTGTCAGCTCACCGCCTACGAAACCGAGGTCATCGGTCGGATGGCGAATCTCGTGTACCACCCCCGCAGCGTGGACTATGTGATCCGCTACGACGTCAAGGTGGACGCGCAGCCGTAGCGAACGCTCACCCCATCCCGTTGAACTTGATCGCGTGTTGCACGAATAGCGCGGGAATGAACTGGTGGACCGTTTTGTACAGCTCCTGCGGATTGGTGCTCACCGCCTGCGACCTGAGTGGCTCGTTGAGTCCATTCCAGAAAACCGATGGTGCGAACAGGATGGTGTTCTGCGCCGATGACATCTCCAGGGCACCGTCGCGGCCTTGGACGAACGTGGCACCCGGGAACACGTCCTTCAGCCGGTCGAACCAGATTTTCCCTTGCGTGTATACGCGAAGCGCCCGCCCGTTCTGCCCGCCGCGAAACCAGGTCCGCATTGCGGCGCAGCACGCGTCGGTGGACGGGACGTCCAGCACTTCCTTCCGGTTGGCATCTCTCGTCACGAAGATGCCATCGAAGCTGTAGACCTCGCGGAGGACATCGTCGTTGAACGCCGCCACGCGGTCCTGGCTCAGCACGCCGAGGACCTGGCGGATACCGGCGCTGAAGCCGGACACCGCGAGATGGGCCACCGGCTTCGGCTGCGACGGCACCGCCACGCCCACCATCCGCTGAATCCAGTAATTGAGCTCCTGGAGCAGCTTCAGCACGTTGCGCTGCGTCGCAAGGGTGCCAAACCCCGTTCCCTTCGCCCCGACCGGGAATACGAGGATACACCGTTTCGTGGCCGCCTCGTGCTGGTACATCAGCTCCTTGCCGATCGCCCAGTGCTGCTCGGCACGCAGGTATCGTGCGATCAGGTCGACATAGCTATAACTGAATGGATACGGAGTGGTGAAGTGGTCGGGGATGGATGGATGAAAGAACAGGTGATAGGCGCGAGGCACCGGCGCGTTCGTCGTCGTCGAGAACTGCTTGAGAAATCCGAGACCATCGGGTACATACACTGCCAGCAGCTGCGGGGTCGAAGTCCGCTCGACGAAAAAGAGCTTGCCGGCCAGCTTCGCGGTCACCTGCTTGTGCTGCCCGGCAGCCGGATTCGTCGGGGTGCTGAGGATGATCGCGGCCAGATCCACGACGTTCTGGACCCGGCCGGGATCCAGGATTGGCGCCGGAATCGCGGGACGTCGTTGACCACTCGGATTCGGCGCCGGAAAGAGGGGTGGCGCCTGGGCCAGAATGGGCGGGATTGAGCTGCTCGCGTCGCGCAGCTCACCGGGCACAACGTAGATATCGAAGTTGATATCGCCCGAGTCACGCGAGTGACGGTCAATGTTCCGGACATTGATGTCCTGCGCACCGTCGAACGTGAGCGCCGCCGGCCGCGCCGTGGTGGTCAGCAGCAGGTCCTGTTGGACCGGAAACAAGCCGGGCTTGGTCACGCGAACCGTGCAGCGTGTGGTCGTACCCGGTAGCGCGTTTACCGCCGTTTCATGGCCGACCGCGCCATCGACGCTGCTCGGCGCCAGCGTCACGAACGCTCCGCCGCCGAGTTTGAACTGCACCTGAGCGCCGTTGAGTTGCGCGTAGGCGGTGTCGAGGACACGAACGACCACGAAGATCGCCATTAGCCAACCCTCATTTGATGATCGCCGTGGTGATTGGGAACCGGGTGACGGTTGCGTCGTCGACCGCGGTGAAATCGACCCGGTCGTTCGGCCCAGTGAATGGCTGAAAATTGGCTGGCGGCGGCGGCGGCAGGGAAACGAGCCCGGCCGGTTGCGACTGCTGTAGCAGGTTCAGCGCGTCGGCGGGATTGAGCACGCGGCTCAAGTCGGTAAAGCTGAACAGCTCGAACGTCAGCCCGCCGTCGATCACCTCGCCACGGTAGCGAATGCCGGTGCGGACACGGGTGAAGACGAAGACGCGATGCGGGCCGGCGAGGAATCCGTCGGCCTCCTTGAAGGTGCGGGCCTGCTTGCCATCTTCACTGACGATGCGGACGGTGGCCGTTTGGGAGAAGGGTGCGCCCCGGCCGAGCGGCACGCCGTACTGGAAAATATTCCGACGTGTCAGGCGCGGTCCCGGCGCGCTATCGGCTATGCGTTCGTAGAACCGGCAGGCAAACGTGTCGCCCTCGACATCGTGCGTGCGGCGCTGCGCCTGGAACGAACGGCGGACCCGGGCATCGGCGAAGAAACGTCGATGGCACGCCTCGGTGCCCTCGGTGGCTCGCGGGCAGGGCCAACGGGCCGGATCAACCCGGGTACCCGGCCGGAACAGCAACCCGACGACGCGCCGGTTTGGGGCGTTGTCGCGGTCCCGCGCATCCTTGTCGCCGCTTCGGTCGAACGCCGCCTTCTCGCCCGCGGAGAACATCAGCTCGGGATTGAACTCGCTGCAGCCCTGGAAGTCTCCCTTCCCCCCGGCGTCCTTCCCACCGGCGAGGAAATCGGCTGTTGCATCGAGTTGATAGGTTGTTCCCTTCAAATCACGACAGAGCTCGTCCATATAGGCGCGGAACAGTTGCGCCCGCTCTGCGGGCGATGCCGGCAACGGCGGCGGGTCGCCGTCGCCGGCGACGACCGACCGCATGAGCGTGATCGCCCGATCGCCCCACTTGTCGTTGCCGATTGGTTTCGAGAACAGCTGCTCCCACAGATCTACACGCCGAGTGAGTAGGGCGAACACGGCAATGACACGCCGCCCGCTCAGTCGCTTGTTGTAGTCGTCATCGCCGGTCGGGTCGGCATGGCCGAAGAGCGACAGCGGCGTCTTGGGGTGCTCGGCGCGCAGAACGGCAAGAAACGCAAATTCCTCCGCCGCGTCCGGCAGGATCAGCGAGGAGTCGAACTCGAAGCGAATGTCGTCCAGTTGCCAGGCGGCGGCCGCAACGAGTTGTTCACGAATCGTGTTGAACTCGCTCCCCGTCGCCGGGGCAACGAGCACCGGCGCCGTGGCCGGCTTATCGGTTATATCCTGGTCAAGCGGGACGCTAGCTCCCATGCACGCTCCCGAGCTTCGCCTGCGTCGCCGGGCCACACGTGCCGTCGACTCTCAGCTTCTCGTCGCATTGGAACTCTTCAACCGCAGAGCGGAACACCAGCGCTGATACGTCGCCACCGATTCCCGCTCGATAGCCGAGGTTGTTGAGGCGGGCCTCCTGCCCGCTGACCGTGGTAACCGGGTCAAGGTGCCCGATGTGGAGGGGAATCACGATGCCGCGCACGGCACTCCCCTCGTCGGCGAGGCGCAGCTCCGCCGCCTCGGTGGCGCCAATGAGGATCACCTCGAACAGACCCTTGCCATCGGTAGTGACTTTGGAGTCGCTCGCGGCGGTGCGCAGCGTCCCGGGGGCGTTGGCAAGTGCTTTGCCGCCCAGCGTCTGCAATACCACCCGAAGTCGCACCACCGAGACCTTCACCTTGGCCTTGTAGCGGTGTTCCGTCGCGCGAGTCAGCGTGCGATCCGTGCGCTCGGGCAGAAACAGGTCATCACCGGGTGCGAGGGTGACCGGGGTACGGCCAGCGTCCCTGAGGGCCTGATTCTCCGGCAGGTTCCAGATCACGTCGGGATCGGTGAAACCATACCCCTGGGCAATCCGCGCCAGATATTCGCCTTGTCGGATGGTGTGTGTCGTCATCAGCCTGGCTCCCAGGATGACTTGTCGAGATCTGCCAGCGTAATTTTGCACTCGCCCTTGGCCATGCCATCAACGCGGGCGATGCCCTTGCTGTCGCTGAACGCGATCCGCGGCGTGCCACCTCCGTCAATGACCCGCACCTTCTGATACGGCAATGGCTTGCCGTCGTTGTCGACGACCTCGACTTCCACCCACGCCGTCCCGGTCGCTGGGGTGGGTGGTGGTATCCGGCGCGCCACGGCCGCAGCGGCCTTCGGATTGCACTGGGCGCGCGTGAATGCCGAACCGCCGGCTTTGGCAGCGCTCATCGTTGCGGCTTGCGGGCTGCCGCCACCGCCGGAATCACCGACCCACACCGTCGGGAATCCGACGAGGACGTTGCCGCCATGCGCCATCATATCGCTGATTCGTACAATCGGCCGACCGGTGGCGAGGACCGTGAACGATCCGATGATGAACGGATCAGGGAAGCCGCCGCCCAGGCAAATGGCGCAGTCACCGACCGCCACGATCGGTATACCACCCGCCATCACCGTGGCCACGCCTGGAGTGACGATGGGCCCGCCAACGTGCGGGATCGGCACCACGGCAGGCGTCTGCATCATACACATGTGAATATCACAGATGCGGGCGAGCGGAGCGAACATTGGCACCTCAGCAGGGACAGACGCTTGCCATGTCAATTTCACCGCATTTGTCGATTCCGTCC
Organism: Gemmatimonadota bacterium; assembly: GCA_025357945.1. Classification (GTDB taxonomy): domain Bacteria; phylum Gemmatimonadota; class Gemmatimonadetes; order Gemmatimonadales; family GWC2-71-9; genus Palsa-1233. The sequence continues at coordinate 77,774 of JANYLJ010000054.1, forward strand.
AGCCCGCCGCGGCGTCAGGGTAGTGGCCCCGTTTGGCATCGCATACGGCGCTGCGGCTGCACCGGGCGTGCTACACGGGACCACTACCCGGCGTCAGCGGGGCGACTGGCTCGGCCACCGCGATGACCGCCACCAAATCCCGGCGCATCCGCCTCAACTCCGCTTGAGTTCAGGATGCGTGCCGGTGAACCAGCGCGTCGCGTGTCGCCTGATCGGGTATCCCATCCGGCTCTTCACGCCCCAGCACGATTCTTTGAAAGTTCTTGAGCGCCTGCTCGGTCCTCGGGCCAAGGATTCCGTCGACGTCCCCGCAACTGAAACCGAGGTTGTTGAGGCGTGCCTGGACGCCGGAAATCACCGGTTGGTCCTCGCCCGGTTCGTCGACGGGATCGAGATGACCGATGTCGATTTCCCACGAGAGGCCCCGCCCATCGAGCGACAATCTTGCAGCGGGAGCTCCGACCGGGACCTGCTCCTTGACCAAGCCGTCGGCGTCGGTTCGCCCCGTTTTTTTTACATCCTTCGCCTCCAGTGTGTAAGGCATGTCGGCCAAGGCATTGCCTTTATCGTCCCGCAACACGATGCGCAACTCGATCGGGTCCGGTTCCTTCACCTCGAACTGGTGCAACGAACCGGTTGCCGCCGCAACCTGTCCCGCCTGCTTTTCAGGGATGTGCACCCGGTCACCGGGACGCAACAGGTTCGGGTTGGGTCGCCGCTTCCTGAAGTCGGCGTTTTCGGCGTGATCGTAGATCTGGTGCCAGTCACTGAAGCCGTACTGCCGGGCGATCGACGCGAGGTACTCGCCCTGCGCCACCTCATGGACGGTCATGGCAACTCCGATAAGTGATGTCACGTCGCGTGGTGCCGGCTCGCCGGTCAGCCCGTCGATGAGTCGACCCGGAGATCGCGGCCACCGATCTCGGCCATCGACTGGGACTCCAACGGACGCAGCAACGCGATCATGTCGGCCCGGAAACGTTCGAGCGAATCGGCAGTCCATCCGGCGGCGTACTTGTTGCCGGTGTCCCCGAATTCCTCATCCCTCGCCTGGTTTAACGCGTCTTCAATCTCCTTCATCGTGCTTTCCGAACCGCGGTGAATGTAGATCCCAACGCTGATGCAAACGGAGATCACGCCTCCGATGGCGAGCGCAATGCCTAACGGGGTGCAGAAGGCGGCGAACACGGCAGTAGCGCCGCCGGCGGCGGCAGCGCCCCCGCCGGCGGCAATCGCACCCCCAGCGGCGTACGCTCCGAGTCCAAGCCCCGCGGTGGTCGACGATACCAGCACAAACCCGCGTGCGAATTCGGCGTGGCCGGTGATGGTGTCACCGTCCTTCCATGCCTTGACCGCGGAGCTCTTGTCATAGACAAGAATGATGGTGCCACCCTCGTGCAGGTTCATCGCGGCTTCGAGTATGAACCCGGGCCCTTTCACCATTTCGCCCACCTCAGCGAACTTGTTCACCCAGGCGGACTTCTTGCCGGCCCACATCATGGTGGTGGCGAGGGCGTTGGACACGGTGTCGACCGCGATCAGCACGTCGTGCGTGCCTTGCACGGCCAGCCAGACGTCAATGTCTTCCTCGCGCTTCAGCCGCACGCAGATTTCGTGCATGGTCAGCGCGCTGGCGAAGACGGCGCCCGCGGCCTCGAGCCACGACGGCCAAGCGACGGGCATCTTGTATGGCGCTTTCACTTCGAAGTCTCGTAATTGCCCGGCCTTCAGCACCTTCGCGGCGAGCTTGCGCGTGACGCGGGTGGCCTTCTTATCAACCAGGCCTTCGAACTCCGCGCCATCGGCCGCGCGCACCTTACTCATGAACTCGAACGGCCCGGCCCGCTCCAGCTTGGCGTCGCCCCTGAAAGTGATCATGCCGCCTGCGAAGTCGATGTCGACCTTGACCTTGCCACCAGGCAACGTCTTTTCGAACTTCGTTTTCGCGATCTTGGCATGATATCGATACAGGGTGTTCAGAAACTTCTCCACCGCCTTTGCATCGCTCTTCAGTAGGTGATTGGTTTCCTTTATCGTCTCGAGATCGCCAAGCCATTTCGCGAAGATCCGTCCGGTCTTGTCGCCCAGCTCAGCCACCCACTCGAAGGCCTCGGGTAGTTCGCCGCCCGCTTCGTGCTCCAGCTCGCGTTCGAGACCTTCCCACCAGCGATAGCCGAGCCACTGCGCCAGCCTGAGATAGCGATCGTGGAAGTCGGCGCGTCGCCCCGGGTCAGCGTCGAAGTGCATGTCGAGATGCGACATGAAATGGAAGTACGCCAGATTGGCGTCCATGAACTCGCGCAAGGCTGCACGCACCGCGTCAAGATGAAATGCGATCTGCTGCTCCGAATAGCGTTGCCAGCTGTGCCAGTTCTTGGTCTTCTGCTCGGTGCCAAAGCGATAAAAATCGAAGTAGCGTTCCACCGGGTGGATCTGGTACAGGCCGGCGTACTGAGTGATGTATCCCTGCTCATTATGGCGACACGGGTGGCGATGACCGAGATCTTTCTCGATGTGGTCCGCGGCGCGGATCCAACGATCGGGATTGGTCGTGCTCACGCGGATGGCGTCGCAGAATGTCGCGCGCTCTACCAGAAGGTCACGGGCGCACTCGTACGCATATTGGTAGTATTCCGGGCCCCATTTATTGACGCGGTTCTCCGCGTCGATGTCGTCGACGGGCGCCTTCGCCTCCGCCGCCGCGATGATTCCGTCCACTCGGCTGAAATTGGCCGCGTGTTCGATGCTGCGTTGACGCAGCGCCACGGCGTGACAGTGCAGCAGTTCGGCGGCATACACCGCGTCGATCACGCCGCACCGGGCGATGAGAAAGGGCTCGGCATCGCTCTCATCCCAGTAACCGGCAAATTCGCGGCTAGGGTGAGGGGTAAAAATGCTCCGGCCGAGCAGGCGTCCCCGCACAGAGTCCCCGCCCAGACGTTCGGACCCGAGCGGCAGCTCCAGCAGCGGCAGCTTGTGGGCCTTCGCCTCCAGGGCGTCGCTGCTCGCGGGAACGACCTGAAACGTGTCGAACTCGCTCATCGTGGTCGCCACCGCTGGATTCTTCTTGACGTCCGCAAGGACCTGCTGGAAGACCTTGTTTGACAGGGTCCAGAACCAGAGGTAATACCCGTCGTTTTTGAACAACGCCCAGTGCGCCATTTCGTCCTTCGGCACGGCCCGGCCGATTTCGCTCTCGTCGATTCGGAGGATCGCGCCGAAGTTATCGGTTCTGGCGCAGAACATTTCGGTCACGTCGGGCACGCCCGTCTGACCTTCGGCAGACGAGGGTGCAACGGGAACGAACAGCAGGTACGCGCCCTTCAGTGGCTCCACCTTCAGGCCACTCATGTAGATCTCGAACAGGGTTCGCTTGTCCTCCTTGCCGGTGCCGCCACCCTCCCCTTCCTTCCCGGGCGGAGGCGGCAGCGCGTCGAAGCTGACGCGGCGTGCGCTGAGCCGCCGACAGGCGACCGTGTTGACGGAGCCCGGCGCGACCCTAGTGGACGCCACGCCAAGCTCTGGAATGCGGGTCGCGCCGGGAGGACCGCGCGATCGCTGCGATCCTCCAGGAATTCACCGTTTGGGGCACGAAAGCGCTCGTCATCATGCGGGCTCGGGGGACTTGATCGGCGAAGGATAGCCGACGACGCTGGGAATATCACTCCGCCGACCTGCCGTGCGATCGCGGGAACGGTTCATCCACCGGAATGCGGGTCGCTTGCGCACGCACCGGAGAGCACGGGATACTTCCGTCATGGCCGACTCGATCCGTTCGACGGGAGGATCATTGGCGTCGCTTCGTGAGCTGGCGGCGCGGGGACAGCTCTATGCGATTCTCGACGCCTGCGACGACCCGCGCGTTCCCGTCAGGATGCGCGAGGCAGCCGAACGTGCCTGCTGCCTCTATCAGGGCAAGTCCGAACACGATCTGTGGGCCATCGCGCCGTATCTCGCACGGGTCGACGCTCGCCTGCTCGACTGGATCGCATCGACGCTCTGGACCAATCCGTGGGGAGTGTTCGCGGTCAGCGACGCACCGCTCGAATCGTTGCGATCGCATTTCCAGAAGTTCCTGTTCGTGGACGCGCCGGGTGGCGACCAGTGGTACTTCCGATTTTACGATCCGCGGGTACTCGCCAGGTTTTTGTCGACCTGCGACGCTGCCCAGCTCGCGGATTTCTTCGGACCCATCACCTCGTTCGGCTGGGTCGACCTGGAAACCTACGGTGTGACTCTGGTCCAGCTCGCGTGGTTCGACGCGGCCCAGCCGGTCACGCCACGCATCGCATATCGCAAGGCCGCCAAATGAAGATCGGTGCGGACCAGGCCGAGGCCCTGGGCGGCTGCCAGGAGTGCCAGCCGGCCACGACGCCCAAGGTCTTGGGCAAATCAGAGCCGCTGCCAGCCGTGCTGACCGTCGATCCGAACAAACCCGACTGGATCGGCATCGAGCTGAAAACGCCCCAAGGAGACCCCGTGCCCAAGGAAGCATTCTTGCTGGAGTTGCCCGACGGCAAGAAGGTGAGCGGCCGGCTTGATAATCTCGGGAAAGTACGCGTCGAAGGGGTTGATCCGGGAAATTGCAAGGTCACGTTTCCTGACCGTGACGCCCGCGAATGGAAAAAACGCTGAAGACCTAAGCTAGCGCGTCTTGGGGGCTCCAGCCCGTCGCGCTGCCTGCTGTGTAACATCAGCTGGTTGTCTCGGTGCCGCTTCCTCAACATCCCGCCGCAATCCGCTCCCATCAGGCAACACCTCGACGCTGGCCTTCTCTGGCTGCTTCGGCGGTGCTGCGTCAGCGACATCGGCGAGCGGAGCTGTCGCGTCGGCGGTGCGCAGCCACACCAACCTTGGAATCAGCAGCCACGCCGCTCCGCCCGACAGCGCCAGGAACAATGCCATCACCCAGCGCACGTTGGCACCACCACCCCCCGCGCCGAGCGCCTCACGCAGCGTTGCCGTCAGTGCGCTCGCCGCTGCCACGCCGCGATACGCCGGCATGGCGAATAGCGGCGGCCGCCAGGATAGCGCCCGCGCAGTGACTTGCCGATTGCCGACCCACGCCGCCGCGATTCCCCGCCACGCCGTGCGCGCCAGCGTCGCCTCGGTTCCAGCCGGCATCGCGAAGATCAGCTCGCGCGACCCGCGCAGCTCCTTGGACACGGCGGCAAGCCGCATCGCCATCACATTGGGGTCGAGGCTCGCCAAGGTCACGCTGCCGTTAGTGCCCACCAGCATCCGCAACGTGTCCGCGGCGATGCCTTTGCCAACGCCCATGATCCAGATTCGTCGCCCGCCGCCATTCAGCGCCGCTGCCGCCGCCCTGAGCCCGTCGGCGCCGGCCAGGAGACCGACATCGTCGCGCGGATGCCCCACGTCGTTGCGCCCGTCGGTAACCAGCAGGATCGCGCCCTGCGTCCCGGGTGCCGCACGGGTTTCGGCCGCGACCCGTTCAGCACCCTCGATCAACGCGCTATAAAGTGCGGTGTTTGCCCGCGGATCCGGCGTTGGCAGTCTCGCCAGCTGCTCGACCGCCTGTGCTGGTGAAACGAACTGCGTCTCGGTGATCAGTCGGTTGACATCGTGACTCTCGAAGCCGGCGATCGCAACACGCACGCTGCCGCTATCGAGGCCCTGGATGAAGCTCCGCAGCGTTATCCGCGTGTAGGCGATGCCATCGCCGATCATGCTGCCGCTGCGATCGAGCAGTACCAACAGGCGCAGCGGCGGCGTTACGTCGTGCGGCGTGGTCACCGCAGGACCAATCAGCATGCGTCCAGCGAGGTCGCCGGTCCAGGCACTGGCTTCGCCAGCCGAGTCGAGCTGGCTCAACAGGGCGAGACCGCGACTATCGAGCCGAACCCGCGCTTGCAGGCAGGGAACGTCGATCCTCGGCGCGCACCGGACGAGGGTGAGCCGCGCAATCGAATCCGCGGCCTGCGCTGCCAATCCCGACGCCGGGGCAATCAACGCCAGCACCATCCCCAACGCGGCCTTCATGCCTCCGCCCGCAGGATGCGGACGCGGTATCGCGTGCCGCTGACAACCAGCTCGCCACCGGCCTCGAGAAATACCGGCTCGCGGAAGCGCCGCCCCTGAAACAGGGCGCCTTCCGGGGCGGGATAGAGCGCGACACGTTGGTCCTGGCAGCCGATCTTCGCGGCACCGAACTCGACCGTTGAGCCATCGTACACCGGCCATTCACGAAGCGTCAGAATCTCCGGCACCAAGCCGCGGCTGGGCACGAGCTCTACGATCGCCGCCGCACGCCAGAGCGCCGGGCCAGCCACAGCCATGCCCGTGGTCACACCGAACGCCGCGAACGCGAGGCCTTGCCAGAGATCCGATGGCCCCGGGAGCGCGAAGATCACGCCGCAGGCGCCACCACCGAGCAGGCCGACGAACAGGCTCTCTGCCAGCCGTCGCGGGTCCAGGTGGCGGCTGTAGCATGCCAGCAGCGCCGATCCGATAGCGGCCGACAACGCCCACCCGGCGACGCGAGCGACGACAAAACCGCGAACAGAGGACGAACCAGGAATCAACAACGAAGCGGACGCGCCGATGAGCGATCCGAGCCCGCCCAGTGCCATGCCGGACACGATCGCGAGCAGCACCACTCCCCGTCCCCGCAGCGCCAACCCCGCCAGCACGCACGCTCCTGCGATGGCACCGAGCAGCGCCATCGTGATCTGGTCGAGGCGGTTGTAGTCGGTGGTGAAGTGCGACGGCAGCGATGCGAGCGCGGCGACGAGCCACGCGACAACTCCGCCGACATAGCCGAACATCGCGGACGCGAGCACGCCGCGCGGCAGCCCGTTGTGGGCAGCGACCGCAGCCACGGACGCTTCGCGCATCCGCAACTCGATCGGCCGCGCCGGAGAGATGGCCAACTCGCCCGGACGCTTCGAGACATCCAGCTCGCGGCCCATCCAGTACACGCCCAGCACATCGCTATGTCCGCCCCGGAGCATGACGCCGCGTTGCTGCAGCTCCTCAAGTACCTGCGTGACCTGGGGGCCGAGCGGCCGGTCGTGATCGACCGTGAACGGATAGCGTTCGATGTCGGTCGCGGTGGTGACTTCGAAGAGATAGGAGGGCATGACGCGAGTCGCCCGCTACTTCGACAGATCGTGCACCTTGTTGGCCGCGGCCTTGTTGCCCTGCGCGGCTGCCATGCGGTACCACTCGAGTGCTTTCGCCTTGTTCTTGGGAAGGCCGAGCCTGGCCTTCTCGTAGGCCTCGCCAATCGCGTATTGTGCCAGCGGATGGCCCGCATCGGCGGCTCGGGCATACCATCGCGCCGCCGCGGTCTGATCCTTGTTGATCCCGCGCCCGCGCTCGTATGCCATCGCGAGCTGATACATCGACTCATGATCGCCGGCAGCGGCCGCGCCGTCATACCACCGGGTAGCGTTCTCGTCACTCCGCACCACGCCGTGACCACGGTCATACAATTCGGCCACGTTGCGCTTGGCCGCAGCGCTGCCAGCCAGTGCTTCGCGCATGCACGCCTCGAACGCGTCGCTCCATTTTTTCGCGTCGACGTCCGCCTGACAGGCTGGTCCGCCCGCGGTGCCGCCCTTGGGCGATTGCTCCGCAGCCGTGCGCGGTGGCGCCGCGGGTGGTGGCGCCGCCTTCGGTGTCGGCGGCTTGGCCGCCGCGCCGGTGAGCACCGGCGACCATGCCACCGTCTCTCCCGGCCGCAACTGCATCGTGTCGGTGCGGGGCAAGTAGCCCGACACCGCCACCGATAGGGTGTGGCTTCCCGGCGCCACCGTCAGACTGCGGCCGACTCGCGGGTGACCGTCAACGCGCACGTCGGCCCCAACGGGCAGTCCGCTCACGACAATGGTGGCGTCCTTTGGCCGCTCGCGCATCGGCACTGGCGCTGCGGCGGACCTGCTCAACACCGGCGCAGCTGGCGGCACCGCCGGCGGCTTGGCCGGCGGTGGGGCTGGCGGTGGCGCCGCCGCGGTCGTGAGCGCCGAGTCCCGGCCCGACGTCCGCAAACCCGGCGGACTGGGAGCCTGCTGCTCAGGCAACGTCGCCACGACGATGGCGAGGACGAGGACCACCGCCGCGATCCCGGCCACCAGTAGCTTGGTTCGGCGTGTCATCGTCCGCCGCACCAGCGCCGGCGGTGGCGGCACCGCTGACTGCCGGGGCGTCGCGGCCGGGGGGGCTGGTGGCGACGCCATCGGGACCGATGGTGAGGGTGGCGATACCAGCGCCCCCAGAACCTGGGTCGCGACCGGCTTGACCCCGAGTGAAGCGGCAAGCGGTTTGAGCGCCGAGGTCAACCCGACCGAGAACTCGTCACCGGCACCCTCCCGCTGGAGCCGGAGTGCCACGATCCTGTTGGTCTCGCGGTCGCGGGCAAAGTACACGGCGCCGCCACCTTCACTCCGCGACATCTCGCCCAGCACCTCATAGTCTGCAGCGACGGCTTCGTTCAAGGCAGCCAGCATGGTCGCGTGCCCCCCCGTGTCATCCTCGGCCGGCGCCGCACCCGACAGATCCGCACCGCAATAGCCGCAGAATCGGGCCCAGCCGCGGATTGCCTTGCCGCACTTGAAGCATTTGCTCTCGGGCGCGGGCATCGAATTGTCGAGGTGACGCGCGACCTCCAAGCTGAATTCGTCGGCCAGTTGGCCCTCACGCTGCAAACGCAGCGCGACCAGGCGCGTGCTGGATACCTCGCGGGCGAGGTAAATGATCACGCCGTCCTTGCCACGCCCGATCTCTCCCAAGACCGTGAAGTCTTCGGCGGCGGCGCCTTGCACCGCTTTGAGAAAAAGATCCTCATGCGGGGCTGCTGGGTTCGGTACCACGCTGACTCGGGCGGTCCCGTCATCACGCAGCATGGAGAACTCCGAGGGTGGGTCAGACAGAGAAGGCCGCCGGTCAATCGATGGCTGATTTTCCGGTCAACTTCAAGTTAGCCCACACCTTCCGGGCCGGCCACAACGCCTACCACTGAGCCGCAAGCACCTGGGAAGATCAAGGACCGACCGGAACGACCTGATCCGCATACTGCGTGGTCCCTTCGCTGCACGCCGACGTCTGTGTCGTCGCTTTGCCGAATATCCTGACCTGCGCGGCGACCGATGGCGCCCAGGTCGCCGTAGTGTAGCCGGTCACGGCGGATAGGTCGGGCACCGTGAGCGTGGCCGCTGCCGGGCCGCGGAACGCCGCAGAAGCGGTTACAAAAAAGACGTGTCCGAGGCCGTCGTGGTAGTACAGGCCGGCGGTCGTGTAGTCGGATGGTGGCGTGAACGCTGCCTGCAGCCGGCGGTACGTCCCGGGCAACGTCGTGATCGTCGCCGTCGTCGGCATCACCGCTCCGAGTCCGAGAGCTCGAGCCGCGAAGAGATGAAACGTGCTCCGGACATAGCGGAACCCGCCGGTATAGTTGCCGTTGTCGGTCAACGTCAGAGCGTGATAGTCGCCAGCCCGCTGCTGGGCGGCAGGGACGCCAAATCCAGTGACCCCTACCCCATTGAACCCGCGCGGCGTGAACCTGTTCGGCGTGCAGTTGGCTCCGGACAGGTAGTCGAGATACGCCGAGATGGTGCCACCGCCCGGCGTCGTACCGGTCGCCGGAAAGTTCGCCGTCGCCGGTGCGAACGCCTGCGCGCCGTCGAAGTCGATAGGGGCGATGGTGCCGCCGTCGGCAATGTTCAGGTCGCGGCGGATTACCATGCGATCGCGCGTGGAATTGGTCACATTATCGGTCCGGTACGCCAGCAGATCCTGGGGTCCGTCGACAACCTGGCTCAATTGATACGTGGTCGCCGGCCCAATGATCCCAAAATCACCAACGTTTGCGGTACCCATGGCAACCTGGGCGTAGTCGCCGGCGACAAGCTGGGTCAACGTGCCGTTGACGGTCTTGCTGCCGCCTGGATACGGCGACGTCACGTCCGTGAAATCGTCGCCGCAGCTCGCCGTGGCGGCCTGCAGTTCCGGTTGGGTCAGGTATTGGACGGATGTCGTAAAGGTTTGCACCCCGCCCCGGACAACGGCGATTCCGCCGGTGGCAGAATTGATGTGAAACGTGTAGACGCCGCCAGTGCCGGTAACCCGCGTCCACGGTCCGGAACCGTCCTGATACGCCACCCAAATTGCGGCTTGTACATAGAAGGTTTGCGGGCAGGCCGAGAAATCGAGTCGGACGTTGACGCCGGCTGTCGCGGCCACGATGATGTTCACCGTGGTCGTCCGCTCCGCGATCCCGGTGGCGTTCGCGTGAATCACGAGCGGATACGTCCCCGGGGCAAGTCCGGCGGTCGTGGTAACCGTCAGCGTGAGACTGTCCGTCACGACGGTCGCGGCAATCGTTGCGCCGAGGCCCGCCGGAGCGCCGCTTATGGTGTAGCTCGCTGTGGCGGTGAACCCGGCGCTGCGGCTGGCTTTCACGTACGTCACGCCACCGTTACCCTGCAAGACGTTGAGGTAGTTGCTCCCCGCCGCGATGCTAAACGTGGGCGAGGCGCTGACGACGAGGGTCACGGCCGCTGTGACATCGGTCCGCCCGGCAACAGTGCCACGGATGACAATGCTGTAGGAACCCGGAACGACCGACGATCCCACCGTAAAGGTGAGCGCCGTACCGAGGCCCGTTACCGCCGTGGGATTGAACGCCGCGATCACGCCAGCAGGGAGGCCTTCCGCCGTGAACGTGACGGAACCGGCAAAACCGGCAACGCGTAGAATTCCAATCGAAGTGACGACCGCAGTGCCCTGAATCACCGCGAGCGGCGAGGTATCGACCGTCAGCAGGTAGTACGAGGATGCGGCGGGCGCCACCGTCAGCACGAACGTCGCCGTCGCGTCGGTCAGGCCTGTTGCCTTGGCGCGAACGGTCAGCTGGTAGGTACCTGGCACGGCATCCGCCCCCGCGCCAATTCGCACGACGGCGGTGCTAGCGGTGATCGATGTCCCGGCGTCGAGCGACCCGGTTACCCCGGTCGGCGCCCCTTCAACAGTAATTGCGACTGCCCCGGTGAATCCGCCCCCGCGGACGATCGTCCCGGTGACCTGTACCAGGCCACCCACCTGCAGGGTAGCCGCCGCCGGCGTGAGGCTGAACGCAATCGTACCGCGCTCGCTGCCGCCCGGCGTGCCCGACCCGCACGCCTGCGCGAACAGCACCGCAGCGAGTCCCAATGGCGTCAGTCGCGACGAGCGTGGCCAGCCCATAGTGCGTCCCTTTCTGGAAACCAACGTCGACATACCTGGGACGCCTGTTCGAAGTGGATCAAACGGCGTGTCGCTGCAGCGAACGACGGGCCGGCGTGGCGGCAAGTCAAAGCGGGCCGCAACAGCGTACCGGCCCTCCTTTTTACTTGCGGATTCCCATGATATCCCTCAACTTACACGCGCCCTTCCGACCCGTCCATACGGCAGAGCCACCTTCACTCGCCGACTCCGTGCCCGACGCAACTACCACACTCGAATGCAGCAGCTGCCATGCTGCGCTACAGCCCGATGAACGCTTCTGTCCGGCCTGCGGGGCAGCGTCGCCAGCGGTCGGCGCCGGCGCAGAGTCGCCCTGGAGCCAGGTGCTGGCACAACTCCAGGCCGCGACGCTGGGTGAATTCGAGCTGTCCCGCGAACTGGGGCGCGGCGGCATGGCCGCCGTGTATCTCGCCCACGAGATCGCGCTCAACCGGATGGTCGCCATCAAGGTGATGTCGCCTGGCCTCTTTCTCGGTCCGGGGATGATTGATCGTTTCCGGCAGGAAGCGGTGACCGTGGCGAATCTCAGCCATCCCAATATCATCACGATTCACGCCGTGCGGCAGATCGAGGACCTGCACTTCCTGGTGATGAAGTGCATTGAAGGCCGCTCGCTCGAGGCGGTGCTGCACGCGACTGGGCCGCTCTCACCGGCGGTGGTGCGCGCGGTCCTGTTTCAGGTGGGCAGCGCGCTCGCCTACGCGCACCGCCGCGGCGTGATTCATCGCGACGTCAAGCCGGGCAACGTACTGCTCGATGGCGAGGGCAACGCCATCGTCACCGACTTCGGCATCGCGAAGCTGGCGGAGCACGACGGCGGGCATACGCAAACCGGAACCATGGTGGGCACGCCGGCCTACATGAGTCCGGAACAATGCTACGGCGGACAACTTACTTGGTCGTCCGATCTCTACTCGCTCGGCATCGTCGCCTACGAACTGCTGAGCGGAACCATTCCGTTTACCGGGACGGCGTTCAACGTCATGCAGGCGCACACCGTCACACCACCACCGTCGTTACGCGAACGGCGACCCGACTGCCCGCCCGAACTCGACGCTGCGGTGCTGCAGATGCTGGCCAAGACGCCGGCCGAACGGTATGCCACCATGGCCGAGGCGCTGACCGCCCTCGGCGCGGTACCGCTGGCGGAAGGCGATCCGCTGCGGGCTCAGCTTGAAGCGCTCGCGCTGCCAGACCCGTCGCTGCGTGGCAGCTCAACCATCCGGCCCGCGCCCAGCCCGATACCGCGCGGCGGACCACGCGTGGGACAACTCACACTGAGCGGCGCCCCGGATGTGGTGGCCGCCGGCGATCGGTTTGAATTGCGAAGCGCGGTTCGCAGCGACGCCGGAGCGACCCTGTCCGGACGGGCCGTGTCGTGGAGTTCAACCGACGACACGATTGCCGCCGTCACGGCGAACGGCGTGGTGACCGCACGCGCGCCCGGACGCGTGAACATCACGGCCACGTGCGAAGGCGTGCTCGCGTCGCTGCCAATCACCGTCTTGCCGTCGGGCGCTGGGCGGCGGCGTAAACGGGCCTCACCAGCGTTGATCACGGCGGGTGTGGGCGGAGCGATCGTGCTCGCAGCCGGTGGCTACTGGGCCTCGCACCGCGGCGTTACGCCGACCGCGGTTGACACCCATGTGGTCGGCACGGCGAACGTGCAGCAGGACAGCGCCTCGGTCACGGCCCCGCCGCCGCCCGCGGCGACGACGGTCCCGGCTCCGTCGGCGACGCTGTCGACGCCGCCTGGGATCCCGCCGAACAAGGGTACCGCGGCAGCAGCATCGCGGGCGAGCGCTGACACCCAGGCGCGCGCCCGTCAGATTGCCGCAGGAACAAGTACGACTCCGATCGTCCCGGCGCCGCCGGCCCTGGCCCCCACGCCCCCCCCGGCGGTACTAGTGCAACCGCCGCCGGTTATCGGTCCGCCCGCGCTCTCGCCCGCTGAGATCTCCCGGGGCGTTACCACGGCCGTGCAGACATACGTCGAAGCGATCCGCGCGCGAAGCACGGATCAGATGCGGAAGATCTATCCGAATCTTCCCGCCGCGCTGGCCGCCGAGTGGCAGAGCCAATTCAACCTGGTTGGCCACGAGGGAATCGACCAACTCAACGTCGCCGTCGCCGACATCAAGGTGACTCCAACAGCGACCAGTGATGGCGCCGCGACACAGTTCACGCTCAAGCTCACGCTCAAGCAACGCCGCGGCGACAGCCAGGCCAGCTCGATCATCGTTCGCGGCACGCTGCATCGCGACGGCACCAACTGGCGATTCGACACGCTGGACCAGCGCGCGGCGCGGTAGCGGGCCACATCGTAAGTTTACCCTCGTCGGACACATCGTACGTTCGACGTTCTCGCCGCTCGTAGACGTCGTGGGCCGGCGCGGGCGTTGCCACCTTTGTCACGAGCAAAGGTCGAATCTCGTCGCGCGAGACAATAGCGGTTTTCCGAGGCCTATTTCGCGGGGTCACCTGGCATCATCGGCGCGTCAATCATCCCCTTCGTGATGTATTCAAAAGGCACGATGCGGTAGCGATAAACCATGCCGTGCCTGCCCACCACATAACCGCGACTCCGACTGGGTAGGCTGAAAGCTGTAACGGTGGCAGGGAACCCGAATTTGCGCGAGAACCAGCTCTTGCCCGCGTTGGTTGTATAAGTCAGCGTTAAATCCTCAAACGACCATCCCACCTCGGGGTCGGCAAACCTGATTTTCCCACCCGTCGTTCCCACGCGGCCTTGCCAGGTTTTCCCGCCGTCGGTGGTGGCAAGAATTTTCCGGTCGTTCATGATCACGAACCCGGTGTTTTCGCTGGTGAAAAACACCTCTTGTCTGAAATACGTGGATTCGTTGCTGGCTAAATCGGGCGACACTGAAACGTTCCAGTTTTGCCCGCCGTCCTCGGTCCTCAACACGAAGAGGGCCTTCGATCCGGTGCCGATGGCGTAGCCTACTCTCGGCGACGGGAAGTGCAAGCTTTGGAGCGTGCATCCCACCGTTCGCGTCAATCCCTCGACCTCCATCTTTACGGCGCACGGGGGCGCGACCTCCGTCCACGTCTTGCCAGCATCCAGCGTCCGAGCTATGTCATGAGGTTCTTGGCGGATCTGAAAGCCCACGTTCCCGGACGGAAAGAAATAGTCAGACCAATAGCCGTAGTTTCCGCCGAGCTTGCCGACCTGTTCCCAGTTTTCACCGTCGGTCGTCCGGAGCAACTTGTTGTCTCCTCCGGAGCCCTGATCCGCCCAGCCGTGAGTTCCGTCGGTGAATCGGAGATCATGGATCGCCGGCTCCGTCGACTGCGGATCGCCGCCAAGTTGCGGCGTCCAGGTATCGCCACCATCCGTCGTGTGCAGGATGGTGCCATGCTCGCCCGTGACCCAGCCGGTTGGGTCGTTGGCAAAGAAGACACCCGTAAGGTTCAAGTCTTCCTTGTAGTTAACCGGCTCCCAGATGGCTTTGAATTTCGGCTGCGTTGTTTTTGAGGCGGCCGCCGGCTTGGCTGGCGCCCGGTGCGATCGCGGCTTTTGCCCCGCCGCACCGCTTGCGCACCAAACCACGGCGATGAATAAACAGAGGGACCGCTTCATGATTCGTCCTCCAGGAAGTGCGTGGTCGCGCTCGGCAGGCGCCCCGCTGAAGTTTACACCAAGCTCGTTCTGCGTCGGGACGGGAGTCAGGGTAGCATACTCGACTCGCCCTTGCGGTAGACTCCCAGGAGCCGGCAGCGCTAGAACGTGTATTCCAACCCGAACGTCACGGCGATGTTGGGCTGCAGCCCACCACGCAGCATCGGAATGATCGCGTTGGTCACCATCGTCAGGCCCGATGGAGTCGAGAACTTGAATCCCATCGTTCCCAGCACTTGGTTGTCCCGTTGCACCGGAATGTTGCTTGGATAGATCGTCCGGTCGCTCACGTAGCTCGCGCCGATCGGGGTAACCAGCACCACGGGATCGGGCTGAACCAGCTTGCTTGCGCCCACCTGCCACTGCGAGATGAAGTCGGCCGCGAACGTCACCCGGCCGCCCAGAAGTTGATCGAACCCGCCAGTGGCCAGGAATGCGTCGCTCTCCGTGGCGCTCGACCGGAGCCAGTACCCCAGGTTGATATGTGGCGAGAAGTTGCCGTACCGGCCCGACGCGATCGCCTGGCCACGGAACGACGTCTTGCCCCCACCGAGGAAGTTGTCGGCATTGCCGGTGGCCAAGCGGGCGTCGGCCAGCAGGGCGAACGAGACCTTGCCCTGGTCGGCCAGCAACGCCTTGAGCCGGATCGCGACGTCCCCAATACCGCTCGCCGAACCTTGGGAGCCGGTGCTGGCGGTGAGCGACGGGTTCGTGGCGGACCCGAAGTAATGTGGTGTCGGGTTGGTGAACGGCATCACCGTCGCCAGGCTGGTGCCGTCGATCGAGGTGTGAACAAACGGCACCGCCACGCTCACGTCGATATCGCGCGTCACACCATAGGTGGCGAACGCGGTCGCCGCCAGCAACTGTACGGCGAGGTTGGTTCGTACCGCGATGACGTCGTTCTCGTAGTCCGCGTTCTGGCCGAGCGGCTTCGGCCCGACCAGCTGGTGGGTGAAGTTGAACTCCAGGCTGTTGAGCGGCACGCCGCGCAGCGACTGAAAGCTGTAGCTGGAAAAGTTGGCGCCGAAGAGCACTCGCCCCTTGCCGATGGTCTGCGCCCGCTCGGCAAAGACCGGCCCAGCCGATGTCTGCGTGCGGACGAACAGGCCCGAGGACGATGTTGCCCAGATGGCGCCGCTGGACGCCGCGCTGATCGGGATGTTCGAGGCGCTTGCGGCAATTGCGTCGGACATGAAATCGATCAGGTTGGCCTGCCCCGCCTGCGCCGCCGGATTAAAATGCGCCTTGTGTGCGCTCCCGACACTGAGACACACGGGATTGTCACATCCCGATCCGAACTTGAACAACCCGATCACCCGCTCGCGCATCGTCTGCGCGTGGAGCGGCATCGCCGCGATGGTAAGGACGGCCAAACTAGTGCGGAACCGAGGCATCACGGCATCTCCTGGAGTAATAGCGTGGCAATCAGTTGTTGGGCACGCCCTGCTTGATATAGGCGCGGATGATGCCGATCACATTCGCCGGCAATGCCGGGTATCCGTCCGGCATGACCGGGGCGCCACTCACCAGCCGGTAGAGCAGTCGGTTGGTGGTGTTGCTGATGGTCGTCGAGTCACCCGTGGACCAGTAGGCTGAGTTGGCGACGAGGTTCGCGCGCGACAAGCCGGACACCAGGATCGGCGGGTTTCCGAACGGGTTGGCATGGCACCCCGACGTGCTGCACGCCTTGATGGTGCCGGTGGTCTTGTCCCAGATCGGCTGGATGTCTGCCGCGTAAAAGACGGCTACGCTCGTCGTGAAACCGACCGGGCTCCCGGACAAACCGGCCGTGGCATTCACCGAATTGTTGACGTCGATGAGCGTGCCATAGTTACCGGCTGAGGCTACCGAGGTCAGCGCCCACGACGACAGCGCCGCAACACCGGTTGCGTCGGTCACGACCGGCACCGAAGTCGCGGACGTTGTGCTGCCGTTGCCGACGGTGCTGAGCCCCTTGGCGATCGCGAACGTGACCGTGACACCGGACACGGCGTTGCCGAAGGCGTCGCGCACCACCACGGCCGGCAGCGTTGTCACGGCCTGGCCAAACCTCGCGCCGGTAGCGCTGAATCCGCCTGCCTGCGCAATCGTGCTCGCGGCCGCCGCCGTTACCGTGACCGACGCTTGCTGAGCCACGGTCGTGGTGCCGTTGAGCGTGGCGCGCACCGCATAGCTCCCGGTGATCGTCGCGGTGACGGTTCCCGTCGCGACACCGCTGGCGTTTGTGGTGGCGCCTGGCTGCGTAATGGTCATCAGGCCCGGTCCGGTGGCCGACAGCGTCACCGTGCTACCGGCGAGCGGTGCACCACCCGCGTCCTTTACGGTAACGGTGATGGTGGAACTCCCGCTGCCGGCGGTAAACGTTGCGGGCAATGCGACAACCGTCGACTGGGATGCGCTCGATGAGCCGTTGAAGGTCGCCGTCACCGAGCGGGCGCTGGTCATCGCGAGCACGCAGGCGAGGCCGCTGCAGGCCCCACCCCAGGCGGCAAAGGTCGAACCGGTCGCCGGCGCTGCGGTCAACGCGACCGACGTCGCGTCGGCGAACGCCACCGCACAACTTCCGGTGGCAGTCCCTGCCCCGATCGAGCAGTTGACGCCGGCCGGCGTGCTCGTGACGCTACCGGCGCCGACGCCGCCGCCGAGGACGGTCAGGGTGCGCGGAGCGAGCAGGGTGACTTGCGCTGACACGTTGCTGCCCAATGCCGCGAAGGTACAGCTGGTAGCGCTCGCGGTACAGCCGCCACTCCACGCCCCGAAGAACTGCTGCGCCGCGGGCGCGGTGGTGAGGGTGACGCTGGTGCCGTCGGCGAACGGCGCGCTGCACGTGCCCGTCGCCACGCCGGCCGCCACCGCGCAATTGATCGCGGCCGGCAGGCTGGTCACCGTGCCCGAACCCGACCCGGCCGCCGTGACGGTCACCGTGCGGGGTGCTACGAACGCCGCCTGCACCGCTAGCGCCGCGCTGACCGTGGCGCTGCACGTGGGCGTCGAGCCGGCGCAAGCGCCGCTCCAGGCGCCAAAGAACTGCTGCGCGGCGGGTGTCGCTGTCAACAGCAGCGACGTCCCTTGGCTGAACGAGGCGGCGCAGCTGCCGGTCGTGGCTCCGCCGGTGCGGCTGCAGGACAGCCCGGCAGGCAAACTGACGACGGTCCCGTTGCCGCTGCCGGAGAGCGTGAGGGTGACCTGGCGCGGCGTGGCGGCGAAATCGGCCTGGACATTGGTCGTGGTGCTCAACGTGAGCGCGCAGGTCGCCACACTGCCGCTGCAGCCGCCGGTCCAACCGGCGAAGGTGCTGCCCGACGCCGGCGTCGCGGTGAGTGTCACCGCCGCACCCTGGTCGTATTGCGAGATGCAGGTGCCGGTCGCGGTGGCACCGGTCATCTGGCACGACAGGCCGCCGGTGTTGGCGGTCACCGTACCGGAACCGGTACCGGTTGCGGCCAGGTTGAGAGTCGCTTTGAGGGTGGTGGTTGTCGGTCCCGGTGTGCAGGTGGCCATCGCGACACCGGCGATCGCGCTCGCCGCGATCACTCCCACCCGATAGGCAACCGACGCCAACGACCCCTTGGGCGAAGTACGCATGAGTTACCCGATAGCTGATCGGAGAACGGCAACTGCGGGGGACCAGCTATTGTATCCCTACAACGCTCGCATTGCCAGTGTGGCGTTGTGCCCGCCGAATCCGAACGAGTTCGAGAGCGCCACGCGCACCTTCCGCTCACGCATCACGTTCGGTACGCAGTCGAGGTCACATTCGGGGTCGGGATCGTCCTGATTAATTGTCGGTGGCACCTTGCCGGTGGCGGTCACCAGCAGCGAAATCACCGCCTCGATGGCACCGGCCGCACCAAGCGTGTGACCGGTCATCGACTTGGTCGACGCGAACATCAGTTCCTGGGCGTGCTGGCCAAAGACGGCCTTCACCGCGTTGGTCTCGGCGACGTCACCTTGCGGCGTGGACGTGCCATGGGCGTTGATGTAGTCCACCTGGTCCAGGGCGATGCCGCCGCTTTCGAGGCACATCCGCATCGCGTGGATGGCGCCGTGCCCGTCCTGCGGTGGCGACGTGATGTGATACGCATCACCGCTGGCGCCGTACCCGATGAGTTCGCCGAGAATGTTCGCGCCGCGCGCGCGGGCGTGCTCGTATTCCTCCAGCACCACCATCCCCGCCCCGTCGGCCATCACGAAGCCGTCGCGGCCCCGGTCGAACGGGCGTGACGCGGCGGCGGGATCGTCGTTTCGGGTCGACAGCGCCTTCATGTTGGCAAACGCCGCGATGCTCACACCGGTGATCGCCCCTTCACAACCGCCGCTGAGCATCAGATCCGCCACACCGCCACGGATCAGCTGCCACGACGTGCCGATCGCGTGCGCGCCGGAGGCGCAGGCCGACACGGTCGCGAAATTGGGGCCCTGCAGGTTGTAGCGAATCGACACCAGCCCGGCGGCAATGTCGGGGATGAACATCGGCACGAAGAATGGCGATACGCGGTCGGGGCCCTTGGTAAAGAAGACCTCGCAGTTCTCCTGAAAGGTCATCATCCCGCCGATCCCGGACCCGACGATCGCGCCACACCGTCGCGGGTCGTCGACGCCCTGCTCCAATCCGGCCTGCACCATCGCCTGGTGCGCGGCGGCGATGCCGAGCTGCGCGAACAGGTCGTAGCGCCGCGCTTCCTTCTTGTCCATGTAAAGCAGTGGGTCGAAACCCTTGACCTCGCAGGCAAAGCGGACCGCCCAACCGGTCGCGTCGTACTTGGTGATCGGCGCTGCGCCGGACGTGCCCGCCAGGAGGTTGTTCCAGGTCTCGGCCACCGTGAGCCCCACCGGGGTCACCAGGCCGAGCCCCGTGACGACGACACGCCGCATCGGCCTACTTACCCAACTTCTCGTGGAGATACTTGAGCGCATCGCCGACCGTGCGGAGCTTCTCCGCTTCTTCATCGGGGATGTCGATGTCGAATTCCTTCTCGAACGCCATCACCAATTCGACGGTGTCGAGTGAATCGGCGCCGAGATCCTCCATGAACGAGGCCGCGTCGGTGAGTTTCTCGCGCTCGACGCCGAGCTCTTCGACAATGATGTCCTTGACCTTCTCATCCACGTCGCTCATCTGTTGCCTCGATTGCAGTGTTGAAGTGTGGTGCCGTACTATCCGGTCATGCCGCCGTCGACGATCACTGTCTGACCGGTAACATAGGCGGCCAGATCCGACGCGAGAAACAGGATCGCCCCGGCGACGTCCACCGGGGAGCCCAAGCGACCCAGCGGAATCGCCTCCAATAACGCGGAGCGCGCGGCCTCGGGCAAGGCAGCCGTCATATCGGTGTCGATGAACCCGGGTGCGACGCAGTTCACCAGCACCCCGCGCCCGGCGTACTCCTTGGCCACCGACTTGGTGAAGCCGATCAGGCCGGCCTTGCTGGCCGCGTAGTTTGCCTGCCCCTTGTTCCCGGTGATCCCGACGATGCTCGCGACGTTGACGATGCGGCCGTAGCGCCGCTTCATCATCCCCTTGATGACCGCCTGGGTCGACACGAAGGCAGCCGTGAGGTTGGCCGCGATGACGTCACCCCAATCCTGCTCGGTAAGCCGGATCAGCAGGTTGTCGCGCGTGATACCGGCATTGTTCACCAGGATATCGATCGGGCCGAGCGACGTTTCACATGCGGTGATCGCGCGCCGGAGCGACGCGCTGTCGGTGACGTCGCACGCAAAGCCCCGCGCCCGATCGCCGATCGCGCTCGCCACGGCATCCGCCGATTCCTTGGAACGCCCCACCACAGCGACGTTGGCACCCGCAGCGTGCAGCGTCTCGGCGATGCTCCGGCCGATGCCGCGCGTACTGCCGGTCACGAACGCGGTGCGGCCGGCGAGATCGATCGTGACGCTCATGCGGCCAGGAACGCGTCGAGTTGTGCAGCGGTTCCGAGCGCCGTGCATTGCGCGTCGGGCACGATCCGCTTGAGCAGGCCGGTCAGCACCGCGCCTGGGCCCAGTTCCAGCCAGCGCGCGCCAGGGTGCAGCTCGGCGAGGCGACGCATCGATGCCACCCAACGCACTGGCGCGGTGAGCTGCGCGGCGAGGAGTTCAATCGCCTCGGGCCGCGCGTGCACGACATCGCCGGTGGCGTTGGCAACCACGGGAAATGCCGGCTCGCCGAACGGCGCGGCGCTCAGCGCCTCACGGAGACCGGCGACGGCAGGCTCCATCAGCGGCGAGTGAAACGCTCCGCTCACTTTCAGCGCCAGCACGCGCTTGGCACCAGCGACCTGGCAGAGTTCCCCGGCCCGCGTCACGGCGGCTCGGTCACCCGAGATGACCGTCTGGTCGGGGGCATTGAGGTTGGCAGCGACCACCGCACCGACGCCGCGATCCTGCGCCTCTCTGCACGCCGCCTGGACCGCGATCGTGTCGAGCCCGAGCACCACCGCCATCGCACCGGGTCGTTGCTGGCCTGCCTGAAACATCAACTCGCCGCGGCGCCGCACCAGCTTGGCCGCGTCCGCCGCATCGAGCGCACCGGTCGCGACCCACGCCGAATACTCGCCGAGGGAATGGCCAGCGGCAGCCACGACATGGCCGAGTCGCTGCTGCACCACCGAGAGCACCGCGGAGGAATGGGCGAGAATGGCGGGCTGCGCGTTGTACGTCAGCGTGAGTTCGTCCTCGGGCCCGTGCCACATCAACCGGCTGAGCGGCGCCTGCAGCGCGGCGTCGATCCGATTGAGCGTCGCTTGGGCGGCGGGAAAGCGCTCGGCGAGGTCCGCGGTCATGCCGACGTTCTGCGCACCCTGGCCCGGGAACAACAGCACGGTCACCACCGAACGACCACGCTCGCCCAGGTGAAGCCCGCACCGAACGACACCAGCATCGCCACCATCCCTGACTTGAGCCGGCCCTCTTCTTCGGCCTGCTGGAGTGCCAGCGGGATGCTCGCCGAGCTCGTGTTACCGTACCGCTCGAGGTTCACCATCACCTTGTCCATCGAGATTCCGGCGTGCTTGGCCGTGGCCTCGATGATCCGCAAGTTGGCCTGGTGCGGGATGAGGAGGTCGATGGCGTCCGGCGTAAGGCCCGCGCGGCCGATCGCCGCGTCGGTGGAACGGCTCATGGCGAGCACCGCCGCCTTGAACACCTCGCGCCCCGCCATCTTCACGAAGTGCTTCTTCTCACTCAGCAACGACGCGGTAAGCGGCTCGGCGGATCCGCCACCCGGGATGTGCAGCAAGGGCGCAAGGTTGCCATCCGATCCCATATACGTCGCGAGAAGGCCACGCCCGTCGCCAGTGGCGCGCTTGACGACCGCGGCACCGGCACCGTCGCCGAAGAGGACGGCGGTCGACCGATCCTCGTAATCGGTAATCGACGAGAGCTTCTCGGCACCGACCACGAGGATTGTGTCGCCGAGCGAGGCGCGCATCAATCCATCGGCAATGCTCAGGCCGAAGAGCCAACCGGGGCAGGCGGCGACGACATCGAATGCCCACGCGCGCTCGGCGCCGAGCATCGCCTGCAGCTCGCACGCCGCCGAGGGAAGTCGATGATCCGGGGTGACCGTGGCAAAGATGATCCCGTCGAGATCGGACGCCGTAACGCCAGCGCGTGCCATGGCTCGCTGGGCGGCGACCAACGTAAAGCTGTTCAGCGTTTCCGATGGGCCCGCGATGTGGCGCTCGCGGATGCCGGTGCGCTCGATGATCCATTCGTCGGAGGTGTCGAGCGTTCGCTCAAGGTCGGCATTGGTGAGGACACCCGCGGGGACGGCCGCGCCGATGCCCGCGATCATGGCGATCGGTACCGTCGTCACGTTGCGCCTGTCGGCTCGTGCAGCGCCATCTCCGCGGCGGTGTGGGCGCTCAGGCCGTGGCGCACCGACGCCACGGCACGCTTGATCGCATTCTTGATCGCAATCGACGTCGACGCTCCGTGGCAGATGATCGCGACGCCGCGCACGCCAAGAAGCGGACCACCGCCGTATGCCGACGGATCGAGAAAGTGCCGCAGCGGTTGCAGCTCACGCGATTCAAGCAAGGCGGGACTCTCTCGCCGGATCAGCTCGGTGACCAACCCGCCCATCGACTCGTAGAACTTCAGGACGACATTCCCCACGAATCCGTCACATACCACGACATCAATCTGCCCGTGGTCGGGATGCGGCACCACGATGTCGCGGCCTTCGATGTTCCCCACGTAGCGAATGCGCGGTTGCAGCTTGAGCAACTGATGCGTCTCCCGGACCACCACGCCGCCCTTTTCGTCCTCTTCGCCGACGTTGAGCAGCCCCACCTTCGGTTCCGCCACACCGACCAGGTCTCGCATGTAGATCGTGCCGAGCCGGGCAAAATTGACCAGTTCCTTGGAGGTACAATCGACGTTCGCGCCAGCATCAACCACCAGCACGCTGCCATCGGGGGTGGGAAACGGCGACGCCACCGCCGCGCGATCGACGCCGTCATGCAGCCCGAGGAGAATCGTGGCACCGGCCAGCGTGGCACCCGTGTTGCCGGCCGAGATCAGCGCGTCGACTTCACCGGTGCGATGCAGGTTAAGGCCAACGACGAGAGAAGAATTGGGCTTCTTGCGGACGGCGGCGAGTGGCCTTTCAGCCATGCCGATCACGTCGGGCGCGGCCACGATGCGCAGCCGGGAACGATCGACCGCCGGGTGGCGGGCGAGTTGCGCCTCGATGTCCGGTTCGCGCCCGACCAGCGTGAGTTCGAAATCCGCCGGCAACTCGCGCAGCGCCAGCACCGCGCCGTCGACTTCCGGTCCCGGCGCGCCGTCACCGCCCATGGCGTCGAGCGCGACGCGAATCACGACCTAGTTGTCCTCGACCTCGATCCGCTTCTTTCCCGCGTAATAGCCGCAGGACGGGCAGATCCGGTGCGGCAGGCGCGGCGCACTGCACCGCGGGCATGCCTGTGTCGGAATCCCCTTCGCGGTGTGGTGACCGCGACGCAACCGCTTGCGTGACTTGGAGGTCTTGCGTTTCGGGACAGCCATCGGTGCCTCAGTTGGTCGAGCCGGAGACCGCGCACGGGCACGGTCCAGCGTTGAGATCAGCGCCGCAGTTGGCGCACAGCCCCTTGCAGTCCGGCCGGCACAGGGGAAAAACCGATAGCCGCAGCGCGATTTCCTCGCGCACCGCCGATGTCACGTCCACCTCGTCCGACTCCGGCGCGAGGGGATAGACGCTCGGATCCTCGGCCAGCTCAGGATCGGCCGAAAAGAATACGTCGACGTCGTCGTCGACCGCGAGTGTGACGCCGGTCAGGCACCGCCGACACTCACCGGAGAGTGAGCCATGGACATGTCCGCGCCACAGGTAACCGCCATCACCGGCTTCCTGCAGTACACCCTCGACCTGGACCGGTTCCCGAAAATGCAGCCCCAAGCCGAGAAAGAGAGGATCGGCTGGGTCGAGAGTACCGGCCATGCTGGCCAGACCACCGCGCAGCTCGCGAAGATTCAAGCGCAGCATAGCCCTCAAAGCTAGCTGCCGGCCCGGGTTCAGGTCAACCCGGAGACTCGGCGCCAAGCCGGGCTAACTCACGCTCCGGAAAGAAGAAAGCGACTTCCCGGACCGCGTTCTCGTCGCTGTCCGACCCATGCACCGCGTTTCGCCCCTTCGACTCGGCAAACAGCTTCCGAATCGTCCCCTCAGCCGCCTCGGCCGGGTCGGTCGCACCAATCGTCGCCCGCCAGGCGGCCACCGCGTCGGCCTTGTCCAGAACCAGCGCCACCGCCCGCCCCGAGCTCATGAAGCTCACAAGTTCCTGGTAGAACGGCCGGCCCCGATGCACCTCATAGAACGCCTCGGCCTCGACCCGGGTCAGCCGCACCAGACGCATGGCGAGGATGGCGTAACCGGACTGCTCGATGTGGGCCAATATCCGGCCTGCCTTGCCCGCCTCGAAGGCGTCGGGCTTGACCATCGCGAACGTGGTACGTCCCGCCATCAGTACGCTCCCAAAGCTTGGCCGTCAGTTGCACGGACTGAATGTTGACTTGGTGTAACGAACGATCCCGCAACAACTTACATCGTGAACTATCAGGTACTACTTCAACACAGATTTCAGCAACTCTACGACATCTACAGGCCGGCGCATGATGCCGATTCCCGCCGCCTCGAACGCCACGAATTTCTCCTCGGCGGTACCGGCCGACCCCGAGATGATCGCGCCAGCGTGGCCCATCCGCCGCCCTTTCGGCGCCGTCTGGCCCGCCACGAAGCCCACCACCGGCTTCGCGACGTGCTTTTTGATGTACTCGGCCGCCTCTTGCTCCGCCGTGCCGCCGATCTCGCCGATCATCACGATCGCTTCGGTCTTCGGGTCGGCGTTGAACGCGGTGAGGACGTCGATGAAATTGGTTCCCACGATCGGGTCGCCGCCGATGCCGACGCAGGTGCTCTGGCCAAAGCCGTTGCCCGTGAGGTGGTGCACAACCTCATAGGTGAGCGTGCCGGACCGCGAGACGAGTCCGACCGGACCGGGCGTGCAGATCGAACCCGGGATGATGCCGACCTTGGCTTCGCCCGGCGTGATCATGCCGGGGCAATTCGGCCCGATCAACCGCACGCCGCGTTCAGCGATGTAGGGCATCACCAGGGTCATGTCGAGTACCGGCACCCCCTCGGTGATGCACACCACGATCGGAATGCCCGCGTCGGCAGCTTCCTCGATCGCGCCTGCCGCCATCGCCGGCGGCACGTAGATCACCGCGCAGTTCGCCTGGGTGGCCGCCACCGCCTCGGCCACCGTATTGAACACCGGCACCTTCGCCTCGAACGTCCGGCCACCCTTTCCGGGTGTGACGCCGGCGACGAGGTTGGTGCCGTACTCCATCATCTGCCTGGCGTGGAACGAACCCTCACGACCGGTGATCCCCTGCACCACCAGGCGCGTCTCTTTCCCGATCCAGATGCTCATGCCGCCGCCTTGGCGAGCGCGACAGCCTGCGACACCGCGGCATCCATGTCATTCAACACCGTCATGCCGACGCTCTCAAGGATGCGAAATGCTTCCTTCTCATTGGTACCGGTCAGCCGGATCACGATCGGCACTTTTACCTTGAACTGCTGCGTCGCGGTCACAATTCCCTGCGCCACATCGTCGGTGCGGGTGATCCCGCCGAAGATATTGAACAGGATGACCTTCACGCTCGTGTCGGCGGTGATGATCTTGAGCGCGTTCACGACCTTTTCCGGATTGGACGACCCGCCGATGTCGAGGAAGTTCGCGGGCTCACCACCGTAGTACTTCACCAGGTCCATCGTCGCCATCGCGAGACCGGCACCGTTCACCACGCAGCCGACGTTGCCATCGAGCTTGATGAAGGTGAGGTTCGCGCGGCGGGCCGTCACCTCGCTCGGCTCTTCTGCCGACTCGTCCCGCAGCACGGCCAGATCCGGGCGCCGGTCGAGTTCGTTGTCGTCGATGATGATCTTTGCGTCGAGTGCGAGCACCTTGCCGTCTGGTGTGGTCACCAGCGGATTGATCTCGGCGAGCGAGCAGCCGTTCGTCATGAACACCGTGTACAACTGGTGCATGATCTTCATCGCGGCGCGGGCCTGATCCCAGTCGCGATAGAGCGCCAGTGCGAGCTTGAGCGCCTGGTGCGGAAGCAACCCGTAGCGTGGGTCGACCGCGAGCCGGGTGATCTTCTCCGGCGTTTTGGCGGCGACTTCTTCGATATCCACGCCACCGGCGTCCGACACCATGAACACCGGCTTCTGGGTCGCGCGATCGAGAATCAGACCGACGTAGCTCTCGGTGGCGATTTCGGCGGCCGGAACCACCAGGACCTTGTTGACCACCAGCCCCTTGATGGTCATGCCGAGTATCTGGGAGGCGTACTCAGCCGCCTCGGCGGGGTTCCGCGCGAGCTTGACCCCGCCCGCCTTGCCCCGGCCACCGACGTGCACCTGCGCCTTGACGACCACGGTTCCGCCGACGCGCCGGGCGATCGCTTCCGCCTCGGTCGGCGTGACCGCAACGTCGCCGTCGGACAACGGAATGCCGGCGGCCTTGAGCAGGTCGCGAGCCTGATATTCATGCAGATTCACGCATACCTCGACGGGGTAGTCAGGACGGGGACAAACTAGCGGCCGGGCTGGGCGGGCGCCACGTCAGCGCGCGATCACGGCCGCTTCGCCAGTGCCCGCCGCAACTCTTCAAACGCGCGCCCGAAGGCCGTCATGTCGCCGCGGTGCAAGGCCGAATCGGCCCGCTGCAACCATTGCCGCGACAACTCGAGCGCGGTGGCGTCCGTGGGCGTCCGCGGATCCGTGTTGCGATCCGGCTCACTGGCTGCACGCCACGCCTCCGCTGGGGTTCGGCCACCGCCCACCCGGTCGCCGAGTCCGGTTGCGATCCAGAGCAACGTCGGCGCACCGCGTCGCGGCACCGCAAACACCGGCTGCCACGCGGCGAGCTCGCGGCCGCTGAACCAGCGCGGGCTCCTCGACCAGACGGTGTCTCCCGCCGCGGTGACCGAATCGCGGAGATGCATTGCGGCGGCGGTACGACTCCAGAGTTGGCGCAGCGCGACGTGGCTGTCGCCGGGGGTCAGTTCCGGGTCGCGCCGTTCGATCCGCAGTTGAGGAATCGCGCCGACGCGGTAGGCCGTGACCGTCATCGCGATGGTACCGCGGTCCGCCTCTTCCAGCGCGACCTGATGGCCAGGAATCGCACTGGTCACCCAGACCGGCGCCGGCGCGCCCACGGGGCCGCCCGGTCGCCTCGGCCGGCCCGGGTTCCACGCGGCTGCGCGCAACACGCCTAACTGTGCGTCGAGCCACTCGAGGGGATATGTGACGCGGCTTCGCAGCTCGGCCGGAATCGTGTTCGCGGGCGCGATCAGCGGACCGATGAGCCGCGCCCAGGCCATACCAAGCGAATCGGCGGCGGGGTCGCGGTAGAATCGCGTCTCGCCACTCGCGGCATCGATGCTGCACAACACCGCCGGCACCACGCCAGCCACGCGCCCGCCGCGCCAGCTGGCGCGGGTGGCGAGCGGGAACTGATCAATCGCCAGCATCCCCTGGACGAGCCAGATCGGTCGCGCGTTGAGGAACACAAGGTCGGCGGTGGACCACGAAAGCATCGGCAGTACCGCGGCAGCACGATCGGTCGGGTCGAGGTGCCAATCAACGTCGCTCTCGGGCTGTTGACCAAGCATACCGGGTGCTTGCCGCGCCCAGGCGAGCAGCAGGCGGCGCAACGGACTGCTGGCATCGACCGCTCCGGCAACGCTGCGCCACAGGGGCGCCGACGGCCGGGTGCGCGG
Organism: Gemmatimonadota bacterium; assembly: GCA_025357945.1. GTDB lineage: Bacteria > Gemmatimonadota > Gemmatimonadetes > Gemmatimonadales > GWC2-71-9 > Palsa-1233. The sequence goes on from JANYLJ010000054.1 coordinate 105,960, forward strand.
ATCGGCGATTGTGCGCCAGACCGGGCGATTGATTCGCGACTCGTCGGGCGAACGAATCATCATCGCGGCACCGGCAGGACTGGTCACACCATCCACGACGGCGAGCACGTCCATCGGTCCGGACCCGCCAGGGGCCGATGTGGCCACGAGCCACACCGGCACGATCTGTCCGACCGGCGTCGTCAGTCGGCTCGGTGTCGCCGCCTCCAACACACCGCCGCCGCGTTCCACGAGACGGCCCAGGAGCGGCGCGTCCCAGATCGCAGTGACCGGCGGCGTAGACTCCGGTTCGACGAATGGTGCGGTTTCGCGCATCCCCCACGCCATCGAGTCGAAATAGCGCACCGTCATCATGCGGCTCGGTGGCGGCGGCACCTCCTCGGCGAGCGCCGGCACAACGTACCGTTCGCTCAACGCGCCGAGTGCCAGCACGATCCACCCGCCGGCGAGCAGGGCGTTCCGACCGCGCAGCGCCCAGAACAAGCTGAGCATCGCCGTGGCCGCCGCGATGCCGGTCATGATCTCGGCCGCGCGCACCCGGGTCTGGGCACCACCCGGCGTGAGTGACGGGAGCGAAGCGGCGGCGAGGTGATACGGCGTGAGCAGGTAGCCGATGGCGACGATCGATGCCACGAACGCCAGTAGCGCGCCGAGGTGGCGTCGCGCGTCCGGGTGCACGACGACCGCGCCCCGGTCGCGCCGCAGCGCGCCGATGCTGGAGTAGAGGGCGAAGCAGAATGCCAGGCCGAGCGTGGCGAGCAATACAGCGAACCGGTGCAAGAGGTCCCACGCCGGCAATTGGGCGACAAGGACACCGATGTCGAGATTGAGCAGCGGCTCGCTGGTGCCGTAGTGCACGCCCTGCCATGCGAGCATGATTGGATCGCGCCACGAATGGGCGCCCGTCCCGGCGATCAACCCGAGCAGGATCCCGGAGGCGATCGCGCCGCCCAGCAGGAGGCGCGTGGGCACGGCTTCGCGGAGCTGGAGGCCACCAATGCGATGGGCGACCTGGACGGAGGCAATGGCGCGCGCGACGAGCAGCGCCTGGATTGCGAACCAGGTCGACGCGAGGACGATCGCGCCGGCATCGAGTGCCAGCCCGAGAAGTTGCCAGGTGGTGACGAACGAGGCGGCGCCCGGCGAGATCGTGGCCGCCCACCACCGTTCCCCGACAAACGCGACCGACCAGCGCGCCACGAACAGGAATGCGACAACAACGACCAGTGCCGCGACGAGGTGGCGGGTGCGGGGTGTCATCGCGTCAGGCCTGCACACCCCGTGACGCAAGCCATTGCATCAGCTCCGCGTGGTGCGCGTCGCGCCCTTCCGGCGATGTTGCCTCGAATCGCAGCACGAGCACCGGCTGGGTATTCGATGCGCGGAGCAGCCCCCAGCCATCGGGGTAGGTGATGCGGACACCATCGAGGGTCAGGACCGGGTAGCGGGCGCTGAAGTAGTTCACCGCATCGGCCACCACGCCGAACTTGACCGCGTCGGCGCAAGGCACGCGCAACTCCGGCGTGGTGTACGTGACCGGCAGGTCCGCGAGGAGCGGAGCGAGGCCATGCTTCGCGGCCGCGACAATCTCCAGCAGGCGGGCGGCGGCGAACAGCGCGTCGTCGAAGCCGAACCAGTCACCACCGAAGAAGATGTGCCCACTCATTTCGCCGGCGAGCGGCGAATGCTCTTCCTTCATCTTTGCTTCGATGAGGGAGTGGCCGGTCTTCCAGATCACCGGGCGAGCACCGGCCGCGGTCAGCGCCTGGGACAGCACGTCGGAGCACTTGACGTCGAAAATCACCGGGACGCCGGGGCCGAAGCGTCGCACCGCATCGCGGCCGTACAGCACGAGCAGCTGATCACCCCAGATCGGCCGCGTGTTTTCGTCAACCGCCCCGATCCGGTCGCCGTCGCCGTCGAACGCGATCCCCAGTTCAGCACCGTGCGCCCGCACCGCCGCCTGCAGGTCCACCAGGTTCGCCTCGACGGTCGGATCGGGATGATGATTCGGAAAGGTGCCATCGCTGCTGTCGAAGAGCGGCACGACCTCGGCACCCAGGTCGCGCAGCGCATGGATCGCGACCAGCGCCGTCACGCCGTTGCCGCAATCGACCACGACCTTGACCCGCCGGGCGAGGTGGTGGCGCTCGACAACGGCCTGCCGGTAGCGGTCGAGCACCGTGTCGTCGTGCTCTTCGCGACCGGCGCCGCTCAGGTAGTGTTCGCGCTCCATCCGCTCGCCGAGGGCGCTGATCGCCGCGCCATGCAGTGATTCACCAGCGAGCACGAACTTGAAACCGTTGAATTCGGATGGGTTGTGCGATCCCGTCACCTGCACCCCGCCGTCCGTGCCGAGCACATGGACAGCGAAGTACACCGCTGGTGTCGGCACCGTCCCGATGCTGACCACGATCCCGCCGGTCGACGTGATCCCCTTGGCAAGGGCCGCCGCGAACCCCGCGCTCGACGGGCGGTTGTCGCAGCCGACCACCAGGCGTGGCTCGCGGCCGAGCCGCTCGTGCGCCGAGCTGCCGAACGCGCGCCCCAGATGCTCGGCGAACTCGGTGGTCAGCTCGGTGCCGATCACACCCCGGACGTCGTACTCGCGAAATACTGATTGCGGAATGTTCATCGAGTCCTTGGGTCAGCGCGGCCCGGTCGGAAGTTCGGCCTGCCGGAGTTGAACGACCTTCTGGCTCGCGAAATTGAGCACCACGTTGGGCCAGACACCGAACAGCATGATGGCAAAGATACAGATCGCCACGGCAATCCTCGCCGGGCGCGGGAACCGGATTGTCTGGTGCGCCTGGCGCGTTCGCGTCGGCTTGAGTGTCATCGCGAGCACCACCGGCAAGTAGTACCCGATCGAGATGGCACTCCCCACCATCGCCACAATCGGCAGCACGGCCTGCCCCTGATGCAGCGCGGCCGAGAGCAACAGCCACTTGCCGATGAAGCCGAAGGTTCCGGGGAATCCGAGCAGCGAGAGCATGCAGATACTCAGCCCCATCGACGCGAACGGTCGGACGGCGAACAAGCCTTCAAGGTCGGTCAGCAGTACCGTGCGGGCGCCGGCGCGTTCGATCGAGGCGAGAATGCCGAAGGCGGCGACGGTCGTGATGCTGTAGGCAAGGAGATACACCAGCACCGCGGCGGTTCCCTCGTCCGAATGCGCCCAGAGGGCGAGCATGAGGTAGCCCGCATGGGCGATCGAACTGTAGGCGAGCATGCGCTTCATCGACGTCTGGGACAACGCGGTCAGGTTGCCAACCAGCATCGTCACGATCGCGAGCCCGAACAACACCGGACGCCACAACGCGACCATCGCCGGGAACACCTCGGCCAGGACCCGAGCCAGCGCGAAAAACGCCGCGGCCTTGACGCCGGTCGCCATGAACGCCGTGATCGGCGTCGGCGCGCCCTCGTAGACATCTGGCGCCCAGGCATGGAACGGCACGGCGGCGACCTTGAAGGCGAACCCGATCAGGATGAGCCCCATGCCGAGCTTCGCCATCAGCGTCGGCGGTGTGGCGGCGAACTGGGCGCCGATCAACTCGAAGTTGAACTGACCGGTTGCGCCGTAGGTGAGTGCGATGCCATAGAGCAGGAACCCGGATGCAAAGGCCCCGATGAGGAAGTACTTCAGCGCCGCCTCGGCGGACGCACGCCGTGTCCGGTCAAATCCCGCCAGGATGTACACCGAGATCGACATCACCTCGAGGCCGAGGAAGAGCGTGATCAGGTCGGCCGACCCGGCGAGCAGCATCATGCCGACGGTCGCGAGCATCAGCAGCGGGTAATACTCGGGCGCCAGGATGCCCTGCCGAATGAGCCAGCGCACCGACAGGATCGTCACGGCACCCGCGATCCACAACAACAGCGCGTCGCTTGCGAAGCGGAAGCCGTCCAGGGCAATCATGATCGAAAGCCCCTCGGCATGCGCCCCCCGCCACGCGAGCCAGCCGGTGGCCGCGACGGCGAAGATGTAGCCGAGGAGCGAGAGTGCCCCGGCGGTCCGCATGTCGTAGCCGTCCCGGTGGCGCCACGCGACGTACAGCAGGACCACCAGCGCCCAGAGGCTCAACAACAGCTCGGGGAGCAGCGCGAGCACCGCGCCGCTGGGTGAGGACAGATCGATCGGCATCAGCGCGGCGCCCCGGGATCCGGCAGCGCCGCCTTCGGGAGGGCCGACTGCACCATCTCGACGTACTGCTGCGCGGCACCGGCGGTGCGCCGCAGCAGCGGGCCCGGATACAGGCCGATCCAGATCATCGCAGCAATCAGCGGCACGATCACCGCGAGCTCGCGCAAGTTCAGGTCGCCAATGCCTTCATTGAGCGGATTGGTCAACCGGTTGAAGAACACCCGCTGCGTTGACCAGAGCATGTACCCGGCCGAGAACACCACGACGGTCGCGGCGATGCCCACCAGCCACGGATAGCGGCCGAACGAGCCGATCAACACAAGGAATTCGCCCACGAACCCGTTGAGTCCCGGCAGGCCGATCGACGAGAACGCCGTGATCACGAACGCCGTGGCCAGCAGCGGGGTGACCCGCGCGAGACCACCGTAGTCGGAAATCTTCCGGGTATGGCGTCGTTCGTACAGCATGCCGACCATGAAGAAAAGCGCGCCGGTGGACAGGCCGTGCGACACCATGACCATGATGGCGCCCTGCACGCTTTCCACGGTACTTCCCCAGATGCCGAGCATCACGAAGCCGAGGTGGCTCACCGATGAATAGGCGATCAGGCGCTTGAGGTCGGGCTGGACCATCGCGACCAGCGCGGCGTAGATGATACCGATCACCGCCAGGGTGGCCATCACCGTCCCCACGGTCTTCGACAGCGCAAACTGCGGGAAGAACGGAATGGCGAAGCGCAGGAAGCCGTAGGTCCCCATCTTGAGCAGGATCACGGCGAGGTCCACCGAGCCGGCAGTCGGCGCCTCGGTATGGGCGTCCGGCAACCAGGTGTGGAACGGGAACAACGGCACCTTGACCGCGAAGGCGAGCGCAAACGCCGTGAACAGCCAGCCGCCCCACGGCTTGAGCAGGTCGGCGTGCTCGAGCAGGTTGGCGTACGCAAACGAGTACGCGCCGGTGGCCCGGCCCACCACGGCAACCATCCAGATGATGGCGACGAGCATCATGAACGACCCGACGAACGTGTAGATCACGAACTTCGTGGCCGCGTACAGGCGGTTGCTGCTGCCCCAGATGCCGATCATGAAGTACATCGGGATCAGCAGCAATTCCCAGAACATGTAGAACAGGAACAAGTCGGTGGCGACGAACACCCCGAGCATACCGGTGTTGAGCGCCATGATCAACGCGTAGAAGCCGCGCTGCTTCTGGTCGATGCCCCGCCAACTGCTCCACACCACCAACGGCAGCATGATCACGGACAGGAGCACCATCAGCACCGAGAGACCATCGATGCCGACGCGGTAGCCGATGCCAAATCCCTCGACCCAGGTGATGTCCGTGACGAACTGCATTCCACCACGGGTCGGGTCGAACGCCCACCAGAGGCCGATCCCCACGACGAGTTCTGTCAACGCCACGCCGAACGCGATGTAACGGGCCGACTTCACCGGCGCGAACAGGATGACCGGCATCGCCAGGATCGGCAGCGCGAGCAGCACGTGGATGACCCAGTGCGCGTACCCGATGGAAGCAAGGAATGCGGCCATCGATCACCTCACCAGCGTGCGAAGGATCAGTACGGCGCCCACGGCGAACATCGCCACGTAGAAGGCGACCTGACCGTTCTGCAGTCGGGAGCCGAGCCAGCCGAGCCCCTCGGCCACGCGGGCGGTGCCGCCCACGCCGATCCGGTCGATAAGGAATGCATCGACCGTCTGCCAGAGCGCCGTTCGGGAGACCCACATGACCGGATTCACAAACACGAGCTGGTACAACTCGTCCACGTAGAACTTGTGGTAGAGTACCCGCCACAATCCGCGTTCCGGCGCCGCGTGCTCTGGCGTTGCAATGACCGTGCGCGACGTGAGGACGTACCCACCAATGAGACCGGCGACCGCCGCGGTGATGGCGAGCAGGATGAGCAGGGCCTCTTGCGACCTCGCAAGTTCGGGCAGCGGCTTCATGACCATCGCTGCCACCTCGGTCACCGGCTCGAGCCAGTGTTCGAGCCAGGCATGGCCGCCCGCGAAGTGCGGCAGGTTGATCAGCCCGCCGGCAACGGCGAGTGCGCCGAGCACCACGAGGGGCGCGGTCATCATCAACGGGGCCTCGTGGAGGTGTGCCGCCGACATGTCGCCGCCCCGGTACTTGCCCAGGAACGTCATCGCCACGAGCCGGGCCATGTAAAACGCCGTCATCAACGCGGCCACGAGCCCCAGCGCCCAGCACACGAGATAGATCGGCTGCTCGGTCCCCCGCGCGAAGGCGGCAGCGAGGATCTCATCCTTGGAAAAGAAGCCGGCGAACGGCGGCACGCCCGCGATCGCCAGCGTCGCGAGGAGCATCAACGCGAACGTCCACGGCATCCAGCGACGCAGCCCGCCCATGTTGCGCATGTCCTGCGCATCAGCGTGTGAGCGGGCATGATGCAGCGCATGGTGCATCGAGTGGATCACGCTGCCGGCGCCAAGGAAGAGCAGCGCCTTGAAGAACGCGTGCGTGATCAGGTGAAAGATCCCCGAGGCGAACGCACCCGTGCCGACGCCAAGGAACATGTACCCGAGTTGCGAGACGGTCGAGTACGCCAGCACCTTCTTGATGTCGTACTGCCGCAGGCCGATGCTCGCCGCGAAGAACGCCGTCAGTGCCCCGACAATGGCCACCACCTCGAGCGCGACCGGGGCGAGCGTGAAGATCGCCGCCGTTCGCACGACGAGGAACACACCGGCGGTCACCATCGTCGCGGCGTGGATCAGCGCGGAGACCGGCGTGGGGCCCGCCATCGCGTCGGGAAGCCAGACGTATAGCGGAATCTGTGCCGACTTGCCGGTGCAGCCGAGAAAGAGGAAGAGGGCAATGAGCAACGGCATGGTGCTACCAATCGAAAACTCGGCGCCCGCCCGCATCGTGATCCCGGTGTATTCGAGCGTACCCAGGCTCCACCAGAGCAGGAACATCGCGATGAGTACACCAAAGTCACCGATGCGGTTGGCGAGAAACGCCTTCTTGCCCGCATCGGAGTTCGTGTCGACTTCGTACCAGAACCCGATCAGGAGGTACGAACAGAGGCCGACGCCTTCCCACCCGATGTATGAAACCGGTAACGATGCGCCGAGTACCAGTACGAGCATGAACACGATGAACAGGTTAAGGTAGGCGAAATACCGCGCGTAGCCGGGATCGCTCCGCATGTAGCCAACGGAGAAAAGATGGATCAACCCACCGACGCCAGTGATCACCAGCAACATCACAGCGGAGAGGTGGTCCACCTGAAAGGCCAGGTCGACGGAAAACCGGTCGCTCACCGGCAGCCATTGCCAGAGCAGGACCCGGAAGCTCGCGACGGGCGCGTGAAGCAACTCCGTGAACGTGCCCACCGCGACCCCGAACGAGCCAAGCAGCGTGCCGACGCCGATTACCGAGACGGCGGTCTTGGCGCCGGGCCGGCGGATGGCCAGGATGCCGTTGAGCACGGCACCGATCAACGGCAGCAGGACGGCGAGCCATACCAGTTGGATCACGCGTCAGCCCTTGAGGAGATTGATGTTTGCCAGGTCCACCGACTGCGTGTGCCGGAAGATCGCCAGGATGATCGCCAACCCCACCGCCGCTTCCGCCGCCGCGACCGTCATGACGAAGAACACCATGATCTGGCCGCTGACGCCGTGCAGCCGGGCGAGCGCCACAAAAGAGAGGTTGACCGCGTTGAGCATCAGCTCGACGCACATGAACACGACGATCGCGTTGCGCCGGATGAGCACGCCGGCCACACCGAGCACGAACAGCACCGCGGAGAGCGCGAGCGACGGACCGAGGAGCATCAGAGTTTCCTCTTGGCGAGGACGACGGCCCCGATCACGGCCGCCAGCAGCAGCACCGACGTGATCTCGAACGGGATCAGGTACGCCTGGAAGAGCGGTTGTGCCACGCTGCCGACGGCACCGTACGCCACATTCGCCGCGGCCATGGCGTCACCCTCCGGAAAGACCAGGTGCGGGTCGACCGTGCCCGGCATGGTCGATACCTCCCGCGCCAGCCGGGCCGGCGTGTAGACCCCCAGCGGCACCAGCAGCGCGCCGAGCACACCGGCGAGCCCGATGCCGATGACCCAGCCCCGCCAGCGCCTCCAGTCGTGCGGCACCACCTCGAGGTTGAGCAGCATGATCACGAACAGGAAGAGCACCATCACCGCACCGGCGTACACCAGCACTTGAATGATCGCGATGAATTCCGCCTGCAGGATCACGAAAATCGCCGCCAGCGCAAACATCGTCGAGACCAGCCAGAGCGCTGACGAGAGCGCGTTACTGCGCGAAATGCAAAGTAGTGCCGACGCGACCGCCCAGACGGCGAAGACGTAGAACACCAACGTCATGGCGGTCACTTCACTGGCCCCGCGGATCGGCCGGGTCCCAGAGCGTCGAGACCGGGTGTGTCTGCGCCTGCAGCCGTTCGAGGTCGTACACGAATCGATCGCGCGAATACTCGGAGTTCTCGTAGTGGACGCCGACGTGGATCGCCTCTTCGGGACACACTTCCTGACAATAGCCGCAGAAGACGCAACGGAACTCGTCGATTTCGTAGATCAACGGGTACCGGTTGCCGTTTTCGTCCTCACCAGGAACCAGCTTGATGCAGTTGGCCGGGCAGACCTGCGGGCAGAGACCACACGCCACGCATTTCGACCGCCCCTGTTCGTCGGTCATCATCCGGTGGGTCCCGCGCCAGCGTGTCGCGATGCGCCAATCGTCGGTACTCTTGGCCTCCGGGTACTGCATCGTCACCCGGGGCTGGAACATGTGCTTGAACGTCAGCGACATGCCCTTGAGCGTGGCCCGGATGTAGGACACTTCGCGTTCCGGCCGCTGCATCACCTTGACACCGATTGCCATCAGACCCCCAGCGTCGAGGCTGCACGCGGGCGGGGCGCCACGCCCCGCACGACGCGCCCGCGATCGAGCAGGAAAAACACCAGCCAGCCGAGCAACAGGTTGAGGCCGAACAATGCCAGGCCCAACACCCGCGGATCGGTCCAGCCGAAGCCACGCTCGAACACCTCGATCGCCACGGCGATCACCAAGATGTAGGCGAGCGCCAGCGGCAACAGAATCTTCCATCCCACCGCCATCAGCTGGTCATAGCGGAACCGCGGCAGCGTCCAGCGGATCCACATCACGAAGAAGATCCAGAAGAACATCTTCGCGAAGAAGAATCCGTGGGTCACGATTGTCTGCAGCAGGCCACCGCGTTCGTCCCAGTGGGTGAACGGTATATCCCAGCCGCCGAAAAAGAGCGTGGCCACCATCGCGGCCACCGTGACGATGTGGGCATACTCCGCGATCATGAACAGCGAGAACTTCATCGCACTGTATTCGGCGTGATAGCCGGCGACCAGCTCCGACTCGGCCTCCGGCAGGTCGAACGGCAACCGGTTCGTCTCGGCGAATCCGGAGATCAGGAAGACGAAGAACGACAGGAACAGCGGCATGATGAACCAGAGCCCCTGTTGCTGCTTGGCGATGATCTCGCTGAATGACGCGTTGCCCGACATCAGCAGCACGGGGATGAGCGAGAGTCCCATGGCCACTTCGTACGAAATGAGCTGGGCGCTGGCACGGAGACCGCCGATCAAGGAATACTTGCTGTTCGAGGACCAGCCGGCGAGCGCGATCCCGTACACACCGAGCGACGAAAAGGCGAGCACGAACACGAACCCGATCGGCAGCTCGGCCACCGACATCGGCATCAGGCCGTGGTAAGCGACCTGGCCGATCAGCGGGAGCGTCGCATCGAAGTTCACCGGGAGCGGGGCTGCGAGCGGGATGACCGCGATCAGCATGACTGCGGGAACGAAGGACAAGGCCGGTGCGAGCAGGAACAGCAAATTGTTCGCCGAAATTGGGCGCGTTTCTTCCTTGATGAAGTTCTTGATCCCGTCCGCCGCCGGCTGCAGCAGGCCGAACGGACCGACGCGGTTGGGGCCCGGCCGGTTCTGCATCCACCCGGCGACCTTCCGTTCCATGAGCGTGAGCAGCGCCACGCCCACCATCATCATGGTGAACACCACCAGCATCTTGATGACGGCAAAGAAGAGGAACCCCTTCTGTTCCGGGCTCACCGCGCCGCTCCCGCGATACCGGCTCCAACCGTGCAGCCGGTAAGGCCCAGGTCCCGGTACGTGAGGCCGGCGAATGGTTCCAGCATCCCGAATGCCTCGGAGGCCGTGGTTGGCGCCCGCCGGTTCGCTTCAGCGCGGGCCCACCCCTGCGACGCGATCCACCACGCCGGCCGGGCCATCCCCGGCGCGGACTTGGCCGGCAGGTACCGCTGCGCCCGCTGGTCGCGATTGACGAACACGCCCTGCTCCTCCGCCAGCGTCGCGATCGGCAGCACCAGGTCGGCGCCGTGCATCCTTGGGTCGAGCACCGCCGCGAAATGCACAACGTGCGCGGCCGCCTCGAGTGCCAGAACGTCCGCATCGTCGAGATCCACATCGAGCACGATCGCCAGCGCGGTGCCGGGCAGCAATGCAATGGCGCCCACCCAGTCGGTTGACAGGCCGAGCAACCGGCCACCCTCGAGGTTCGCGGCGCGCTCGCGGCGGAGCGCCAGGTTCGGGACCAAGCCGATCGGCGCCTCGATGCCCATCGGCACCTTCATCGCGGCGGCCCGACGGCGGCGGCCCGCAAGTTGGAGCGTCCAACCGATCGATTCACACGAAGCGCGGCCACCGGCGAGCACCACAACCGCACCATCAGCGCCCGCGACCAGCGATGCGAGGCGATCGAGTGCCGCGTCCCAGTCGCAGGCGTGGACGCCCGCAGCATCGCGCCACAGCGGCGCCTCCAGCCGATCACCCCGGTTCATCCAGCGGTAGTCGGCACGACCGGTGTCGCACATGAAGTGACGATTGACGTCGAGGTTCGGGCGCGGGCGCAGCCGGACGACGGCACTGTCCCGCGTGTCGATCGTCATGTTGCACCCCTGGGTGCATCCCGGGCAGATCGACGCGGTCTTGTCGAGCTCCCAGGCGCGGGCCTTGTGCAGGAAATCCTTCGAGATCAGCGATCCGACCGGGCACAGGTCCACCACGTTGCCCGACCATGGGTGGTCGAGCGCGTGCTCCGGGTCGATCCCGATGAATGCGCGATCGCCGCGCTCGTATACCTCGAGCACCGAGTCACCGGCCACGCTCTCCATGAACCGCACGCAGCGCGTGCAGAGAATGCACCGATTCGGCACGTAGAGCACATCGGGCCCGAAGTCCTCGACCGGTGCGTACCGCTTGGGGTAGTCGTCGTAGCGGCTCCCCCAACGCCCCTCCTGGAACACGAAGTCCTGCAACTCGCATTCACCGGCCTGGTCACAGATCGGGCAATCCAGCGGATGATTGATAAGCAGGAATTCGAGGACGCCCTCGCGTGCCTTCTTCGCGACCGGCGAGTTGACCTGGACCACCTGCCCGTCGGCGACCGCGGTGACGCAGGCGGGCATCAACTTGGGCGCCTTCTCCACTTCCACCAGGCACATGCGGCACACCGCCGGCGACGGGAGCGACGGATGGTAGCAGTAGTGCGGCACCACGACGCCAGCCTGCTTCGCGGCCTCGATGATCATCGTCCCCTTGGCGACCTGAATCGGGACGCCGTCGATCGTGACGGACACCATGTCGGTACTCATGCGATCACGCTCCCACCGTCACGACCGCACGCGAACCATTGAGACACGCGTCGAAATCCGCCCGGAACTTCTGAATCCCGCTGACCACCGGGGCCGCGCACGAATCGCTGAGGACGCAGATCGTCTTGCCGGTCATGTTCTCCGCGAGATCCAGCAGCAAATCGAGATCCGAGGCCTTTCCCTCACCGGCCAGCAGCCGCTCCAGCACCCGCGTTGTCCACGCGGTACCCTCCCGGCAATTGGTGCACTGGGAACAGCTCTCGTGCGCGAAGAACCGGGCGAGCCGCATGATCACGTATACAAGATCGGTGGTGTCATCCATCACGATCATGCCGCCCGAGCCGAGCATCGACCCGTGCGCCACGATCCCTTCGTAATCGGTGGGGCAGGTCTCGACCTCCTCCGGTGTCATGATCGGCACCGAGGCGCCGCCCGGAATGACGGCCTTGAGCGTGCGGCCCGGATGCAACCCGCCGCAGAGGTCGTAGATCAGCTCCTTCATCGGCAGGCCAAGCGTGATCTCATAGGTGCCGGGACGCTGCACATGGCCACAGACCGAGATCAACTTCGTGCCGGCGCTCTTTGGGCTCGACAAGCTGAGCTTCGAATACCACGCGGCGCCGCCGTTGATGATCGCGGGCACGGCGGCGAGTGTCTCGACGTTATTGATTGTGGTCGGCATGCCGAACAGCCCGGCCACCGCCGGGAACGGCGGCTTGATCCGCGGATTGCCTCGGCGCCCCTCGATCGAGTTCATCATCGCGGTCTCTTCGCCGCAGATGTACGCACCAGCGCCGCGATGCACGACGATGTCGATCCGCTTGCCCGACCCCAGCGCGTTCGCGCCCAGCACACCGTTCGCGTAGGCCTCGTCCACGGCGCGCCGGAGGATGTGGTACGGCTCCGTGAACTCGCCGCGGATGTAGATGTACGTGGTCGCCGCCCGGATGGCGAGCTGCGCAATGGCGCATCCCTCGATCAGGGCGTGCGGCGTCCAGCGCAGGATCTCGCGGTCCTTGAACGTCCCCGGCTCCGACTCGTCGGCGTTGCAGCAGAGGTAATGCGGTCGGCCGTCGTCCTTCGGCATGAACGACCACTTCATCCCGGTCGGGAAGCCGGCGCCGCCCCGGCCGCGTAGGCCGGACGCCTTGACCTCGTTGATGATGTCGTCCGGGGCCATGCCGAGGGCCTTCCTCAGCGCCGCGTACCCGCCGCGCTCGACCCAACCGGCATAGGTGCGCGCCGCAACCTCACCGAAGTGCTTCGAGAGCACCGGAGTTTCCTTCGGATGGATCGGATGCGGATATCCCATCAGGGATACCGGGCCAGGATCTCCGGCACGCGCTCGGGCGTGACGGAATCGATGAAATCGTCGTCGATGATCACCGGCGTGGCGAAGCCGCATGCGCCGAGGCATTCCACCTCGATCACGGTAAATCGGCCGTCGGCGCTCGTCGCGCCGAGATCGCCGCACCCGGTGTGCTGCACCAGCGCGCGGGCGACGTCTTCGGCGCCGCAGATGCCGCACGGCGACGTTGTGCAGACCTGGATGAAGTGGCGACCGACCGGGTGGGTGTGGTACATCGTGTAGAAGGTGACCACACCACGCACGTACGCCGGGGTGAGGCCCAGCTGCCCGGCCACTTCGGTGATCGACCCGTCCGAGATCCAGCCACGCGCTTCCTGCACCAGCCACAGCGCTGGCAGGAGCAGCGATCGCTTGTCCGGATACTGGGGATAGAGGGCTTCCAGTTTGGCGAGTACGACCCCGCCAAAAACCGGGTCATGCACGACCGTCTCATGCGCGCTCACCGATCAATTTCTCCCATCACGATGTCGATGCTGGCGTTGATGGCGATCACGTCGGAGAGCAACGCCCCGTCACACAGCTTCGGCAGCGCCGCCAGGTTGAGAAATGACGGGGGGCGGATACGCCACCGCACCGGCTTCGCGGTGCCGTCGGAAACGAGGTAGGTGCCGAGCTCACCCTTGGGGTTCTCGACGCCGAAGTAGACCTCGCCGGCCGGTGGCTTGATTCCTTCCATCACCTGCTTGAAGTGGAAGATCATCGCCTCCATGTCGCTCATGGCGCGGGACTTCGGCGGCAACGTAATGCGCGGATCGGCGACATCCACCGGACCCGGCCGCAGCTTGTCGAGCGCCTGCTCCATGATGCGCACGGATTGCGCCATTTCTTCCATGCGCACGCGGTAACGGTCGTAGATATCGCCATGCTCGCCGATCGGCACGTCGAAATCGAATTCGTCGTAGCCGAGGTAGGGACGATCCTTGCGAACGTCGTAGGCCACACCACTCGCGCGCAACATCGGCCCGGAGAGCGAGTAGTTGATCGCATCCTCGGCGTTCATCACCCCCACGCCCTGCGTGCGCCCGCACCAGATCGCGTTGCGGGTGAACATCGTGTCCACTTCGCGCAGCGTGTTGGGAAAGGTGCGGACGAACTCGCGCAGGCCGTCCTCCCAGCCGTCCGGGACGTCGGCCATCATGCCGCCGACCCGTGCCACCGATGTGGTCAGGCGCGCTCCTGTCCACGACTCCTGGAGATTGTAGATGCGCTCGCGCTGCTCGAACATCCAGAGAAATGGCGTGTAGGCGCCGAGGTCGATGCCGGTGGTCCCGGCCCAGACCAGGTGCGAGATGATCCGGCTCATCTCGCACGCGATCACGCGCAGCAACCGGCACCGCTCGGTGATCTGGATCCCCATCAATGCCTCGACGGCGAGCGCGAAGGCGATGTTGTTCGCCATCGGCGACAGGTAGTCGGTCCGGTCGGTGAGTGGAATGATCTGATTGTAGAACCGGTATTCGCCCAGCTTCTCGAACCCCGAGTGCAGGTAGCCGATGTGCGGGATCACCCGCTTCACCGCTTCGCCCTCGAGTTCAACCACCAGCCGGAGCACACCGTGCGTCGCCGGATGCTGCGGCCCGATGTTCACCAGCATGTGCTCGGCGCCGAAGTCGTCGTTCACCGATTCACTCGGCCGGCGCGACACCCCCAGCGGCACATTGCGCACCTGACCGCGCGCGTCGAGCCCGGGCGTCGACAGTTCCATCTCGATGGTACGCGGCGTCACGGCAGGACCTTGCCGGCCTTCGCGAGGCGCTCACGCACGTCAAGCGGCAGTTCGTGATACGCTTCGGCGATCGACAATTCCTCGAGCGAGTAATACGCTTCGGGGTTCGCTTCGAGTGCCTGTCGGGTCTGTTCCGCGCGCGACCAATGTCCCCGGAGCGGGAACGACTTTCGCAGCGGGAACCCTTCGGCATAGCCCTCCCACATCAAAATCCGTCGCAGGTCCGGATGCCCCCGGAACTTCACGCCAAACATGTCCCACGCCTCTCGCTCGAGCCAGTCGGCGCCGCGCCACAGGTCGAGCACCGAGCGGACCTCGAGCGGGCCGTCCGGATTGAGCGGAATCTTGACCCGAAGGTCCACCTTGCGGTCGAGCGAGCGGAGCTGGTACACCACCTCGAGTTCGCGCTCGGGATCGCGGTACTCGACGCAGGTAATGTCGGTCAGGTAGTTGAACTGCTGCGACACGTCGTCCCGCAACCACTCGAGAACCGCGTGCGCGCCGGCGTTGGTCACGTAGACGACGACCTGGCCGCACACGGTGTGCGAACGCACGACCGCCTCGGGAAACCGCGCCCGGAGCGCAACCGCCGTGTCGGCAGCCGTGTGCAACCCGGGATCGGCGCTCGCTCCGCTCACGCCGATCTCGTCTGATGGACCGAGTTTCCGAATGGCTCCGAGATTTCGTCGATGTCGGCCGGACGACGGAAGAGTCCGTCGGGGCCGACCAGCTGCTCGACCCGCAGCGACGGATCGACCATCGTTTCGCCCATGATCTTTTTCTGCAGCAGCATGATGCCGTAGAGCAGGCCTTCGGGGCGTGGCGGACAGCCGGGAACGTACACATCCACCGGAATGATCGTGTCGATCCCCTGCACCATGGCGTAGTTGTCGAAGATGCCGCCGGTGGACGCGCAGGCGCCCATCGAGATCGCCCACTTCGGTTGCGGCATCTGGTCCCAGATGCGGCGGATCACCGGCGCCAGCTTGAACGGCAACCGTCCGGCGCAGATCAGCACGTCGGCCTGGCGGGGCGAAAAGCTCATCCGCTCCATGCCGAAGCGCGCGATGTCAAAACGCGACGCCGCGGTCGCCATGAATTCGATGGCGCAGCACGCGGTGCCAAAAGGCATCGGCCACAGCGAATTGGCGCGACCCCAGTTGGCCAGGAAATCGAGCCGGGTGGTGATCCAGTTCGGCGAAATCGACTCGTGCGTCGCCGCGCCGGGGGGCGGCAGCGGACTCAGTCCCATTGCAACGCGCCTCGCTTCCAGATGTAGACGTACCCCACGCCCAGCACCACGACGAACGTCAGCATCTCCAGCAGCAGGACGCCGCCGAGCTCCTTCATCTGCTGGAACGCCACCGCCCACGGGATCATGTAGACGGTCTCGATGTCGAAGACGATGAACAGCATTGCGACCAGGTAGAACTTGACCGAAAACCGCTCCCGCGCGTCCCCGATGACCGGCATGCCAGACTCATACGCAGCCCGCTTGACCGCGGTCGGACGATAGGCAGAGAGGAGGGTGGAAGCGCCGATAATCAGCGCGGCGTTGGCGACCACGAAGACCAGCAACAGGAGAATCGGAATGTAGGGCTGCAGCATCGGCGGTGGCCACCTCGTGAAATATTTCACAACCCGGAGGAAAAGTACCGGAGAAGGGGGGTGATTTCAACGATGCGGGGGCTGCCGTTCCGCGGTCCCGGCTTAGATTGTCCCCATGTCTATCAAATCCGACCGCTGGATCCGCCGGATGGCCACCGAGCACGCCATGATCGAACCGTTTACCGACACCCAGGTCCGCGGCGGCGGGATCTCCTACGGCGTCTCGTCGTACGGCTATGACATGCGCGTCGCCAACGAGTTCCGGATCTTTACCAACGTCCTGTCGGCGATCGTGGACCCGAAGAATTTCGACGACAAGAGCTTCGTCGAGTTCCAGGGCGACGTGTGCGTGGTGCCACCCAATTCGTTCGCGCTGGCACGCTCGGTGGAGTACTTCCGGATTCCGCGCAACGTGTTGACGATCTGCGTCGGCAAGTCGACCTATGCCCGCTGCGGCATCATCACGAACGTGACGCCGTTCGAGCCGGAATGGGAGGGCCACGTGACGCTCGAAATCAGCAACACCACGCCGCTCCCCGCGCGAATCTATGCCAACGAAGGGATCTGCCAGGTGCTCTTCTTCGAGGCCGACGACGACGACATCTGCGAAACGAGCTACGCCGACAAGAAGGGCAAGTATCAGGCGCAGCGCGGGGTTACCCTCCCCCGGCTCTAGACCGTTCAGGCTTACCTACGGCTTCGCGAGCGCCTTTGTCGCCGCATCGACCTGCCCCGCTGCCGAATGCATCCGCCCGGCGAGGTCCCGCGCCTCCCGCTTCGCCCGCTTGATATCGTTGTCGCGCAGCGCTTCCGAAATCCCGGGAAGCGCGATATTGGCGTATCCGTTGTCGCGATCCGAGGCGAAGATCAGGTTCTTCATGAATGGTCGACCGACCAGCCCGGCCGGACGGGTGAGTTTCTGCTCCACCTGGCGCAGTTCGTGGTTGACGCGGGACAGCGTGTTCGTGGCGATGGTGCCAAGGGCCAGCAACCCGTCGCGCGCCGCGTTGAAGCGTTGGCCCGCCGCCCGCAATTCGCTGGCGGCCTGCGTCACCGCACCCAGCTCAGTGGCGATCCGCGCCAGACCCGGTTCCCGGATTCGCGCGCCCGGCATGACCGGGCTGGCGAGCACACCGAAATACGCCCCCAGCGCCGCGAAGTCATAGGGAATCACGTCCGCGTTCGCGAGCCGCGCCACAATCACCGCCGCCAGCCGCCCCTCGGCCGCGTGGCTGAGGTAGCCGGGATCACCGAACCGCTCCATCGCGGTGTACGTGTCATACGCCGAGTGGTACCAGCCAGCTCGCCCACCAAAGCCGGTCTCGATCGAGGGAATGCCGAGATAGTTGTAGAACCCGGCAAAGTCCGACCCACCGCCCAGGTCGCCCATCGGCGGTTCTTGCGACGCTACCGCTCCGCCCCGGGCCGGGCGGGCCCCCCGCCCGGCCGGATGCGACCAACGCATGTAGATCGAAACGGTGTCGCCCGGCATCTGCACCGTCTTCGTCGCGTCGCGAACCATCCCCTGCAACGACGCCGTGCCACCCGCCCCGAAGTTCCGGCCCGCCGCCGATTCATCCTGGTTGTAGTACGCCACGGCGCCGGCCTTGAGTGAGTCGCGCATCAGCTGCACCCACTCGGTCGAGCCGACGACGCCCCACTCCTCGGCATCCCACGTGGCGAACACCAGAGTGCGCCGCGGACGCAATCCTTCCGCCGCCACCGTTGCCCACGCTCGCGCGGCCGCCATCACGCTGACGGTGCCCGAGATGTTGTCGTCGGCGCCCGGGCCCCATGCGTCGCGGTGGCCGCCGATGATGACCATTTCATTGGGGAAGTCGCTCCCGCGCAGGCGACCGAACGTGTCGTAGATCGTCTTGTAGGCGCGCTGTCCGCGCTCGGGCCACACGGCGACACGCGCCTGCACGGCGCTGTCGCCCACGTGGTAATCGAACTTCATGCCGCCTTGCCACGGTGCGGGCACACCCGCGCCGTGCATTTCCTTCATCAGCAACTCGGCGTTGCCGTATCCGATCGGCACGACCGGGATGTGCGGCACCGCGAGTGAATCCTCGCGCACCCGCTTGGCATTTTCCGTCGAAGCCCAATCCGGAGTCGTCGGATCGCCATCGCCGTTGTAGATCGAGCCGCGCTGGACTTCCTGCGGGTTGCGCATCGGACCGTCGGGGTACACCGGACCGACGACGAAGCCGTCGTCCTTCGGATCGGAATAAATGAGCAGCCCCACGGCGCCGTGCGATTCCGCTTCGCGCGCCTTGATACCGCGGAACGAACCGCCGTAGCGCACGATGGCGATCTTGCCACGCACCGATCCACCGAGTGAATCGAGCACGGTGTAGTCGGCGGGGAGACCGTGATTCACGTACACAAGCGGGGCCGTGACGTCACCCTTCCCCGAGTTGCCATTCATCGCCGGCCAGGGCTTCAGGATCGTGGTGGGATCGCCCGGAACCGGCGGCTCATCCAGCGTGAGTCGCAGGTGCGTCGGGGTCACCCGCTCGACGATGGTGGAATCGTGGAATGGCAGGTAGACCCGGAACGCGACGCGCTGAGTGTCCAGCCCCCACGACGCCATCTGCCGCAGTACGTAATCGGCGGTCTCTTTCTGTGCCGGCGTCCCGGCGACGTGCGGCTTGGCGGCGAGCGCCCGGGTCCATGTCTGCGCCGAAATGGTGTCAGGAATCGCCTGAATGCGCCGTTCGAGCTGCAGCTCGCGCGCAGCGCCTGCCGGCGCGAACCCTGGCATGCTCTGGGCGGCGACGGGAAAGGACGCGGCCAGAATCGGGAACAGGGCGAGCCAGGACGAGCGGAAGGGCACAATGAACTCGGGTCGGAGAGATGCCAAGGTACCGCGCCAAGCTACCGGCGCGCCATCAACGATATGACGGACGGGCTCAGTTCGGGAACACCCACGGCACCTACGGCACCAGGCCGGTAATGTCGAAGATGTCCATCTCGGGCACGCCTGGATCACGCGCAGCGAAGACGTACGTGCGGCCGTTGATGACGGCGACCTCGCCGGTGTGCAGCCCCTGGCTCGTGATAGACGATCCGGCCAGCGTTGGCTTGACGGGGTTGGCTAGACTGAAGACGTAGAGGCCCTGTCCGGGGCCGCCCTCGGTAGTGATCACCAGCATCTTGCCGTCGGGCGTCACGGCGACGTCGCTGATCGTCGTCACATTCGGCACGATAATCGAGTCGGCGAGCGTGGGGACACCGCTGCCGTCGAGTGCCCAGATCTTGACCGCGTTACCGCGCACTCCGCGGTTTCCCCAACTGCCGCTATAGGCGTACTGGCCGTAGACCCATTGATCCGATCCATAGCGCTCAGGCACATTGTTACCGCCGCCCTTGGTGGCGAGTGTCGCCGGATCGAGCGCCCAGAAGCCGCTGAGCATGTCGGTGGCGTACAGCGTTCCGTTGGAAAGCATGACGCCCCAGATGTACGTGTTCCCAGGACCACCCGGTTGCACCTGCTTGGTGATGCGGCTCGACATGTCGCCCGACAACGTGCCGGACACGTCTATCTTCACCACACCCGCGTTGTAGTACGCCGCGTACAAAGTCTGATTCGCTTCATCCATCCAGAAATTGTGCACCCCGGCGCCCGCGATGTGGATGAATCCGACTTCGACCGGAGCGGCCAGATTCGACACATCGACGATGTGGATGTCGCCGACGGAGCAGCTCCCGATCGCGCCGCACGAGCCCTCCTGTCCGATAAAGAGGTACTTGTTCTGCCCGGTGACCTGGTTATGGAACCACCACCCGTTGTGGACCTGCGCCCCGCCCGGAACACCGTTCGTGTTGGTGACGAGTGACCCGACCAGGATCGGGTTTGCCGGCGAGCCGCCATTGACGCCGTTGCCAACATCGTAAATGCGCAGCCCCGCGTTCCACATGAACGCGAAGGCGAGACCGTCACGAACGAAAGTGTCATGATCGTAGGTCGCGCCGGTCGGCGTCGGCACGCTGGCGATCAGCAGCGGAGCCGACACCGGACCGCTCGATGCTGCCGTGGCGGAGAAGGTGACGCCAGCGGGTGCGCTCGCAGTCGTCGCGCTGACTGTTTGCGTCCCGACGATCGAGCCGAGCGTGAAGATCGTGCTCGCACGCCCGTTCGCGGCGGTTGTCGACGAGGTTGGTGACACACTTCCGCCGCCGCTGGCGACGGTCCAGCTGACCTGCGCACCCGTGACCGTCGCGCCGTTCACATCAGTCACCACGACCGTGAGCGGTGTGACGAGGGCGGCGCCGGCGAGCGAGCTCTGGAGATTGCCATTGAACACCGCAACGGTATAGGGCGTGACGCCGCCACCGCCGGGGGTGGTAGTGCTAGTGGAAGTACACGCCGCGAGCGTGGCAGCAACAATTCCGGGGAATAGCCGATGTAACCGCATGAACCGGGCTCCTGAATGCAGAAAGGCCACTGCAGGCCCGCTCGGAGAATAACACCCCAGGCGCGATCCCGGTTCCGCACCAATCGGATCTACATCTTCATCCCCGACATCCCCGGCATCCCGTCCATCCCGCCGGCCAACGCGCCGTAGCGCCCCATCCGATGCCCACGCATTCCCCAGCCGACCAGAACGCCAACGCTAAACGCGCGTACCTTGTCCGTCCCGTACAATGCCGCCGGGTCGAAGACGCCGCCACCGACGCTCGCCACCGACCCAAGCGTCCCCTCGAGGAACGGCTGGATCGTCAGTTTACGCTCTCGCAGGAACACGTCGTACGCAACGTGCAACGTATGCAATGACCACCGGCTGATCCCCAGGATGCTGTTGTCCGGGCTCGGTCGCTGGGTGCGGAACAGATCGAACAACCGCAGCTCCTCGGGCCGCTCCGTGCGCTCGAAACGGTACGACGCGCGCAAACGCCTGCGGCTTGCCAGTCCCTCGGCGAGAAAGGTATGGTAGACGAAGAAGCCGGTGAGTTCGGATGTCCGCGCATACTCCACGAGCGCGTACCGTTCGCCCTTGGGCGTCACGGCGTCCCAACGCGCCGAGACCGACGTCTTGTCCGCGTCAGGGCCCGCCCCCGGTCGACTCTCCGGCGAATGTACGTGCGCGATCGACCCCTGCAGCTCAAGCCCGGTCAACGGACGCACGGTGGCCCGAGCGCTCCAGGAGTCGCCGAACCGCCAGCGACCCTCGTAGCGAACCAGCGGCCAGTCCGATGGCTGCGTCGGTTCGTCGCCATTGAAAAGGGCGCCTTCCACCGTCACCGGCCCGAGGTCGTACTGCAGGGTGGCGACCGCCCGTTCAAGCAACTGTGAGAGGTGGTGGTTGACGGGATAGCGCACGAACGGCCGCGACATTGGATCATCGGTGCCGAACGGCACGAATCCCTTGCCGATCGTCACGCTCAGGCGGCCAGCGCCATCCAGGTGGCCGAGCAGATCATTCGCCGTGACATTGAGTTCGTGCACCGTGGTGTGCGGATGCCGACGGTCGACGTAGCCCTCACCCCAGGCGCCCGGTGTGAGTTCGCCTCCCTTCATTGTCGCGCCTTCGAAGTCGAGCGTCGCGATGAAGCCAAGCTTGTTGCCGAATCCATGCGCGACGGCCATGAGTACCGGCTGCACCAGCCGCGTCTCGGTGAGACCACCCCCGCCAGGGATCGCACCCGAATGATCGACGACGAGGATCCCCTGCGCCATCGGCGTCACGCCAAACCCGGATTGGGCGGGCAACGCTACCGCGCCGCCGCCCAATGTCACGGCGAACAGCAGCGTAGCAACCGCACGTCGCGTCACCCGCCAGCCACCTCGACGGGTACCTGCCCGCGGTCGCGCAACGTGGCGCGCAGCACGTCGCGGTTCATTCGCGCGATGTTCTCCACCGAGATCTCCTTGGGGCACGCCGCCTCACATTCCTCGAACAGCGTACAGCCACCGAATTCCTCGAGGTCCATCTGGCGCACCATCCCGAGCACTCGGCGGTCGCGCTCCGGCTGACCCTGCGGCAGCAGCCCAAGGTGGGCCACCTTGGCCGACGTGAACAATATCGCCGAGCCATTGGGGCACGCCGCGACGCACGCTCCGCAGCCGATGCATGCCGCGGCGTCCATGGCGAGGTCCGACCGGTCCTTGGAAACGAGGATCGCGTTGGCGTCCTGCGCAGAACCGGTGGGCGCGCTGACGAACCCGCCTGACGCGATAATCCGGTCGAACGCGGAACGATCGACAATGAGATCCCGCAGCACCGGAAACGCCCTGGCCCGCCAGGGCTCGACCGTGATCGTGTCGCCGTCCCGGAACGAGCGCATGTGCAGCTGGCACGCCGTCGTCGCGCGCTTCGGGCCGTGCGGCAGGCCGTTGATCATCAGCGCGCAACTGCCGCAGATCCCCTCACGACAGTCGTGATCGAACGCGATCGGTTCGTCGCCCCTCACCAGCAGATCCTCATTCACCACGTCGAGCATCTCGAGAAACGACATGTGTTCGCTCACGCCGTTCGCGATGTAGGTACGGAACTCGCCGCGGGCGTCCGGCCCAGGCTGGCGCCATACGCGTAACGTCAGGCGCATCATTTATACGACCGCGTCGCAAGTTTCACGAACTCGAAATCGAGCGGCTCGACATGCCGAATTGGTGCCTGCTCCAGGCCCCGATGCTCCCACACGGCCACGTGCGCGAACGCCTCGTCGTTGCGTCGCGCCTCACCGTCGGCGGTCTGATACTCGGTCCGGAAGTGCCCACCGCACGACTCCTCGCGTTGCAACGCGTCCAGGCACACCAGCTCGCCGAACTCGAGGAAATCGGCGACTCGTCCGGCCTTCTCGAGTGACTGGTTCAACGTGGCGGCCGACCCCGGCACCTTCACGTTCTCCCAGAATTCGGCCCGGATCTCCGGAATCCGCGTGAGCGCACGCTGCAATCCGTCGCGGGTGCGCGCCATGCCGCAATCGTTCCACATCACGTGGCCGAGCTCCTTGTGAAACGAATCGACCGAGCGGGTCCCGCTGATGGACAACAATCTGCTTGTCTGGGTCGACGCCCGCGTCTCGGCCTCCTTGAAGGCGGCATGCGATGCGTCCACCGCCTCGAGCTTGGTCCCGGCCAGATAGTCCCCGATGGTGTACGGCAGGATGAAGTACCCATCGGCGAGTCCTTGCATCAGCGCCGACGCACCGAGTCGATTGGCACCATGATCCGAGAAGTTGGCTTCACCGATCACGTGGAGGCCGGACAGATTACTCATCAGATTGTAGTCCACCCAGAGGCCACCCATCGTGTAGTGCACGGCGGGGTAGATGCGCATGGGCACGGTGTAGGGGTTCTCGCCCGTGATCCGCTCGTACATCTCGAACAGGTTGCCATACCGCTCGCGGATGGTTGCTTCACCCAGACGCTGGATCGCGCTCGAGAAATCGAGGTAGACGCCGCGACCGCCGGGCCCGACCCCGCGACCGTCATCACACGCTTCCTTGGCCGCTCGCGATGCGATGTCGCGCGGCGCCAGGTTGCCGAACGCCGGATACTTCCGTTCCAGGTAATAGTCACGTGCCGCCTCCGGGATCTCCCGTGGCGCGCGCGCGTCGCCGTGCGCCTTCGGGACCCAAACGCGGCCATCGTTCCGAAGCGACTCCGACATCAGCGTCAGTTTCGACTGGTACTCACCGCTCACCGGGATACACGTCGGATGGATCTGGGTGAAGCACGGGTTCGCGAAACCGGCGCCCTTCTTGTAGGCGCGGAACGCGGCGGTCACGTTGCAACCCTTAGCATTCGTCGAAAGGAAGAACGCGTTGCCGTACCCACCCGTCGCGAGTACCACCGCGTCGCCAGCGAACGACGCCATCTCGCCCGTGATCAGGTCGCGAGCGACAATGCCGCGGGCGCGTTCGTTGACGACGACGAGTTCGAGCATCTCGTGACGTGAGTACATCTTGATCGCACCCTTGCCAATCATCCGCTCCAGCGCCTGATATGCGCCGAGGAGAAGCTGTTGACCAGTCTGGCCGCGCGCGTAGAAGGTTCGCGACACCTGGGCCCCGCCGAACGATCGGTTGGCGAGCATGCCACCATATTCGCGCGCGAACGGAACGCCCTGCGCCACGCACTGGTCGATGATACTTGCCGACACCTGCGCCAGCCGGTAGACGTTCGCCTCGCGGGAGCGGAAGTCACCGCCCTTGATCGTGTCGTAAAAGAGGCGCCAGGTCGAGTCACCATCGTTCTGGTAGTTCTTGGCGGCGTTGATGCCGCCTTGGGCGGCGATCGAGTGCGCCCGGCGCGGCGAGTCCTGAAAGCAGAAGCACGACACCTGATAACCGAGTTCGGCGAGCGACGCCGCCGCGGATGCGCCCGCGAGGCCGGAGCCGACCACGATGACGTGGAACTTCCGCTTGTTCGCCGGCGACACCAGCCGCAGGTCGGCCCGGTGGCGGTCCCACTTGTCGGCGAGCGGCCCGCCGGGGATCTTGGCGTCGAGCTTCACGGTCTGGTGCTCATTTCAGGTAGCCCAGGATCGCGGCCGCCGGGATCGTCGCGAGTCCGCCGGCAACCAGGATCGCCAATCCCCAGGCCAACAGTCGCCGCGACCGGTTGTACGACGGATGATTGAGGCCGAAGGTCTGGAATGCGGACCAGATGCCGTGGCTCAAGTGCAGGCCCAGGAAGAGCATCACCACAACGTAGAAGACCGCGACCGGCGTCACCTGGAACCCGATCACCACGTTGCGACCCACCTCGCCCGGACGGAAGTCGGGGTGGAAAGTGCCGGTGGTGAAGTGCAGAATATGAAATATGATGAATACCAGCAATAGCAGACCGCCCCAGCGCATCGTGCGCGACGCGTAGGTGGCCACTTGGTACTCGTGCCTGGCATACGCGACGGGACGCGCGCGGCGCGCCAGCAGCGTCAACTGATAGGCGGCGATGACATGGACGACGACCGCGGCGAGCAGCCCCCCGCGGGCGATCCACAGCGCCGGTCCCAGGGAACGGAGCCAGGCGGCGTAGCTGTCGAGATGTTCGGGGTTCCTGAAGATCAACACATTGGAGATCATGTGCGACACCAGGAAAAGAATCAGAATGATTCCGGTCGCCGCCATCGCGACCTTCTTCCCCACCGTGGTTCCCCACAGCGCGAAGAGGCGATTCACCGGTCGCTCAGACGATCGCTTGGACCGCGCGAACCGCTTCCGCAGACTTGTGCAGTGCGGCGCGCTCGTCGTCGCTCAACGGAATGTCAATGATCCGCTCCAGCCCCTGGCGGCCGAGCAGGCACGGGACGCCACAGTAGACGTCGTTCAACCCGAACTCCCCCTGCAGCCACGCCGAACACGGCAACACGCGCTTCTTGTCCAGCACGATCGCCTCGGCCATCTGCACCGCGGCGGCACTCGGCGCGTAGTAGGCCGATCCGGTCTTCAGGTGCGCGACGATCTCGGCGCCACCGTTCCGCGCCCGGTCCACGATCTTGTCAAGTGTCGCCTGGTCGAGGAACTGGTTGATCGGAATGCCGGACACCGTGGTGCACGACACCAGCGGCACCATCGTGTCGCCGTGGCCGCCGAGCACCATCGCCTGAATGTCCTCCACCGACACGTTCGCGGCCTCGGCGAGGAACATCCGGAAGCGCGCCGTGTCGAGTACACCCGCCATGCCGATGACGCGCTCGCGGGGAAATCCGGTCGCCTGCCGCATCACGTAGCACATCACGTCGAGCGGATTCGAGACCACAATCACGATGGCGCGCGGTGCGACCTGCTTGATCTGCTCGCCGACCGACTTGACGATGCCGGCGTTGGTCTTGACGAGGTCGTCGCGGCTCATCCCCGGCTTGCGGGCGATGCCGGCCGTGACGATGAAGAGTTCCGAGCCGGCGGCAAGGGCGTAGTCGTTCGCGCCGATGATGCGCGCGTCGAAGCCCTCGATCGGCCCGGACTGCCACTGATCGAGTGCCTTCCCCTGCGGAATCCCCTCCGCAACATCAACCATGACAACCGTCCGCGCCAGATTCTTCTCGGCGACGCGCTGCGCTGCCGTGGCACCCACGTTGCCCGCACCGACCACCGTAATCTTCTCGAACATGACCGTCCCGATCGCTGTGAAGTGACTGCTGGCAACATAATCGGGAGTCAAAGTCGGCCCAAGCGACCGGCGTGGCGTCGCTACCGCCTCGGAGTCCGGCGCGAACGCGGCGCGGGGCCAGACGACTTCGGCGAGAGCCGCTGGCTGGCGAACTTCAGCGTCAACTCGACCACGGCGGCTGGGTCCGCTTCCTTCCGCTTGGCGGCTCGGGGCAATCCGAACACCCGATCGGGGTACTTCTCCCGGATCTTGTCCGGGAGCCCGAGCTCTTCGGTGCCGAACACGAGGACGCTGTTCGGCTTGAACGGCGCAGCCACCGGATCGCGGTCCGAATCCGCGCTGAAGTACAGGCAGCGCTCCCGGCTCATCGCGTCGCGGAAGTCCCGCCAGAGCGGATGGACCCACCAGTCGAGCGAGTTCCAGTCCGCCGGTCCGGCATCGCGAAACTCCGCGTCATCGGTAGCGAAAGTCGGTCCGACCAGGTGGAGCGACGCGTCGACGGCCGCGCACCGCTTGGCGACATCGCCGACGATCCTGGGGGTCTTTGGTTCGAGCAGGGCCACGTGCAAGGGCATGGAGACCGTTCGGGCTGGTGGATATTCTGGCTGGTTACAGGTGTCCGCGCGCACCGGCTTGCGCCGGGGCGCGCGGAAGATACTGCCATAACCTACTGCTGACACGCCCCGTTCATCTCCCGCCTCGGAAGGGGCGTTACTGCTTGCAAGCCGTTGCCGGTGCCGGGTCCGGCTTCGCCTTGTCGACCACGAGGCGGTGATCAAGGTTGGCAACGCCAACGGCCACGTCGAAGATCAACCGGTCGAGTGCGGCCATGTGGTCGTACCGAATGTATTGCGGTTCATCGGTAACCTGATGGTAGTCCGCGTGTCCGCCCGTCGTAAAGAAGACGACGGGCACACCCCATTTGGCGTACGACCAGTGATCGCTTCGGCAGTAGATGTTCTGCGGGTGCCCGTCGGCGTCGATGTTGTAGTCGAAGAGGAAGCCGTGCTTCTTCTCAGTGTTGACCTTCTCGACCAGGTCGCCGAGCTCCGTCGAGAGGCGTCGCGAGCCGACCAACTGGACATAGTGCTCGCCACCGTGGAGGATGCCGCCCCCCATCTTCTGGCCCGTCACATCGGTCGCCGCTCCGCGACCCACCATGTCGATATTCAGCTGTGCCACGATCGAGTCGCGCGGGATGGTCGGATTGTCCATGAAATAGCCTGACCCCCACATGCCGTGCTCCTCGCCGGCATGCCACACGAAGATCAGCGAACGCTTCGGCTTGACCTTCCCCTTGGCGAATGCCTCGGCCATTTCGAGCACGGACACGGTGCCGGTGCCGTCGTCGTCCGCACCGTTGAAGATCGAATCGGGACGCGACGGATAGACCTTCCGAAGATTCGCGATATCGCGGTTGACTTTCGCCCACTCGTCAGCCGCGAGCGGCGTTGTGCGGCCACCCTCGGCGCCGGCGGGATGGCCAATCGCGCCCCACACTCGAAGCGAATCGCTCTCTCCGCGTGACCCGTGAGCAAACCCTACGTGGTCACTGTGGGCGCCGATCGCCACATACTCGCCGCTGAGCTTCGGATCCGACCCGGGAAGAATGGCAATCACGTTGCGGCCAGGCGAGGCCGCCGTCCGCGTGTACCGCAAATCCGTCGTCACCGGCTTGCCCACCTGTCCCTTCGTCAGGCCGGACACCGGTGCACCAAAAATCGCCTCGACGACGGCATTGGTCACCAGCAGGATCGGCGCTCGCTGCGGTCCGTCAGTTGCCGGCGGCGTCATGGAAGAGTTGGGCGACGTGAAGTTCTTGACCAGCGCGGTCGACAACGAGTCGCCCTGCAAATTCAGCGTACCGGCGGCCCCGGCGAGCGCGGCACGAAAGGCCTTGTACGAAGTCGACTGAAGTACCTCGGGCGACGGCCGCGGACCCGGCTGGAGGAGAACTAACTTGCCGGCAACGCCGGCGGAATCGAGCGATGTGAGGGTATCGGTGAGCGATCCGGCGAAGACAACCGGGACGTTCGTGTAATGTTTCGCGCCCGCTCCGTTGATCGCGATGAAACGGCTGCCAATGGTGAACACACTGTCGCCGACCGTCAGCGACGACGCCGCGTCGAGAGTCGTGGTCCAAATCGGGAAGTCCTGATAGAAGCTGCCGTTCGGTCCGCCCGGCTTCAGCCCCATCCGCCGGACTTCACTCTCGATATATGCCACCGCCTTCAGATGGTACGGCGTGCCGACATCGCGCCCCATCATCGAATCGTCAGCGTACTTGTACAGCCGGGTCATCAAGTCGCCCGCCGTGATCGCCGGGACGGTGGCCGGTCCGACGTACTTGAGCGGCAGCGGTTTACTCGCGGCCTGGGCGCCAAGCGATCCGGCGAGCGCGGCCGTCATCGCGAACCCACGGAGCCCGCCACTGATATTCACACGCGCACGCAGCATCGAGTCGTACCCCGACGTTGGAGGAATGAGGCAATTGCGCTGAACGCTACTAAGACACCCGCTTGACGTGAAACGTCGCGCCGGGGTTTCAGGCCCTACCCGCCCCGGACGTGCATCTCCCGCCGGGGATCCGCCCGCAACCCCTGGAGCGGCACCAGGACCCCCCGATCGCCCACCGCCAGCCGCGTCTCGGCGCCGCGATCGGTCCGGCCCTCCCAGGCGTGGGCGATCAGGGCCGCCAACGCGTCGTCACTCGCCCCGGCACGCAGGGGCTCGCGCAGATCGATCCCCTGATCCGCGTACAGGCAGAGGAACATCGTCCCGTCTGCCGTCACCCTGGCCCGGTCGCAATCGCGACAGAAGGGCGCGGTGGTCGACGCGATGACGCCCGCCACGACGCCATCGGCAAAGCGGAATCGCTCCGCCGGGGCGTGCGGATCGTCGTCGCGTGATATCGGTACGGCCGGTCCGAAATGGTGCTCCAGCGCCGCGACAATTTCCTCGCGCGACACCACGTCGTCGCTGCGCCAACGCGTGGCACCGCCGACGTCCATGTATTCGATGTAACGCGGTTCGATGCCGCGCCCATGGGCGAACGCGGCGAGGGCGACGATTTCATCGTCGTTGTAGCCGCGCACGACCACACTGTTCACCTTGAGCCGGGTAAATCCCGCGGCGATCGCAGCATCGATTCCGGCGATCACGTCGCCGTGGTGCGTGCTCTTCGCAAACACCGCCATGCGGTCGGGTTGCAACGTGTCGAGACTCACCGTGATCCGGTCGAGCCCGGCCCGCTTGAGTCGCTCGGCCCGGTCAGCGAGCAACAGCGCGTTGGTGGTCAGCGCGACCTCTCGCACGCCGGGGATCGGCTTGATCATCGCAATCAATTGATCGAGGTCGCGCCGCAACAGCGGCTCCCCACCGGTGAGGCGGATCTTGGCGACACCGAGTCGTGCGAACACACGCGTCAGTCGCACGATCTCCTCGAACGACAGCAACGACGCCCGGGGCAGCCAGGTGTACTCATCCTCCGGCATGCAGTAGCCGCAGCGAAGGTTGCAGCGGTCGGTCACCGAAATCCGCAGGGCACCGAGCGGGCGCTTCAGGCGATCGAGCACACGCGTCATGACGCGACCTCGACGATCCCGCTCGGCGCGGTCGGATCGACCCACGCCTCGGTGCCGTCCGCGTAGCGCTCGCGCTTCCAGATCGGCACCCGGCGCTTCAGCTCGTCGATCACCCACCGACACGCCTCGAACGCGGCCTCGCGATGGCCGGCGGTCACTGCAACGGCAACCGCGGCATCGCCGATGGCCAGGTCGCCTAGCCGGTGCGCCAGCGCCACCTGCACAGGCCAATGAGCTTCCGCCTCACGAACGATGTCGCCACAACACTGCTCCGCCATCGGTCGGTACGCCGTGTACCCGAGCGAAACGACGCGACGCCCGGCGTGATGATCCCGGACGAGTCCGCTGAAGGTGACCAGTGCGCCGTGGTCAGCCGCTGTGATCGAAGCGGCAAGTTCCATCAGATCAATCGGTTGCGTCGTGAGATATGACATGACATCAACCACCGGCCAGCGGTGGCAGAAGCGCAAGCTCATCGCCCGGGCGAACGACGTCGTGCGATGCGGCCTGTGCCATGTTCACGGCGAGAAATGGCCGCTCGGGAAGCGAAGCGCCCCCCGGGAGAACCCGGAGGGCGCCGATGAGATCGGATACGCTTGCCCGGGCAGGCAATGTCACCTCAACCTGTTCTGCCCCGAAGAGCTCGGCGTAGCGCGCGAACAGCCGAACCGTGTGACGGTTCATTCGTCGTCGTCGTCGTCCATCTCCGACTCGTCGGGGATGTATTCCTCGTGCGCGACCAAAGCGCGTAACTCCTTGCTGGGCTTGAACACCGGCACCGGGCGCGCGGCAACTTCCACCGGATCGCCGGTGCGCGGGTTACGCGCCATGCGCGTCTTGCGCTTGCGGATCTTGAAGGTCCCGAAGCCGCGAACCTCGATGTTGTGCTGGTCGCGCATCGCCAGCTTCACCGCGTCGAGGAACGCGTCCACAACCCGGGCGCAATCCTTCTTCGAGATCATTGGCCCGGAGGTCCGGGCGATGGCGGCGGTCACCTGTTCAACGAGATCGGCTTTGGTCATCGCTCCCTCGGCGACGGGCTGGGTGAGGCGAGCCGGAAGCCTCACTTATCGGCCGATATGTACGACGCTTAAGCGTTGTCTGTCAAGAGGTTGCGGCATTCTGGCCCAACCTGGCCTGGACCGCAGCCATGAACTCGGCGAAGTGGGGATAGGCATCATGGGGACCCGGCGCCGCTTCCGGGTGGTACTGCACCGCGAAGACCGGCAGCCGCCGATGACGCAGCCCCTCGACCGTTCCGTCGTTCAGGTTGAAGTGCGTGACCTCGAGGTCCGGCGCGCCAGGAAGCCCGTCCGGCCCGCCTTCCACGGCGAAACCGTGGTTCTGCGTCGTGATCAGGACGCGACCCGTTGCGAGCTCCTTGACCGGGTGATTTCCACCCCGGTGACCGTAGCGCATCTTGATCGTGCGACCACCAAACGCGAGCCCTAACAGTTGATGGCCCAAGCAGATACCGAACGTGGGCAGGCCCGTGTCGGCCAAGGTCCGAATGGTATCGCGGGCGTAGCCGATTGCCGCGGGATCACCCGGTCCGTTCGACACAAACAGGCCGTCGGGGTGGCGCTCGAGTACCTGCTCAGCGGTCGTTGCGGCCGGCACGACCTCGACCCGGAAGCCGGTCGCTTCGAGCATCCTGACGATGTTGCGCTTGAGGCCGTAGTCGAAGGCCACGACCAGCGGGCCCTCGCCCTGGGTGTAGGCTGCCGGCGTCGTAGCGCGCGATGCCAGGTCGAGTCCGTTCATCGACGGCGATGCGAGCAACTCGGCACGCACGGCGTCGGTCGGTTCGGTCCCTTCGGCGATGATACCGCGCATCGCGCCGCGCTCGCGGATGTGCCGGGTGAGCCGGCGGGTGTCCACCTCAGTCAACACGGGAACGCCGGCCGCGTCGAGCCAGTCACCGAGCGACCGCGTCGCCTGCCAGTTGGAATAGTGGGTCGAAAGTTCGCGAAACACCACGCCACTGACTTGGGGTTTGGCGGATTCGTCGTCGGTGAGCGTGATCCCGTAGTTGCCGATCATGGGTGCCGTCATGACGACGATCTGGCCGAGGTAGCTGGGATCCGTGAAGGTTTCCTGGTAGCCCGTGAGTGACGTCGTAAACACGACTTCACCCACCGCACCACGGCTTCGTCCGATCAACGTTCCGGCGAACCAGGTCCCGTCCTCCAACAAAACGAAGGCGGGACGACCGGTCCCGCCTGCGCTGGGTTGCATCAGGGCTTCTTCCCTGCAGGAGGCGGCGCCGTGGGCGCCGGCGTTCCGGGTGCGGTCGCTCCCGGTGGTGCCGGAGTGAGGCCCGGTATCGACGCGCCCCCCGCCGGGGCGGGCTGCTGCACCGGCGGACCCTGACGCAACCGTTTCTGCACATCTGAGGCCCCGGTCGCGCCGCGGTGCGATGAAACGAGCGAAAGCAGGAGGGCCAGGCCCATGAAGATGCCGCCGGTCCACCAGGTCATTCTGGTGAGCAGGTTGGTCGCCTGGCGACCGCCGAGCACCTGGGAGGTCGTTCCACCGCCAAGGGAGGCAAGTCCACCGCCCTGACCGGCCTGCATCAGGACCACGGCCGAGAGCAGCAGGCCATCGAGAATCATTACCACGAGCAAGAACGTGAACATCTGGTGTCCCTTGAGTTTAGCCGGACAAAACTAATCGGGGAGGCCGATCGCCTCAATCCCGCGCTGAACGACGAGCTCCGCTACCCCTGGGCCGCACAGACTCCGGCCCACACGTCCGGATCGAGCGATGCACCGCCGACGAGTACGCCGTCGATCTCGGGCTCGGCGAGCAGCTGCTCCACGTTACCCGCACTGACCGAGCCGCCGTACAGGAGGCGAGTGTCCCGCCCAAAGCCCAGGCTCACCAGCACGACGCGAATTGCCGCGTGGACGACTGCGGCGTCGGACGGCGTGGCGTTGCGTCCGGTACCGATCGCCCAGACCGGTTCGTACGCGATGACGAGGTCGGCGCCGGCCTTCACGCCAGCGAGTCCGGCGCGCAACTGACGCGTGACGACCGCTTCGGTTTCGCCGCGCTCGCGTTCTGCCAGTTTTTCGCCAACGCAGAGCAGCGCGAGCAAGCCGCCATCGAGCACCGCGCGCATCTTGCGGTTGGTCTCTTCGTCGGTCTCGCCGAAGAGATGTCGTCGCTCGCTGTGACCGATCAGCGCGGCCGCCGCACCGGCACCGCGCGCGAGGGCGACCGATGTGGCGCCAGTAAAGGCCCCCTTCGGCTCCCAATGGACGTCCTGCGCACCAGCGAGGTAGTGCTCGTGACCGCGCAGCCGCGCGGCGGTTGTTTCCAGTGACACGGCAGGCGGGAAGAACGCCACGGTGCGACCGTGACGCGGCTTGTCGATGGCAAGAAACCGGTCGAGGTACGCGCGCGCCTCACCGGGCGCGATGTACATCTTCCAGTTGGCGGCGAAGAGCAGCGGGCGTGACATCAGGCGTCATCCAGCGCAGCCACGCCGGGCAACGGCTTTCCTTCCAGGAACTCCAGCGATGCGCCGCCGCCGGTGGAGACATGCGTCACTTGGTTTTCCAGTCCAGCCGCGACGACGGCCGCCGCGGAATCGCCACCACCGACGATTGTCACCGCACCCGACGCGGTCGCGGCGGCCAGTGCGCGGGCAACGCCCAGCGTACCGTGGTCGAACGGTGGCGTCTCGAACACCCCCATCGGCCCGTTCCAGATCACCGTCCTGGCGCCCGCGATGATTGCGGCGAACGCGGTGACGCTGCCGCTATCGATGTCGTACACTGCCCATCCCGGCGGGATCTGATCGCGCGCGACTTCGCGCGTTCCGGCGCCCGACTCCAACTTCTGTGCGATCACCGCGCCGCTCGGCAGCACCAGCTTGTCGCCCGCCTTGGCGAGCAACGACTTCGCCATGTCAACGCGATCCGCTTCCACGAGTGAGTTGCCCGTGTCGAGCCCCATCGCCCTGAAAAATGTGCACGCCATCGCGCCACCGATGAGGATGCGGTCGACCTTCGCGAGCAACGCTTCGACGAGGTCGATCTTGCCGGAGATCTTCGCACCACCGAGGATCGCAACGAACGGACGTTTGGGGTGGTCGACCGCCTCACCCAGGAAGCGAAGTTCCTTGTCCATCAGGAAGCCGGCCACCGCGGGCTTGAGCCGGTGGGCGATCCCTTCGGTGCTCGCGTGGGCGCGATGAGCCGAGCCGAAGGCGTCGTTGACGTACAGGTCGCCGAGCGCCGCGAATCGACCGGCGAGCTCAGGATCGTTCGTCTCCTCACCGGAATAGAAGCGCGTGTTCTCCGCGAGCGCCACGCCACCCCGCGGCAGGTGACGCACCTGACTGACTGCGTCCGCGCTGGTCGGGTCGGCGAGGAATGTCACCGGAAAACCGAGTTGCTTTTCCAGGTCGCGCACCAGCGGCTTGAGCGAATACTTCGGATCGGGTCCGCCCGCGGGGCGGCCCAGATGGGAGAGCAACACCACGCGCGCACCCTTGCCGTGCAGGTACTGGATCGTTGGCAGCGACGCGCGAATGCGGGTGTCGTCGCTCACCTTGCCGTCCGCCATCGGCACGTTCAGGTCGACGCGCACGACGACCCGCTGCCCGTCGAGATGCGCGGCGGCGAGCTGCGCCAGCGTCCGCTTGCTCACCACTGCTTGCCGATGTGCCGGATCATGTCCACGCAGCGCGCCGAGTACCCCATCTCGTTGTCGTACCACGACGACACGTGGACCAGCGTGCCGTCGACGACGCTTGTCGACAACGCGTCCACCGTGCTCGACGCCTGATTGCCGATATAGTCCGCCGACACGAGCGGTTCATCGCTCACGAACAACACACCCCTGAGCGGCCCGTCTGCCGCCGCGCGGAACGCGGCATTCACCTGCTCGACCGTCGTCGTCTTTTCGACGGTGCACGTCAGGTCCACGATCGAGACATCTGCCGTGGGAACCCGGAGCGAGATGCCATCGAGCTTCCCCTTCACCTGCGGGATCACCAGCGCCGTTGCCTTGGCCGCACCAGTCGAGGTGGGGATGATCGACAGCGCCGCAGCGCGCGCCCGACGCAGGTCCTTGTGCGGAAGGTCGAGTATCTGTTGATCGTTGGTGTAGCTGTGCACCGTCGTCATGAAGCCGCGGACGAAGCCGAACGACTGGATGATCACCTGCACCACCGGCACCAGACAGTTCGTCGTGCAGGACGCATTCGACATCACGTGGTGCTTGGCCGGATCGTAGTCGAGATGATTGACGCCGTACACGAACGTCTTGTCTTCGCCCTTGGCAGGCGCCGAGATCAACACCTTCCTGGCACCCGCTGCAAGGTGCTTTGCGGCGCCGTCGCGGTCGGTGAAATGGCCGGTGGACTCGAGGACGATGTCCACGCCGAGCTCGCCCCACGGCAGCTTGGCCGGGTCACGTTCGGACATCACCTTGATCCGGTCGTCGCCCACTACCAAGCCGTCGCCGTCGGCCGCGACCGCGCCGGGGAAGCGCCCGTGCACGGAGTCGTACTTGAGGAGATGAGCCAGTGTCTTCGTATCGGTCAGGTCGTTGACTGCCACAAAGTCGATGTCGGATCGACCCTGCTCTTTGGCCGCCCGCAGGATGTTACGGCCAATCCGGCCGAAACCGTTGATGCCTACGCGAATCGTCATCAGTTAACTCGACCAGGATAAAGGTGAGCGAGCAGAGGTGAGAGGCAGACTGCAGCTCCGCTCACCGCAATGGGTTCGCCTGCGCCGCCAACGGCAGCTCGGCCCGCGCGAACGTGACGGCGCCGACCTGTTCTGCCCCGCAATCCAGCAACTCGGATGCCGCCGAACATAATGTCGCACCCGTGGTGAAAACATCGTCCACCAGGATGACAGGGCGATGGCAATCCGTCGCGCCGAACGCCTCGGCAACGTTGGCGCGTCGGGTTTCCGGGGTCAGGCGAGTCTGCGTCGGCGTTTCGCGCCGGCGTTCCAATCGGTCGCGCCGCACCGGCAGCCCGGTGAGCGCGCCGAGCGCGATGGCGAGCTGCTCCGCCTGATTGTAGCCGCGAGCCGCTTGGCGCCGCGGCGCGAGCGGGATCGGGACCAGATCCACATCGCCCGCCTCGGCAACCAGCGGCGCCATCCGCAGCGCGAAGCTCTCGGCCAGCCGCCACCACCCCTGGTACTTGAAACGATGCACCAGGCGTCGGACGACCGGATCGAGGCGCACCGCGCTCCGGACGGGGCCAAAATCCGGCGGCCACTCCGCGCAGACACGACACGCCAGGCCGAGCGGCATCGGTTCGCCACACACGGCGCAGAACGGCGGCGCGATGGCTCGCCACCGCGACCGGCACACGGCGCACACGAGCGCGTTGTCACGAGGCGAGACCGGTGAGCGACACCCGGTGCATTCTGCGGGGAGCAACCAACGCTCCACCCGCAGCGCGACCTCAGCCCACGCGACCATTCAGGACTGCTCGCATGACTTCGACCGGCGGCTGGACGCCGGGGAACCAGAACCGCCACGAGGCCGCGCCCTGGGCGAGGAGCACTTCGCGCCCATCAAGGGCCGCGATGCCGCGCGCGGAACACGCCCGGACCCACGCCGTGGGACCGTCGGGGCCGTAGACAAGATCGAGCACGACCGTGCCAGGGGAGATCGCCACGACATCGAGCGGATGCGCATCGGTCGCCGCCAGCCCCTGCGGTGTCGCGTTGATCACGACACGACATTCCGAGGCGTCGGCACGCGGTACGCCGATCGACGCCGCCCAGGTGCCGAACGCCGCTGCCCGGTCGGGATCGCGCGAGCGCACGGCGACACGCGCGCCGCGTTCAGCGGCCGCCCCGACGACCGCCCGCGCGCTGCCGCCGGTGCCGAGGACGTACCAGGCATCCGCTGGGGCGTGCAGCGCGTCGAGGGCGGCAAGGATCCCGTCGACATCCGTGTTGCCGAGGTGCACGCCGTCATCGGCGGCGGCGAACACGTTGGCCGCAGCGAGCTGTTCGACACGCGCGTCGCGAGCGCCGGGCACCCGCGCCGCCGCTTCCTTGTAGGGCACCGTCACGTTCCCGCCGCCGCCGCCCCGAGCGAGCGCAAGCATCTGCCCCGCCAGCGACGCTGCGGTCGGTCGCAACGCCACGAACACGGCATCGAGCCCGGCGGCCTGAAAGCCCGCGTTCTGCATTGGCGGCGACAACGAGTGGCCGACCGGATCGCCGAGCACGGCGAACACCCGCGTGCGGCTGGTCACCCTCACCGGCGGCGTTCGGCGCGCATGCGGACGATGGCCCGGTCGAGCAACGCGTCGAGTAGCGTCGCCGTGTCGCGATAGCCGGCGACGTCGCCACCCATCGGGTCGGGGATGTCGCGACGACCATCGGAATACCCGCCGTATTCCGCGAGTGTAAACACCTTCTGCTCGCCACCCAGCTCGGCCACCCGGCGGGCGTGCGCCTCGCTCATTGTCAGAATCAAGTCGGCATCACGCACCTGGTCCGCCGTGAGCATGCGAGCGCGATGCCCCGAGAGGTCAAGGCCGCGCTCGATGGCGACCAGATATGAGCCCTCGGACGCTGGCGTGCCGTCCCAGGCCGCGATGCCGGCGGACTGCACGACCGCGGGCCCGACGTCCGGCATCGCGGCGAGCTTGTCGGCGAGAATCGCGGCTGCAAGAGGGGACCGGCATGTGTTCCCGGAGCAAACCAGGAGGATGTTCATGCCGGACCGGTCGCTGGAATCATGGCGCCATCGAACCGGCTCGACGCCGGAGTTCCTGTCTCGGAATGGCACCTTCGCGCACCAGCCGGGCGACCGATCCGGTGCAATCGACCAGGGTGGACGGCGGAACGTTTCCGAGCGTACCGCCATCCAGAACGAGCAGTTCACCCGCGGCGATCGGATCGAGAAAGTATTGCTCGATCGCTTCGGGTCCGGGAGCGGCTGGTCGCCCGGGATGGTTTGCCGACGTCGACGTCAGCGGGTGGCCCAGGTAGCGGAGCAATCGGACGATCCCGCGATGCGACGTCCAGCGCACCGCGATGCCTCCTTCCGGCCCACGCAATCGGTCGGGAAGCTTCCCTTCACCGCCGCGGAGTACCAGCGTGAGCGGTCCGGGCCAGAACTCACGCGCCAGAACCCGCGCGTTCGGGCCGAGCGCGAGGCCGGCTGCCTCGAGCATCGCAATACCGTCAACCAGCAGGAGGAACGGCTTGCCCGCCGGCCGCCCTTTCAGGTTCGCCAGCCGGTCGAGCGCCGCGTCGTCCGGCGATGAACCGAGACCGTACACGGTTTCGGTGGGGTAGGCGAGCAGGTTCCCCGACGCGAGGTGCGCCGCAACGATCGGTGCGGCCGCGTCGACATCGGCATCGGTGCGAAACGGCAGGCTCATGGTCGCTCCGCGTACCAGGCGGCGAGCGCGAGATCGTGCGCAGTCGTGATCTTCAGGTTGCGCGCCGAACCGGGCAATAATTCGACCGGCTCGCCCAGACGTTCCACCATCGTGGCGTCGTCGGTGGCCGCGAGTTCGTCCCCGCGCGCCGCCGCATGGGCACGTTCGAGAACCCGGCGCGGAAACGCCTGCGGCGTCTGGGCACACCACAGGCCGTGCCGGTCCACCGTGGAGAGCACGCGGCCAAAGTCGTCAGCACGCTTGATCGTATCGGCAATCGGCAGCGCCGGGACCGCGCTGCGTCCATGCCGCGCGGCCGCGAGTCCACCGTCAATCATCGCGGGTGACGGAAATGGTCGCGCCCCGTCGTGGACCAGCACGATGGTGCATTCGGCAGGCAGGGCGGCGAGCCCAGCGGTCACCGAGTCGCGCCGTTCGGCGCCACCGGCGGCGACCGACAGGCGACCGCCGCACAAAGCCGCTAACCATTCGGGTGGCGCGGCTGCGTCGGCGCTCGGCAGCACGACGACGATGTGGGCCACTTCCGGGTGCGCGGCAAATGGCCGCACCGCGTGCAACAGCACCGGCGCCCCCGCCAGCACCTGATACTGCTTGGGTACCTCGCTGCCGAAGCGGGTTCCGCGCCCGGCGGCGACAATGATGACGCCGGCGTCAGGCGGCAAGGGCGCGCACCAGTTCTTCCACGTGGTCAAGTCCGTGGAGCCGCATCCCCGGCACCGTGACCGTCGCCCGCGCCGAGCCGAAGGCCTGCAGAAATCCGAGACGCGCTGCTTCGCCCAATCGCCGCTCCAGCCCGCCGATCGGGCGCACTTCTCCGCCGAGCCCGAGTTCGCCGATGAATAGCGCGTTGGCCGGAGTCGGCCGATCGTGCATCGACGAGAGGAGTGCCGCTGCGACCGCGAGATCCGCTCCGGGCTCGTTGAGACGGACGCCCGCGGTGACCTGAACAAAGACGTCGCGCGTGGCGAACGACGCACCGGCCCGCCGTTCCAGAACGGCGAGGATGACCGCCAGTCGCTTGGGATCGAGTCCGGTGGCGACGCGCTGGGGCGTCCCGTAGCCGGACGGCGCAGCGAGCGCCTGGACCTCAACCAGCACCGGCCGGGTCCCCTCCATCAACGCGGTCACCGCGCTGCCGGCGGTCCCTTCGGCACGCGCGGCAAGGAACACCGCCGACGGATTGTTGACCGCGACCAGTCCGCGTTCGGTCATCTGGAAGACGCCCAGTTCATCAACGGACCCGAACCGATTCTTGGTCGCCCGCAACAACCGATAGTCGAGCGCTGCCTCGCCTTCGAAGTAGAGCACCGTGTCGACGATATGCTCGAGCGTTTTCGGCCCGGCGATGCTGCCGCCCTTGGTGACGTGGCCGACCACGATCACGGCCACGCCACTCTCCTTGGCGAACCGCATCAACAGGCCGGCACACTCACGCACCTGGCCAACATTGCCCGGTGCGCTGTCCAGCGCGTCGGTGTATACGGTCTGGATCGAATCGAGGACGAGTACCGATGCGTCCATCGCGCGCGCTGCCTGCAACACCGATTCGAGACGCGTTTCGCCCAACACGCGCACGTCGCCCGCCACGTCGCCGAGCCGGTCGGCTCGGAGGCGCAGTTGCTCGGCCGACTCCTCGCCACTGGCATACAACACGGCGCGACCACCGGCCTCAAGCTGTGCGGCGGCCTGCAGCAACAACGTCGACTTGCCGATTCCCGGCTCGCCGCCGATGAGCGTCATCGACCCGGGCACGATCCCGCCACCGAGCACAAAGTCCAGTTCGGCGAGACCGGTACCCCATCGCTCGAGCCGCGAGGCCATCACGTCGCGGAGGCGAACGATCGGCGCGTTCCGCGCCGCCATGCCGCCCGCGCGTGCTGGCTTCGCCGCGATCGGCTCCTCCGCGACGCTGTTCCAGGCGCCGCACCCTTCGCAACGCCCGACCCACTTCGGATGGTCGTGCCCGCATTCCGTGCAGCGCCACACCGAGCGCGGCTTCGCCACGTTATTGCTCCCGCTCCGAAAGGTTTTCGAATCGGGTGAATTGCTTCTCGAACCGGAGGTTGACCTGCCCGGTCGGGCCGTTGCGGTGCTTGGCAAGCAGGATCTCGGCACGTCCGTCGATCGGGTCCCCCTTCTCCTCCGCCTTCTCGCGCAGGTCGCGGTACATCTCCGGGCGATGGATGAAGAGGACGATGTCGGCGTCCTGTTCGATGGCGCCAGAATCGCGCAGATCGGACAACATTGGCAGGCGATCGCCGCCACGTTGCTCCGAGGCGCGCGAGAGTTGCGACAGCGCGATGACGGGAATCTCGAGCTCGCGCGCGAGTTGCTTCAACGAACGCGAGATGTCCGAGATTTCCTGCACGCGGTTCTCCGAGTACTCGGGGCTGCGCATGAGTTGGAGATAGTCGACGATCACCAGCCGGACGTCGTTGTCCGCACGCAGGCGCCGTGCTTTCGAACGCATCTCGAGGAGCGTGAGCGCCGGGGAGTCGTCGATCCACACCGGACAGTTCTGCAACACACCGGCAGCCGCCGCCAGCTTGGGATAGTCGGTGTCGCGCACGCGGCCCTGACGCACCGCCTGGGAGTCCACCCGTGCCTCGGCGCAGAGCATGCGCTGCACCAGCGCCTCGGTCGACATTTCCAGCGAGAAAATCGCGACGCCGAACTGGTTGTAGGCGGCGTGCGTCGCGATGTTGAGGCAGAATGCGGTCTTGCCCATCGACGGCCGCGCCGCCACGATCACCAGTTCCGAGTTCTGGAAGCCGGTGGTCAACTTGTCGAGGTCCGCAAAGCCGCTCGGCACGCCGGTGATTGCCGACCCGCTGCGCTGCAGGTCCTCGATGTGCTCCATCGTGGACCAGAGCCGCTCCTTGATCCGCACGAAGCCCGACTCACGCCGCTGCTGGCCGATGGTGAAGATCTTCCCTTCGGCGCTGTCGA
Source organism: Gemmatimonadota bacterium (assembly GCA_025357945.1). GTDB lineage: Bacteria > Gemmatimonadota > Gemmatimonadetes > Gemmatimonadales > GWC2-71-9 > Palsa-1233. Next base: position 147,490 of record JANYLJ010000054.1, read on the forward strand.
GCAGCTCGGTTGCCGTCGACTTGCCGTCGTACGTGGCGGTGATGATCTGCGTCGCCGCCTCGATCAGGTGACGCTGAATCGCCTTGTCGCGGAGAATGCGGGCGTGGAACTCGAGGTTCGCGGCGGTGGCGACCGCGTTGACCAGCTCGTCCAGATACGGCACGCCGCCGGCGGCCTCGAGATCACCCCGGCGCAACAGCTCGTCGCGCAGCGTGACGTAATCGATCACCATCCGGCTTTCGACCAGGCCCCGCAGCGCGCGATACAGGCGCCGGTGTCCCTCGCGATAGAACATCGTGTCATCGACCAGCTCGGCGGCACGCAACGCCGCGTCGCCGTCGATGATCATCGCACCGAGGACGGCCTGCTCAGCTTCCTGGCTCCAGGGGACACCGCGCCCCTGGAACGGGTCAGGTGTCGCGGTCAAGGAGCTGTCTGACAATACGGAGGTCATCCCACGCCGGCCGCTTCCAATCTGGGTTACGCAACAATGCTGCGGGGTGATACGTGACAATCAAGGGAATGCCGTTCCAACTGTGCACCTGCAAGCGTAGCGCACCAAGCGACTTCTTGATACCCAGCATCGCCTCTGCAGCCGTCCCGCCGAGCGCCAGCAACACCTTGGGCTGCACCAGCGCAACCTGGCGCCCGAGGTACGGCAGGCATGCCTGGCGCTCGTCGGGCAGCGGCACGCGGTTCTTCGGTGGCCGGCACTTCACCACATTGGCGATGAACGCCTCGGCCCGCGGAACCGCAATCGCCTCCAGCATCTTGTTGAGCAGGTCGCCGGCGCGACCAACAAATGGTCGCCCCGACAAATCCTCGCTCTCACCCGGACCCTCGCCGACGACCATCAGGCGCGCCGACGGGTTCCCTTCCCCGGGGACGGCATGCGTTCGCGTCTCGCAGAGCGGACACTTCCGGCACTCGCGCACGATCGCGGCGATCTCGTCCAGGGACGCCCAGGCGGGCATCTCGGCGGACCTGGGCGACACGATCGTCAGGCCCGGACCCGGAATCGGTGGCGGACCTTGACGCGCCGCCGCGGCGGGTCGGTCTGGCGCGGCTTCGGTCGCCGCCGCTGCGACTGCCGCGGCAGGCCGACCTGCGGCAGTGGCGCGGGCGACTTGCGCCGATAAACCGATGCCAGACCTTGGCGCGACCGGTGCGACCGGTGCGACCGGTGCGACTGTTTCGGCCCGCGGAGCCGGATCGCTCGCTCGGAGCGCCGCCCGAACGTCGACCGGCGCGTCAAAGATCACCTCGTCGCCGCCGAGGTCCTGTTGCAGCTCGAGGTAGTGCCGCATCGCGTCACTCACGGTACTTCTCGATCGCATCGAGGATTGCCTCTGCCACCGCCGCCTTGCTGCGCAGCGGCACCCGCTCGGCACGCCCCCGCCGATCGAGAATCGTCACCGCGTTGGTGTCGACGTCGAACCCCGCACCCGGCTCCAACGCGTCGTTGACGACGATCATGTCCAGCTGCTTTCGCTGCAGCTTGTCGCGCCCTTTCTCGATCGCGTTGCCGGTTTCCAGCGCAAACCCCACCGCAATCAGGTCGGCCGGACGATCGGCCGCCGTGGCCAGCAGGATGTCCTCCGTGGCGCCAAGTTCGAGTGCGAACCCGCCATCGCTCCGCGGCAACTTGTCGGCGCGGGGTCTAAGCGGGCGATAATCCGCCGGCGCCGCCGCCATGATCAGCACGTCGCTGCCGGCGAGTGATTCCCGCACCGCGCTCACCATTTGCGCGGTCGTCTCGACCCGCACGATGTCGACGCCGACGGGCGCGAGCTCACTTGACGGCCCGCTGATCAACGTCACGCTCGCGCCACGTTGCCACGCGGCCTCGGCGAGACGATAACCCATTTTCCCGCTCGACCGATTGGTGAGCACTCGCACCGGATCGATCGACTCGCGAGTCGGCCCCGCGGTCACCACGATGCGCCGTCCAGCGAGCGCACTCGGCGCGTGAAGCAGGCGCGCCGCATGCGCCAGGATCTCCTCGACTTCTGCCATCCGTCCCGGACGCTCCGAGGGACCTTCGGCGAGCTCGCCGACCGCCGGACCGACGCTGCGCCAGCCGCGGGAGCCGAGGCGTCGGAGGTTCGACTGGGTGGCCGGGTTGGCGAACATCGCATCGTTCATGGCGGGAGCGATCAGGATCGGCGCGGTGCTCGCGAGCACGATCGACGTCAACAGGTCGTCGGCGATCCCGGCCGCCGCCCGTGCCAGGAAGTGCGCGGTGGCCGGCGCGACGATGATCAGGTCCGCATGCTGGCCGAGTACCACATGGTCAAGCGCCCCGTTCCGCTCCCACAGCGAAGAGCGAACGGGGCGACGGGTCATCGCTTCGAACGTTACGGCGCCGACGAACTCGGCGGCACCGCGGGACATCACGACATCGACCTGCGCGCCGCGGCGAGCGAGGTCGCGCGCCAGCAGGACACACTTGTAGGCCGCGATCCCCCCGGTCACCCCGAGGACGACACGCCGGCCCTGCCACATATCAGGCCTCGGTGCGACGCCGGCGCAGCTCGCGGAACGTCAATTCGCCGCTCGTGAGCTTCTGCAGTGCGAGCGTGGTCAGCTTCTTCACGCCCTCGGTCTTCTGCCACCCAGCGACTGCCTCGGGCGGGAACTCGTTGAGGTAACGGGCGAACTTTGCGGCTACCAGCACGCCCCGGTATTTGGAACCGGTCTCGCGCGCGACTTCCTGCGGGGTAAAGATTTCCATCTACTTCTCCTGGGTCATTTCGCGGGGGACGCGCGGAGCAATTCCGCGGCGACCTCAGCTCGAAGTCGGTCGAGCACGACGGCAAAATCGCGCTGCCGACTGGTTCGCCGTGACTCCGCATCGAGGATGGCGTTCACGGCCGCGACCGCCATCCCGACTTCGTCATTCACCACCACGTAGTCATACTCAACCGCCGCGCCCAGTTCGTCGATCGCCTGCTGCAACCGTCCGGCGATGACTCCCGCCGCCTCGGTCCGGCGGCCGCGCAGTCGCTCGGCGAGCACCGCCCCGCTGGGTGGCACGATGAACACAAGTACCGCGTCAGGAAACCGTGCCCGGACCTGTCGCGCACCGACCACTTCAATGTCGAGCAACACGTGCTGGCCGCCGTGCATCACCCGCACCAGTTCGCTCGTCAACGTCCCGTACCGATGCCCGTTGTACACGGCGTGTTCCGCGAAGTCGCCGGCCTGAACCCGACGTTCGAACTCGTCGGGGGCGAGAAAGTAGTACGCCACGCCGTTCTGCTCACCCGGTCGGGCTGCCCGCGTCGTCGCAGAGATCGAGTACCCGCAATCGGCGCGTTGCGCGACGAGGCGTTGCGTGATGCTCGTCTTACCACCACCGGACGGCGACGAGAGCACCACCACCATCGGCGTCACTCGAGGTTCTCCAGCTGCTCCCGCACCTTTTCGAGCTCGCCTTTCATCGCCACCACCTCGTGTGCGATCAGTGCGTCGTTCGCCTTGGCGCCCATCGTGTTCACCTCGCGACCCAGTTCCTGCGCCAGAAAACCGAGCTGCTTACCCACCGGTTGGTCGCGCTCGAGCGCTTCCCGCGCCGCCACCACATGCGCCCGAAACCGCACCAACTCCTCGGTGATGTCGAGTCGGTCAGCTGCGATCGCGAGCTCCGCGGCCACCCGAGCCTCGTCGATACTGTAACCGTCAAGCAACTGCCGGACGTTCGCCGCCAGCCGATCGCGCTCCCGCACCAATCGCAGCGGCGCCTGCCCGGCAATCCGCGCTGCCCCGCGTTCCAGTTCCTGCAACCGTTCGCCCAGTTCGACGGCGAGTGCGGCGCCTTCGCGCTTCCGGGCGGCCCGACACTCCGCCGCCGCGCCGGCCACCACCGGCGCCAGCGCGCTCCACGGCACGGCCTGCTCGTCGTCGCGCCGCAGCCCGAATACGTCCGCCTGCCGGGCGACCAGCTCGACCGTCACCTCGCCGCCGAGCCCGAACCGCTCCTGCAACCCGCGGAGCGCCGCGACGACCGCCTCGGCCCGCTCGGTGTCGATCGCTGCCGTCGCCGGCGCGGCGTCAATCCAGCGGACCTGCACGTTGACATGCCCGCGCTCGAATTCCCGGCGCAGCGCGTCCCGAAGCTCGGTTTCGGCACCTGCCAGCTCGAGCGGGAGTCGGGTGGCCAAGTTGAAAAACCGGTGGTTCACCGTCCGGATCTCAACCCGGGCCCGCCGCCCGGCCACATCGCCCTCCGCCGCCCCAAACCCGGTCATGCTTAGCGCCACGGCCGCGGCTCCGGAAGTGAGCAAGCCCGGAAAGATAGCCGCCCAGGCATCAGTTGGAGAACTCCCACCGAATACCGAAGGTGCTCCCCACCGGCTGGATGCGGTAGCGCGGAACGTAGCCGGTCCTGGTGGCCTGGAGATTGACCTTGTCGTAGTACAAAATGAACGGCCCGATCTGCATCTGGATGATGGCGCGAAAGAAGGTTGCCGCCGGAAGCGGGATGGCCGCACCCAGGGCATCGCGCCCGCCGATCCCGTCGCCCCACTTCTCCAGGACCGCCTGCAGCTTGAGGTCGAAGATTCCGCTGGGGAAGTTTCGCAGGAACCGTGACCGGATCGTCGCGGTGGCGAGCATGTGCTGCGGTGGCGACGCGTCCGGCGATCCGCCGGAGACCGGGTTCTGGTAGACCGCTTCGAGGGTCAAGAACCCCACTGGCGCGACCCGGGCATGTCCGGTCACCCATCCCGTCCGCGCCAGTGGCGCCAGGCTCGTAATCGCGACAAACTCAGGATACGCCTGCGGACGCCACCCTTCGTCGCTGGCGTACCCGGCGTCAATGCTCAGCGGTTTCGATGCGAACCCCGCGGTCACCTGGGCGTCGGTAAACTGCTGCGCGACGTCGTCCCTGAGCGACGGCGCCTGCACTCGGCGTCCGTCGCTGACCGTGCCACCGAGGCGGAACCCATACGGCAGCTTGACGCCGACGCGCGCCGTCGCCCACTGGCTCTGGCGGTCGCCGTCGTGCCGCTGGACGACCAGTTGCAGCGAACCATTGACTCGGTCGGTCGGTGCCCACCCCAGGTCGAGGCGGCTGTCGAGCGATGTCCGCCGGGTGTAGTGCCAGGCGCTCAGCTGCGCCGACCACGTGGGTCGGCGCAACGCACCGACGGCGCCAAATTCGCCGATTCCCTGGTGTCCCGGCGCCGAGTCACTCGCCCACGCGGTGTGGGCGGCGAACAGGTCGAGGCTCCGGCCGAGCCCGTCGGCGCGCTGGCGCCACGCCGCCCGCAGCTGCACGTCGGTGCGGCTCCCCTTCACCTGCCGACTCAACGTGTCGTGCGTCACGTCATCCAGCAGCAGATTCCTGGTGATCACGTTGGTCATCAACTGCGCCTGGATGCCGAAGCGCGCCGACGGGACGTACCCGAGCTGGAACCACCCGCTCGGAATATTGTTGCCGCCGGTGGCGCCCGTCGGCGGATTGACGCCGACGTAGTCCGCGCCGATGCTGAGGCCGATGCCGCTGCTGTATCGCCGCTCGAACATCGCCAGGTAGCGCGACGCGCCGCGATCGCCCTGCGAGGCGCCGATCTTGGTGCGCGGCGCCGCGCGATCGTGACGACGCGTGAACAGGAAGACGCGCATCAGGCCGGGCGACGTTTCGACTTCCACCCGGTCGAGAAAGCCGAGCGGCCACGGCGAGGGATCGACGGCGACGGAATCGACACCGAGCGCGAGCATCGGCACGCAATCCAGCTCGTAGGACACCGATGACGCGCCGTGACCGAAGACATTGGGCAGCTCGGGACTGCCGATCCAGTCGCTGCGCTCGAGGAACACGCCGGCGACGCGCTGCAGCAGCTCGCCGACCGATTGCGCCGGCGCCCAATCAATGGAATCGCGAGTGAAAATGGTGCGCGTGCTCGCCGGCTGCAGCGGCGCAACGCCGCAGAGCGGCAGCGGCTGCAACTGGATCCGCTGGTCCTGCTGCGCCTTGAGAAGCCGATCCGTGGTGGAGATCGTGTCCGGCTTCGGACGAAGCGAGTCGGCCTTGAGGCTGTCGGGCGGACGAACCGGAATCGGGTCCTGCGCGTGCAGCGGACCGGCGGTACCCAGGGCCAGCGCAGCGACCACCGCGACCACAATCGGTGCGCGCACCGTGCTGATCAGGCGCGCGCGAGCAGGTATTCGGTGAATAGCCGCACCATCACGCCGGTGGGGCCCTTCACCTGAGTCGGCGACTCGCGATCGGTGTACGCCGTGCCGGCGATGTCGACGTGCGCCCACGGATATCCTTCGGCGAACTCCCGGAGGAACCACCCGGCCGTAATGCTCCCGGCCGCGCGACCACCCGAATTCTTCATGTCGGCGATTTCCGACTTGATCAATTCGCGGTAGTCATCCCACAGCGGCAACTCCCACACCCGCTCATCGGCGGCTTCACCCGCCTCACGCACGGCGTCCAGCAATGCCCGGTCCGTCCCCATGAGGCCGCTGGCCGTGTGCCCCAAGGCGATGACGATGGCACCGGTCAGCGTGGCGCAGTCAATCACGGCGGCCGGCGAATACTGGCGCGCCCACGACAGTGCATCGCCGAGAAGCAACCGTCCCTCGGCGTCGGTATTGACCACTTCGATGGTCTTGCCAAGATGCGAACTGACCACGTCGCCCGGCCGGTAGGCCGTGCTCGACGGCATGTTTTCGCACGACGGGATGAGGCCGATCACGTGCTGCGTTGGCTTCAGGAGACCGATCGTCTCGAACGCACCGAGCACCGCGGCCGCACCGGACATGTCGTACTTCATGTCCTCCATGTTCTGCGGTGGCTTGATCGAGATACCGCCGGTGTCGAACGTCACGCCCTTGCCGACCAGCACGACCGGCGCCGCCTTGCTGCCGCGGTGCTCGAGGATGATGAACCGCGGCTCGACCGCGCTTCCCTTCGCCACCGCGAGCAACGCGTGCATCCCCGCCTTGGTGATCGCCGCCTTGTCCATCACCGTGATGGTGAAGCCGTGGCGCTCTGCCAGCTCGCGGGCGCGTTCCCCGAGGTACTCCGGCGTGCAGGTGTTCCCCGGCAGCACTTGTAGCCCGCGCGTGAGCGTCTGGCCCGCCGCGACAGCATTGCCGCGGGTGAGCCCAGCCGCGAAGTCGGCACTGGCGTCGGCCGTGATCAGTTCGCACTGCGTGAAGTCCGGCTTTGGCGATTCCGGCGGTCGCTTCAGATCGGGGTAGTGCCAGGCACCGAACGGAACACCTTCCGCCAGCGCCTGGCCGGCCCGGCCCGCCGCGACCTTCGGAGCGGCACTGCTGGTGAAGAGCAACGACGCCGTGGGCGCGCCGAGGGTCCGGGCCTTCTTGCCACCGATCATCGCGGCGCGCCGAAGGGCGGCGGCGGTGACCTGCTCCGCCTCGCCCATGCCGACGAGTAACACCCGCTCCGGTCCGCCGGGATCGGGGTACACCAGCGCGGTGTCGTCCTTGGCGCCGGTGAAGTCGCCGGACGCCAGACAGCGTGCCAGCGCGCCACCACAGGCCTGATCGAAGGCGGCGAGACTATCCGCGAGCGGACCCTGGGCGACAGGAAGAATGACGAGCGGGCCTTTGAGCGCGGCGGCGGCGGCGACGCGGTGCGTTACAACGAGTGGCATGAAACTCCCCGGTGAATCGTCAAAATAAACCGGCCGGGGTCATCAGCAGGCGGCGAGGCGCGCCGCAACAAGGCGAGACATGAATGCCCAAGGTGGGAATCGAACCCACAATCCCTTGCGAGAAGCGGATTTTGAGTCCGCCGCGTATACCGTTCCGCCACTTGGGCCAAGCCGAACCAAAAAGGCCCGTGACGGTCCGCTCGTCAAGGCTTCCGGGTCTAGTCTGGTTGCCGGAGGGACCCGGCACCCGGACGCTGCTGCTGGAGGTCACGTATCCGCTGGAGCAACCGGTCACGGGCAACCTGGAACTGGCCGCGCTGCACCGGTGTGAGGATCGGCGTGAGCTCGCGCATCTCGTCGCGAAAACTATTGGCGTAGTCGACCCGATTGTCGTTCAAGGCGTCCACGAACTTGGACACACTGTCCGGATTCGCCGCGACCCCCGGGCGGAGTTCGCTCGCGAGTGCTTGACGCAGGCGCCGTTCCTCCGCCGCCAACGTGGCGCGCTTCTGGGCCCACGTCGATACCAACCGTTGGAAGCGCGTAACCTGGTCGCCGGACAACGCCATCTCGCGCGTTACCTGATTCATGAACATGACGTCAATATCCCGCACCAACGCGGCACGTGGACGTGAGCCCTGCTGCGCGCTCATCGGCGCGATAGCGAGCAGCGAGCCAGCCAGCACCAGGCCGACCCTCAAAGCATGCGTCATTCTCCCCCCTGCGAATGGAGCAACAGCTGAAGCTCACTGTCAGTCAGGTCTTCAAGATGCGGCACCACGCCGGGTGTGGCATCGGCCGCGGTGGACCCGAGCGACTGCAAGACGCTGCGGAGTTGGCCATCGTCCAACGCCTGCAACTCCGGCAAGATCCCGAGCGCGGTCGCCGTGTCGCTGGCGTTGCCGGCGCGCGGGCGCTGCAACCGCGGCGCCGACAGAATCAGTACCACGCTGGCGGCGGCAGCCAACAGACCAATCACGCTACCCCGCCACGGCAAGCGGCGGATCACGCTTCGCTCGGGTGGCGCCGCCCGCAACCGGGCCATGACCGCCGCTGCGACACGATCCGCCGCGACCGCCGTTCCGGCATGCAGCTGAGCACCTGCGCGCACGATGCGCCACTCCAGCGCGCAGTCGGTGCACGTTGCCAAGTGCGCCACCTCCGCCCCGGTCCACGATACCGTCCCGCGCGCTGCCTCAGGCATCCGGTCTCGCATCGCCGCACAATCGATCATGCCAACAACTCCTTCAATCGCTTTACCGCGTGATGATAATGCACCCGTGCCGCCCCGGTCGTGCTACCGAGCGCGCTGGCAATCTCGGCGTACTCGAGTCCCTGCTGCACACGGAGCAGGAATACCTCGCGCTGCAGCCGTGGCAAGCGCAGCAGTCCCTGCTGGAGCAGCCGTCCCGTTTCATCCGCTGCCAATTCCCCGGCCGGATCGGCGCTGCCAGCGATGTCGTGTTCTTCGATCTCCAGGAAGATTCGCCCCTTGTTCTGGCGGAACCGGTCCTTGAGCAGGTTGCCAGCGATACGAAAGAGCCAACCACGAAACGAGCCATCGCCGCGCCACCCATCGAGCCCGCGGAACGCCTTGAAAAACGTATCCTGAACAAGATCATCAACGTCGGCGCTGGTGGCTCCCGAGGCGGCGAGATAACGACCCAATGCCGCCGCGTGACGGTGGACCAATTGACCCGCGGCGCGCTCGTCCCCGCCGCGCCAAGCCACCACGAGCTCGGGATCGGGTGCCCCGTCCGAACCCACTAGCACTGTCCCCCCGAATGACGAGGCCACACGCGATTCGTTAATAGGGTGTTGTTCGTTTGCAACGGCGGCGGTCGGCGCACTCGGTCGGATCGACCTGGCGCAACAACCTTTCGGATCGCCTTACCTCGTGTGCACAAAGTACACATCTCGTTGTCAACAATGTTGATATGATCTGCAGCCTCAAGTAGTTTCCACGATATCAACAGCGGACAAACATGCCTTCCCCATCGTTTTCCACAGCGGAACGTCCCGTCGTGATCGGCCACCGAGGCGCCTCGGGGCACGCGGTCGAGAACTCGCTCGAAGCGTTCCGGATCGCGGCATCTCCGGGCCACCCGGGCTCCTGCCACGGGGTGGAACTGGACCTGCAGACCACTTTGGACGGCGAATTCGTGGTGCATCACGACCCTGCCCTGGCCACGGGGGAGCTGATTGCTGCCACCCCACTCAGCAGGGTCTGCGCCACTCGGCTCGCCGATGGCTCGCCGGTGCCGACTCTCGCGGCGGCGTTGGCCGTTCTGGCGAGGCTCGAGGTCTTTGTCGAAGCGAAGACCCTGCCGCCCGCGGCCGATGCTGCACTGCTGGCCCTGCTGCACGCGTACGGCCCGGACCGTTCCTCCGTCCACGCCTTCGATCACCGCGTGATCGCCCGCCTGCACCGGGCCGACCCCGGCCTTCGCGTCGGCGTACTGTCGCGGTCGTACCCGGTCGATCCGGTACAACAGGTGAGGGATGCCGGGGCTGCAATGCTTTGGCAGGAAGCGTACCTGATCGACGCACCGCTTGTCGTGGCCTGTCATGACGCAGGGATCGCCTTGATCGCCTGGACCGTCAACGAGGCTGCGGAGGCTCAGCGCCTGGCCGAACTCGGCGTCGACGGACTTTGCGGGAATTGGCCGGCACGGTTGAGGAACAGCGGCCGCGGGCCGTGAGCCGGTAGGGTCAGTTCGCGTCCGATGTTCGAAAAAATCACGCGAACCCTGATTGTGGGCCGTCGGTTCACGGCCAACAAAAAGGCGCCCCCAAAAGGAGCGCCCTCGCAACACAGGCCCGCCGTGCCTACGCGCCGACGCTCTCGATCGGATACACCGAGATCTTGAGGCGGTCGCGATCCTTGCGCTCGAATTTCACGACGCCGTCGATGTAGGTGTGCAACGAGTCGTCCTTCGCCTTGAAGACGTTGTTCCCGACGTGGAACCTGGTCCCGCGCTGCTTGACCAGAATGCTTCCCGCCGTCACCCGCTCGCCACCGAAATGCTTGACGCCGAGGTACTGGGGATTCGAGTTGCGACCGTTGCGGCTTGAGCCGACGCCCTTTTTATGTGCCACCTGTTACCTCAACCGAGTACGACGTCGGTGATGCGGACTTCAGTGTACTTCTGCCGATGCCCGGTTTTCCGCCGGTAGTTCTTCCGGCGCTTGAACTTGAACACGTAGATCTTGTCTTCCTTGCCATGGCCGATCACTTCGACCGCGACCGACGCACCCTTGATGGTCGGCGTACCCGCGGTGACGGTATCGCCCGACGACGCGAGCAGCACCTCATCGAAGACGACCTTGTCGCCCGGAGACTTCTTTTCCATCAACGGAAGCCGAATCGTCGCGCCGGTTTCGGCGCGCCACTGCTTCCCGAGTGCCTTGAAAATCGCGTACATAGTCAGCTCCAAATATAGCCCGTAAATATATTGCAGGCACTGGCTTGGTGCAAGTGCGCGCGGGGACTCATGCCACCGCGTACAGCTCGGTGACATCGCGTCCAGCCGGCCGCGACATCAGCCGAAACTCGTCGAGCCGAAGCATGGGATCGTCGCGTACCTCGAGGTCCAGCCCGCCCTGGCGGCCGAGGTTGGCGACCAGCTTCGTCTCCTCCTCCAACAGGTACAGGGCCACATCCGGATGGAGCCGGATGGCGAGCTTGCGGTCCTTCTTCTCAGTGCCGGCCCGCTTGAGCGCCCGCTCCAGCCGGCGGGCGACCACCTCGGGTGAGAAAACGCGGCCGGTACCGTGGCACGTCGTGCACTCGCGCGTCATCGACGCCCAGAGCGATGGCCGGACCCGCTGCCGGGTCATCTCGATCAGGCCAAGTTCGGACACGGCATACGCTCGGGTGCGGGCGCGGTCGCGACCGAGATGGGTGCGGAGTTCCGACACCACGCGGTCGCGGTTCGCCTTGGTTTCCATGTCGATGAAGTCGGCCACGATGATGCCGCCCACGTCGCGCAGCCTGATTTGGCGGGCAATCTCTCGCGCCGCTTCGATGTTAGTGCGCAGGATCGTCTTTTCGGGATCGCGCTTGCCAGTGTAGCGCCCGGTGTTCACGTCGATCGAGACCAGCGCTTCGGTGGGTTGGATGATCAAGTACCCGCCGCTCGGCAACTCGACTCGCGGCTGGAACAGGTCACGGATTTCCGGCTCGATCTTGAAGCGATCGAACAGCGGCACCGACTCGTCGTAGAAGTGCACCCGTTCGGTGAGTTCGGGATCAATCAGCTCGAGGTACTGGCTGATTTCGTGGTGCAATTCGCGCGAGTCCACCCAGAGCGCGTCCACCTTGGCGGAGAACACGTCGCGCACCAAGCTGCGGGTGAGCGACGCCTCGCGGTGCAGCAGCGCCGGGCCGCGGCGGGCGAAGGTCTGCTTCCGCTTGATCTTTTTCCAGGTATTGATCAGCGACAGGATCTCGCGGCGGAAGTGGTCCTCCGTCACACCTTCGGCCACGGTACGCACGATCACGCCACCGGCGTCCGGGGGCACCAGCCCGGACACCATCTCGCGAAGTTTGGCCCGCTGTTCCCGGTTCTCGATCTTGCGCGACACGCCGACCTTGGTGGCGTACGGCATGTAGACGAGAAAACGACCCGCCAATGAAATCTGGGCGGTGACACGACAACCCTTGGTCGAGATCGGCTCCTTGGTCACCTGCACCGGGAGCATCTCGCCCTTCTTGAGGCGTTCGGCGATATCGGGAATGGCCCGCCGGCCGCTGATTTCGCGCCGACCGCCGTCGCCGCGGCGCTTCGGACGCGCCGAGACGGCGGTCGCCGGCTCGCCGGCCGCTACCGCTTCGCCGGCGTCACCCGGGTCACCCGGGTCACCGGCCTCGCCTGGCTCGGCGTCGCCGTCCAACGGCTCGTCGTCGTCCCGGTCTTCCGGATCCTCGTCGTCCTCCGGCTCGAGCAGATCGGAGGCGTGGAGGTAGGCGCTCTTCTCCATGCCGATGTCGACAAAAGCGGCCTGGATGCCGCCGAGAACCGCTTCTACCCGACCGAGGTAGATGTCACCGACGGTCCGCCGGTGGTCAGGGCGATCGACCAGCAGTTCGACAAGTCGGTCGTCCTCGAGGATAGCAACGCGGGTTTCGCGGGGGGTGCCTGAGATCAGGATTTCGCGCTTCACGGAGGTCTCTGGGAGGGCTCGAGCGCGCGAGCGCCCGCCTCACCAATTGAAGGGACGAAGGCCGCCGCCACAGGTCGGGGCGCATCCCGGACGAGAGCTTCGGCAGCCGCGGAATGCGCCGGGTGGCATGGGACGCGGTCGACGGGATCGTGTCAAACGCGCCCGATGCCTGGCCAACGCAGGCCGGGTGTCGGAGCTGTCGTGTTTTTGCGGGGCGATGCGCAACGATGGACCTGTGGAACCAGCGGAGAATCGAAAGAAAGCGATATGCAGCCCGGCTGGAGGGAGTGTCTCTGCCGCTCGGGGCCGGGACCAGCGGGCCGTCTAGCTCAGGCTGCATACCTAAACATATGCAATGCCGGTACTTACGACAAGACCGCGGGCCCCAGCCAAGACGCCGGTGCAGGCCCAAAGCTGCTTGCGCGTCGAGGATGGGCCGCTCGTTCGAATAGTGGCGCTGGCCCATGCCTTGCTGGCAAATTGGCACCATGACTTCTAGAAATACTGTGGTGAACGCCGGGCTGCGCGTCGTCGCGGGCGTCCTGGTCGTCGTCGCGAGCGCGTGCCGGAGCAACGGCGACCTCGGCGGCAGCCCGTCGGCAATCGTTGTCGTGGCTGGCGCGAACCAGTCGGCAACGGTCGGCACCGGCGTCGCGACGGCGCCGTCGGTGCGGGTTCAGGATGGGGCGGGCAGCGCAATTCCCGGCCTTACCGTCCGTTTTACAGTGGTTGGCGGCGGCGGGTCGATTCTCGGCGATTCCACCCAGACGGATGCAAATGGCCGCGCGAGCGTCGGCGGCTGGGTGTTGGGTACCACGCCAGGCACGAACACGTTGCAGGCGGCGGTCGGTGGGACCGCCCTCCTCGCCACGGTGAGTGCCACCGCGGTGGCCGGGACCGGTGTGACGGTCCGCTTGTCCGGCCAGCAAGGGTACATCGCACTCGTCGGTCAGGCGGTCACCCCACCGCCAGCGGTGCTGGTAGTCGACATCTTCGGCAATCCGGTTCCTGGCGCGACCGTCACGTTCACGGTGTCCCAGGGCGGTGGGAGCATCACCGGTGGCACCGCCAGCACGGACGCGAGCGGTGTTGCCCAGGTCGGCTCATGGACCCTGGGCACGGTGGTGGGTGGCAACGCACTAAGGGCACAGATCACCGGTGGCGCATCGCTCTCATTCACCGCCCAGGGGCTGACGTCGGCCCCGGTGCTCGCCGCGACAACGTCGACAGCACAGACGGGCTACCTCAGGTTCCCGGTTACCAACGTGCCTCGGGTGCTCGTCAAGGACGCACTCGGACGTCCGCTCGCCGGAGTTCCCGTGACGTTCGCCGTCACTGGCGGTGATGCGACCGTGACCGGCGGGACGGCGCTCAGCGGCGCCGACGGCGTCGCGGCTCCCGCGGATTGGCGGCTGGGCCAAGGGAGCAGCAGCACGGTGGCGGCGACCGCAGGACTCGGCGCGACACCGGTCACGTTTACGGCGACCGGCGTCGCAGCCTCGTTCCTGATCGATTTGCGCTTCCTCACGAGCATGTCCGCCGATGAGCGTGACGCGTTTGTCGCGGCGGCGCGGCGTTGGATGTCGATCATCACGGCACATCTGACCCCGGTGCCGGTCAACCTCCCGGCGGGGGCGTGCTCCGCACTCCAGCCGGCAATGAACGAAACGGTGACGGACGTGGTGATCTTCGCCGAGGTGATCCCGATCGACGGCGTGGCGAACGTGCTTGGTTCGGCGGGCCCGTGCGCATCGCGGTCGAGCTCGGATCTCACGGTGGTCGGAACGATGCAGTTTGATTCCGCGGACCTGCCGGCGCTGGCCGCCACAAATCAGATCGTCGCCACGATCACGCATGAGATGGCACACGTGCTGGGCTTCGGCACCGCGTGGTCGAGTCGAGGCCTGACCAGTGGGCTCGGAACCACGGACCCGAGGTTCATCGGACCGGAGGCAGTCTCGATCTGGCCACCGTTCAGCGCGGCCCTGGGCTTCCCGGGCACGACCCCGCCGCTCGAGAACGTCGGCCTCGCCGGCACGGCCGGAGTCCACTGGCGCGAATCGTTCTTCCACGCCGAGCTGATGACTGGATTCATCGAAGCGCCAGGGGTCTTCATGCCGTTGTCGCGGATGACCATCGCCTCGATGAAGGACCTCGGCTATCAGGTCGATTACTCGCAGGCCGATCTCTTCGTGGGGAACCTGGTGGCCGCCGGAAGCGCCGTTGCGCCACCGACGATGATCCGCGAGCGGCTCGGGCGGGCGACCTGGCAAATCACGTCAACCGGTGAGACGCGCCGGCTGCAATAGCGGCGCGAGCCGTCCTGGTGTCGTTTCGCCGTCACCGCCGATTCGGCGCACAACGATCGCAGCCGCCACAGCGATCGATCCGTTCGCCGAACCATGCCAACAGGTTCCGCCGCCGACACCCGCGCGCGCGGGCGTAGGCGACCATCGCGTCGATCCGACGCGCAGCTTCGCGCCGGCGGCGGCGCACTCCCTGCCATGCCACGGCGCCCCGTTCGGGCCGCAGCTCGGCCGCCAAACGATCGGCGGCTGCCACCACGCTCGCCGGTTGGCGCGACCGGAGTGACGGATCCCGCCAGAGTCGCTCGAGGAGTCGTTCGGATGGAAAAGTGGTCGCGAGTTGCTTGCGCGGCAGCACGGCATCGGACGGATGGTGAAAGAGGACACACCGCGCCGGCGCGCGATCGCGACCGGCACGACCCGCTTCCTGATAGTACGACTCAGGCGTCGCAGGCATCGTCCAATGGGCGACCAGGCGCACGGCCGCCTTGTCGATGCCCATGCCAAACGCGCAGGTCGCGACGACCACGCGCACCTCATCATTGAGAAAGCGCTGCAGCACGGTGCTGCGCTCGGGTGCCGTCATGCCCGCGTGATACGGCGCGGCCGCTACACCCGATTCGACCATGATGCGGGTGAGACCGTCGACCAGCCCGCGCGTCGGTGCATACACGATACCTGCGCCACGCGTGCCGCGGACCAGGGCGGTCAGCCGCGCCAGGCGATCCTCGCGACCCGAGACGCCGACGACATCGAAGCGCAGGTTCGGCCGATCGAACGAACCGACGATCTCTCGTGCATCGGGCCGGAACCCGAGCGAATCCTGGATGTCGCGGCGCACGTCCGGCGTCGCCGTGCCGGTGAGGGCGATGACGGGCGGGGTTCCGACCAGCTCCCGAACGCGTCGCAGCGCGCGAAAGCTCGGTCGGAAATCGTGGCCCCACTCGACGATGCAGTGTGCCTCGTCCACCGCGATCCGGCTGATACTGCCGCCCCGCGCCAACAGTTCGTCGGCGAATCGCGGCAACCGCTCGGGCGAGACATAGAGGAGTTTCAGCCGGCCCGCCGCCGCATCGGCCACCAGGCCAGCCTGGGTCGTGGCGTCGTGGGTGCTATTGAGCGCTGCCGCTGCCACACCCCGCCGGACGAGCGCTCCGACCTGGTCCTGCATCAGCGCGATCAGCGGTGAGACCACGACCGTGAGGCGACCGGATGCGAGCGCCGGAATCTGGAAGCAGAGTGACTTGCCGCCGCCCGTCGGCAGGACCGCCAGGACGTCGCGCCCGCACAGCACGTGATGGATGATGCGGGATTGCAGTGGCCGGAACTCGGCATGGCCGAACGACGTGCGCAACAGGTTGCGGGCGAGCTCGAGTGGGGAGGACATGGCCCGGAGGTTGTTCGGGCCGGTGGTGCTACGTGGGGCGTTCGAGCGCGTTCGGGTGGAATGCTTACGCGCGACGCCGCGCGACGAGCCGCAGTACGAGCGCGACGATCAGTACCGCAATCGCCGCCGACGCGATGCGTTTGTCGTCGCGGGCGACCGCGAGGATCGCCAGGCCCAGGCCGGCAAGCCCGGCGACGACCCGGAGCCGCATCACTTGGCGAGGAACTCCGCGATCGCCTGGCGGAACTCCGGCGTGCTGCGTGCCAAGGCGTTGACCCGCGCGCCCAGCAGGATGCCGTCGGCGAAGGTGCGCTCGTCGAGTTCGAGGAAGAGCTGCTTGGACAGCGCGAATGCCGTGGCGCTGCGTGTTGCGAGGGTGGCGAGCAGGTCTGCTGTTTCGGCGTTGAGCGAGCCGTCAGGAAAGACACGGCTCACCAATCCGAGGGCCAGCGCCTCGTCCGCGCCGACCTGCCGTCCGGTCGCGACGAGCTCGAACGCGCGCTTCTCACCGACTGACCGTCGGAGCATCGTCATCACCATGGCGGGGACGAAACCGCGTTCGATCTCGGGGTAACCGAATCGCGACGACGCGGCGGCGATCACGATGTCGCACGCCGTCGCGAGCCCGGCACCGCCGGCGAGCGCGCGCCCGTGCACGATCGCCACGCTCGGCTTCGGCAGGCGCCGCAAGGCGAGGAAGATTTCGCCGAGCGCCAGCGCCGACCGTTCGTTCTCCGCCATCGTGCTATCGGCGGAGGCGAGCAACTCGTCGAGATCCGCCCCGGCACAGAAATCTTTTCCCGCGCCGCGGATCGCGACAACACGAATCCCCGACTCGAGTTCGGCGCGCGCCAAGCCTTCGGCGAGTCCGTCGAGTGTCGCCGTGTCCAGCGCGTTGCGCTTGGCGGGCCGGTTGAGCGTCAATGTGAGCACGCCGGCCTCGAGCGACATCAGGACGTGGTCACTCATCGCGATTCCGCCACCGGTTGGCCAGCTTGCGGGGCAGGTCAATCTCCATCCGCAACAGCGCGGTTGAAAAGACCTTGCCCTGCGCGTCGGTCTTGAGGGAGAGGGTGCCGCCACCGTCCAGCGCACCGTGCAGCAGGAAATTGAGCGCGGTGAGGTTGGGGAGCTCGAAGCGTTCCACACCGCTCACCATCCCCTTGAAATGCCTGGCCACGCGCTTCGCGGTGACCTGTGCCTCGAGCACCGGATACAACTCCGGCGCGAGGGCGATCAGACCGACGTTGGCCGTGTCGCCTTTGTCGCCGGAACGCGCGTGGGCGAGGTAACGCAACTGAATGCGGGTCCCCGGCATCAGAGCAACTCCACGCGGACAAGGGGCTCGATCAACTCACGCGTCAGCAGTGCAGGCCAGTAGGCGACGATTTCCTCAACCTGGGGACGGCCGCCGGCAAAGCCGGTGACGCTCGGTGGGCCGGTCAGTACCAGCGGAGCAATCTCGCGACTGAATCGTTCCACCGGCTCCCGTTCGCGCGCGCGCACGCCGATGCGCAGCATCACCTCCGCGATATCGGGGTCGGGATCGCCGCCGAGACGCCCGTGCGTCGCGTTGACGCCGACCAGCTCGGTGAGGACCTGCTCGAACGTCAAGCCGAGCGATTTCAGGCGCTTGCGGAGGATCGCATCGGCTGCCTTCGCCTTGTCCACTGCGTCCGGCCACGAGTAGACGAGCGTTCCCACCGCCTTGTATCCGTAAAACCAGGCGACGGAGACCTTGAGCATCGGCGTACGGGGCCGGCCGCGGATTCCCGAAACGTGGACCCGATCCTTGGCCGTCTGCCGCAACTGGATCGTCGTGAAATCGGCGACGCCGTCCGGTGTGATGTACGCGTTCGGGTCGCCCATTTCATACACGAGTTGCTCGGTCACTGATGCGACGTTGACCACGCCGCCCGTGCCACGGTGCTTGGTCACGGTGAAGCTACCGTCTGCCTGCGCCTCAACGATCGGAAAGCCGACGTCATCGAGCCGCTTCACCGACCGCCAATCCTTGAGCAGGTTGCCGCCCGAGCTCTGTGCGCCGCACTCGAGGATATGACCGGCGATCGTTCCGGCCGCAATCCGATCCCAATCGTCGGGCTGCCAGCCGAATTCGTGGACCAGCGGGCCGAGTGTGAGGCCGGTGTCGGTGACCCGGCCGGTGATCACGACGTTCGCGCCGCGCTGCAAGGCTTCAACCACCGGGGCCATGCCGAGGTAGGCGTTGGCGGCACGCACGTGGTCGCGCACGTCGCTGAGCGGGCGGCCGGTGTCCATGTTGGCGAACGGCTCGCCACCGGCAACCAACTCGTCGAGCCGACCCATCAGGTCATCGCCGGTCACCAGGCCGATCCGGATCGTCTCCCCCAGGCCGAGTCGGTCGGCGGCGGCCCGCACCGCGGTGGCGCAGGCGCGGGGATTCACGCCACCCGCGTTGGAAATGACGCGGATGCCCTTGTCGGCGACGTCGGGAAGAATGCGCTCCATCTGGCTGACAAAATCGCGGGCGTAGCCAGTCGCGGGATCGCGGCTGCGCTGCTTTTGAAGAATCGACATGGTGACTTCAGCGAGATAGTCGAGCACCAGATAATCGATCGGTCCGCCGCGCACCTGCCGCAGCGGCGCCTCGAGCCAGTCGCCCCAGAAGCCCTGCCCCGCCGCAACCCGGACCGTCCTGGGTCGACTCATCGCGGCGCCTCGGCCGGTCTGGCCAGCGTCAGCTCGCGCGTCCAGATATGGTCAGTCCCTTCCAGCGCCACGATAGTCACGAGCGGGACGAAGTCTACTGGGAATTGGATTGGCATCAGGCCCGGCACAAAGCGTTCTTCGCGCAGCGCACCGGCCGCGACCGGCTTGACCGGCGAACCATCACCGTCGAGCGCGTACGGCTTCTCGACATAGAAGCGGACCGTCAGCTCGACGGACCAGGCACCGGGGTCTCGCGGGTCGGCAAAGCCCGGCGAAAGCAGCACGATCACGGTATCACCCGCGATGCTGTCGGGTAGCTCCGGAACGGCGCGGCTGAAGGCATAGTTGATCGGATGGGTTTCGAACTCACGCCCGCGGCGATCGAGAAACGAAAGGCCGAAGTCGGTGAAGCGCGACCACTCTTCGCGCGGCATCCGGGTGTCAACGACCATGCGGACGGCCCAGGTGGGCACCGGGATCGCGATGCGGGTGGGAGCATCGCCGTCGCGTTGCACTGTGATGCGACGTTCCGCACCGGTCAATCCAGCGCGAAGGCGGACCGGGAGCGACCTGGCGATCAGGCTCCGGGCGGTGACGTGCAAGGTGTCCCGTACCATCGTGGCGCCGAGACGAAGGGGCGCCTGCCGCACGGTGACCTTCGCCGCGATCGGCGCCAGCGGGCCGGCGACGACATCCACCTCATAGATACCGGCGACGACGTCATTCGCGGCGAGGTCGAACAGTCCCGCACCATCACCGAAACCGGCCGGAATCATGCGGTCATCCCGGAACGGCATGCCACCCGGTTCATGCAGCGCCGCAGCGACCCGCTCCGATGCCGTCAGCGTTGCCACCTCGATCTGCAGGCCGCGGCCGGTGTCTGTCGGCACGAACACGCGCCCGATACCGCCGGCGGTGACGTTGAGGTTGACGGGCGCCCTGGTGCCGGATGCCGACACCGGTGTACGCACGACCACCGGGATCACGGCGAGCGGACCGGCAGTCTCGTCCGGGCCTTCGACACGAATCAGGGCGCTCAATATTCCGGGCGCGACAGCGGCACCGGGGAGGATGCCTAGCGTGAACTCGCCGCGGCCGGCCGTGAGCGTGATCGTCTCGGGCAGCTGCAGCCAGTTCGCATCGGCACGGAGGCGGAGTGTCAGCGAACCCGCGCTGTCGAGGCGGCGAAGCACGACGCGCGCGCCGAGCGGCCGCGCGCTCGCGGCGTCGGGGCTCGCGGTGAGGTACACGGCGCCACGACCGGTCGCACTGCCAACATCGACGGCGACCTCGGCGAAATCGTGCGACGCGGTCAACCACTGCCAGGCGCGCGTGAGATCGGGGAGCCCAGCTCCCTGATCCGAGCTGACGCCCGACGGAAGCGGACGGGCTCCCATCCGGAGACTCTGCCGGATGATCCGAGCCGGGGCGGCGCGCCCCGACGCGCGCAGGCCCGACAGCAGCCGCGCGGCGAGCCCGGCGCCGTACGGCGACGCCATGCTGGTGCCATTCTCCTGTTCGTCCCCAATCGCAAAGTTGGGAACCGTCGAATAGGCCACGCCCGGCAGGACGATGTCGGGGCCGGCAATCTCGCCACCGCGACTCGAGAACGATGCGACCGGTTCCGCGCTCGTGTCATCGGCGCCGGCGCCGGCGAATACCAGGGGTAGTGTCGCGCCGACGGAAATAACGCGCGTTGCACTGCCGGGAACCCCGAGACTGCTGAGCCCGGGACCGTCATTGCCTGCGGCGACGGTCATCACGACCTCAGGATGCGCCGCCAGCATCGAATCGATCATCGCATCGATGCGCGCGGTCCCCTCATGTTCGTTGCCCACGCCGAACGACAGGTTCACCACCAGCGGCATCGCCCGTGCGCCGGCGAAGCCGATGGCGTAGTCGAGGGCACGCACCATCGAGCCGGTCACACTCACCGCCCCGTGGGCATCGTCAGCGATCTTGAGGCCGATGATCCTGGCACCCGGCGCGACACCGTCGAAACCCGCCACGCCATAGAGATTGTGCCCAGCGGCGATCCCGGAAACGTGCGTGCCGTGACTGCTGGTATCAAAGAAGAGATCGAGAACCGGCGTACCGGCGGAGTCCGCCAGGTTGACGGCGATGTCGAGCGGCGCAGCGCCACGCTTCGGATCCACCCCGACGGGCTGATACCAGCTGAACAGCTCCCGTGCGACGAGGTAGTCGTGGACCGGACGCTCGTTCGCCAATGTCCCGTCGCCGTCGGTATCGGCAAGGAGCTCCCAACCGGACGTGGTCTTCGCGACCACCACCACCAGCGTGTCACCCACAGTTCCGTTCCCGTTGATGTCGGCGGCGGGTGGTTTGCCGAGCGCCAACTCCGCAATGGTGCCGCCCCAGATCGGCGAGTCGCCCGCCAGCGCCGCGACCCGCGACGCTCCGAGAATGCGCCGGTCGCCCACGAGCAACGTGTCGCCGCGCCGCACCACACGCTGCAAGCGAACCCGCCCTTCGCCAGAGAAGTCGCGCAGGTCGAGCACCTTGGTCGACCCGTCGGCGGCCAGCGCGAGGCCCGGTACGCCGGGATCGATCCCGCTGTCGAGAATTGCTATCAGCACACCGCGTCCGTCCCACATCGGGTGGTCGGCGGCGAAGCGCGGGACGCCAGTCGAGCGGAGCGCCATCAAACCATGCGCGAAAGCGATCGCCGCGGAGTCGCGTCGCATTCGATTCAGCGCCGTCCCGAGGCAGCCCGCGCCACCCGGACCGACCGCACACGCTGCCTCAGGTGCGACCGGGTCGTGTGGTCCGCTGGCGTGGGGATCGGCCGGCGCGGGAACCGGGGCTGCCGCCGGCGTGGCGCGGTGACCGCACGACGCGAACGCAAGCACGATCGGGACGAACCAGATGACCGGCAACCGTTTCATCCGAGCGACCCAGCCAACACAAATGGCCCAAGGTGGGGCCCGGGATTATTCGAAGTCACGCGCAGCAGAAAGGCGAGGAGGTCGCGCGTCTCTTCCGGCGGGACGATGGCGTCGACGAAACCGCGGGCCGCTGCGTAGCGGGCGTCGAGCTGGTGTTCGTAGTCGACGCGCATCGCGTCGATCGACCGCTGCGTGTCGGCGTCGAGTTCGCGATGCTCCTTCCGCGCCTTCTCGATCGCGGTGCCGTGCGCCGCCATGATCGCGGACTCGCCCTCCATCACCGCCATGCGCCCGGTTGGCCAGGAGACGATGAAGTCGGGATCAAATCCCTGCCCTGCCATGGCATAGTAGCCGGCGCCGGAGGCGTGATTGACCGTCAGGACGAACTTCGGCACGAGGGCGGTCGCCATCGCCTCAACGAAGCGGGCACCGGCCCGGATGATTCCCTCGTGTTCCGCCTCCGGACCCACCATGAATCCGCTGACGTCCTGCACAAAGAGGATCGGCAGCCGTTCGCGATTGGCGGTGTCGATGAAAAACGCCACCTTCTCCGCGGTCTCGGCGTACACGATGCCACCGAAGCGCGGCTTTTCGCCGGCGCGCCCCTTGATCAGACCGCGCTGGTTGGCGATCACCGCGACGGGTCGGCCGGCGATTCGGGCGTGACCACAGAGTATCTCGCCGGCGAGGCCCGGCTGGAATTCGTCGAACACGCCGCCATCGAGCAGGCAATCGAGGATCTGCCGCATGTCATACGACAGGCGATGATCGTGGGGGAGGAGGTCGTAAAGCGCGGCCGGATCGGTCTTCGGTGGCCGCGCGTCGCCCACCGTTGCGAGGGGCGGCGCGCTGGCCGGCAGTCGTGCGACGTACTCGCGGATCCGCCGCAAGCACTCGGGATCGTTTGCGGCGCGGTAGTGGGCCACGCCGCTCACCTCGGTGTGGGCACGCGCGCCGCCGAGCGCCTCGCCGTCGACGACCTGGCCCGTGGCACCCTTGACAAGATTCGGCCCGCCGAGCCCCATGAACGAGGTGCCGTCGACCATGAAGATCACGTCCGAGAGCGCGGGGAGGTACGCGCCGCCCGCGACGCAGCTTCCCATCACCGCGGCGATCTGCGGAACGTGGAGGTAGCGCCGCATCAGTGAGTTGTAATAGAAGATCCGCGCCGCGCCGTACTGGCCGGGAAAGACGCCTTCCTGATACGGCAAGTTGACGCCGGCGGAGTCGACCAGATAGATGATCGGTATGCGCTGGCGCATGGCGACTTCCTGCGCCCGCAGGATCTTGGTGATCGTCTCGGGCCACCACGACCCGGCCTTCACTGTCGCGTCGTTCGCGACGACCACGACCTCCCGCCCGCTGACGACGCCGACACCGGTGATGACCCCCGCCGCTGGCGCGTCGCCGTTGTAGCGGTCATACGCGACGAGAAGCCCGATCTCGAGCCAGCGCGTCGCCGGATCGAGCAGCTGGGTCACGCGCTCGCGCGGCGACAGCTGGCCCTTCGCGTGCATCTTCTCCACGCGTTTGGTGCCGCCGCCGAGCCGGAGCTTCGCGGCGAGAACCAGGTACTCGTCGGTCAGCGCGCGAAGGCGAGACGCCCGATCGCCCGTCATCGGGGTCAGTTGCGCAGGTTTGCGCGCGCCCAGTCCTGGACGTACGCGATGAGATCGGCGGTCGGCGTGCCGGGTCCGAAGAGTCGTCCGATCCCCTGTGCCTGCAGCGCGGCCATGTCTTCCTGCGGAATGATGCCTCCACCGGTGACCAGGATGTCGCCACGGCCCTGGTCCACGAGCAACTGCCGCACGCGCGGGAAGAGCGTCATGTGTGCGCCGGAAAGAATCGACAGGCCAACGACGTCGGCGTCTTCCTGCACTGCCGCCGACGCGATCATCTCCGGGGTCTGGTGGAGTCCGGTATAGATCACTTCCATCCCGGCATCGCGCAGGGCCGCCGCCACGACCTTCGCCCCGCGGTCATGGCCGTCGAGGCCGGGTTTGGCGACCAGCACCCGAATCGGGCGGGTGAGCAGCAGTGCGTCGGCGACAGCCATCATGCGGCCACTCCCAGGCAAGTCATTTGAACCGGAGCAATCCGGCCAGTCCGTCGACCGCGTCGGCATGCTCGACGTCGTACATCACGTCGAGTGCGACGCGCTGGCGGAGTGCCTCTTCGATGGCATCATCGATCACGTCCAACGTCGGGATGACTTCGCCATCCGCGCGCAAGTCGCGCGCGAGTGTCGACAGCCGACCCGTCTTCGTCGAGCGGAACCCCGGCATCACGGCGTCGCCGCGCACGAGCAGCAGCCGCACCTGGCCGTGGGACAGCGCCTTCAGCGTCTCGCGCACCCCGTTCACTGCCCAGCTGGTCCCGAGACCTTCGGCCAGTTCTTCGATATGGCGTTCTTCGGAGAGCTGCGCGTGGCGCACGTGCACTTCCATCGTCAGCCGCTGCACCACCGCGGGTGTTGCATCCTTCGGCCCCAGCTTCGCGATCCCGATCAGTCGGTCGGCGAGGTAGTTGTGCAGGAACGGTTCGAGCGCGGCGGCATCGCTGCCGGATGCCGCGAGCACGATCTGATGCCCGGGCGACTTTCGATCGAGCTCAAACAGGGCGTGGGCAACGCCTTCGAGGTGCCGCCGCCTGGCGTCGCGGATGCGATTGTGAAACGAATACTCGCCGGTGGCGTCGCCGCGCCCGCCCGCCGCGTGATACCGCCCGCCGCGGGTGATCTTCCAGGTGACCTTCTGGACCATCTTCGTTTCGGTGGCGGTCACCTCCCAGATCAGCGCGAAGGTCCGGTCGAGTGTCACGGTAAACAGCCGGCCGAATTCCGCCTCACTCGCCGCGAGCTCGCGGACGAGCGGCGTGCGGTCCACGGCCAGCCGGGAGCGATGTACCCGTGGTAACGGGCGGACCTGGAACATCTTCATCGCCTGGCAGGCGAAAATCGCGAGGCCTTGTGCATCGGGCAGCATCGCTTCATCACTCAGGAAATCGAGGATGCGCGCGAGGTCCGCCCGGACCGCGTCCTGGCCCCGCTTGTCCCATCCCAGGGACGGCAGCGCGTACTCGAGTGCCTTGATCCGGTTCCTCGCCTTGACCAGGTACTTCTTTCGCGTGCGATCCCGCGGCTCAAGTTTGAGGTAACAACTCACGACCGGGTGCGGACCGGGCTTCATGCGCAACACGTCCTGCGCGTCAGCTGCCTGCCGATTACTGGCCATCGTCTGCTCCTTCGTGATCTCTAGAAAAACACCGGCTCACGATACGCTCCCCAGACCTGTTCGAGCACGTGCCGGATTTCAAAGAGGGTGCAATAGGCCCGCGCGCAATCGAGCATCGCGGGGATGATGTTCCGGTCGTCCTGCGCCGAGGTTGTCAGCGCCGCGAGGCGGGCATCCACCAGCGCCTGGTCACGGGATGCGCGCATTGCGACCATGCGACGCCGCTGCTCTACTTCCGCCGCCTGGTCGATCTTGAGGATATCGATCGGCGGTTCGTTGTCTTCGACAAACGCATTGAGCCCGACGACCGTCCGCTGGCCAGCCTCCACTTCCGCCTGGAATCGCGAGGCGGAGCGGGCGATCTCGCGCTGGAACCAGCCCGCTTCGATCGCCGCCACGGTACCACCCATCGCTTCGACCTGGGCAAAGATTGCTTCCGCTTCGGCTTCCATCTGCTCGGTCAGCGCCTCGACCAGATACGACCCGCCGAGGGGATCGGCGACGTTGGCGGCGCCGGTCTCGTAGGCGAGGATCTGCTGCGTGCGCAACGCCACCCGCACCGACAATTCGGTCGGCAGCGCCAACGTCTCGTCGAGCGCGTTGGTGTGGAGCGACTGCGTGCCGCCGAGCACGGCGGCGAGGGCCTGATACGCGACGCGCGCGACGTTGTTCATTGGCTGCTGCGCGGTGAGCGAGACGCCGGCCGTCTGGCAATGGAACCGCATCTTGAGCGATCGCTCGTCGCGCGCGCCGTAACGCTCACGCAGGTGACGCGCCCAGATTCGCCGCGCGGCGCGCAACTTGGCGATCTCCTCGAAGAAGTCGTTGTGCACGTCCCAGAAGAACGACAGCCGGGGCGCGAAGCGATCGACGTCCAGCCCGCGCGCGATGCCGCGTTCGACGTAGGTGAATCCGTTCGCCAGGGTGAAGGCGAGTTCCTGTCCGGCCGTCGACCCGGCTTCGCGAATGTGGTACCCCGAAATCGAGATCGAGTTCCACTGCGGCGTATGCTCGCTGGTCCATTCGAACAGGTCGACGATAATCTTGAGCGACGGCTCGACCGGGTAGATCCAGGCGTGCTGCGCCACGAATTCCTTGAGGATGTCGTTCTGGATCGTCCCTTGCAGCTTGGCGATCGGGACGCCCTGGCGTTCGGCGGCAGCCACGAAGAAGCAGAACAGGATCGCCGCCGGACCGTTGATCGTCATCGAGACGGAGACCTGGTCCAGGGGGATCCCGTCGAAGAGCGTCTCCATGTCGGCGAGCGAGGAGATCGCGACGCCGCACTTGCCGACCTCGCCCTCCGACCGGGGATGATCCGAGTCGTACCCCATCAGCGTCGGAAAATCGAACGCCACGGAGAGGCCGGTCTGGCCGCGTTCGAGCAGGAACTTGTACCGCTGGTTGGTGTCCGCTGCCGTGCCGAAGCCGGCAAACTGCCGCATCGTCCACAACTTGCCGCGGTACATGGTCGGGTGGATCCCGCGGGTGTACGGGTACTCGCCGGGGAGCGGCTCGACCGACGCAACGTCCAGCGGCGTGTAGACGGGATTGAGCGCTCGGCCGGAAATTGTGGTGAAGGTGGTGTCGTCGCGCTGCTTCATTCCGGCGACCTTCGCCTGCCACGCCGCGACCTCGTCACGCAGGCGGGACAACTCCTCCCCCTGCACGGCGAGCCGTTCCAGAAGCGAGTCGTTCGAAGCGAGCGTCGTCATACCCTGGCCCCCTCCTTCAGTGCGGCAACGATATCCGCCGCCAGCTCGTAGGGACTCGTCCGGCCCACGGACACGTCGTCCAGCCGGGCGGTGATCATCTCGTCGGCGTGCGCCTCCTGCCAGACCCAGCGGCGCATGGCACGTTCGACGACCTCGCGCGTGCGCTCGGCGAGCCGGGTGCGCCGCCGTTGCTCGAGCGCACCGCTCGCGACCAGCCACAACCAGTGCGCTTCGAGCGCGTCGATGACCGCCTCGATCCCGTCGCCCTTCGACGCCGTCGTCACCAGCACCGGGGGCCGCCACACCGTCGGGTCGGCAACGTCCACAGCGGGCCGTTTCGGCGGACCCGAACGGAGCGCGCCATGATGCGCGGGCACCGGGCGTGACATCCTGCCGCTTCGGAGGTCCAGCGACATCTCCAGTTCGCGCCGTAACTTGTCGGCGCCGGGTCGATCGGCCTTGTTCACCACGAAGAGATCGGCCGCTTCGATGATGCCGGACTTCAGCGTCTGGATCCCGTCGCCAGATTCCGGCACCAGGATCAGCGCGGTCGTGTCCGCCATTCTGGTGACGTCGAGTTCGGATTGCCCGACACCAACGGTCTCCACGATGATGCGCTCGAACCCCGCGGCGTCGAGCACGTCGCACACTTCGCGCGTCGCGGTCGCGAGGCCACCGAGTGAGCCCCGCGTGGCCATCGAGCGGATGTAGACGCCGGGATCGAGGGCGACGCTCTCCATCCGGATCCGGTCGCCGAGGAGGGCTCCGCCAGTGAACGGTGATGTCGGGTCGACGGCGACCACGGCGACACGGAGGCCCTGGACCCGATACGCGGTGACCAGGCGTTCGGTCAGGGTGGATTTGCCGGCACCGGGCGGCCCGGTCAGTCCGATGCGGCGTGCCCGGCCGAGGCGGGGATGCAACGTCGCGAGCAACTCTTCGTACCCGGATCGTCCGTTCTCGACGATCGAAACGGCCCGCGCCAGAGCGGCGACTTTCCCCGCCAGCAGCGCGGCGGTCAACGCGTCATCGAGCATGACGGAACCTAGCACCACGCCTCGACTTAGGCCAAAAACCGGTCACAGCAGGATGGCGCTGGCAAGGCCGAGCAACAGGGCAAAACCGGTCGCGTCAGTGAGGGCGGTCACGACCACCGGGGATGCCAGCGCCGGATCGCGGCCCAGGCGCCGGAGAACCACCGGGAGGGCCGCCCCGACGATAGCTGCGAGCGCGACGTTGGCGGCCATCGCGACCGACACGACGAGGCCGAGTTTCCATGTTTCGCCGAGAAGTACGGCCACCCCGCCGACGACCGCGCCAATACCGATACCGTTGACGGCGCCGGTCGCCGCCTCGCGCGCGATGAGCCCCCAGAGCCTCGCCGACCGCTCTGGATGCAGGATCAGCCGGCGCACCGAGGTCGCCAGCGCCTGTGTCCCGGCGTTGCCACCCACACCGGCAATCACGGGCATCCATACGGCGAGCGTGACGATCCGGAGTACCGAGCCCTTGAAGAAGTACACCACGGCGGCGGCGCCGAACGCGAGGAGCAGGTTGGTGTAGAGCCATGGCAGGCGGCTCCGAACCGCCGAAGACCACGTGGCGTCGACGCCTTCACCAACCAGAACGCCGCCGAAGCGGAGCAGGTCGTCTGTTGCCTCGTCCACGGTGACGTCGCGCACGTCATCGCCGGTGACTCGGCCCAGCAGGCGTCCCGCCCGGTCGACCACCGGGACACTGCTCAGGTTGTAGCGCGCGATCACCCGGGCGACCAATTGATGGTCCTCGTCCGGGCCGACGTGCACGGTGGTGCGGCTCATGACATCACGAACCAACTGCGCTGGCGATGCCCTCAGCAGTTGCTGCAACGACAGGACGCCACGTAGCCGACGTTCGGCGTCGACCACGAAGATCTCTGTCAGGTCGCCGATCATCGCAGCCTGCCGCCGGACCGCTTCCACCGCCAGGCCGATCGGATCGAGTTCGCTGACCGTGACCAAGCGCGATGTCATCAGTCCGCCGGCGGATCGTGCGCCGTGGGCCAGCAGCTCGTTGAGCGCGGCCGGGTCCGCCAGGCGGTCAAGCAGCGCCCGGCGTTCATCCGGGGACAACCGGCCCAACAGGGCCGCCGCGTCGTCATCCTCCAGTTCGGCAACAAGGCGCACCGCGCGTTCGGCGCCGAGTTCAGCCAGGATTCGTTCGGCCCGGGCATCGCGCGGCATCTCGAGGAGTGCGTGCGCGGCGAGCCGCGGCGGCAGCTGCATCACCAGCACCTGCCGCTCCACCACTCCCAACTCGAGCAGTACATCCGCAACGTCAGCCGCGGGAAGCTGGGCGGCGCGGTCTACGAATGCCGCCACGCGCCCTTCGCGCACCAGCGCCACCAGTTCACCGGTCTGGTCGGTTAGCGCCGTCTTCATGCCGGCGCGCGATCGAGATTGACTGCACCAGCGTTGCTGCGGCGTATCAGGACCCGCTCCACTCGGGTGGCGGATGCCTGGATCACGTCAACCTCGAGCCCCCGGACCAGGAAGCGGTCGCCCGCACGAGGGATCCGTCCAGCCAATTCCGCGAGCAGTCCCCCGAACGATGCCGCGTCGCTCGGCGGCAGGTCCACCGCGAAGTGCTCGGCGACTACCGACGGCGCGGTAGCACCGTCGACCTCGAGGAGATCGCCCGCCGGCGCGGGCGCTGGCGGCGCGGCGGCGTCCTCATCGGCGATCTCGCCGACGAGCGCCTCGAGGAGGTCTTCGAGCGTCACGATACCCGCCGTGCCGCCGAATTCATCGACCACGACCGCGAGGTGCTGGCGTTCACGCTGCATATCGAGGAGTACGTCGCCAGCCGGACGCAGCTCCGGCGCGAACGATACCTGCCGCAACGGGAGAGGGTCGCCAACCTGATACTTGAACAGGTCGAACGCGTGGATCATGCCGACGATCTCATCGAGCGTGGCGCCGTACACCGGCACGCGCGTGTATCCACTCTCGGCGAACACCGTTTCGACCTCAGCGTATCCCGCGTCCTGCGGGACGGCCACCACGTCGGTCCGCGGCGTCATCACGGCGCGCACCGGTCGTGCGGCGAAGGTCATCACACCGCCCACCATCACCAGTTCTTCGCCACCGACACCGGACGCGGACCCCTCGCGCGCGAGGGCGCGAACGTCATCGCCCGGATCGGCGTTGCGCGCCGGAAGCACCACGCCGAGGAGTGCGGTCCACCCGGTCAACACCGGCTGCAAACGATCCACGACACGTTCGGCTCGGGGCACCGTGAGCCAGCGTGGCAACAGGTAGCCGCCGAGCAGTGTGATTGGAACGCCCACGAAAACGACCACGAGCCAGAGGGCCCACGACGTGGCACCATTGAGGAGCCCGGGAATCGCCGCGCCGGAGAGTGCGACACCGAGCGATGTCGCCGCAGTCGCAGCGACCACCTGGCGTTCCGTCGTCGCCAGCCACCCGAGTGACTCCCGCGTGCCGCGCAGCCGACGCGAGATCGCCTCGGCGAGTGCGGCCCGCGCAGTCGTCACCAACGCGGCCGCGCCAGCCGATCCGACGAAGGCCAGCGCCAACCCGGCGCACAGCAGGAGCCACTTCACGCGGACCGCTGCTCATCGGCGGGCTGCGGCGGCCAGACGGTGATGCGCCGCACGCGGCGGCGAACGACCAGGTCAATGACGAATCGCCAGCCGTCGATCACCCGTTCCTCGCCGGTGCGCGGGACACGCCCGAACTCGGCGAGCACGAGCCCGCCGACAGTGGCGACCTGGTCCTGGCCGAAATCATGCGCCAACTCGGCTTCGAGGTCGGCGAGTGGGATGCCGCCCTGCACCGTGTAGTGGCCGTCGTCGTGCCGCAGCAACGGCTGCACCTCATCGACGTCGTGCTCGTCCTGGATCTCGCCGACGATCTGTTCGAGGATGTCCTCGAGCGTCACCAGGCCCGCCGTGCCGCCGAACTCATCAACGACGATCGCGAGGTGGCCACTACCACGCTGAAAGTCGCGGAGCTGGCGATCGAGGCGCTTGGCCTCGGGCACGAAGCCGGCCGGCCGGATCAACGTTTGCCACGGGACATGCGATGTGGTGCCGCTGTGGAGCCGCGGGAGCATGTCCTTGGCGTGGAACATGCCGACGATTGCATCAGCGTGCCCGTCGAACACCACCAATCGCGCGTGCTCGCTTCGGCGCAGCGTAGCGATCACGTCGGCTTCGCTCGCGGCGACGTCGACCGCGATGATATCGATCCGCGGCGTCATCACTTCGGACACCGTCATGGTCGAGAGTGAAAAGACGCCAAACGCCATCTCCTGCGGCCTCTGGGCACCGGCACGGGGTGCGGCGCCCGGCGTCACGCTGAGGCTCCGGTCGGCACGGCTGGCGAGGTGAAGCAACGGTGCAAAGGCCGGCGCGGCACGCAGGGCGACCATCCGCGCGTACGGGACGAGTTCCGGCGCCAGCGCGGCGAGCAGGCGGGGCGCCAGGTCGCCCACTGCCCACACGAGCAGCGTGACCAGGATCACCCGGATCAATGCGCCAACCGGCGGGTAGGACCACCAGGCCACCGCGGTCGCGGCGAGTGCCGCCGCCACGGTGAGCAGGGTGAGATGCATGATGTGCAGCGCCCGCGCCGGTGGCAGGCGGTCGGGCACCGCTTCGCGGGCGAGTGCGCGCGCGCCGAGCTCGGCTTCGCCTTCTCCCGCCAGCGCCATGAGACTGGCCGCCAGCATGACCAGGCCGGCAAGCGCCGGAAGGCCGCGGATCAGTTCGTTCACGGCAGGCTCGCCAGGTACCGCTCCTGACGCCGCCACATCGGTGACCGGGTCAGCGTCGCGTCCTGGGGATGATCCCATCCCAGGATGTGGAGCGTGCCGTGCACCACGAGGCGGAGCAGTTCCTCACGAACCGGAACGGCGTGGGCACGCGCGTTGCGCGCCGCCACGTAGCGGCAGATGTAGATGTCCGCAGCCACAGAGCCATCCGGCTGCGGCAACGGGAACGAGATCACGTCGGTGGAGTAGTCGTGGCCGAGATACTGGGCGTTGAGCCGTCGCATCTGTGTCTTGCCGACGAACGTGATCGCGACCCGCGCGCGTCGCCGTTCGTGTCGCAACACGTGCGCAGCCGTCGCGCGCACCGCGCGGGCCAACCCATCGGTGCCGCCGCTCACGATCACCGCCGAGATGCCCGCGACCGGCATCAGCCTGCCTGGTCGTCGGCGTACGCGCGGATGATGTCCTTGACCAGCCGGTGGCGCACCACGTCGGCGTCCGTGAGATAGTGAAATGCGATGCCCTCGATGCCGGGCAGGACGCGCTCGATCTGCACCAGGCCGGAGTCCTCGCGTCGCGGCAGGTCGATCTGTGTCTTGTCGCCGGTCACGACCACCTTGCTGTTCACGCCCAGCCGCGTCAGGAGCATCTTCATCTGGGCACCGGTCGCGTTCTGTGCCTCATCAAGGATGATGAACGCGTCGGAGAGCGTGCGCCCGCGCATGTACGCCAGCGGCGCGATCTCGATGACGCGCGTCTCGATCGCCTTCTGCACCTTGTCGTTCGGCATCATATCTTCGAGCGCGTCGTAGAGCGGCCGCAGGTATGGATCGACCTTCTGTTGCAGGTCACCCGGCAGGAATCCCAGTGACTCACCGGCCTCGACCGCGGGGCGCGCGAGCACG
The DNA here is from genome assembly GCA_025357945.1 of Gemmatimonadota bacterium. Taxonomy (GTDB): domain Bacteria; phylum Gemmatimonadota; class Gemmatimonadetes; order Gemmatimonadales; family GWC2-71-9; genus Palsa-1233. The sequence goes on from JANYLJ010000054.1 coordinate 180,209, forward strand.
ATGCGCTTGACCTGTTTGCGCGCGAGCGCCTCCACTGCCTTGGCGACCGCGAGGTAGGTCTTGCCGGTGCCGGCGGGGCCGATGCCGATCACGATGTCGTGCGCCGCGATCACGCTGAGGTACTCGCGTTGGCCGGGCGTCTTGGCGACGATTGCGCGGCGGCGCCCCGGCAACAGGATCTTCCCCGAATCGCCCGGGGTGCCAAGTTCGCCGACGTGCCCCTCGGTCGCGATGCGGAACACGTCTTCGGACTCGATCGCCTGTCCGCTCCGCGCCAGGTCGATCAGGCCCTGCACCACGGGTGTCGCGCGCGTCAACTGGTCGACCGTGCCGATCATCGTGACGGCGTCGCCGCGGTGCGACACGCGGACGCCGAGGGCACGCTGCAGTTCGGTGAAGTTCGCTTCGTTGATCCCGGCGAGCGCCATCGGATCGGCGCCGTCAGCGGCGAGCGTGACGCGGGTATCGTCGGTGTTCATGCCGACCGGCCACCGGTCGATTGCAGGTGCAGCGCGGCGAGTTCCGCAGCGCTTACCGACGTCGGCGCTCCCTCGAACAGGGCACGCGCCGCGGCGGTCTTGGGGAAGGCGATCACGTCGCGGAGCGAAGACGCGCCGGCGAGCAGCATGACGATCCGATCGAAGCCAAGCGCGAAGCCGCCGTGGGGCGGCGCGCCGGACGCGAGCGCATCGAGCAGGAAGCCGAAGCGTTGCCGTTGCTCATCGGGCGCGATGCCGAGAAATCGGAATACGGTCGCCTGCAACACCGGATCGGTGATGCGGATCGAGCCGCTGCCGAGTTCGTTCCCATTGTAGACCGCGTCGTAGTGCAACGCGCGGCAGCGCCCGGGTTCGCGTTCCAGGAAGGCGAGGTCATCGGGATGGGGTGACGTAAACGGATGGTGGGTGAACACCCATTGGTCCGTGCCCGGAACTGGCTCGAACAACGGAAAATCGACGACCCACGCAAATGCGTGCGGTCGCAGCGGTGTGATGTCCGGCCGGTGGATGACCAGCGTGCGAACGGCGTGCAGCGCCGGCGAGGTAGTGGCGTCCGGCCCGACCACGCCAAGCAGTACGCTGCCGGTCGTGGCCGCGAGCGCTGTCAGGGCGGCGGCGCCGATTGCCTTGACGCCCTGCCCTTCCCAGCCCGCGTCAGTCCGCCGCGCCCAGATCAGGCCGCCCGCACCGTTGGCCTTGGCCACCTCACTCAGCGCGTCGAGTTCCTTGCGCGACATGCCAGCGGCCGCCGGCGCAATGATCGCTCGCAGGCGCCCGGCATTGTTGATCGCATCGCGAACGAACGGCGCGGCGTCGTCCGCCACGGAACCCGTGAGATCCACGATCTCGAACCCGTAGCGCAGGTCGGGTTTGTCGATGCCGAACCGTTCCATCGCAGCATGGTGCGTCAGGCGCTCGAACGGCGCGGCAATGGCGTGACCGGCCTCCGCCCACAGGTCCACCAGCACGCGTTCGACAATGGGGAGCACATCTGCCTGGTTGACGAACGAGGCTTCCAGGTCGATCTGGGTGAACTCCGGCTGGCGATCGGCGCGGAGGTCCTCGTCGCGAAAACAACGCGCGAGTTGGAAGTACCGGTCGAACCCGGCCATCATCAGCAGCTGCTTGTAGATCTGCGGCGACTGGGGCAGCGCGTAGAACTCACCGGGGTGCACGCGACTCGGCACGAGGTAGTCGCGAGCCCCCTCAGGGGTAGGCTTGGTGAGGATCGGCGTTTCGATTTCAAGAAAACCGAGCTCCGTCAGCGTGCGACGTGACCGCTGCAAGAGCCGGTGACGGAGGACCAGGTTGGCCTGGAGTTCTGGCCGGCGGAGATCGAGCACGCGGTGCTCGAGGCGCAGCTCTTCGGCGGCGACGTCCTCACCTTCGCGCCGCGCGACGGGAATCGCCGGTGTCGTCGCGGGCCCCACCACCCGGAGTTGATGCACCTGCACTTCGATCTCGCGCGTGGCCATCGCCATGTCGCGGGCAGGCTCACGGCGCACCGCGACGAGGCCCTCAACCAGCACGACCGTTTCGGCCGACGCGGCCGCTGCCGCGACCATGATCTCGGGCGGCGTCCACTGGGGGTCGCACGAAAGCTGGACCAGCCCGTCGCGGTCCCGCAGGTCGAGAAAGACAATCCCGCCAAGGTCGCGGCGACGATGGATCCAGCCGCCGAGGCGAACAGGTTGCCCGACGTCGGCACGGGTCAGGGAGCCACAGCGATGGGAGCGAAGTGAAGTTGCGGCGGGCGAAGCAGTTCGGTCCGTCAGGCTCGACTCGGTTGGAATGGGACCGGCAAAGCTAACCTTCGCTTGCCACCACCGGCAAGAAAAGCCGCACCCGACCAACATTGAGGCAGAACCCGAGGTAGATGAGGATAAGACCAATCAATTCAGTGACATACAGGACTTCGACATGCCCGAATCGGGTCGCTGTTCCGCCGATCCCCGGTAACAGGCCTCCCACCGCGATCGCGACGTTGCCGGCCACCTTTTCCGGACTGCCGCCGCCTCGGTGGTAGCGCCACGCGGACAGGATGGCCCCGCCCACCAACATCACCAAGGCATAGGTATTGATGAACGGGCTGAACCCGCGGACCCAGGTCCAGCGCAGCACGTGTCCGGACAGACGGTGCGCCTCCACCAGCGCGAGATTGATCGGGCTGAGCACCACACCGACCGACGCGATCACAACCACGAGCAGCAGGCACTTTGTCACGACGTCGGCGGTTCGACGGCGAAGCAGCAGGTAGGCGGTGCCCTGAGCCAGCGGTGCTCCGCCGAGCAGCGCGCCACTGATGTACCACAAGCGGAACACGGCCGGATGCCAGCCGATCAGCGTGGTCAGCGATTCTGTGGTCGTGCCGACGGCGTACACCAGCACGCCGATACCCCAGCAGACCAGATGCGGCGCGGGGCGGCGCTCGGCCCACCGACGAAACAGCTGGGGAGCAAACCAGAGCGCGAAGCAGGTCGTGATGATCGGGATATAGTGCGTGGCATCGGTCATGACGATTCGGCTCCGGGGCGCGCGCGCGCGGCGCGGAAGAAGCATAGGAACCCGTGGTGGTCGGGGCCATCCGGTCGAGTACGGAACGGAGCGACAGTGCCCTGCTTACTTTTCGCGCAGATGCCGCCGACCACGACGACGCTCCTTGATCTTGCACCGGCTGAGGCCGCGGCACGACTCAACCAATGGGTCGCCGCCGAGGGGCTCCCCAAGTACCGCTCGGCCCAGCTGCTCCGGCGGCTCTGGGTGGCACCCGTCGGATCGTGGCAGGACGCCACGGAGCTCCCGAAGAGCGTTCGGGACCGCCTCGACGCGGCACTCCCGCTGCCCCGCCTCACGGCCGAGGTGGTTCAGCAGTCGCAGGACGGCACCCGCAAGTTCCTGTGGGCGCTCGCCGATGGTGAAAAGATCGAGTCTGTCCTCATCCCCAGCGGTTCCCGGCGAACGCTCTGCATATCGTCCCAGGCCGGCTGCGCCCTCGGCTGTGTGTTCTGCGCCACCGGGCGGATGGGATTCCGTCGCAACCTCACCGCCTGGGAAATCGCGGCGCAGGTTCGTGAGATCGTGCTGCTGAATCCCGAGGACAAGCCCAGCAACATCGTCTACATGGGAATGGGCGAGCCGCTCCTCAACTGGGACGCCGTGGCCGCGACGCTGACGATCCTGAACAGCCCGGACGGGTTCGGGATCGGCGCGCGGCACATCACGGTCTCCACGGTCGGGATCGTGCCGGGCATGCTCGCGCTCGCCAAGCGTCCGGAGCAGTTCCGGCTGGCGATCTCGTTGCATTCACCGCACGCCGCAGACCGCCTGGCGTTGATGCCGATCGAGAAGAAGTATTCGTTGCAAGAGGTGCTGGAGGCCGCGCACGCGTTCCACCGGCGCATCACCTTCGAATACGTATTGATCGCCGGCAAGAATGACCGGGAGAAGGACGTCGTGGCACTTGGGTCGCTGGCCCGCAAGCTCGGCGCGCACGTGAACCTGTTGCCGCTGCACCCCGGGGGCAATCCCGATCTCACGCCGACCGCGGCAGCGCGCATCCGCGAGTTCCGGGATGAATTGATCACGCGCGGCGTCGAGGCGGTGGTGCGTCGGAGTCGCGGACTGGATATCGATGCGGCGTGCGGGCAACTGCGCGTGAAGATGGAGCCGAAACAGCGCGCCCGTTTGCATCAGGTTGAAGTTCGCTAGTCAATTACCGCTGCTGACCCGCGCCCAAGGTCACCCGTGTCACAGACGCCGTCCTCCTCGCTGATACTCTCGATCGCCGTCGGCAGCGCCGCCGGCGGCGTCGCACGCTACCTGCTCAGCGGTGCGGTCCACAACCGGCTGGGCACGGCATTTCCAGTCGGCACGCTCGTGGTCAACGTGCTAGGCTGCCTCGCCTTGGGCTTCATCCTGCAGGTCGCCCTGGATACCGGTGAACTCTCGCCGGCGGCGCGCGCCCTCCTCACCACCGGGTTCTGCGGCGGATTCACCACGTTCTCGACCTTCAGCTGGGAAACGATGGGGCTGATCGAGGAGGGCTCCCTGCGGCGCGCGGCATTGAACGTCGGCGGCAGCGTGGTGCTCGGGCTCGGCGCAATATGGGTCGGCATGCTGACGGCGAAAATCCTGTTGAGCGTGCTACGAAAAGGAGGGACGTGAACATGGAGAGCCAGACCGGTGAGCGGCTCCTGATGCGCATTCACCTCGGTGAACGCGATCAATGGCACGGACGCCCGCTGTATCAGGCGATCGTTGAACTGCTCCGCAGCAGGCACTATGCGGGGGCCACGGTTTATCGGGGGATCATGGGCTTCGGCGCGACCGCGCGACTGCGCACCGACCGCCTCGAGATCCTTTCACTCGATCTCCCAATCGTGGTCGAGTGCGTCGACACGGAAGCGGAGATCGAGGCGATTCTGCCCGAGCTCGATCCGATGATCGGCGGCGGACTGATCACGTTGGAAAAGGTGCGGGTGCGACTCTACCGCCCCGAGCCGAAGTAAGCGGCCACATCGCGCGTCCTACCTCGCCTTCACCCACGCTGCGATATCCGCGATTACCTGTTGATCCACGTGTCCCCGCGTGGCGTAGTCCGCCGGGGACGGCGTGCCCGTGCCCGTCATGAAGAGGTGATTCAACGACGGGTAGCGGTTGACGGTGATGTCGGGCCGGGGCCCGACGACCTTGAGCCAATCGTCCACCTGATCCGGTGCGACCTGAAAGTCCCGCATCCCCTGTAGCACCAGCACCGGTACATGCAGGTCACGCATCGTCAGGGCGGGATCGAACGCCGCGAGGTCAAGCCAGTACCTGGTCCCCGTGCCACCCATCCCCGGAATCGGGGTGTTGTCGCTGGTGTCGGCGGGCTTGAGGCCCCGCACCTTTGCGAAGATCGGCGCAGCCGCAGCGCGCTGTGCCTTCACCTTGTCGGAGTCGGCCCCGGCGAGCGATTGGAAGTACGCGCCCTGCCGATCCATCTGGTCGATCAACTGCACCCGAGTCGCGCCGGCCATGATGATGATCCCGGCGACCTTGCCATCAGCCTTGCCGATTCGAGGTGCGAGCATGCCACCGAGCGAATGACCAAGTTGAAAGGTGTGCCTGATATCAACCTGCGGCTGTTGACGGAGAAGCGTCAGCGCGCTCAGCGCGTCCTGAATTGATTCGTCGTACACGGTGAAATTCTTGCCGATGTACCACGTTCCTTGCACCTTCGCGCGCTTGTCGTAGCGCAGGACGACGATCCCCCGTTGGGCAAGGCCCCACGCCAGATCCTGAAATGGCTTGTTCGGCGCCAGTGGCGGCGGCATCGTTTCGTCGCGATCACCGGCCCCCGAACCGTGCACCAGAATGACCCCCGGAAAGGGGCCCTCGCCGTCCGGGAGTGTCAACGTTCCGGGAAGCGGCACCGGGCCAGGTACGGTGATGCCGCGCTCCGTCACGCCCGCAGGCAGTGCCTGCGCCCGAAGGCTCGTCGGAATGGACGAGGTGAATACGGCCGCGATCAACGCGGTGAGTACGCGGTGGCTCATGACTCCCTCCCCTGTGCGTTCGGGTCGCGCTTCCACGCGAAGTAGCTCCAGATGACTGCCACCAACGCGGTGCCGCCGACCCCGACCAACACCACGATGAACATGGCCTTGGGCGATGTGAACGACGTAACAAACACCGCGAGGCCGGCGGCGACGAACCCGTATCCCGCCAGCCGGTGCGTTTCCCGCCACGAGCGATCGCTCGACAGCGTCCATGGGGTGCGGACGCCGAAGATCCAGTTCGGTCGCACGCGCGTCAGCACGTTGCCAAGCACCATGAACAGGACGCCAAGGCCAACGCCGATCACCGCGTTGATGTCGACCTGCCAGCCGAGGTTGAATCCGATCAGCACGACATGAACGACGGCAAGGAATACCAGGACCGCGTTCGTCACGACCCAGTAGGCGCCGGCGTGCATCGGGAAGTTGCGACGCTTCGGGTCGAGTTGCGGCGCGTATGCCAACACGACGGCCATCACCAGCGACATGATTGGTACGAGCAGCACGAGTGCGAGGCGAGACGACCACCCGTTGATTTCGCCGTGGGCGCCCCAGTGGCTCGCCACCCGTTCGGGCAGGCGGCTCAGCATGGCGAACCCGAACACCGCCGCGCCGAGGTTGAGCAGAAGGCCTGGCCAGAGTTTGCGAATCATGTGCCACCTCGCGAGCGGGCCTGTGGCTTCCTGGGCGCGGTGCCGCCACCGATGTCGAGCAGGTGCTGCAACACGTCCTGGAAGACCGTGGTGTTGAGCGAGTAGATGATGTGCTGCCCCTCGCGACGCGATTGGACGAGGCCGGAATCCCGCAATACCTGCAGGTGATACGAAACCGAAGCGAATGCCATGTCGAAGTGCGCCGCGAGTTCACCGGCCGCGAGATCGCCATCCTTGAGGAGGTGGAGGATGCGGCGGCGGGTCGGGTCCGCCAGAGCGCGAAAGGTCCGATCGAGCATAGATATTTAGATAATCATCTCACTCTCGGCCCGCAAGCCCCTGCCCGCTGCTGCGGTCACGCCACGCGGTCGGGGATCGGCCTGCCATCAAAAAAAGCCGCCAGATTGTCCACCGCCCGCAGTCCCATCGCTTCGCGTGTTTCCTTGGTCGCGGAGCCGAGGTGCGGCAGCAGCACCACGTTTTCCAGCTCGAGGTAGCGCCGCTCCAGCTGTGGTTCCCCGCGATACACGTCGAGACCAGCTCCGGCGAGGTGACCGGATCGCAGCGCCGCGATGAGGGCATCGTCGACAACGACGTCACCGCGCGCCGTGTTGATGAGAAACGCACCCGGCTTCATTTGCGCCAGGCGCGCATCGTTCATCATGCCGCGCGTCGCGGGCGTACTGGGACAATGCAGCGACACCACGTCCGACTCGCCCAACAACGCTTCGAGGGTGGCACGTGGCTCGGCGCCCAACGCGGCGAGCTCGACCGGCGACGGCGGCGACGGATCGTAACAGAGCACCCGCATGCCGAAACCATGGTGCGCGCGGTGGGCGACGGCTCGCGCGACCCGTCCCATGCCGACGAGGCCGAGCGTCTTGCCGGTGACTCGCTGCCCCATCATGTGCATCGGGCGCCAGCCGGTCCAACGCCCACTGCGCAACTCGCGTTCGCCTTCGCCGGCACGACGCATCGCCATGAGCACCAGCATCATGGCGAGGTCAGCGGTGCAATCCGTGAGCACATCAGGCGTGTTGGTGACCACAATGTCGTGCGCTTGGGCGGCGGCCAAGTCGATATTGTCGTACCCGACGCCAAAGTTCGCGATGATCCTCGTCCGGAGCGGATAGGCGGCGAGCACCTCGGCCGTGACCTTGTCGGTAACCGTCGAGAGGAGGCCGTCAGCCAGACCGAGTGCGCGCTGCAGATCTTCGGGGGTGGTGGGGGCGTCGTGCGGCGACAGCGCCACGTCGAACCGCTCGCGCAGCGCCGCTTCCACTGCGGCCGGGAGCCGGCGCGTCACGACGACCGTGGGTTGCGCGCTCATGCCGCGAGCTTCACGGCGGAATCGGCCAGCGCCACCGAGCCGTGGTCCACCGCGGCGCGGGGCAGCGCGCGCAGGATCCGGTGCGGGGTGTTGGTCCGACCGGGAACGAACAGGTGATGGCGTCCGGGCATGACTCGTTGGGATAAAGGTGCGGGTAATATTGACCGGAAGCGCGTCAAACGTGAGAGGCAGACGTGACAGGGATCGCCGAGGGCCCGGCAGTAGTGCTGCGACGTTGTTACGCGGCTGCGGTTGAAGCCGTCCAGCCGGAGGCAGCGCTGCGCGGCCCCCTGCGCGACGTCGACCCGGGCCGGTCACCGTGCTGGATCATCAGCGTGGGCAAGGCATCGCACGGGATGGCGCGAGCGATCATCGGGTGGCTGGCCGAGCACGGTCGGGCGCCGAGTGGCGGGATCGTTGTCGCCGCGGAGGGGCTACCTGCGCCACACGCTTCCCTGCAGTCGCTGGTTGGCGACCACCCCATCCCGGGTGCCGCGTCGGCGCGCGCGGCAGTGGCCATCGCCGAACTGCTCGACGTGATCCCGGCGAATGCCGAGGTGCATGTTGCGATCTCCGGCGGTACCAGCGCTCTGATCGCCGGACCACTGCCGCAACTCCGAGCCAGCGATGTCGCGCGAACATTCGCGCTGCTGATGTCGTCGGGACTCGATATTCGCGAGATGAACGCCGTGCGCAAGCGGGTCACCCGATGGAGCGCCGGACGGTTGGCGCTGGGACTTGGCTCCCGGCGTACCCATGTCTGGGTCGTCTCCGATGTGATGGGTGACGACCTCAGCAGCATCGGATCGGGGCCCTGCACGGGTGACGCCTGGACCAGCGCGGAGGTTGGTGCGATGCTGGCTGACCGCGGGCTGCTTGCGGCACTGCCGGCTGCCGTACAGGATGCTATGAAACAGGAGACGCCAAAACCGGACGACGAATTCCTTTGTTCGATCACACCGCGCATCGTGGCGAACAACAGCATCGCGCTCGCCGCTGCAGCAGCAGCGGCGCGGCGGCTCGGCATCAGTGCGCAGGTGACAGTAGATCCATTGCGAGGCGAAGCGGCACCGATGGGCCGCGAGATCGCGACTGCGATGCGGCACCGAGATGGCGCGCCGTGCATCAGGATCTGGGGCGGTGAAACGACCGTGACGATCATGGGCGATGCCGGGATTGGCGGCCGATCGCAAGAGCTGGCACTGGCGGCGGCGGAAGCATTGCGCGGCACGGACGGCGTGCTGCTCGCGGCCGGTACCGACGGCCGTGATGGTCCGACGGACGCGGCCGGCGCGCTCGTCGACGGAGCCACGTGGGTCCGGATCGCCGCCGCTGGGCACGATCCCGCCGCGGACCTGTTACGTCACGACAGCTACGCGGCCCTCGACGCGGCAGGCGCCCTCGTCAAGACGGGTCCGAGCGGAACGAACGTCATGGACGTCGTGATCACGGCTACCGGGTGGCGCTGAGCAGCTCCCGCATCATGATCCCGTGGGCCACCGCGACGTCCGGTGAGCGCTGGACGAACTCGAAATAGCGTTGCTGAAAATCACTTCCGACGTCGTTCGGATGGAGCAACTCGCGCGCGGCCGCGATCAGCGCGGTCACCCGAAGCCCCGCCTCCACGGAGTCGTCGGTCATCGCTTCGTCCATCGCGGCGATGAGGGCGGTCATCGGCCGTAGCCACTGGAACCATGGGTCGTTGATTGCGAGTTGCAGGAACTCGGCATTGCCGGGCACCCGCCCGTTCATCGCTTCCCAGGCGATTCGCTCCGCAGCGAGCAGCTCGCGGTGCAATCCGAGCACTGCGTCGCGCATCGGATTGAGGCGGTCGGCAAGATCGGTGGTCATCGCACACCCCCCCAATGGCGTCGTCGACAGAAGAACGTCGCGTCGCGCCCGACGGTTCCGGTGCGACCGTAACGTCCTATGGCCGGGTCGCCGGCTTGGCCAGTACGTAGCCCGCCCCGATCAGGACGGTCAGGTCGACCACGCGAGCGCGATCCGGCGCGTCAATCACGACCGCCTGGCCGAGCGCCTCGATGACGCGCCCCACACCGGTGGTGTCGCCGCGCCGAACCAGAACCTGGCTTTGTTGCCGCCCGGAAAGCGCACTGTCGGCGTTGCCGAAGTAGACGACGTCCAGGCCGGCGTGACGCAACGCCAGCATCCCGACGCGCGCGATGCCCGGCACCTTGGTGGAATTGAGCACCTCGACGGTGACCCGGTGCGGGAGTTCGGCACGTGTCGGCAGACGGCTGGCTGCCGCCGTCTGGTAGGCATGGCGCAACGCCCACGTCAGGCCGGCCGCGAGCAACAGCACGCCGCTGCCGAGCCACCAGCGAGGGCGCGCCGTCAGCCGCACACGGCGGCCCGGAATGCGACGCTCTCGGGCGGCAGCGTCCACCCTTGGGCAATGGCGTGGTTCAGGCGACGCGTCACCACCTGGCGGAGGACACCGTCTGGATCATCGGGAAAGGCGATGGCGAGGGCGCCGCGCTCGACTCGGTCGAAGCTGCGCCCGGGCTCGAGAAAGTCGGCGCAATACAGTGCCCGACCGGTGCGCCCCCATCCTTCCCATCCCACCGAGTGCCAGCGCACAGCGCTGAGCAGATCGGCGTCGGTCTCGCCCTCGAGCTCGGCGCGTGCCGCGGCGGCCGGCCCGTGGCGCAACTCGACCGGCCCTTCGATATCAGGAGCCCAGCGCCGCATTTCGGCCTCCGGCGCGTCGCGGAGCGCGTCGTGCAGCCACCCAGCGCGCAACCAGCGGCGCGCCTCATCGGACGGGAGCCGGAGCGCGTCCGACCACCGACGGAGCACCGCGACGACCCGCTCGACGTGCGCTACGCGCGACGACGACACGATCGACCACGGCGGCAAGCTGTCACTCGACTGGCGTGACGTGTCAATCTCCGAAAATAACGTTGTCGATCAAACGGGTGCGACCGACCCGTGCCGCCAGGGCGACAATGGTGCCCCGGGTCACGCGCGCGACGGGTGCAAGGGCGTCTGGTTCAACGATCGCGATGTAGTCCGCGACCACTCCGGGCACGGCGGCCAGAACCTGTCCCACGAGCTGACGGAGTGCGTTGGCGTCCGACTCACCCGCGCGCCAGCGCGCCTCCGCAGCGCGGAGCGCGCGCGACAGCGCGAGTGCCGCGTCGCGTTCCGCGGGAGAGAGATAGACGTTGCGCGAACTCATCGCGAGTCCGTCGGCTTCGCGCACGATCGGCGCAAGCAAAAGGTGAATCGGAAAGTTGAACTCCCGGATCATCCGCCGGATGAGTGTCGCCTGCTGGATATCCTTCTGGCCGAAGCAGACGACGTCCGGGCCAACGATGTTGAACAGCTTCGCCACGACCGTGAGTACGCCGTCGAAGTGGCCAGGCCGAACGGCACCCTCCCAGCGCGCCGCAACCTCACCGCCCGAGAGACGCAGGTCGGCGCCGGTGCCGTATATCTCGTCGACCGTAGGTGCAAAGAGCAGGTCGACGCCGCGCTCGGCGGCCAACACGCGATCCCGCTCCAGGTCACGTGGATAGCGATCGAAGTCCTCGCCGGGCCCGAACTGCAGCGGGTTGACGAAGAGGCTCATGACCACGGTATCACTCTCGCGGCGCGCGGCATCGACAAGGCTCAGGTGCCCGGCGTGCAGGGACCCCATCGTGGGCACCAGACCGATGCGCCGGCCCGCGCTTCGCTCGGTTGCGAGCAAGGCACGAAGCGCGGCGATCGCGGTGACTTCGCGCATTGGCCTATTCGAATGAATGGGCGTCGTCGGGATACGCCCCGCTGCGTACGTCGGCGGCGAAGTGGGCGACCGCCTGCGTTACTTGGCCGGCCAGGTCGCCGTACCGCTTGAGGAACCGCGGGGAGAATCGATCATTGAGCCCGAGCATGTCATGCAGCACGAGCACCTGGCCGTCGCAACCGTTGCCGGCGCCGATGCCGATCGTCGGGACCTGCACCATGGCGGTGATCTCCGCAGCGAGTGCCTTCGGCACGAGTTCGAGCACGACGGCGCACACGCCGGCCGCCTCGAGTGCGACGGCGTCGTCGCGGAGGCGGCCGGCGCTCACATCGTCACGTCCCTGCACCCGTGGCCCGAGCAGGTTGATCGACTGCGGCGTGAAGCCGAGATGGCCGATGACGGGGATACCGCGATCGACGAGCGCGCGGATGGTCGGCGCCATCGCCACGCCACCTTCCAGCTTGACCGCATGGCAGTCGGTTTCCGCGAGGACGCGCCCCGCGTTGCGCACCGCCTCCTCGACGCTCACCTGATACGAGAGGAATGGCAGGTCGACGATCACCGGCGTATGATCGGCGCCGTGACGCACGCTGGCCGCGTGATAGATCATCTGGTCGAGCGTCGCGCTGAGCGTCGATTCCCGACCGGCGAGTACCTGGTTGAGCGAGTCGCCCACCAGGAGCAGGTCCACGCCGGCAGACTCGAGCAGGCGCGCGAAGAGTGCGTCGTAGCACGTGAGCATCACGAGCTTGCGGCCCTCGCGCTTGCGCGCGCTCAGTTCAGGCAGGGTCAGATGTCGGTCAGCCATGCATCTCCAACGCCGCGATCTCGCGGGCCCAGAAGACCCGATCGCGCAGGCCAGGGTGTGGCAAACTCAGTACCGGTAGATCGCAAAGCAGGTCGCCGTAGCGCACGAGGTCAAGGTCCAATGTCCGCGAGCACCACTTTGACGTCCGCACCCTTCCTGCCAGGCGCTCGATTTCATGACAGCGATGCAGCAGGATCCGCGGCGCGATGGCGGTTTCGAGCCGGAGCATCTGGTTGAGGTACGCTGGCTGGTCCAGGCCACCGAGCGGGGCCGTTTCCTCCACGACGCCGGCAGTCATCCCGCGTATGCCGGCGGTTTCCGCCAATGCGGTGCGGGCCAGCCCGAGAAAGGCGGCCCGGTCACCCAGGTTACTGCCAACGGCGATCCACGCACGTACCGACACGTCACCGCTCGTCAAGCGCCGCGCGGATCCGGGCGAGGAAGCGGCCGGCGGCCGGCACGCCCTCGCGGCCCAACACGTCGACCAGGGCGCTGCCGATCACCACACCGTCGGCGAGGTCGGCGACGGTACGCGCCTGCGCCGGAGTAGACACGCCAAACCCGACCGCGATCGGCAACGGCGACACGTCGCGGACACGAGCGATCGATGCCGCGAGTTCCGTTGCCACGGTGGCCGATGCGCCGGTCACGCCCAAACGCGCGATCAGGTAGAGAAATCCCTCGGCGCCCGCGACGGCCCGCTGCATCCGATCGCGCCGGGTGGTCGGTGCCACCAGGCGGATGAGGTCGAGCGCGGACGCCTGCACCGCCGCCTCAACGGCGGGGTCGGCGCCCGATGGCAGGTCGGTCAGCAGCAACCCGGCCACGCCCGCGGACGCGGCGTCGCGCAAGAGCCGATCGACGCCGTACCGCAGCACCGGATTGAAGTAGGTGAACAGCACCACTGGTGCCCTGAGCTGCGAATCGGCGATCAAGGCCAGCGTCCCTGCCAGCGTCATCCCGTTGGTGAGTGCCCGGAAGCTCGACGCCTGGATCGTCGGGCCGTCGGCGAGCGGGTCGCTGAACGGCACGCCGACTTCGAGAATGTCGGCGTACTCGTCGGCGACGCGAAGGGCGGCACGCGAGTCGGCGATGGTCGGGAACCCCGCCGTCAGGTATGGCACGAGCACGGTGCGCCGCGTTGCTCGCAGCGCACCCCACGCCTCGGTCAGCCGGGACTCAGATGAAGAAGTCGCCAACGACCAGGCCGTAGCGTTCGGGGGCCGTCACCTTGACAATCGTCCGGGGGTACCCGCCGTCGGCGTCGGGCACTGAAAGATCCACGATCTTGCCCGGCGGCGTGACGCGCCCACCGCTCGCATCGACCGCGATTCGAACGATCGGGCGATGAAGTTGCTCGGGGTCCGGACTCGCGCCCGCCACAATCGCGACCTCGAAAGTGTCGAGGATGACACAGGTGCCCACCGGATAGATGCCGAGCAGGTTGATCAGCGCCTTGACCAGGGTCGGGTCGTAGCCGCGGCCCGGATTCATCCACATCTCCTTGAGCACGGCGTCCGCTTCCAAGGGCACGTTCTGGTAGACCCGGCGCGTCGTCGCTGCGTCGTAGCCATCGGCGACGGCGACCAGCCGGGTGAACAGGCCGATACGGCGTGGGCGCACCGGACGAGGGTAGCCGCTCAGATCGATCTTCATGTGATGCTCGTGCGCCGCCAGGATGGCGCGGTAGGGCAACGCCTCGCCTTCGCGCATCTTGAACAGCGTGAGCGTTCCCAACCACGGATGGGACTGCAGCGTGCGCCATTCGTGATCCTCGAGTGACGTCGCCTTGTTGAGGATCGCCGGATCGAGCCTCGCCTTGCCGATATCGTGCAACAGCGCCGCCAACCCGAGGTCGTAGAGCTGCAGGCGATCGAGGCCGAGGCGTTTGCCGAGGGCGACCGCGAAGATGCAGACATTGACCGAGTGGGTGAACGTGTATTCGTCGTATTCGCGCAGCGTCGTCAGGCCGGTGATCGAGAGCTCGTTGTCCATGACCTGATCCACGATCACCTGAATCGCCCGCTTGAGCCGGCGTGCACTCGGCATCCGGCCCATGCGCACGCCCTGCACGACGTCGCGGGCGGCTGCCACGCCATGGGCGTAGGTGCGCTTGGCGCGCTCGAGCCCTTCGTCGCCTGGGCCCGCGTCGCTACTCGCGCCGGCGCCGCCTTCGGTGGCGGGTCCGACCGCGAGACGAACGATGTCAGCTTCTTGCATCCGCTGCGTCAGCATCTCGACTCGCTCATCGGGATCGATGTTGGTGGGCAGCGCGGCCAGAATCGATAGAAACGCCTGCCATTCCCACCGGGTGATGCCGTCCTCGACGCGCAACAGTCCCACGCCGCAGCTCTTCATCAACGCAACAAATCCGCTGAACGCGGCGAAGTTATCGAGGCCCAATCGGAGCCGAGTCTGGTTGATGAAGATGAAATCGCCGACCAGCCGGATTTCGATCCCGCCCTCGTGCGCGCAAAGTGCGGTGGCCGAGGCGTGCAACTCGTCGAGGGCGCGTTGCACGGCGGCATTCTCGACCGGATAGAGCTTGAGTGCGCGCTGCGCACCATGAATCGAGACCAGTAACGCACGCCCCGACTGGCGCAGCGCGCCGTCGTCCCTCACCGTCGTCTCGGTCATGCCGGCCACTCCCGCAACGCAGTATTTGCCGCGCTGCGAACGACCGGTTCCTTGTCGGTCGTACACTGCTCCACCACGCTGCGGGCCGCCAGGTTGCCCACCTTCGCCAAACCGAAAAGCGCCGACGCGCGCACGTCGGCGGACACCCGGCGACGAAATACGCCCCGCGGTTCCAGCAATTCCTTCAGCTTCGGGACGGCCGGGGCGCCCGCCATCGCGCCGTAGGCCTCGAAGATCGCGCGACGTTCACTCCGCTCCCATGCGCGCTCGGTGCCGGCGAACAGCATCGCCTCCAGCCGATGAAGCAGCCCACCGGACCCACCCCGGGCGATCAGCAGCGTCAAGGCGCCCTGCCGCACCGCGCGCTCCGGATCGTCGAGCGCCGTCTCGATCGCAGTGACCGCGGTCGACGTACCGAGTTCGCCGAGGGCGCGGACTGCGGCGAGGCGAAGCGGCTCGTCGCCGGTACGGAGGTGGTCAATAATCACCGGCACGAGTTGCGCCAACCCCAATCTGGCCGCGAGCGCGATGGCGGGAACCAGGGCGTCCTCCGGCCCACTGCCAATCAGTGCGGCGAGCGCATCGGGATGGTTTCGCGCCAGTGCGTCAACGCTGGACTCCAGCACCCGACGGGCGGTCGGATCGACGATGCGCCCCAGGTGGGCGAGCACGACGGGAAGAGCGGTCGCCTTGAGCTCGCGAAGCACCTCACCGACGTCTTCGTCCGTGGCACGCGCGGAATGATCGGCGAGCGCGCGAAACAGTTGTTCAACAAACTCCGGCGTGGAGAGCTGATCTTCGAACGAGAGCACCGCGAGGTGCAGCTCCTCGTCCAGCCCGGGCGCCCGCGCGGCGATCAGCCGCAGTTCGCGAAGAATGCGCGCCACGGCGCGGAAGCCGCCGACCGCAAGTTGCATCGGGAGGATCTCTTCCAACAGGGCGATCGCTTCACGACGTACCGCCGGCTCCCGCTGCGACTCGAGCACGTCGAGCAGGGCGTCGATCGCAGCCTGCCGGATGTCGCGGTGGTATTCCTCGTCCAGTTCACTCCGGATCAGCCGGATTTCCGCTTCATCGAGGAAATACGGCGTCGCGTCGAATTCATCAAGATCGACGACGCCGTAGCCGCCGCCGCGCGCATCCGCCGACCCCGCTGGCGCGCCACGCCCCGCCGCGACTTCCTGGCGCGCGTCGATGCCGCCGCGTCCGCTGTCCGGGGCGTGGAGATCGCGCGCCGAACTGTCCTGGATGAACTCGATGCCGTCGCCAAGCACCTCGACGAAGGTGTATGAAATCAGCACGAACTCCTGCTCCCACAACAGCGTCAGCAGGTCGTCGGTCGCGTCCGTCGGCAGCATCCTCGCCTGATTGACCACCCGCAGGAAGCGGACGATCTCCTCCGTTTCGACGCCGGGGACGAACGTGAGTCGCCGCAGTCCATCCTTGTACAGCTCCCACGCCAGTCCTTCGGCCTTGTTCGTCTGCCGGAAGACCGCGGTCTCCTCCCAGGTGATCTGCTCTTCCTGAATCTCGAGCACCAGTCGCCCGGTCGCGTCCCAGACCGGTGCAAAGGATTCGGTGACCTGCTGGAGCGTGCGCTGGTAGACCGGGTTGTTCGGCAGGTACATCTGCAGCGCGCGCTGTCCCTTGGCGAGCATCCGCAGGAGTTCTTCCACGGCGCGGACATCGGTCGCCGTCGGCGGGACGCCCGGGCGCGCAGTCACGACGGCGTCCCGATCGTGGCGGCGACGTGCGCCACATCCTTGTCGCCGCGCCCGCTGAGGCAGAGCAGGACCGCTTGATCGCGGCTCCAGCGACCGCGCGAGCGGGTGATCCACGCGATCGCGTGCGCGGTTTCGAGTGCGGGGATGATGCCCTCCAGTCGCGCCATGAGCTGGAACGCTGCCAGCGCTTCACCGTCGTCGACGGCGTGGTACGTCACGCGCCCTTCGTCGCGCAGCCAGCTGTGCTCCGGTCCGACGCCCGGGTAATCGAGCCCGGCCGAGATCGAGTGTGCCGGCAGGACCTGACCGTCCGCGTCCTGCAGCAAGTAGGACAGCGAGCCGTGCAACACGCCGGGCGTTCCGGCGGAGAGCGTCGCGCTGTGACGGCCGGTCGCGATCCCCTCCCCTGCCGCTTCGACGCCGACGAGCGCGACCGCATCGTCGTTCAGGAATCCCGAGAACATCCCGATCGCGTTGGAGCCGCCGCCGACACACGCCACAACCGTATGGGGCAAGCCGCCGATTCGTTCAAGCACCTGGGCACGTGCCTCGCGACCGATCACCGACTGAAAGTCGCGCACCATGCGGGGGAACGGGTCGGGACCGACGACCGACCCGATGATATAGTGCGTCGTCGGAACGTTCGTCACCCAATCGCGCAGCGCTTCGTTGGTGGCATCCTTGAGCGTTCGCGTCCCCGAGGAGACCGGCACGACGGTCGCGCCGAGCAATCGCATCCGGTACACGTTGAGCGCCTGGCGGGCCACATCCGCTTCGCCCATGTACACGACACACTCGAGATCGAAACGGGCACACACGGTCGCTGTCGCCACGCCGTGCTGGCCAGCCCCCGTCTCGGCGATGATGCGGCGCTTGCCCATTCGTCGCGCGAGCAACGCCTGGCCGATCGCGTTGTTGATCTTGTGGGCGCCGGTGTGATTGAGATCTTCCCGCTTGAGGAGCACGCGCGCGCCTACCAGGTCGCTCAGGCGCGGTGCCTCCGAGAGTCGCGATGGGCGCCCGACGACGTCCCGCAGCAGCGTTTCGTATTCCTCCCAGAACGCGGCGTCGCCGCGCACCGCATCGTAGAGGGCACTGAGATCGTCG
Source organism: Gemmatimonadota bacterium (assembly GCA_025357945.1). Lineage (GTDB taxonomy): Bacteria > Gemmatimonadota > Gemmatimonadetes > Gemmatimonadales > GWC2-71-9 > Palsa-1233. The sequence continues at coordinate 198,256 of JANYLJ010000054.1, forward strand.
AGCGCCGCGACCAGTGTCTCGGGGACGTACCGGCCGCCGTAGGGACCGAAGCGTCCATCAACGGCGGTTTCACGCGGCGGAGCGTGCGGCAAGGACGTTCTCCAGGAAGCGGGCCAGGCGGTCACGATCCTTGACGCCCGGGGATGATTCGACGCCGGAACTTACATCCACCGCAGCCGGCCCGACCACCCGGATTGCCTCGCTGACGGAGTCCGCGGTCAGTCCGCCGGCGAGCACGAAGCGGATCGCCGGTGCGGCAACGCGCGCCGCGCGCGCCAGGTCGAGCGCGATGGCGATCCCTTTCCCGCCACTGCCGCCCGAGGCAGTCGCCTCGATCAGCAGCGCGTCGGCGTCGATCGCGGCTGCGGACAGCGTGGCGGCCAGGTCAATGTCGGCGCGAACCGGGACCACGTTCCACACCTCCAGTCCGTGCGCGTGCAGCTCGCGCGCGACGTGCCGGGGATGTTCACCGTGCAACTGGATACCCGTGAGCCCTGCGGCGGATACTGTCTCCAGCATCGTCTGAAGTGGCTGCGGACCGAAGACCCCGAGCACCGGGACGCCGCCAGCGGCGGCGACAATCGCGCGTGCCTGCGCCGTCGTCACCACGCGCGGACCGCTGGCAAACACGACGCCGAGGCGCCACGCCCCGTGTGCGGCCGCGAAGGCCGCGTCATCGGGCCGGGTCAGGCCACAGATCTTTGCTTCAACGGACACGGCGTAATATCCCGCTGAGTTCGCCCGCACGCCCGACCGGATCAGCGGCCTTGGCCAACGCTGATCCGATCAGCACGGCATCTGCACCAGCGTCACCCGCCGCCGAGACGTCGGCGACCGTGACCATCCCGCTCTCGGCGATGGCGATACAATCGGACGGTATCGTCTTGAGGAGATGCCACGCGGCCTGAGTGTCGATCGAAAAGTCATCGAGATCCCTCGCGTTGACGCCGATCACGGTGGCCCCTGCGTCGAGCGCCCGCGCAACTTCAGCCGCGGTGTGGATTTCGACCAACGGCGTGAGGCCGCAGGTGACCGTGAAATTGAGCAAACGACGCAACACCGCCTGCTCCAGCGCCCGGACGATCAACAGCACGGCGGCGGCCCCGGCGGCCCGCGCCTCGAGTACCTGGCTCTCGTCGAGGATGAAGTCCTTGCGCAGAACCGGCGCCGCCACCGCCGCGACGACCGCGTCGAGATCTGCCATTGATCCGCCAAAAAACGCCTGATCGGTCAACACCGAGATGGCCGCCGCACCACCCGCCGCGTACCCGCGCGCGAGTGTCGCGGGGTCGAGCGATTCGTTGATCGCGCCGGCCGAAGGCGACCGGCGTTTCACCTCGGCGATCAATGCCACCGTCGGCCGCCTGAGGGCCAGGGCGAAGTCGGGCGGGCGGCGACGATTGGCGGCAGCGCGTTCCAGTTCCGGCGTGCGAGCACGGAGTGCGGGAAGTTCGCGCCGAGTCGAGTCCAGGATTGCGTTGAGGGTAGCCATCTTGCGGTTCGGGTTCCGTTCGGGTAGCTTCGGTTCGTGTTCTCTTCGCCAATCTCATGGGAGCTTGCCGTGCCGCTCACCCGAAAGCAACACGAGATCCTGGACTTTGTCTCCGCCACGATCGAACGGAATGGTTACGCGCCGAGCTTCGAAGAGATCGCGGAACACTTCGGATACCAGTCGCTCGCCACGGTGCATGAGCATCTCAGTAACCTGGAGCGGAAGGGCTACATCCGTCGCGGGTACAACGAAAGCCGGGCGATCGAGGTGCTCCCGCCGCGGGGAACCACCGGCGCGACCGAAATCCCGCTGCTCGGCCTGGTTGCCGCCGGATTCCCGATCGAATCGATGATGAGCGGTGAGGTCGTACCGGTGCCGGACACGATGTTGCCGCGGCGGGGACCCAACTACGCCTTGCGCGTCCGCGGTGAGTCGATGGTCGACGAGCACATTCGCGACGGTGATCTCGTCGTGGTCAACGGGCGGGACTCCGCCGACAATGGCGAGATGGTCATTGCCCTGGTGAACGGTGCCGAAGCCACCGTCAAGCGGTTTTACCGGGAGCCGGGCGGTTGGATCCGCTTGCAACCGGCGAACACGACGATGCGCCCGCTGCGGTATCAGGAACGCGATGTGCTCATCCAGGGCGTGGTGGTGGGAGTGATCCGGAAGTATTGATGGTCCATGGGTCATTGGTGGCGTCATCCTGAGCGAAGCGCCCGCAGGACGCGCAGTCGAAGGACCTCGGCTCCAGGCGCACTGGCTAGCTACATCGCGCGGAACCGGGGTCCTTCGACTGCGCAACGGCTCCGCCGATGCTTCGCTCAGGATGACAGCGGTGCCGCGCGCCGCAGCGCCTCCAGGCGTTCGCGCGCCCGTCCCGATTCCAGTGAGTTCATCGCCGCGCCTACGGCACTGTGCAGCGTCGGGGCGAGGCCGGCCACATAGATCGCCGCGGCGGCATTGAGTACCACCGCCGAGCGCAGTGCTGCCGCCGCCGCCGCCGGCCGCTCGAGCAAGTCGAGCATGCGGGCGGCGTTTTCGTGCGGCTCGCCGCCCTCCAGGCCCGCCAGCGATGGCGTACCCATCGCCGTTTCCCCCGGATCGAATTCCCATTCGCGAATATGTCCGTCCTTGATTTCCCAGATGGCCGTCGTGCCCACGGGTGAGATCTCATCCATCCCGATCGCGGCATGCAGCACGAGCGCGTGGATGGCGCCGAGCCTGGCCAATGCCCCGGCCATCGCCGCTGCCCGCGCCGGATCACCGACGCCAACCACCTGGCGCCTGACACTCGCCGGGTTGGCGAGTGGACCGACGAGGTTCATCACGGTTGGGACGGCAAGTTGGCGACGGATCGGCGCGACATGGCGCATTGCCGGGTGGTACGACGGCGCGTACAGGAAGGCGATGCGCACCGCTTCCAGAACGCGCGCGGCAGGTTCAGGTTCGAGGTCGATCGCGATGTCGAGCGCCTCGAGCACATCGGCCGAACCGGAGCGTGATGTGTAGCTGCGGTTGCCGTGCTTGGCGATGGTCACCCCGGCGCCCGCCGCGAGGAACGCCGCGGCGGTGGAGATGTTGACCGTCGTGACGGCGCCGCCACCGGTCCCGCAGGTATCGACCAACTGATCGGGCCGGGGGTGCGGCAGCCGGCGCATCGCGCCACGAAGTGCCCGTACCGCACCGGCGATCTCGGCGGCGGATTCGCCCTTGGCGCGCAGCGCCAGCAAGAGTTCGGCGACCAGCGGGGCCGGGGCGGAGCCACCAACGATCTCGGTGAACACGGCTTCGCTGTCTGCCTCCGCCAGATCGAGGCCACGGGCGAGCCGGTCCACGGCCCCCTGGAGGGCCAGGGCGGCGGAATTCGGGGGAGTCAGGGGCGCGGGCATCGGTGCGGCAAAGCGTAGGAGGGACGCGGCGCTTTTGTCAATATTGCCAAGGGTTTACGCGGGTTGCCGTGGCCTTCGCGGCGGACTATTTTTGGCCACTTCATGGAGCGCGCCCTGCTGCTGTTCCTGGAGTTTGATGGCACCGAGTTCTGCGGCTGGCAACGCCAGACGCACGGACGCTCGGTGCAGTTGCTCCTCGAGGGCGCGCTGAGCGAGCTCGCGGGCCGCGAATGCACGGCGGTGGCGGCCGGGCGGACGGATGCCGGGGTCCATGCCCTCGCCATGCCAGTCAGTGTCACCATGCCCCAGCGCTGGACCTGCCGCGAAATGTTGCGGGCGTTGAACGCCATCCTTCCCAGTGAGATCGCCGTGCGTGAAGTGCGGGCGGTGGTTCCTGGAACGGATGCACGCCGCTCGGCGCTCGAGCGGCGATACCGCTACGAGGTCGGCATCGACGCGGCAAGCCGGTCACCATTCCGCTCGCGAACCGAGTGGCATGTCACCAAGCCGCTCGCGCTGGATGCGATGCAACGCGCCGCCGATGCCCTGAGCGGCGAGCACGACTTCCGCGCCTTCGCCGCGGTCGGCGAGCCAAAGCCGCACTACGACTGCGCCGTTTCGGAAGCGCACTGGCAGCAACCGGACGCGACCCGGCTCCGGTTCACGGTCGCCGCCAACCGTTTCCTGCACCACATGGTCCGGATGCTCGTCGGCACGATGGTGGATATCGGTCTCGGCCGGCGTCCCGAGCGTGACGTGGCGACGCTTCTGCTCCGTCGCGACAACAGCGAAACCAGTCCACCGGCCCCGGCGGCCGGATTGTTCTTCGTCTCGGCGCGCTACCCCGATACCTGCTTCCTGAACGAGCGAGCCGCATGGTGATCCGACGCATTGCCGCCGTCCTCCTTGGCATCGTACTCTCAGGCTGCCGCGGCCAGGGGAACGCAAGCGCGCAGCAGGTCGCGGTTGTTCCACCGCCGCCACGTATCGGCGCAACCCGGGCGGTCGACGCGCAGCGACGCACTGCCATCGTCGACGCGAGCGCGAAGGTTGCGCCAGCCGTCGTGTCAATCCACACCATCCTCCCGACGCCGCGCCCATCGCAGTTTGACTTCTTCTTCGGCCAGTCACAGGAAACGCCGCAGGGGTTCGGTACGGGGTTCATCCTCCGGTCCGACGGGATCATCGTGACCAACAATCACGTGGTCGAGAACGCCCAACAGATCACCGTCACGCTCGCCGACGGCACCGATGCGGATGGGAGAGTGCTCGGCGCCGATCCGGTGACGGACATTGCGGTCCTCAAGATCAACAAGACCGGACTACCGGTCGTGACACTGGGCCGGTCGAGCGACCTGATGATCGGCGAGTGGGCCATCGCCCTTGGCAATCCCTACGCCTACCTGCTCGGCAACTCGGAGCCCACTGTGACGGCGGGCGTGATCAGCGCGACCCACCGCAACATCATGTCGGGTGGGAACATGCAGGGCGTGTATGTCGGCATGATTCAGACTGACGCGGCGATCAATCCGGGCAACTCCGGCGGACCGCTCGTCAATGCGTTAGGCGAAGTCATTGGCGTCAATTCATCGATCTTCTCCAACACCGGTGAGTCGGTCGGACTGGGGTTCGCGATTCCGATCGAGCGCGCAGCGCGCGTCGCCAACGAGATCATCGCGACCAGCACCGTCCGTCGGGCGTGGCCCGGACTCGAGATCGTTACGTCCGGGAATCTGAGCGACCACCGGACCGGCGGCGTTCAGGTCCGGACCGTGGCCCCGGGCGGCCCGGCCGAACGTGCCGGCATCAAGCCTGGCGACGTGCTCGTCGCGGCGAACGAGCACCCGCTCCGGACCTACCTTGACTGGGAGGCCGTGAAGCTCGACCTCAAGGTCGGTGACGTCATCACGGTCAGCGCGAAATCCGGTGCGACAGTCAGCGCTCGCCGCATCGTGACCGGCGACCTGCCGACCGTCACCGCTGCGCGTGTGCAAGTGCTGAGGGGGATGGACCTGGTGACCGTCACGCCAGCGGTGCGCGCCGAGCGCAACGTCACCAACCAGTTCGGGGGAGCACTCATCGTCAAGATCCAGCCGGACATTGCCACCCAGTTTGGCATCCAGAAGGGTGATGTGATCTACGGCATTAACCAGCAGCCGCTGAAGACGGCGGACGAGGTCGCCAAAGCCCTCGGCGCGGTGCGTGCAGGCCAGATGTTCATCCTCCGTATCGAACGGAACGGACGCGACGCGTCGGTGCAACTGCGAATGGACCAGTGACCGGCGAGCACTGGCAGTCGCCGCTCTCGACGCGCTACGCGTCGCCGGCGATGCAGCGCCTGTGGGGTGAGCGGCATCGGATTGGCCAGTGGCGTCGCGTCTGGCTGGCACTTGCCGAATCGGAACAGGAACTCGGCATCGCGATTCCGGACGCCGCGCTCGCCGAGATGCGGGCACACCTCGACGACGCCAATCTCGCGAGTGCCGCCGCCTTCGAGAAACGGTTTCGCCACGACGTGATGGCGCACGTACACGCCTTCGGCGAGCAGGCGCCGGCGGCGCGCGCTCACCTGCATCTTGGCGCCACCAGCGCGTTCGTCACGGACAACGCGGACGTGCTGGTGATGCGTGACAGCCTCGCGCTGGTGTTGGCCCGGCTGCTCACGGTCATCGACGCGCTGCGTGCGTTCGCCGAGCGGAACGCGGCGCTTCCTTGCCTTGCCTACACGCACTTCCAGCCAGCGCAACTGACCACGGTCGGCAAGCGCGCCACACTCTGGATGCAGGACCTGGCGCTCGACGTGGAGGCCATCGTTCACCGACTGGACACGTTGCGACTGCGCGGGTGCAAGGGCACCACGGGCACGCAGGCGTCGTTCCTCGAGCTGTTCGCCGGCGACCACGAGAAAGTGCGCGAGCTCGACCGCCGGATCGCCGCGAAGCTCGGCGGCCACGGCGTGTTCGCGGTCACCGGACAAACGTATCCACGCAAGGCTGACGCCCAGATCCTCGACGCGCTCAGCGGCGTCGCGCAATCCGCCGCGAAGTTCGGCACCGACCTGCGCCTGCTGCAGCACGAAGGCGAACTGCTGGAGCCGTTCGAGGCGGAGCAGATCGGCTCGAGCGCGATGGCATACAAGCGGAACCCGATGCGGGCGGAGCGGATGGGCGCCCTCGCGCGCCATGTCATCTCGCTGCAGGCCAACGGTGCGCACACCGCTGCCGCCCAGTGGTTGGAGCGCACGCTCGATGATTCGGCGAACCGCCGCTTGACGTTGCCGGAAGCCTTTCTCGCCGTCGACGCGATCCTGCTCCTTGCGGCGAACATTGCGCAGGGTATCGAGGTGCGCGAAGGCACGATCGCAACCCACGTCGACGAGCAGATGCCGTTCATGGTCACCGAACGCTGGTTGATGCACGCCGTCCAGGCGGGTGGCGACCGGCAGGCGCTGCACGAGGTGATCCGCCGCCATTCCCTCGCCGTGGCTGAATCGGTGGCCGCGGGCGAAAGCAACGACCTGCTCGATCGACTCGCGCGCGATGGGGCGTTCGATTCGGTCAAGCAGGCGAAGCTGGAAGCGGAACTCGATCCGTCGCGCTACGTCGGCCGAGCGCCCGAGCAGGTCACCGAGTTCCTGGCCGAGTATCTCGACCCGCTTGTTGCCGCGGCCCGGACACGACATGCCGGCGCCGCGTCGGCGGAGATTACGGAGTTGCGGGTATGATTGCACCGCTGGTCGAGAGCGATCTCCCCCTTCCGCTCTGGCGTCGTGGCAAGGTGCGTGAGGTGTACGAGGTCGACCGCACCCGCCTGTTGATCGTTGCCAGCGATCGCGTCAGTGCGTTCGACGTGGTGATGGCCGAACCGGTGCCCGACAAGGGGCGCGTCCTCACGCAACTCTCGGCACACTGGTTTCGGCAGCTCGCGCACGTCGGCCCGTCCCACTTCATCACGGCGAGCACCGACGCCATCGTCGCCGAGCTGCCGTTCCTGGCCGATCACCGCGATCAGATCGACGGACGCGCCATGCTGGTGCACCGGACCACGCCGGTGGCGTTCGAGTGTGTGGTCCGCGGATATCTCGCCGGTTCGGCCTGGGGCGAGTACCGACGCGTCGGTACCCTGGCCGGTGAGACACTCGCGCCGGGGCTGCAGGAATCCGAGCGACTCGTGCCGCCGATCTTCTCGCCGGCGACGAAGGCAGCAGGCGGACATGATGAGAACGTGCCGATTGCCATGATGCGCCAGGCACTTGGGGCCTCACTCGCCGATGCGCTGCGGGATTGGTCGCTCACGCTCTACGCCGCCGGTCGCGATATCGCCGCCGAACGCGGCGTCATTGTCGCGGACACCAAGTTCGAGTTCGGCCTCGATGCAGCGGGGCAGCCGATGCTGATCGATGAGATACTGACACCCGACTCGTCGCGATTCTGGCCCGCGCTAGGGTATGCCGCCGGGCATAACCAACCGAGCTTGGACAAGCAGCCGCTGCGGGACTGGCTGGCCGAGGAGCGGAGTGCGGGGCGCTGGGATGGCGACGCGCCGCCGCCGGCGCTGCCGGATGCCGTGATCACCGCTTCAGCCACGCGCTATCGCGATGCCTACCGGTTGCTGGTGGGTCACGACCTGGGAGAGGAGCAGTGATGCGAGTCGCACCCGAAGGCTGGCCGTTCATCGTCCTGGCCTGGGCGATCGTGGCGGCCCTGTTCTGGTTCGGGCTCTGGCCGGCCGCGATTCCGATGGCGCTGGTGGCGAGTTGGGTCGTGGCGTTCTTCCGCGATCCGGTGCGGAATGGTCGTCGCGGCGATGACGTCGTGATCGCACCGGCCGACGGCCTGATCGTCAGCATCATCCCGATCGATGAGCCGAACGCGATCGGCGGCCCGGCGATCCGCGTATCCATCTTCATGAATGTCTTCAGTGTCCACGTCAACCGCTACCCGGTCAGCGGCACGATCACGTTCCGGCACTACCAGAAGGGTGTGTTCGGGCACGCCGGCCGCGAGAAGGCAGCGCTGGAGAACGAGCACAGCGATATCGGGATCACTTCGCGAAACGGAACGCTGCTCACGCGACAGATTGCGGGGAGTGTGGCGCGCCGGATCGTCACGGACGACGATGTCGGCACCGTGGTCTCCCAGGGCGATCGGTTGGGCATGATCCGGTTCGGTTCGCGGGTCGACGTCTTTTTGCCAATCACCGCCCGGATCCTGGTCAAAGAAGGAGACCAGACGCAGGCCGGCGTCTCGGTGCTCGCCGAATGGAGCTGAAACCTGGCGGGACCCCGCAACGCACGGGGATGCGGCGCGTCGTGGTGGTGGTGCCGAGCGCCTTCACTCTCGGTAACCTCTTTTTCGGATTGTGGGCGATCGTCGCCGCCTACAACGGCGGCTACATGTGGGCGGGGTGGTTCATCATGTTCGCGGTGGTGCTGGACGGCATCGATGGCCGGGTCGCGCGTGCCTCGAACACCGGCACCCGCTTTGGCGCCGAACTCGATTCGCTGGTCGACGTGATCTCGTTCGGCGTGGCACCAGCCCTCGTGGTGTACTTCGAGGATTTTGCCACGCTCGGGAAGTTCGCCTGGGTGCTCTGCTTTCTTTACGTCACGTGCACCGCGATTCGACTCGCCCGTTACAACGTGCACGCCGCGCACGGTGGTCGCCCTTCCGCATGGTTCACCGGCCTCCCGTCCCCAGCTGCGGGCGCAACGCTGGCCGTGTCGTACGCCTTCACGCAGACGGCATGGTATCCCAAGATCGCCCCAGCCAACGCGCAATTTCAGGGTACCGCGATCCTCATGATCGTGCTCGCGTTCCTGATGGTGAGCAATGTGAAATATCCGCGGTTCCCGACGGCAGGATTCCGCACCGCCGGGCAGCTCGGCGGACTCGCGATGTACGTCGTAATACTCGTCGGCGGAGTCACGGTACCGGCGTACTTTCTCTTTCCGCTCGGTCTCACCTACGTCGTGTTCGGCGTGCTCCGTGCCGTGGTGATTGGCCTCGCGGAACGGAACGATGATCGCAACGAGGATGATGACCGCACGGTGTCACTGGTCCATCCCGCCAGTCGGGTCCGGCGCGCCGGGCGCCATCGGGAGCACCACGAATGAAGATTCGGGTTCATGTTCGCATCATCCCGCGCACCGGATTACTCGACCCCGAGGGTCAGGCCATCGCCCACGCGCTGTCTGCCCTGGGCTTCGCCGGTGTGGGCGACGTGCGAGTGGGCAAGGCGATCGAGATGACGGTCGAGGCCACGTCGCCCGACGCCGCCGAGGCGTCGGTACGCACCATGTGCGAACGCCTCCTCGCCAACCCGGTGACCGAAGACTTCAGCATCAAGGTAGAACGGGCATGACGCGGGTCGCCGTGGTCCGCTTTCCCGGGAGTAACTGCGAGACCGAGACGCTCGCGGCGGTGGCGCGTGCTGGCGGTGACGCGATGCTTGTGGACTACCGTGAAACGCACTTGCGCCACGCCGATGCGGTGATCCTTCCCGGTGGCTTCTCGTACGGCGATTACCTGCGGTCCGGCGCCATCGCGCGATTCGCACCGGTGATGACCGCGGTCAGGGCGCTCGCCGACGCGGGCGGCGCCGTGCTTGGCATCTGCAACGGATTCCAGATCCTCTGCGAAGCGCAACTTCTTCCCGGCGCGCTGCAGCGTAACGCCCAACAGCGCTTCGCATCGCGTCCAGTGGACGTCCGCATCGAGCGAACCGACACGATCTGCACCAGCGACTACGCGGCGGACGAGATCATCCGCATCCCGATCGCGCACGGCGAGGGGCGTTTCGTCGCCGACCCGGACACGCTCGATGCCTTGGAACTGGATCATTGCGTGATGCTCCGCTATGTGCCGGTCGACGGAACCGATGCGCCGTACAATCCCAACGGATCGATGAACGACATCGCCGGCCTCTGCAACCCTGCCGGAACGATTGTTGGCTTCATGCCCCATCCGGAGCGACGCGTGGACCCGGCGCTGGGCCCAGGTGTTGGCCAGCGGTTCTTCACGTCCTTGATGAGCCGGATCGCCACCGGAGTCGCCGCATGACGGCGGTCGCGATTGCCGAACCGTTCCCGGGCGAACGCCCGGTTACCAACGAGATCGTCCGCGAACACAAGCTGAATCCCACCGAGTATCGGGCGATCCTCGACCTGCTCGGTCGCACGCCGACGCTCACGGAGCTTGGCATCTTTTCGGCCCTCTGGTCCGAGCACTGCTCGTACAAGCACACCAAGTCGGTGCTCCGCCGCTTTCCGGTCGATGGCCCACAGGTCGTACAGGGGCCGGGTGAGAACGCCGGCGTGCTGCGCCTCCCCGACGGGTGGGCGGTGGCGTTCAAGATCGAGTCGCACAACCACCCGAGTGCGGTCGAACCGTATCAGGGCGCGGCGACCGGCGTCGGCGGCATCCTCCGCGACGTGTTCACCATGGGTGCCCGCCCGGTCGCGGTCCTCAATTCCCTGCGACTCGGCCCGCTCGATGACGCCCGGAATCGCTATCTCTTCGCCGGGATCGTACGGGGCGTCGGTGACTACGGCAATTGCATGGGGATCCCCACCCTTGGCGGCGAAGTCTCGTTCGCGCCCTGTTACACGGGCAATCCGCTGGTCAACGCGATGGCCGTGGGCGTGCTTCGTGAAGCCGAGCTGATCACCGCGCGAGCACACGGTGTGGGCAACATCCTGCTCACGGTGGGCGCTCGTACCGGACGCGACGGAATTCACGGCGCGTCGTTCGCATCGGAGGATCTCAGCGCCGAGAGCCAGAAGCGGCGGCCCCAGGTGCAGGTGGGCGACCCGTTCACCGAAAAGCTCCTGCTTGAGGCGTCACTCGAGCTGATCACCGGCGGATTCATCGTCGCGATTCAGGACATGGGTGCGGCGGGATTGACGTCGTCATCGGCGGAGATGGCGGCGCGAGGCGGCGTCGGCGTGGAGGTGGATACCAGCAAGGTGCCAACCCGCGAGGCCGGGATGACACCGTACGAAATCATGCTCTCGGAATCGCAGGAGCGGATGCTGGTCGTCGCCGAGCCGCATCGCGTGGATGAGATCCGCGCGGTGTGCCAGAAGTGGGACCTCGATGCAACGGCGATCGGCCAGGTCACGGACGATGGCATCTTCCGCGTCGTGCACGACGGTCGCGTCGTCGCGGCGATTCCCGGGCAGGAGCTGGTGGACGGCTGCCCGATGTATTCCCCGCCGGCCGAGGAATCCGATGTCGCCAGGTCGCGCCGTGCGCTGACCCCGGCGGCCGACGCCAGGGATCTTGCCGACGCGCTGGAGCGACTCCTCGACGCACCATCGATCGCAAGCAAGCGCTGGGTGTTTGAGCAGTATGACGGGACCGTACGCGCCGGCAGCGTCATGCCACCGGGGTGCGACGCCGGCGTAGTGCAGGTTGCGGGCACGAGTTTCGGCATCGCCATGACGGTGGACTGCAACGCGCGTCACGTTCTGCTCGACCCGTATCAGGGCGGCATGGGTGCCGTCGCCGAAGCGGCCCGCAACATCGCCTGCACCGGTGCCCGGCCGCTCGGTGTCACCGACTGCCTCAACTTCGGGAATCCCGAGAAGCCGGATATCTACTTTCAGTTCGTCGAGGCGTGTCGCGGCATTGGCGATGCGTGTCGGGCGTTCGGGACACCTGTCACTGGCGGGAACGTCTCGTTGTACAACCAGAATCCGGCAGGTGCGATCGATCCGACGCCGACCGTCGGGATGGTCGGCTTGCTTGCCGACGTGACGATGGCGGTGCCGAGCCACTTTCGCGTCAGCGGTGACGCGATCCTGCTCCTTGGCGAGACCCGCGGACATGTCGGTGGTAGCGCCTATTGGGCCGAGGTCCTCAACACGGTGGGTGGGGCGCCACCTCCGGTCGATCTCGATGCGGAGCGGGCCCTGCAGCAGTTTCTCGCCGACGCGGCCGACCGCGCGCTACTTCGCTCGGCGCACGATCTCTCCGACGGCGGTCTCGCCGTGGCGCTCGCCGAGTGCTGCATCGGCGGCCCCTGGGCCACGAAGCGTTATGGTGCGACGGTGGACCTCGGGCGCCACGCCGACACCGTGACAGATGCCGGGTGGTTGTTCGGCGAAGACGGAGCACGTGCGCTGGCGTCCTGCGACCCGGCGCACGTCGCCGAACTGCAGCGCCTCGCCCACACCCACGGCCTGGCGTGTCACTTTCTCGGGCTCGTGGGTGATGCCGATACTGACGTGATCGTGCAGCGCGACGACCGCACCTGGCGCTGGCCCGTGAACCGGTTGCGGCGGATCTATCTCGATGCGATACCGCGGCGAATGGCTGCCGCGCCTTCCGACGCCGGAGTCGACTGAGCCATGTGCGGCGTGATTGGCGTTTCCGGCATCCCGGACGCAGCCCGCATCGCGTACCTCGGTCTGTACGCGTTGCAGCACCGCGGCCAGGAGAGCGCCGGCATCGTCAGCGTGGATGCCGGCGGCACGGCGCGCCTGCATCGCGCCATGGGCCTGGTTTCCGACGCGTTTGCCGAGGCGACGCTGCGTGATCTTCCGGGCGACATCGCCGTCGGCCACACGCGCTACTCCACCTCCGGCAGCACGGTGCTCGCGAACGCCCAACCGTATCTCGTCAATTACCACGCCGGGCCGCTCTCGGTGGCGCACAACGGCAACCTGACCAACGCCGACGAACTCCGCGACCGACTGGTCCGCGATGGGGCGCTGTTCGCGTCGAGCAGCGACACCGAGGTGCTGGTCCACTTGATCGCGCGGTCGTCGGCGCCGACTGTGGAGGGGCAGATTCGCGATGCCCTGGAACAGGTGGACGGCGCTTACTCGCTGGTGATCGGCGTGGGGCGGACGATCTACGCGACGGTCGATTCGCGCGGCTTTCGGCCGCTGCTGGTCGGCCGCGTCGGTGGCGGGCTGGTCGTGGCATCGGAGACCTGCGCCCTCGATCTGGTTGGCGCCAGCGCCGTGCGCGAACTGATGCCGGGGGATTTCGTCCGGATCGACGACGGTGAAATTGTCGACCTGCCCCGCCTCACCCCGAGGCGCGTCTCACGCTGCATCTTCGAGTTAGTGTACTTCTCGCGCCCCGACTCCACCATTTTCGGTGAACCGGTCAATCACGTCCGCCGGGAGCTGGGCCGGCAACTGGCGCGGTTCCATCCCGCGCTGGGCGCTGATGTGGTCTTTTCCGTGCCGGATTCATCGAACGCCATGGCGCTCGGATACAGCGAGGTGTCGGGGGTCAAGCTGGAACATGGCCTGATCCGCAACCACTACGTCGGCCGGACGTTCACCAACCCGATCCAGGCACTTCGGGTCCAGAAGGTGAAAATCAAGTTCAATCCGGTGCGCGACGTGATTGAGGGACGATCCGTTGCGGTGATCGACGACTCGCTTGTGCGGGGTACCACCAGCAAGGGGTTGGTCGAAATGATCCGTGACGCGGGCGCCCGGGAAGTTCACCTCCGCCTGGCGTCACCGCCGATCACCGGCCCATGTCACTACGGCATCGACACGCCGACCCGCGCCGAGCTGATTGCGGCGAACCATTCCCGTGAGGAGATTCGGGCGTACCTCGGCGTGGACACCCTGGAATACCTCACCCTCGACGAGATGATCGACGCAACCGGGCGCCGCAACGAGTGGTGCCACGCCTGCTTCTCTGGCGACTATCCGACACCCATCCAGCTCACGCTGGGCCAGATGCGTCATTCCTCGCCACCGGTGACCGCAACCGCATGACCGAGCCCTTTTCGCCGCAGCCACTGGTCTACTTCTTCGGACAGGGTCGCGCGGACGGAACGTCCGCCATGAAGGACGTCCTTGGCGGCAAGGGCGCGGGCCTGGCGGAAATGACGAACCTCGGCATTGCGGTCCCACCAGGATTCACGATCTCGGCGACCGTTTGTCACACCTATCTCGACACGCACGGATTCCCGCCCCGCCTGCGCACCCAGGTCGAGCGCGCACTGGAGCGCCTGGAAGCCGCGACGGCCAAGGAATTCGGCGGCGAGGAGACGCCGTTGCTCGTCTCCGTCCGAAGCGGCGCTGCCGTGTCGATGCCCGGGATGATGGAAACGATCCTGAACCTTGGCCTCAACGACCGCACCGTGGAGGGACTCGCGGCTCGGAGCGGCAATCCCGCGTTCGCGTGGGACTGCTACCGTCGGTTTCTCCAGATGTACGCGTCCGTCGTCTTCGACCTGCCGAAGGCGCCGTTCGAAGCGATGCTTGAGGAGGCGCGCCACGCTCACGGTGCCGCGCGCGAGATCGACCTGCCAGTCCCGACCCTCAAGTCCCTCGTCGCCCGCTTCAAGGCGCACGTCACCGACCAGATCAAGCGGCCTTTCCCCGAAGATCCGATGGAGCAGCTGTGGGGTGCGATCGCGGCGGTGTTCGAAAGCTGGAACACTCGCCGCGCCATCGACTATCGCCGCCTCCACGAGATTCCTGACGACATGGGCACCGCGGTGAGTATCGTGACCATGGTGTACGGCAACCTTGGCGACACATCGGGCACTGGCGTGGCCTTCTCCCGGAATCCGTCCACGGGTGAACGGATGCTGTTCGGCGAATTCCTCTCCAACGCCCAGGGCGAGGACGTCGTATCGGGCGCCCGCACTCCAGAACCAATCACCGCGCTGCGTGACAAGATGCCAGGCGTGTATCAGGAGATGGAGCGGATGGCGCGCACGCTTGAGCGCCATTTCCGCGATGTGCAGGACATGGAATTCACCGTTGAAGACGGTCGCCTGTACATGCTGCAGACCCGCCGGGCCCAACGCACCGGCCAGGCGGCGTTCCGGATCGCCTGCGACATGGTTGACGAGGAAGCAATCAGTGAAGAGGAGGCGGTGGCCCGCATTCCGCCGCAGGCGCTCGAGCAGTTGCTGCATCCGACGATCGACCCCAGCGAGCGCCTCGACCAGCTGACCGTCGGCCTCCCCGCCTCGCCCGGCGCGGCGTCGGGCGTGGTGGTCTTCGACTCCGACACCGCCGAGCGCGCCGCCCGCGCCGGGGAGGCGGTCATCCTGGTTCGACGGGAGACCTCGCCGGAGGACTTCCACGGCATGGTGGCCGCGAAGGCGATCCTTACGGCGCGCGGGGGGATGACGTCGCACGCCGCCGTCGTCGCCCGCGGCATGGGGAAGCCATGCGTCGCGGGTGCGCAGGACCTCGACGTGGATGAAGCGGCCGGCGTGATTCGCGCCAATGGTCGCGAGGTCAAGGGCGGGGACTGGATTACCCTCGACGGTTCGACAGGCGCAGTGTGTATCGGCCGGGCCAAGCTGCTCGCACCGGAGATGACGCCCCAGTACACCCGCCTCATGGGGTGGGCCGACCGGATTCGCCCAATGAAGGTGCGTGTCAACGCCGATACGCCCGCCGATGCACATCGCGGCCGGGACTTTGGCGCTGAAGGAATCGGGCTGTGCCGTACCGAGCACATGTTCTTCGAGGGCGACCGGCTCTTCGCGATGCGCGAAATGATCCTCGCCGAGAACCTGGAGGAACGCCAACGCGCCCTGGCGCGGCTCCTGCCGATGCAACGCGGCGATTTCGAATCGATCTTCCGCGCAATGGAAGGGTTTCCCGTCACAATCCGCCTGCTCGATCCGCCGCTGCACGAATTCCTTCCCAAGGACGACGGCGAGATGGCGGCGCTGGCCAATGAAATGCACAAACCGCTCGAGCATGTGCGCCACGTGGTGGACTCGCTCCACGAAGCGAATCCGATGCTCGGCCTGCGGGGATGCCGGCTGGGAATCATGTATCCCGAGATCACCGCGATGCAGGCGCGCGCGATCTTCGAGGCCGCCTGCACGGTCGCGGCGCGCAAGGGCCGGGTGATGCCCGAAGTGATGGTTCCGCTCGTCGCCACCATGGTCGAGTTCCGCCGCCAGGCATTGCTGGTTCGGCAAGTCGCCGAGGCGGTGTTCCAGGAACGTCAGTTGACGGTGCCCTACCTCATCGGCACGATGATTGAATTGCCACGCGCCGCGATTACGGCCGACGAGATCGCCCGCGAAGCACAGTTTTTCTCCTTTGGCACCAATGACCTCACCCAGACAACGTGGGGACTCTCGCGCGACGACGCCGGGAAGTTTCTGCCCCACTACATCGAATCTGGCATCGTGGCAGCCGATCCGTTCCAGGTGCTCGATCAGGTCGGCGTCGGCAAGTTGATCAAGATGGCGTGCGAGCTTGGTCGCGGCACCCGCGCCGATCTCAAGCTCGGGATCTGCGGTGAGCATGGTGGTGAACCAAGCTCGATTGCCTTCTGTGAAACGCTTAAGATGAACTACGTCTCGTGCTCGCCATTCCGCGTCCCGATCGCGCGACTGTCGGCGGCGCAAGCGGCCCTCGCCGCGCGCGGAACCGTCGATCGCACCAAGGCGACGGTATGAGCGATCCGCTGGTGGGCGTCGTCATGGGAAGCGACTCCGACTGGGCGGTCATGCAGCACGCGGCGGCTCGACTCGTGGAATTTGGCGTGGTGTATGAGACGCGCATCGTCTCGGCGCACCGGACGCCGGACCTGCTCTTCAGCTATGCGGAGGAGGCCGAGGCGCGCGGACTCCGCTGCATCATTGCCGGCGCGGGCGGCGCGGCGCATCTCCCTGGCATGTTGGCCGCGAAGACGATCGTCCCCGTGCTCGGCGTCCCGATTCCGAGCAAGCACCTCAAGGGGCTCGATTCGCTGCTCTCCATGGTGCAGATGCCGAACGGGATTCCCGTCGCAACATTTGCCATCGGTGAGGCGGGCGCCCACAATGCGGCACTCTTCGCCGTGGCGATCCTGGCGCGAACCGACGCCGCACTCGCGGCGCGGCTGACGCAGTTCCGTGCCGGACTGGACGCCACGGTTCGCGCCCTGACCCTTCCCGACCCCGCGTGATCCTGCCCGGTGCCACGCTCGGCGTCCTCGGCGGAGGACAGCTGGGGCGCATGTTCACCGCCGAAGCGCGCCGGATGGGCTACCGCGTGTTGGTGCTCGACCCCGATCCGGATGCCCCCGCCGGTCAGCTCGCCGATTTCCACATCGCTCGCCCTTGGACCGACGTTGACGCGTTGACCGAGATGGCCGAGAAGTGTGCGGCCGTCACCATCGAATTCGAGAACGTGCCGGCCGATGTCCTGCGGGCGCTCGTTGCGTACCTGCCAGTGCGGCCACGGGCTGACGCGGTTGCGACGACGCAGGATCGGCTCGACGAGAAGGCGTTCCTCCGACAGCTCGGTGTCGCCACGGCCGATTGGGCGGCGATTCGCGACGCCGCCGACCTGGCGTCCGCGTGGCGCGCGATCGGTGGCGTCGCCGGTATCCTCAAGACCGCCCGGATGGGATACGACGGCAAGGGTCAAGTGGTCGTCGAATCGGCCGACCACTTGGCGCTGGCTTGGGGTCGGCTTGGCGAGGTGCCGTGCATTCTCGAGCGCCGCGTTGTGCTTGAGCTCGAGGTGTCGGTGATGGTCGCGCGCGGCGCCGACGGCGCCACCACCACGTGGCCGGTCGCCGAGAACGTGCACCGCAATGGCATCCTGCATACCACGGTCGTGCCGGCAAGGGTAGCAGACACGATCGCCGCCGAGGCTCGCGATATCGCCGAACGGATTGCGACGGCGCTCGACTATGTCGGCGTAATGGGTGTCGAGTGCTTCGTGGCGGACGGCGGACACATACTGGTCAACGAGCTGGCGCCGCGGCCCCACAATAGCGGGCACTGGACGCTGGATGCCTGCACCACCAGCCAATTCGAGCAGCAGGTGCGCTGCCTTGCCGG
>JANYLJ010000002.1 GCA_025357945.1 Gemmatimonadota bacterium
CCGGCGAGCAGTTGCGGGACGTGGCGGAAGCGATCGATCTCAGCACGACCACGGTGCGCCGGTGGTGGAAGCGGTATCAGGCGGAGGGGGACGCGGGGCTCCGGGACCGCTCGAGCCGGCCGCACCGCTCACCGCGCGCGCTGCCCCGCTGTCGGCGGCGACAGATCACGCGCCGTCGGCACTGGGGCTGGAGCTCGCTCCGCATTGCGCGCGATCTGCAGCTGCCGCTCCCCACGGTCGTGCCTGTGCAGCGCCGGCTGGGGCTGGCGCGGATTCCGCGGCCGGCGCCACCGCCGGTCGTGCGGTATGAGCGCGCCGAGCCTGGGGAGCTGGTCCACCTGGACATCAAGAAGCTCGGGCGCTTCCAGCGGGTGGGGCACCGCATTCACGGGGATCGCACCCGGCACACGCCGCGGGCGGGCTACGACTACTTGCCCATCGCGATCGACGATCGGACGCGGCTGGCCTATGGCGCCCTGCTCCCCGACGAGACCGGCGCCAGCGCGGCGGCTTTTCTGACCGTGGCGCAGCGCTGGTTTGCACGAAAGGGCGTCCGGATCCAGGCCCTGCTGACCGACAACGGCAGCGCGTATCGGAGCCACCTGTTTGCGGCGGCCTGCCGGGCGCTCGGGATCCGGCATCATCGCACCCGGCCGTACTCGCCGCAGACCAACGGCAAGGCGGAGCGCTTTATCCGCACCTGCTTGAGCGAATGGGCGTACGCGCGGTCCTATCGCACCTCGGTGGCGCGGGCGAGCGCGCTGTCGGATTTCCTGCGATACTACAATCAGGATCGCTTTCACATGGGCATCAACGGGCTCACTCCCATGCAACGCCTGCTGGGGCATCAGTGAACAACGTCTTCATCAACAACATCTAGTTCGCGCCGCTACGCGCTCGCTCTACAGATACCTCAGGTACCGCGCCGTCGCCATCGCCACCACGGCGATGACCAGGAAGATCGTCGCGACCTTTCCGAACGCGATCAGCCGCGCCCGTGCCGCATCGACCTGCGCTGAGATGGCCACTCGCGATTCGGCTGGCGCCTGCATCATCTCCGCGCCGAGTGCGCCGAGCCGCTTCAACGCCGGGTTGATCGCCAGTAATCCAATCAGGAAGGCGACGATCGCCGCGATCATCCCGGTCGTGTATCCGATGCCGTCGGGCGAGTGAAACCAATTGGGTGTGAAGTTCCCGGAATCCCGCCGCACCAGGTCGAGCCCGGAGAGAATCGTCAGCGTCGCAGCGCCGAGAATGACGTGGAAATAGCGCCGCTTGATGAGCTCCTGCATCACCCGAAAACCTGCCGGGCCGGCCGCAGCGATCGCAGGACCGACCAGGAAGTTCATCAACATCACCCCGCCGGCCCAGAACACCGCACAGCCGATGTGCACGATTCGCAGTACGATGACGGCACCCATGCTCCCTCCCTGAGTGTGTGTGTGAAATGTCGCGACTGCTGCGGCGATTACCGCGTCTTCGATGCCGGCGGCTGGGCCACCGGCGGCGGCGTATCGGCGCGTGCCGCTACGTCGGCGACGTTACCGAGGAGGCCGCCGCGGCTGACCAACTGCGCCGCGAGCACCGTCTGGATCACGCTCACGATGTTGCTGGTCGTCGTCTCGGCAGCACCGGCACCGCCACCCCCGGAAATCGTGACCATCTTCGCATTCGACAACGCCTCGGCGATCACCGGGGCGATCTGCGGCAACATCTCGATCTGGCGATAGCGGAAATAGCTTTCGCCCCCCGCCTGAATCGCCTGATTTACCTTCTGGATGCTTTCCGCCGTCGCGTCCGCGACACGACGGATGCGGATCGCTTCGGCGTCGGCCGACGCTTCTGCCTCGAGCCGTACCCGCGCGGCGTCGGCCTTCGCCTGCGCGATCTGCGTGGCGTCGAGTTCGGCGACACGCTGCAGCCCCTGCGCTTCCTGGCGCTTCGCCTCGGCCTGTGCGATCAATGCCGCGTTGGATGCCTTGGTCTGCTCCAGTTCGCGTTGCTTGTCGGAGATCGCCCGCTCGGCATCAAGCTGGGCTTCTTTCGACCGGCGCGCCTGGTTCGCCGCTACGATCTCGGAGTTCGCCTGCGCCTCTGCCGCCGACTGCCGACGCCGTGCCTCGGCGACTTCCGACTGCACGATCTTGATGTTGAGCGAATTGAAGATCAGTCCCAGGTCGGTCAGTTCGCGCGAACACGCCTTGCGGATGATCACCGCGAGCGGGTCGTCGTCGTCCTCCATGACGGCAACTTCGGCCGCAGTCATCCCGGTGGTGTCATGCACCTTCACCGGGACCGGCTGCACCATCGGCGCCGCGTTGGCTCCCGGGAGCAGCGACCGCGACGCGCTCGGCGTGGCCTTCGCCGAGAAGAGCTGATCGTGCGTGAGCAGGTTGATGGCGCGGCGCCCTGAGCTCGACAGCAGGTCGGTGAGCGTGCTGAGCTGGTCGCCATCGCTCTTGGAAAAGAAGCGGTTGGCCGCCGTGCGAATCAGCACGTCGCTGTCGCCCACCGAGACGATCGCGCTGGCAAGGACGCGCACCTTGATCGGTCGTGGCGTGCCGGTATCGTCGATATCGGCGGTCTGGTCCGTGATGTCGAGGTCGACGTTGATCACCTTGCTGGAGATCGTTGTCCCGGTCGTGAGCAACGGGATCTCCTTCGACTTGCCGGGGCCGCGATAGATCACGGTGCCGCCCTGCAACCAGCTCACCATGCGAATCGTCCCCGCTTCCACGTTGCGCAGAAAGCTGGCGACGATGACCGGAACAACGATGACGACGAAGACGACCCCGCCGACGATGACCAACAATCCCGAACTCATGCACTGCTCCGTGACTCGAGAAACGTGAATGACATGTTACAGCAACGACACCGTGCAACGCTGGCGTGCAGCGTCGACGTCTTCGATACGCACCAGTTGGCCCGCCCGAACCTTCGCACCGGTTGCCCGATCGGCCGACGACAACGTCGCCAGGACCTGCTGCACCTGGCCGTCGACTTCCACCGCGATGACCCCCTGGCCGTTCTTGTCGAAATTGGAAACGACCGTCGCCTCACTGGTAATCGCGGACTCGAGTGTGATTGCCGGATTGGAGGCGAAGCGCATCGACAACTGCCACAGCGGCGCCACGAGCAGGCGCTCGATGGCGATCCCGCCCGCGATCGCGGCGCCGAGGAGAATCGCCCCGCCAACCCACGACCTGAGCGCCACTCCGACGAGTCCGAAGCCCAGCATACCGGCGAACAGGAAGCGCGGCGACATGAGCATCCACGTCGCCGCCTGCGCGCCGATGCCCTGAGTCGGCGCGCCCCCGTGGCCGTGCGCCTGCCCGCCGGCATGACCGTGGGAGCCATGACCGTGGCCGCCGGCATGTCCATGCCCGCCGCCGTGACCACCATGGCCGTGGGCCCCGCCGCCGTGGCGACCAAGGCCGCTCACTGCCATCGTAGCGAGGCCAACCATGCCCAGGATCAGGCAGAAGAGATAAATGTCCATGTATTGAGCCGCAAAGAATAATGCTTCCGGGCAACAGCGGTGCGTTTGACGGTGCGGTGCTTTCGGTGTATCGTCGGTTTCCAACAAAACGTGACGGAAGGTTTGCCAGCGTGGATTACCAACCAGAACAACATATTATCGCACAAAATCGCGAGAATATACCCGAATCGGTCCCGAAAACTGGCCGAATCGCCAGATCTGGTACCGCCATGATTACGGCGTACGCGTCGCCTGCTCATCGGGTTGAATCAGTTGCCAAACATGCGGCTGGGCGCGCTACGGGTGACCAAGCGGCAGGCTGAGCCCTGTGCCGGTGCGGCTCCACCGCGAAGCAGTTCGAGCCCGCAGGCCGGCTCACCACGCCAGGACCACCTTCCCGAACGTTTCATTCCCCTGCATCGCTCGGTGTGCCTCAGCGATCTCCCGCATCGGCAGCACCCGATCCACGATCGGTACCAGGCGACCGTCACCGAACATCGGTAGCACCTGCCGCGCGAACCGCGCGACGAGCTCGATCCGCTCGTCGAGCGGCCGCACTCGCATCGCAGTTCCGATGATCTCCAATCGCTTCCGCAGCACCAGGCTGAGGTCGATTCCGGGAGCACTTGCGCCGGTCATCGTTCCAAGGACGACCAGGCGACCGCGCGGTGCAAGTAGTGCCAGGTTCTGCTCCAGTGCCTTCGCACCAAGCGTGTCAACGATCACCTGTACCGGCTCGCCCACGCGGGCCGGCCAGTCGGCGTCGGTGGTCAGCACACCCGCGGCCATTCCGAGCGGGCGGCACCGTTCGAGCTTCGCCGCCGTACGTGATGTTCCGACGATCACCAGCTGCAACGCGCGACCGACCTGCGCTGCCGCTGTGCCGACACCGCTCCCGATCGCATGCACCAGCACACGATCTCCCGCGGCCGCCCGGCCACGCAGCACCATGGCATCCCACGCCGTGAGGAAGGCTTCAGGAATTGCCGCGGCGTCCGGGAAGCCCAGGGCCGGCGGAATCGGCAGTGCCTCCCGCTCGTCCACCACCACGAGCTCCGCGTGTGCCCCGCCACCGACCAGTCCCATCACGCGATCACCAACGCGCCAGCGCGTCACGCCAGACCCGATCGCGCGAACCTCGCCGGCATACTCGAGTCCGGGGATGTCGGCCGGCCACCCCGGCGGGGCGGGATACTTGCCGGCGCGCTGCAACAGGTCGGCGCGATTCAGCCCGGCGGCCCGCACGGCGACCAGAATCTGTTGATCACCGGGAACCGCATCGGGGCGTTCGGTGATTGCGATGACGTCGGGCGACGGGTGCGTGATCGCGAGCATGCAGCCAAAGGTGCCCCTCGCGCTGGGCAAAGCGAAGGGCGGCCGGTCTCAAGTCCCCCGTACCGCCGCGCACCCATTTGCCGAGGCCCATCGCAGCGCCCATCGAATCAGGCTCAGTGCGGCATCATCCCGTCGCGCATGGCGGCGTGCCACGCGAAAGAGGCCAGCACCACGGCGGCTTCCTTGAGGTCATCCGGGCGCACCCGTTCGTAGAAGTCCATGTTGGTGTGGTGCTCGCGTGTGTCGTAGCCGCGATAGTCCTGCAGGCTGTTGAAGCCGGGGACCCCGAGCGCGGTGAACGAGAGGTGATCGGTGCTGCCGATCTTTTCGATCACATTGCGCCGCGCGCCAAGGTCACGGAACGGCGCCAACCAGGCATCGAAGATCGGCGTGACCGCCTGGTTCCCTTCGAGGTACCAGCCGTAGATCGGGCCAGTCCCCGGATCCTGGTTGAGGTACACCGACAACTTCGCGCGCGCCGCGGCGTTGGCCTCGCCGGCATAGTGCTGCTGCACGTACGCCCGCGAACCGAGCAACCCCTCTTCCTCGCCACCCCAGAGCGCCATCCGGATCGTGCGCCGCGGCGCTGCCCCGATTGTCCTGAGGATTCGCATCGCCTCCATCACCGTGGCGACGGCATCCGCGTTGTCGGTCGCACCGGTCGCCGCATGCCAAGAGTCGAGATGCGCTCCCAGCAATACCACCTCGTCGCCGATGCGCGCGTCGCGGCCCGGAATCTCCGCAATCACGTTGTAGCCGTTGGTGTCGCCGGCAAAGTACCGCGTGGTCACGTTCACCTTGAGCGTGACCGGCGCACCGCCCTGTAGCGCTCGCACGATCAGGTTGTAGTGCTCCGGCGCCACGATTATCGATGGCACCGCATCGTCTCGCGTGGTGCGCTGACCAAGGACAAACACCGTTCCATCGGTGCCCTGGCTCGGCTGCAGCACCGCCGCAGCGTGAACCTCGCGCAGTAGCGTGGCGAGCGCCGCGCCGCGCAATGGTCCGCTCGCATTGATCATTGGCGGCGCCCCGATCGGCACCGGTTGATCGTGCTCGCTCGGCTGAGGCCGATCCGCCGTGATGAATCGCTCCTGCGGCCGCGTCGCGAGCACGATCGCACCACGCAGCTCCGCGGCGCGAGCCCGCACGGCGTCCGCCGTCGCCAGGTCGCCGATGTACACCGGCCTGCCGACGATCTCACCCGCCGTCGACGGCGTCCACGCTTCGGCGTATCCGATCAGCGGGAAATATCGCGGCGTGAGCATTTCCAGCGTTTGCTGCTCGAGTGCCCAGCCACGCCCGAACGGCCAGCTCTCCTGGTGCACGTCGGCAAGTCCGTACAGCGTCAACTGTGCCGCCGACCAATCGGCGGCGCGCTTGAACGCCGGACTGCCGGTGAGCCGCGGTCCAACCACGTTCGTGAGGTGGTCGAACAGGTCGAGCACGCGCGAGCGATTGAGTCCCTCGTCGCGGATCCGGGCATTCATCGCCGAGTCGATCCGTTCGGCGGCGGGTGCCTGGGCCGCGGCACCGGTCGCCACGATAACGGTCGCCAGTCCCGCCAGTCCCCATCGAAATCGCATTCGGACACCTCGCGTGATGAATCGGAAATCTCGTCGCTCGACCGGAACTGGGCCAGCTCTCCTTGTCCGGCGGGACCTCGATGAGGCAGTGGAGGCGTTCAGGCAGGGTCCGGCTGCTGGCTGACATCGCGCCGCCACGGTATTCTGCATCCTCGGGCCACTTCCCTTCGCCAGGCCGCAACATGCACGAATTTGCCAACACGGTAGTCGCCGATCGATACGCCATCGAGCGAGAGCTCGGCCGGGGCGGAATGGCCACCGTCTGGCTGGCCCGTGACCTGCGCCACGAACGCCTCGTCGCGATCAAGATCCTCCATCCAGAGCTGGCCGGGGCGATTGGGGTGGACCGATTTGTCCGCGAGGTGAAGCTCACCGGCCGGCTTCAGCATCCCAACATTGTGCCGATTCTGGACTCTGGTGTGCTCCGCGGCCCCGATGGGGTGTCGTTGCCGTGGTATGCGATGTCGTACCTCGAGGGTGAATCGCTACGCACCTCGCTCGCCCGGGAGCAACAGCTGCCAATCGAAGAGGCGTTGCGGATCACCGAAGCGGTGGCCGGCGCGCTCCAGGCGGCGCACCGGCAAGGTATCGTCCACCGGGACATCAAACCGGAGAACGTGCTCCTCGCGGATGGTGTTGTCTACGTCGTCGATTTCGGGATCGCCAAAGCGTTGATCGAAACCGGAGGCGAACGCCTCACCAGCACGGGCCTTGCGATCGGCACTCCCGCCTATATGAGCCCCGAACAGGCGTCGGGTGGTCAGGTCGATGCCCGGACTGATCAGTACAGCCTCGCTACCGTGCTCTACGAGATGCTGGCGGGCGAACCGCCATTCAACGGCCCCACAGCCCAGGCCATCATGGCCCGCCGTCTCGCCGAGCCGGCCCGGCCGCTACACGCCGTAAGGTCGACCGTGCCGGAGCCGGTCGAACGGGCGGTGCTCAAGGCGTTGGAACGCGTGCCGGTTGATCGCTTCCCCGACGTGTCTGCGTTTGCCGCGGCACTTAACGCTCCCGCTTCGTCCCGGATGTCTCGAAACGTCCGCCGTCTGGACCCGCGCCGCGTCGTCGTTGCCGCTGCGCTGCTCGCCGTCGCCGCGACCGGGGTCTGGCTGCTCGCGTCGCGTGGCCGGGTCGGCCAGGCGCATACCACGACACCCGAAGTCACCGCCCTCTACCAGCGCGGCCTCCGAGCGTACGACCGGCGGACCCCGGGCGGAATCGTCGAGGCCATCTCGGCCTTCAACGCGGCCATTGGGCGCGACTCGGCCTACGCACCCGCGTGGACCGCATTGGCAAAGTCGTACGTCCGCGCCGAAGAGCGGTTGTTCGCGGTTCCCGGGCTTCCCGAGGAAAACTTGCTGGAGCGGGCGGTCGCTGCGGTGGACCGGGCGCTCGCCATAGACTCGGGAAGCGCCGATGCGTGGCTCACCCGGGGCATGGTGAGCTTTCGCGTCGATCCGACCGACGACGGGCCGGCACTCCGCGCGATCCGGCAAGCCATCAAGCTCGATTCGACCCAGGCCCAGGCCTGGCACTTTCTGGCACGCGCGCTGGTCGAACAGGGGGACGCGGCTGGGGCAGTTGTGGCTTGGCGTCGCTGCGTGAGACTGAGCCCGACCTACACGCAGGGCGTCGCGTTCCTGGCGCTGGCGTACTATTGGCGCCGCCAGTACGACAGCGCCGCGGTCTGGGCCGACAGCGCCATCGCCCTGGATCCCAGCTACCTCTTAGGGCGCTCGGCTTCCGGCTACGTCGCCGTCGAGCGCGGCGACTTTCCGCGAGGCGCGGCGGCTTTCGACGCCGCACGGCGGCTCAGTACCAACGTGGAAGTGGTGAATGCGCTCGCTGGTCGTGCGCTGGTGGACGCTCGGGCCGGGCGACGCCCGGAGGCTCGGGCCGACCTCCATAGGGTAGACTCACTCGCGGCCGTCTACGTACCGTTCCCGCTGCACACCGCCGTGTCCCTAGCTCAAGTCTACGCGGCGCTCGGTGAAGTCGATCGGGCCGTACAGTGGCTCACCAGGTACGCGACCCGTCGAGACCTCCACTTCCAGCTCCACCTGCGCTGCGACCCGCCGTTCGACCCGATCAGGGGCGACCAGCGCTTCCGGTCACTCCTCATCTCGCCGGCTCCGCCGCCGGGGCGGGGCTGCTAGCCCAGTCGGCCGCCGCCGACCGCTGACCAGCTCGGACCGGGCGGGGCTCAACTGGTGTTAGCGCCTACAGAGTCAAGCCTTGACATTAGTAACGTCGCGCGTTACTATTCCCCATGATTCGGAGCTTCGCGGACCGGGACACGGAACGTCTCTTCGACCGCGAATCGGTCCGCCGGTTTCCGGCATCTCTCCAGCGAACCATGCTCCGAAAACTGGTCGTGCTGGATGCGGCCGATGCGTTGCAGGACCTGCTGTCACCGCCTGGCAATCGCCTGGAGAAGTTGCGCGGGGACCGCGCGGGCCAGCGTCGCATCCGGGTGAATGATCAATGGCGCATTTGTTTTCGGTGGCGCGATGGCGATGCACACGATGTCGAGATCGTCGACTATCACTAGGAGCATGGATGGCGCACCGTAAACTGGCCCCAATTCACCCCGGCGAGGTGCTTCTCGAGGACTACCTCGAGCCGCTGGAGTTGTCCCAATATCGACTGGCGCACGATATCAGCGTCCCCGCACGCCGCATCAATGAAATCGTTCACGGCAAGCGGGCGGTGTCAGCGGATACGGCACTACGTCTCGCCCGGTATTTCAGCACGAGCGACCGATTCTGGCTCAACCTCCAGGCGCGCTTCGACCTCGAGACCGAACGGAATCGCCTTGGCCGGCGGCTGGTGGAAGAGGTCGCCGTACTAGCGGGCACCTAACAAACAAATGCAGCCGACGAGCGCGCACATCACGCGGCTGCGCCGCAAGCGCGCTCGCAGCAGAGTTGGGGTCCGTTAGCCTTCACACCGCCGCGACCGCAGCGCGCGTGACGCCATCGAGCGAGACACCCTGATGCACCCGAACTGGCCCACGCCCGAAGCAGTCGCCGCACTCGCGGCACGGCTGTCGCCGCTGGTTCGGTTCGGCACGTCCTCCTGGACCTACCCGGGCTGGCGGGGGCTGATCTACCACCGCGACTACCCGGCGACCGGTGCCGTAGCGAAGCAGTTGGGCGAATACGCCCGATGGCCGCTGTTCCGAACCGTCGGGATTGACTCGTTCTTCTACCGGCCGCCGTCGGTGGCAACCCTCCAGTCCTACGCGGCGGTGTTGCCAGCCGACTTTCGCTGCGTCAGCAAGGTCTGGGACCGGATCACCGCGCACACGTTCAACTCGCCGCGCGATCCGGCCCACCACGGCGAGCGGAATCCTGACTGGCTCAACCCACAACTCTTTATCGCCGAAGTCCTCGACCCGATGCGCGAGCACTTCGGCGAGCACCTCGGCCCATTGGTGTTCGAGTTTCAGGCGATCGGCAAGCGCGAGGGGTGTTCCCCGGATCAATTCATTCAGGCGCTCGATCGATTCTTCGGCGCGCTGCCGGCGGGCGCGCCGTATGCGGTCGAAGTGCGCAATCCGGAATTCCTTTCGCCAGGATACTTCGCCGTGCTGCGCGAACACGGCGTGGCACACGTCTTCAACGCGTGGACGCGGATGCCCCCGATTGGTGAGCAGCTGCTGTTGCACGAATCGATCACCGCGGATTTCGTCGTCGCCCGAGCACTGCTGCGCCCAGGACGCACCTATGCGCAGGCGGTCGATGCCTTCGCCCCGTACGATCATATCCAGGACGAGAACCCCCTGCTGCGCAACGATCTCGTGGCACTTGCCCGCACCGCGATCAACCTGCGCATTCCAGCGTATGTCATCGCGAACAATCGTGCCGAAGGCTGCTCACCACTCACGATCGCAGCCGTGGCGCAGCTGCTCGCCGATGCGTAGGGAGACGGCGATGCCGCCAATCATCACGGCCACAACGACCGGCGTGCGGCTGCGGATCCACGTCCAGCCCGGTGCCTCGAAGACCGAAATCGTCGGCCGACACGGCGACGCGCTGCGGGTGCGTGTCGCCACGCCACCGGTCGATGGCCGCGCGAACGAGGCACTGGTCCGCTACCTGGCGGAACGACTCGACGTGCCGCGTCGAGCGATCCAGATCGCGACCGGCGCGACGTCGCGCCGAAAAGTGGTGGACGTGGCCGGGATCAACGTCGCCGCTGCGACCGAGCGCCTGCTCGGCGCCGACGAATCGATCAAGTGAGCGTCCGCTGGCTGACCTGCCCTGCCAGCAACGACGCCAACGACGACCCCGCCAGCAGCTCTGACTCGCGTACGTTCCGCACCGCGGCCGGCGTTCTGCTGCGCCACATCGCGCGCGCCGTCGCGAGGTCGTAGCACATCACCTTCAGTTCGACGCCGAATCGCAATGCGATCGCCTCACCTGCCGCGTCGAACGCGCCGCGACAGCGCGGCACCCCTGCCGCATCGGCGACGAAGATGACAACCTCCAGCGCACCACCGAGCACTTCCTCACGACGCGCCGCCGCACCCACGATCGCCGCGCCGAGCAGTCCATCCCGCCGACACGCCTCAGCCACGGTTCGCAGTTCCACGCGAAGCGCGGCGAAATAGTCCGACTCCACCAGCATCAGCGTGGCGATCGCCGGCGCCAGCCGGTGTCCGGCACAAAGCTGCACCCGGCGCTCGCGCCCGCCGGTGAGTTCCGCCACGAGCCCGGCCTGGGTGAGCTCGCCCAACGCGAGGTCGATGCTCCGGTACGCCATCCCGGACCGGCGAACCACCTCTCGGTACGGAATCGCCGTCTCGGCGCGCCAGAGGACCCGCAACGCCGCGACCTTGCCGCGGGTGCCGAGAACGGCGGTCAGCGGTTCGTGGATCCAACCGACAAGCTTTTTCTTCGCCATATTGTATAAAGTAGGCTATTGCCTATTATATGCAACATAACTTCAGAAAAATGCCGCCATCGCAGAAAAGGTGGCAATCTGGCTGATCTGAGCTGATTATCGTGGTATTTTAGCTGGTTACAGCGAAAAACTTGTACCGGCCGTTTCACACACCCTGGCAACGGTCTCGCCAATCTTGTTGTTTGGTGTCGACGCGCCGGCGGTCACCCCGATGTTCGTGGCACCGCCCAGCCATTCCGCCTGGGTGACTTCCTGCTTGCTCCCCACTGGCTGGTGCCGGATCGACTGCCCCGCCACATCGATGTTGTCGGCGTCCTCGATGTGATACGCCCGCACGCCGCGACTCTCCGCCAGGGCCGCCAGGGCACAAGTGTTCGAGGAGTTGTAACCACCGATCACCAGCATGACATCGATCGGTTGCTCCAGCAGCTGCACTACCGCGTCCTGGCGTTCCTGCGTCGCCGAGCAGATGGTGTCGAACGAACGAAAATGCTCGGCGATCTGCTCGTCACCGTATCGCCGGGCGAGGGCCTTCCGGAATTCCGCCGCGATCGCCAGCGATTCACCGGAGAGCATCGTGGTCTGGTTCGCCACGCCCACCCGCTCGAGGTCGCGGGTAAAGTCGAAGCCGTCGGACGCCGCGGCCGCAAAGCGGCTCGCGAGCGCGTTGACGTCGCCGCTCACCTTCCCCTCGATCCAGTCGCACACGCTGCGGGCTTCGGCCATGTTGAACACGATCAGGTGCTTGCCACCGGGGTGACGGAGCACCTGGCTCGCCGTCGCCTTGGTCTCCTCGTGGTAGTGCTTGCCGTGAATCACCGCGGTAAAGCCATCGCGCGCGTAGCTCTCGACCCGCTTCCACACGTTCAGTACCGACCCGCAGGTGGTATCGACGACAACGCAGCCGATGTCGCGCAAGCGCTGGAAGTCCCGCATCGTCACACCAAAGGCGGGGATGATCACCACATCGTCAGCGCCAATACCCGAAAAGTCGAATTCTCCGGCACTGGAATCGCGATACAGGAACGTCACGCCCATCTTGGCAAGATTGGCGTTGACGTGCGGATTGTGAATGATTTCACCCACGAGAAAGAGCCGCCGGTCGGGGAACTTCGCCCGCGTTTCGTAGGCGTAGTCCACCGCGCGGTCGACGCCGTAGCAAAAGCCGAATTCCTGGGCGAGATGAAAGGTCAGCGGGCCGGCGCGGAGGCGATTGCCCTCCGCGCGCATCGACTCCACGATGGCGCTGTGGTAGTCCGCCGATCGCTGGCCTTCAATCTCGGCCTTGAGCCCGAAGCCGCGGCGGAAGTAGGTGGATTCCATGCCGGGAAGATAAGGCGTCAGCTACACCCCGCCGCCGTCGTCACCACCGGCACATCGCGAAAGACCGCTTGCATCACCAGCGTGTCGTTCGCCGCGAGGGCCCGCATGCGTACGTTGATATCGCCCGATCCCTTGCCGCCGACGAAGTTGATTCGCACCGTGCCACCCTGCGACCGGAACCCGGTGACCGCCGTGTCCCGGTCGGTCCGCATCCATCGCATGACCACCGTGGCGCCCGGCGTGGCGATCGACGCGGCCATGTCAGGGCTCCCGACGGTGTGCGGTCCGTTCGTGAGTGAATCCCGTTCGTACAGCACGACGGCAACACCACTGTCGCCGGAAATCGCCTCGAGGATGCCGCGACGGGTTCCCGGACACCAGTTGATTCTCGCCGGAAGCGTCATATTCCCCTGATACTTCCCGCTCCAGCGCACCACGAGGTGTGCCGCCCGGGCGCTCAGCGACGTGGCCCCGCCGTTTTGGCCGAAGAGCCACCAGCCGCCCACGCCGAAGGCGCCGAGGATCACCGCAATCGCAACGACGCGGGCGCCTTTCATCGCGCCCCCCCAAAGACGAGGTCGAAGCGGAAGCCGCGTCCCTGCGCTTCGGTGATCGGGTGACTCAACTCCGCTCGGACGACCCCCCCCAGCACCGAGATGCCCACGCCGGCGCCGGATAGCACTCGCGACGCCGCGAAGTCTGAGCGAAATCCGGCCTGGCCGGCGTCGATGAATCCCACCCATTTCACCGCGCTCCGGCTCGGCGTGCTGATATCGAGCTGCGCCGCCCAGAGCAGATCACCCTGCTGCACGCCGAAGTCGTATCCGCGCACGGTGTTGAGTCCACCGGCGCGGAGCGCGAGTTGCGGCACCGAGTCGACGCCGAACGCCACGCCGCCCTTGACGCGCAGGGTGGCCCAACCGGCAGCGAGCTGCGGGAAGCGCAGCTCAGCGGCGAGCTGGGCGCCACCCTGTCCGCCGACCACGAGCCCCTCACCAGCGAGCAGCCATCGGGTGCTCACGCCAGTGTGTTCAAACCGCAGCCCGGCACCGGTCGCGAATCCTTCACGCACCGGTGTGGTCTCAGGGAAGTAACCGTCGGTACCCACCATCCGCGGGAAAAACGCCCGCGCCTTGCTCGTCACAGTTCGCTCGTTTTCGGCGCGAGCGCTGAGCATCACCTCGGTACCGCGACCCGCCGACGTTTCAAAGGAGAGCCGACCGCCCTGCGCGAGCAGATACGCACCATCGTCGTGCCCAGTGAAGATGGCGCGCAACGAGTTGCCGAACGTGAGTCCGTGTGAAAATGGGTCGATGTCCACCAGGTCGCTCATCCCGGCGACGATGAATCGTCCACCGGGCGCGTCGCGCACCGCGGCGACGCGGGCCATCGGGCGCTCATCGGCCAGGCCAATGCGCCCCGTGGCGAAAACATCCGTGAACGAAATCGGTGCCGGAATCCGCACGCCGATCGACAGGGTCGTGCCGTTCACGCGATTGTACCGCAGGATGTCGGACACTTTTTCCCACGCAACGCCGAATTGCGGGCGCCCGGTCATCGCCGAGGGCAATGCGGCCGTAATGTGCGCCACGTCCGACATCGCCTGCTGCAGCCGACGGCGGTCGGCGTCATTCTCCTGCAGCACGAGGGAATCGCTCCAGCCAGTGTACTTCCGCATCGAATCGAGTGACGGACGATGAATCTCGTACTTGCCGCCACCAGCGAGGTACCCGGTGCGATTGCGGAAGCGAGAGCGGTTCGCGGCGATGAACCTCCCGCCATTGCGACCGCGCGCGTTCGTGTCGCGCGGGAACGCGGCGTCGAAAACCACTTTCTTGCCACTGTTGACGGTGTAGTCACCGAATGTCGTCTTCGCCTCGAAGGGCACCGCGAAGTCGATGCCGAAGGGCACCGACACCTTTCCCGCAATCACCTGACGGTACGGCATCCAGTGGGCGTTGTCCTGCAGCGAGAACTCCAGGTCCGCATTCAACTCGAGGATCTGCGAGACGAACTTGCTGTCACGCACCGCCGCCGCGCTGTCCCGGGCGTTATGCGCCCCGTCCGTGTCGACCCAGAGCTGCGTGCCGACAAAGCGGAAGGTGAACCGAACGATGTCGCCGCTCGACACGTCGAGCCAGAGCCGGCCGGCCACGTAGGCGCCGTCGGCGTACTTCGGGGTGATCGTGACGCTCTGGATGGTGATGCGTCGGGTGGCATTCGTGATGATAACCGAATCGCCGGCGGCGTAGCGATAGAACTGGTCGGCGCCGCGGGCCAGCGGATGCGGAGCGGCGCGCGACGGCGTCTGGCTCGCACCGAAGATCCGGAGCGAGTCGCCCAGCGTGCGGGGGACGAACCAGGGGTGCGAAAAGGTGGCCGAGAGGTCGACCCCCTCGAACTGACTCGCGCTGCGCCGGCCGAGCATGTCGACGCGAAGATCGTTGGGCAGCTGCCACGAAAGCGTTGCGTCCTGCTCCTCGACTGCTACCGGAAGCGGGTCGCCCCATTTCCGTCGCGCAAATCCGAACGACACCCGGTAGCGGAGCTTGGCGGTGTAGTCACGGACCGACGAATCCTGCTCCAGATGGCGCATCATCGCCCGGACCACCAGTTGCTGGGTGGCCCGGTCGGCATACGTCGTTGTGTCAGATGGGAAAGCGCCGCAGAGGAGCTGCCCGAGGCTCAGGCAGTGGAGGAGTGCTGGTCCCATTTCGTCCGCCCGTCGCGGTGTAGGCCGTACGCCCGCAGCCGCCGCCAGAGCGTCGTTCGCGAGATGCCGAGTGTTTTCGCCGTCTCCGCCAGGCGCCAGGCATGGGCCTCGAGCGACCGGACGATGGCATCCCGCTCACGTTCGGCGAGCGTTGTGGGACCCTCACGGTGCGGCAGGAATATCGCCTCGCCCAAGTCCAGTCCGCCGACCCGCAGCGGCGAAAGCCGTCCGCCGATCGCCGCCAGTTCCGGGAGCAGGTCGTCCTTCTCGCCGGTCGGGTCCAATCCCGCTTCGGTCAGGACAGCCCGGCCAGCAGCATTCGAGTAGAGGATTCGACCCTGCGCGTCAAAAACCACCACCCCTTCCTGGAACGCGTCCAGGAGGACTTTGGCGAGCGGCGAAAAGACCGATGGCAGTGTCGTCGCGGCCATCATCGGCTGTGTCATGCTAAAGAATACGTCAGATTCGACGTGAAGGTTGCAAAAGGTGACATCGTACCATGCGTGGAACGGTCCCGACCCCTCATATTGCTGTCGGTCCATGAGTGAATCCCCCACGCCAGACCTGGCCCTACAGGCCGTCGATCGTTCCCGGATTGCGTCCGGGTGGCCGATGCTGCTCGCCGTTGCCGCTTGGCCGGTCGGGCTCCCGCTGTTGCCGCAACTCGCCACGAGCCGGGTCACCGGGACCGCCACGGCCACGTTGGTCGGCTTTGCGGTCCTCGCGGTCCTGACCGCCGGCGTAGCCCTGCTTCGCATGCCAGCAGACCCGGTGACCGCGCCTTTCGTCGGGCTTGCGGCCACGGTGGCGACGTTGCTGGCACTCGCCCCGCTCGATCGGCCCGCGGCGAGTGGTGCCCTGATCAGCTTCCTGCTCGTTGCTCCGTGGCGATACGCACTGACCCCCCTGGTTGTTCATTTCGCCTTGGAGGTCGGCTGGCCGCACCGGCGACCGCGCTGGGCGGGCTGGATTCTCGGCTGGTATGCGCTCGAGGTCGGGATGCTGGTGGTCGTTGCGGTCGGCCTGGTGATCGACGAGAGGGCATTGGTCGATGCCGTGGATCGCACCTTCCGCGCGAGCGTGCTCGAACCAGCCGGTGCAGCGACCGCAGTGATCGGCACATTGCTGGCGCTCGCCACACCCGTGCGTGGCCGCGTGCTGCAACGTGCGTTGGCGTGGACCGCCGCGGCGGTCGCCATCGGACTGGCCCCGCTGCTGCTGGCGCCATACCTCCCGGTACTTGCGCGATCGCTCGACGGCGCCGTGACGCCGGCTCGCCTCGCGTTGTTCGTTGTGCCCGTGTTCGGGTTGATCGCGGTGCTGTCGTTGCCCTTCCGCGACGCCGCTGCACGCGACCTGCTCGCGCACCGGCTCGCGGCGGGACTCCTCGAGGGAACCGACCTCGCCGGTGGCCTGCGCCAGATCGCGGTCGCCCTGCACGAGACATTCAACACCCGTGGCGTGGTGGTGCGCGTTACCGAACCCGACACGGTCGCCACGATCGGCGAAGTCGCGCCGCAGGTGCTGCGTGGGCCGATCGTCCCGGAGATGGAAACTGGCGACGAGCAACAAGAGCTCGTCGCTCCGATCGGCCGCGCCGGGAATCCGTTGGGAGAGGTACGCCTCGAAGGTCGTTTTGCCGGAGCGTTCGGACCGACGGAACGTGACTGGCTCGCCGCCCTGCTGCTGCCGATCGCAGGCGCACTACGTGCCCGCCGCCGCGAAATCGCCACGAACCAGCGGAACGATGCCCTCGCGAGCCACCTCGCCAGCACAATCGGTGCCCTCGCGAGCGCTGCACACGCGCTGCCGCTCGCGCCGACGGACGGCGGGATGGCGGTGCCACCGCCGGTAGATGCCCGGGAGGTCCTGGAACAGATGAGCGACGGTGTCACCGGTATTGCGCGATACGGTGAGGGGCTGGCCGCGTCGGCCGGCGAAGCGCGCGACCGCGCCCGCGGTGCCAGCGATTCCGTCGCTCGCGGACTCGACGCGTTGAGTGCGCTCAGCGCCGAGGTCGCCCGGCTGTCGCGCTACGGCGAGGAGATCGCCGCAAGCAACGACACGGTCAGCGGCGTGGCGTTTCGCACCAACCTGGTGGCGAACAACGCCGCCCTCGAAGCGATCCGCGCCGGGGCCGCTGGGCGTACCTTCGGCGTGTTGGCCGAAGAGGTGCGCCGCCTGGCTGACACCACGGCCGCGACGTCGGCTGCGATCGGTGAACGGACCGCCGCGTTGGCCACCGAGGTCGCCAACGTCGGGACCACGCTGGACGGCACGCGTCAGGCGCTCGCCGCGGCGATCCGTGAGGCTGAGGCGGGCGAGGCGGCGGCACAACGACTCAACGATGCGGCCGTGGAGCTCGAGGACACGGCGCGGTCACTCCGTCCGGTGGTCGCAGAAGCGAACGCAGTGGCCAAGCGTCGCACCGCCCGCGACCAGCACCTGACGGCGACGATGGAGCGATTCCTCAATGAGCGCGCGGCGCTCTCCCGCGCCCTCACGCTGCACCGCGACGCGATGGACCGACTGGCGACGACGCTGGCGCAGCTGGCCCGCAGCAACTAGCGGCGGGGCCGGCCTCGCGGCCCGCGGCCGCGGAATCCCTTCGGTTCACCGCGACGCGGCTGGTGGCGCTTCACGACATGATCGTTCCGGCCCACCGCCGGGGGCCCGCTCCGTTCCAGCAGCTCCTGCAGCGCCGCCACGGTCTCGGCCTGGATCACGTCACCGCGCCGCCGCACCGCGAACGCCAGCGGCCGATCGAGCACCGGCAGGTCCGATTCCCTGAGCCGACGCGCCTGCCCTTCGCGCAACGACACCCGCACGATCCCGTGGCCGTCACGCACTTCGTACGCCAACGGTGCCGTGTCACCGCGCAGGTGCAGGCTCGCTGGCAGCGCGTCGAGGTGTGCCCGCGCCTCTGCCGGCACCAGCGCCGTCACGTCGAGCTGAACCGGCGTGCGCTGGAACTCCTGCCACGAGGTGACGTCTTCGAGCTGGGCGCGAATCAATGCGCGGAGTGACGCGGGATCGATCCTTGCGAGCACGCCACCCGACCGTTTCCAGTACTCGCTGAGCGCCGTGAGTGCGCGCTCCAGACGGGTGTGATCCGGATGCTCCGCTTCACCAGCAAGCAGCGTGTTGGCGAGCACGGCGCGCGCTTCGTCCAGAAACTCCGCCGGAATGTCGCCGTGGATGCGATCCGCGCCGCGTTCCAGTTCGAACCCGAAATACTGCAGCCGCCGGGCGATCGCGAGGCCCTGGCGTTGCTTGTGACGGGTGAGCACCACGGTGGCCGGCCCGTGCACCGCGTACTTGCGAAGCAGCTCGAATGGCACCGTGGTACCCTCGATGCTGGCACGCGCGACACCCGATCGATCGGCGAAGTAGCGCAGCGGTCCGGCGACCGCCCCCCAGGTGCCAGCCACCGACGTCTTCGAGATGCGAACGTTCTGTCCGTCGGCGGTGTGCTCGTCGAGCACGAGATCGAACGGCTCGATCCGCGCCACGAGATCGATGAAGCGCGCGCACAGTGCGTGATCGGCGTACGGCAGGACGTCGGGCAGGGCGGCGTCGAGCGCACGGTAGGCGGACGCCATTCCGAGCGCACCGTCTTCGATCGCCTTCGTCAGGACGCCGCGTCGCTCGGACCATTCGGCAAGCCGGGTCTCGTCGAACACGTGCCGAGGCAGCCCGTGCACCTCGCCGATCGTGCCGCAGGTGTTGACCGCCTCGGCGAGGAGGTTGTACGCCGTGAGGTGATCACTCCCCGGCACCAGGACGCCGTGCAAGTCGCGCTCCTCGCGCGTCAAGCGATGCAACGAGTTGATGCCGCTCGCGCCGGCGACCAGCGGCAACTGCTCCGCATCCGCATGCACCAGCAGCTCGGCCCACGGTCGTTCCACTGGCAGCGCTTCGACCTGCCGACCGTACCTGGTCAACCGCCCGTCCTCGATCAGCCCGCGCGCGGTGAGGTGAGCGAGGGAACGGCGGTAGGCAGTACGATCGAGCGGCACCGGCAGTTCGAGATCAGTCGCGTCGACGCCGAGCGCCGCACAGGTGAGCGCGACACGATCGGTGTCGCCTGCAAGCTGGAATT
The DNA here is from genome assembly GCA_025357945.1 of Gemmatimonadota bacterium. Taxonomy (GTDB): domain Bacteria; phylum Gemmatimonadota; class Gemmatimonadetes; order Gemmatimonadales; family GWC2-71-9; genus Palsa-1233. The sequence goes on from JANYLJ010000002.1 coordinate 19,449, forward strand.
CGGGCGACCCCGGACGCAGCGACGCGAAATCGAGGTCGCGCTCTGAGAGGATCGCCACTTCGCCGCCCGCAACGCGGCCGTGTACGCGGCCGGCCATCTGGAGGATCTCGTTGGGCCCGAGAGGGAGCCGGTGCAGCACGTTTCGTCCGCGCTCCACGACGTTGCCGTAGCGGGCATCGTAGATCACCACCGTGTCGAGCCCGGGGAGGTTCAACGCCGACTGCCCCGCCGCGGTCATCGCCAGCAAGTAAGGCTTCTGCACCTCGCCTTCGAGAAACGGACGAAGCACCCGGATTGGCTCGCCACCGTGATAGAAGGCGGTCGACAAACGGGGAAAGCGGGAGCCGAGCTCGGCGCCGAGACGTTCGACTTCAGCACGGGTGGGCAGGAATACGGCAACGCCACGGCGTGCGCTGATGAAACGCCGCACCGTGCGGTCGTCCAGGAATTCCGCCGGTTGCTGGCGCGTCACCGACACCTTCGCCTTCAGCGCCGGATCGAACGCACTGGTCTCCAGCACTTCGTCGCTGCCGAGGTAGCTGCGATAGATCGCTGGATCGACCGTCGCCGAGAGCCAGATGAAACGGGCACCAATGCGCTTGCCGAGCGCGAGACAGAGCTCGAGTTCGGCCGACGTCTGGTGGATCTCGTCCACGATAATCGTGTCGCGCCGGCTGATCAGATCGTCGGCCAACCACCGCCTGGCGATCCCGGTCGTGACGACGACAACGTTCCATTGTGGTGTCTCGGGTGTGGCCTCACGTTCGCGATTCACGACGCCCACCAGCAGCGGCGCGTCGAGAATCTCCTCGGCGATCAGGCGGATGCCGAGCGTCTTGCCGGTGCCCGTGCCGGCGACGATACCGAAGGCTTTCCCCTCGCGAGCCCATTGCCGCACGGTCGCCCCGTGCTGGCGCTCGAGCAGGGTGTCGATGTGGGTATGCAGTGCCAGCTCGATCGTTTCGCATGCCGCCCGCGTCGGCGCGATAACGATGACGCGCCCGCGCGGGTGCAGCGCGTGCCGGTAGGCGTCGATATCGAGCGGGAGGAGGTGATCGCGGACGGGGAGCATGGCAGGAAGCTAGCCGGGAAATGGATGTCATCCCGAGCGCCGCGAGGGATCGCCTCGTCACGGATCGATCCCTCAGTCGCTCCGCTCCTTCGGGATGACAAGGCCCCCGCCACTATATTGTCCCGCTTCACGGAGGAGTAATGCCGGGCAAGGTGTATCTCGTCACGGGAGCCAATCGGGGCATCGGCCGCGCCACGGTCGAGGGACTTGCACGCCAGGGGGCCACCGTGCTGATGGTGTGCCGCAACCGCGAGGCAGGCGAGGCGACGAAGGCGGCGATCGCGGCGGCAACCGGCAACAGCAATCTCGAATTGTTCGTCGCCGACCTGTCGGTGCAGGCCGACGTGCGGCGCTTGGCCGAAGAGATCAAGGCGAGTCATGCCCGACTCGACGGGCTGGTCAGCAACGCCGGCGTGTTCCTGCTGCACCGCATCGATACGGTCGACGACATCGAGATGACGTTCGCGGTAAACCACCTTGCCGGCTTCATCCTGGTCAACGAACTCGCGGACCTGCTCCGGGCGAGTGCGCCGGCGCGCGTCGTCGTGGTTGCGTCGGAGGCGCACCAGCGAGTCAGCGATCCCGAGGACTGGGTGAGCGTCAAGACATACAACGGACGCGCCGCATACAACCGATCCAAGCTGGCGAACGTGGTGTTCTCCTACGACCTCGCGCATCGACTTGAAGGCAGCGGCGTCACGGTGAACTGCTGCGATCCCGGGTGGGTCAACACGCACGTGCTCGAGAGCATGTATGACCGGTGGTGGCTGCGCTGGCTCTGGCCCTTCGCCCAGAAGTTCTTCACCGTCACGCCGGCGGAAGGCGCCAAGCCGGTGCTCTACCTGGCGACGTCAGCCGACGTGGAAGGGGTCACGGGGAAGTACTTCAAGATCATGCAGCCGGCGACATCGTCGCTGATCTCACACGATCCAGTGATCGGCGCCCGGTTGTGGAACCTGTCGCTTCGCCTCACCGGCGAGTTGCCGCCGGTGACCATCACCGGCGAGATCATCGCCGCGCACTAGCCGCGGTGGTTCAGTGTGGCCTCGGGCGCGACCGGTCGCCATTGCGTGCCGGCGGGTCGTTTCGACCATCCTGCGGAGCGGACCGCACGTCCTGCCGGTTCCGACCGTCCTGTGGCACCGGGCGACCCTCCCATCCGCTGCGGCCGTGGCGCGGCTCCGGGCGGTACTTCTTGTCATCGCGGTCATCGCGGCCGTCGCGCGGTTGGCGATACTGCCATTCATCGCGATCGTTGCGCGGCATCTGCCGATACGCCCGACCGATGTCGCGGTAGTCCCGGCGCTCGCGCCACTGAATGAATTCGCGCTGACGGGGGGCGAAGAAGATATCGTTCCGGTACCGGTAGACCACGACCGGCTGGGCGTACGCGAAAATCGGATAGTCGTAGTAGTAGCCGTCGCAGAGGTACACCGTTTCCGGTACCCATTCGTCGAAGTAGTCGCCCCAGTCACCGTAGCGACGCTGGTCGTACTCGCGCACCATGAGCTGGTGGCGCGGCGAAGCATAGGCGCCCCCGGGCTGACGACCAATCGGGATATCAATGTGCACGCGAGCCGACACCTGGCCCTCGGCCGGGAGAGCGCTGAGAGCGACGAGCAACGGGACGGCCGCCAGTAATGACGCGCGCATGCATAACCTCCAGTCGAACGAGTGATCTACGACAGGAGACAAAGCGACCTCCGTGCCAATTTATAACACGTTGTTATGCAACGACTTAGCGCACGGGATGGAGTCTGGACATGTTCCGCACTCTGGACAGAAATGCTCCCGGACCGGAATGGTCGGGCAGTCCCGGTGCTTATGTTGCTCCCCTCTGTCGGCCCGCCTAGCTCCGGAGTCCGCGATGGGCACCTTTCGCATCAGCGTCAGCAAGGACTATCTCGCCTTCGCCGCTGCGCACTTCATCACCTTTCGCGGGCATGCCTGCGAGTCGTTGCACGGCCACAACTATCGCGTCGGCATCGTCATCCAGGGTCCGATCGATCCGGAGTGTCACTTCGTGGTTGATTTTGCCGTGCTCAAGCGGATCGTCCGCGGCCGAGTGGATCTGCTCGATCATCGCGTCTTGCTGCCCACGGCAAATCCGAAGCTTGCCTTTCGCGAAGCGGACGGGATGACGTTTGTGAACTACCTCGGCCGGCAGACGTATCAGTTCCCCACCCGGGACTGCGCGATGCTTCCGATCGCGAACACAACGGCCGAGATGATCGCCGAATGGTTTGCCGGCCAAGTGCAGGACGAACTCAGCCGGGCAGGAGGAACCGTCGACCTGCTCGAGATCGAAGTCGAGGAATCCGCGGGCCAGTCGGCGATCTACAGCGAACGGCGCGGCGAACGTCACCCCTGACCAGGATGCCGACGTGAAGACGAACGAACCGGTGTACGATGGTGCCGCCCTGACCCCCAAGCTCGCCGGACTCCCGCGCTGGACAGACCGCGACGGCTGGCTGCACCGCGAATTCACGACCGATGGGTGGCGGAGCACGATGCTGCTGGTGAACGCCATCGCGTTCGTTGCGGAGGCGGCCAACCATCACCCTGATCTCGAGGTCCACTGGAGCCGTGTCGTGGTGCGATTGCAAACGCACTCGGCCGGCGGGATTACCGACAAGGATCTCCAGTTGGCGGCCCGGATCGACGCGACCGCACTCTGGCGCCCGATCGGCGGATTCCCGGGCCTCGAGGGGCAGTCGAGCGGGTGGATCAGCAGCTGACCGGGACCTGAACGCTGACAGCTTCCGCGCCGTTGGTCATTCGACTCGATGCGACGCGCTCACCGCTCGACGCACTGTCGCAATTCGTCGACCTGCCCGATCCATCGCTGCTGCAGAGCGCAGCGGACGGGCACCCACTCAGTCGGTACAGCTTCCTCACTGCTGACCCGGTGGCCCGCATCACCGCCGGCGCGAACGAGTGGCCATCGGTCCGCGAGCGTGTGCGCGGGACGCTCGGTACCCCGCCGGCGCACGCGGCGCAGCTCCCGCCGTTTCAGGGCGGCTGGATCGGCTGGTTCTGTTACGAACTCGGTACCGCGTTCGATCGGGTCACCCGCCACCCACACCAGCCGTACCCGGTTGCCGACATCGCACTCGGCCTGTACGACTGGGTGATCGCCTGGGACCACGCCTTGGGCGACGCGTGGCTGATCAGTACGGGTATCGATGCGGCTGGCGACGGCGACGGGCGCCGGGCCCGCCAACGTGCCGACACGGTCCTCCAACGCTGGCACGCCGACCGGTGCACCGAGCCGAGCCGTGCGAACGAGTCCGGTGCATCGCCCCGATCCGACTTCAGCGCTGCGCAGTACCAGGCGGCAGTCGAGCAAGTGATCGCGTATGTACTTGCGGGCGACATTTTCCAGGCGAACCTGGCGCAGCGATTCAGTACTTCATTCGACGGCGATCCGTTCGCGCTGTACGCCAACCTGACCGGGGGTTCGCCGGCGCCGATGGCGGCGTTCATGCGGCGAGGCCGGGTGTCGGTGGCGAGCGCGTCGCCGGAACGATTTGTCCAACTGGACATGCCCTCGCGGCACGTCGAGACCCGCCCGATCAAGGGAACCCGCCCGCGACATGCCGACGCGGCACGCGACGCGGAGCTCGCCCGCGCGCTCGAGGCCAGCGCCAAGGATCGTGCGGAGAACGTGATGATCGTCGACCTGATGCGGAATGATCTTTCGCGCGTGTGTGTGCCGGGATCGGTCCGCACGCCGTCGCTGTGCGCACTCGAATCGCACCCGACCGTGCATCATCTTGTGTCGACCGTCACCGGCGACCTGCGTGCGGATTGCGACGCCCTGGACCTGCTCGCCGCGACCTTCCCGGGCGGCTCGATCACCGGCGCACCGAAGCTGCGCGCGATGGAAATCATCAGCGAACTCGAGCCGGTTGCCCGCGGCGTGTACGCCGGGGCGATCGGTTGGATCGGGCTCGATGGCGCGATGGACACCAGCATCGCGATCCGCACCGTGACCGTCGCGGACAACGTCGCGACGGTGCACGCGGGCGGCGGGATCACGGCCCGATCGATACCGACCGACGAGTACCAGGAATCGCTGGACAAGGCGCGGGCATTGATCGCCGCAATCATGGCGGCGCGATGATCCTCCTCCTTGATCATGACGATTCGTTCGTGTTCACCCTCGCGGCCTACGTGGCGGAGCTTGGCGGGGAGCCGGCCGTGATTCGCGCCCACGATACCACGGTCCAAGCGATCGCCGCGCTGGGTCCCCAGCGGATCATCCTGTCGCCGGGGCCTCGCACACCGCGGGAATGCCCGGTTGCCCTGGACGTGATCCGGCGGCTCGGCGCGAGGATACCGGTGCTCGGGGTATGTCTCGGCCATCAGTGTATCGCTGCTGCCTTCGGCGCGGCCGTCGAGCCGACGGCGCACCCGCGCCACGGCAGTACGTCGGCGATTACACACGACGGGCGCGGCCTCTTCGCCGGCGTGCCCAGTCCTTTTCGCGCGACACGGTACCATTCGCTCGCGGTCGTCGCGTCGAGCGTACCACCGATGCTGGAAGTAACCGCGGTTGCCGACGACGGCGACATCATGGGCGTCCGGCATCGCGGGCACAGGATCGAGGGTGTGCAATTCCACCCAGAGTCGGTGCTGACCGAGTGGGGACACCGCATCCTCGCCAACTTTCTCGGCGCGTAGTGTCCATTATCCTTGACACCATGCCCGTCACCGCGCGACGAACACTGCTGACACTGCTGTGGAGTACCGCCGCGATCAGCATGGCGCAGGCCGCCGCCGCCCAGGCGCCCGCGCGGAAGGTCCACCGACCGGCCGCGGTGCGCGACTCCACCAAGCGAAAACGAAACATCGTCTGGCCGGTCGTGCCGGTGCTGCCCGGCGCGCTGCTGCCGGCGTCGCGCATCGTCGCCTACTACGGCAATCCGTTATCCACCGGCATGGGTATTCTCGGCGCGATCCCCCCGCAGCAGATGCTGGACAAGCTCGCCGCGACCGCGCAGGAATGGGCGAAGGCCGACAGCACACACACGGTACGTCCGGCGTTGCAGCTGATCGCGACGGTGGCACAGGATCACAAGGGAGTCGACGGGAAGTATCGCGTCCGGCATTCCGATTCACTGATCGCGAAGGTCGCCGGATGGGCGGAGCAGCGAAACTGGCTGATGTTCCTGGACGTGCAGGTCGGCTGGAGCACGGTGCCGGCAGAGCTGCAACGATTTATTCCGTGGCTCAGGAAGCCATGGGTGCACCTGGCGCTCGACCCCGAATTCGCCATGTACGACGGCCGCATTCCGGGGAAGAAGTTCGGCACACTCGACGCGCGCGATATCAACTACGCCATCGAATTCCTCGCGAAGATCGTTGACGAGGAGCACCTGCCGCCCAAGGTGCTCGTGGTGCATCGCTTCACGGACGACATGTTGACCAATTACCGGCTCATCAAGAAGGACCCAAGGGTGCAGGTCGTCATCGACATGGACGGTAACGGCGGGCCACAGGTGAAGAAGCACATGTACGACATCATCGTCGCACCACACCCGGTGCAGTTCACCGGGTTCAAGCTGTTCTACAAGCAAGACCAACCGATGATGACCCTGGCGCAGGTGCTCGCCTTGCAACCGATGCCACTGTATATCCAGTACCAGTGAGACAGCGGCACCGAAGTGGAGCCGGTGGTGTGAGAAGCGGGAGAAACCGTACCGATCAAGTGGGAGTCATACCTGCTACTCCGTCACTCAAGTTACATAGCTGCAATATGATAGCTGCCGGTATCGGCGCCGTAGTATTACTGGCAACTTTCCATTCGGGCGACTGGTTTTGAGGCAGCAAATCGATTAGGTTCTCTTCGCCTTCCGCTGAGTTGACTTCGGACCCTGCTTGAGAGGAGTCGCGCCTGGACCTCCCCACTTCACATCGCGTCCCGCTATCGTGGCTTACCGAGCATGGCGGACCGGCGGTCCGATTCCGGACGTTATTCGAACTGGCGCCGACGGGGGCTTTCGACGCCGCCACGCTGACCGAAGCGCTCCGCCTGCTGGTCCAGTCCCCGGAAGTCTCGGCGGTGACGACTCGCCAGGCAGACAACGGACTCTGGGGGAACAACTTCCTGGCGTTCCAACCTTCCGAGCGCGACGACATCGCCGAGGTCGGGACGGTCGCCCAATACCGCCGGCTGGTCCAGCTCGGCGTCCCGAACGCCACCCGACCCTTTCGCCTCGCCGACCGGATGTTGTTCCGCACGCTTTCGCGGGACGAGGATCCCGAGTTGCTCGGCGAGTTCGCCGATCCCGCCAGCGATGACCCGCGCGGCACCGAAACGTTTCGCAGCCTGATCCGTGAGGGCACCTGCGCTGCGCTCGCCGAAGCGGGTCGCGATGCCGATCCGCGGTTACGCGGTGCCTCCCACAAGATTCTGAATTCGGTGTCGGCCTTCCTGCGTTCGCCGTTGGCGGACGATCCGTTCATCAAGAAGGGTGGCGGCTTCCAGTTGCACCCCGACGCGACACCGCCGACGTGGTGGTCGCTGGCGATGTTGTCGGCGATGCCCTCGTTGCAGCGGGAACGCGCCGGATTCCTCGACCGTCTCGGCCAGTATCTCGCGCAACCAGCGCCGGATCGCTCCTATATGGCGGCGATCGGCGGGTACACCATGAAGCCGATCCATATTCTGCTGGGTGACCCGATCGAGCTCGACCCGAAGGCGGGCGGGATGCCGAAAGACATTCCGCTCGCCCTGCACTACGTCGAACTGCTCGCCGGTATGGGTGCGCCGCAATTGGCCGCGGCGCCCAACGCGTCGCACGGCTTCCTGCGCCTGCTGGAAGACGTCGACGCCGACGGGATCTGGCACCCGAAGAACCTGCGATCGCAGCCCAAAGCTGCCACACCGCTCACGTATCATTGCTGGCCGCTGGCACCCGACGACGGCGAGCTCGCGTCGCGCCAGGCGGACATCACCTTCCGGCTGGCGTGCATCGCGAAGCGTCTCGGCTGGCAGCTCGAGTATTCGTGAGATGCCCGGCGCCATCGACCTCACCTCGTTCGGGTTCACCCCGACCGAAAGCCTGATCTACGAGGTGCTCCTCCGCGGCGGCCCGGGCACGGGCTACACCATTGCCCGCGCGGCTGGGTTGGCGCGGGCGAATGTGTATGCCGCCCTGGAAGGGTTGGTGGGAAAGGGGGCCGCGCGTGTCGGCGACGGGAGGCCGAAACAGTTCCGGCCGGAGCCGCCGAGCACGTTGCTGGCACGACTGAGTGACCGACAGGGGGAGGCGATGGACCAGCTCAGCGCGGCGCTGGCCACGCTCGCTGTACCGGAAACACCGACGCTGGTCGAGTTGGCGTCGCCGCGCGGGGCGGTGCAATTGATGGGACACGAAATCGCGCGGGCGACCGAGCGCGTCGTGCTGATCGCACCGCCTGACGGTTGCCTGGCGCTGGCGCCGCAATTGCGCCGTGCGGCATCGGTCGGGGTCGAGCTTGACGTCGCGTCGACGGCGGCCGTTCCGCTCGGGGCCGTACATGTCGTCACAATTCCGCACGCGGATTGGCCCGGTGAGCCCGTGCTGCTGGTGGTCGACGACCGCGCCGCGTTGATCGGCAGTCGCGATGGCGAGAGCTTTTCGGGCCACTGGGGAACCGGCCCGGCGTTCGTCGCGGCCGCACGCCGCACCTGCCTGGCGCTGAGAGAGGGCCGGTGACCGAGCCGGGTGAGGAGCCGGATGAAGCGGTCGCCGCGCTCAAGCGCGACTATCTCCGCGACGCGCCCGAGCGGCTGGCTGAGTTGCGCAAGGACGTTGCCGCGTTGCGCGCGGGCGAGCACGACGCGCTGGAGTCGTTGCGACAACGGTTTCACCGACTGGCGGGGTCGGGCGGATCGTACGGGTTCCCGCGCGTCACCGACGTGTCGCGCGAGATGGAGCAGCGGATGCTCACCCCGCCCGTGCCAACCGCCGCCGACGCCGATCTCTTCGAACAGGCGATTCAGGATCTTCGCGCCGCGTTCGACAATGCGGCGACCGACCTTGACATGCCGATGGTGCTCGGGCGACTGCCCGGGTTCGCCTATCGCGCCTTGATCGTCATGCAGGCGACACCGCTCCGCGACAGCATCGCCGCGGCGCTCCAGAAGGCCGGGTTCGAGCTCGATCTGCACAGCGGCGACGTCGATCCGTGGGACATCCCGCCGTCGAAACGGCCAGATCTGGTGGTGATCGGTACCGATATCGGTGAAAATGCGTTGATGCTCGCACGCTACTGGGCCGCTCCCACGCCGGAGCGGCCCCGCGCGGTGGTGCTTGCCGACACCGACGAGAAGCTCGACCGACTGCGCACGGCAGCTGCCGGACTGGATGCGGTGTTCGGGCTGGCGGCGTTGCCGGGTGAACTGGCGCTGTTCGCCCGCGGACTGGCCCGCGTCGGTGCGCCGCCGCCGAATGTGGTGCTTGTGGAGGATGACCCGGCTCAGGCACTGCTGATGGCCACGTGGCTCGGCCAGATCAACGCGCGTGTTTCGTTGTGTGGCACGGCACAGTCTGCGACGGAAACACTGGCGCGCGAACTCCCCGATCTGGTCCTCCTCGACGTGGACCTGCCGGACGTGGACGGATACGCGATTGCGCGCCTGATGCGCCAGGACCCGCGGCTCGCCCTGGTACCGATCGTCTTCCTCACGGCGCGACGGACGCTCGCGGACGAGATGGAAGGGCTCCGGGCCGGGGGCGACGACTTCCTCGCGAAGCCCGTCGAGCGAAGTCACTTGCTGCAGGTCGTGCTGACCCGCGCGGAGCGGGGTCGGCGGATCCGGGAGCTGGTGCATCGCGACGGGCTGACCGGCCTGCTCAACCATGCGAGCTTGATGGCGGAACTACAACACGCAATCGCTTTTTCGGCGCGCCACAACGAGCCACTCTGTTTCCTGATGCTCGACCTCGATCATTTCAAGCGAATCAACGACACGCACGGACACCTGATCGGCGACCAGGTGCTGACGCACGTATCGGCGGTGTTCCGCAAGGCGATCCGGAGTTCCGACTTGATCGGTCGCTATGGTGGTGAGGAGTTCGGGATCATCCTGCGGCGCTGCCCGGCCGAGAACGGCCGGATCATCGCCGAGAAGCTGCGGATGTCGCTGGCGAACACGCCGGCGCCGGTACGCGGCGGGGTCGAGCTCGCGCCGCGCGTCAGCATCGGCGTCGTCGCGTTCGTCGGCGACGCGGAGCGGTCTGTGGCCGACGTGACGGCCGACGCGGACCGGGCGCTGTATCAGGCCAAGGCGTCGGGACGGGATCGAGTGGAGATGGCGTAGGCGACGAGAGACGAGAGACGAGAGACGAGAGACGAGAACAACGTCGCACTACCGCCGCAGAAACGCCAGCAACGCCGGGTGCACGGTCCGCGGATCTTCCCAGTGCGGCAAGTGTCCCGCCGAATCCACCACCACAAACTGACTCTTCGGAAACGCCGCCAACAGCTGCTTGCTCGCGATGATCGGGACGGTGGAGTCCTGTTTCCCCCAGACGATCAAGACCGGTCGATCCGATTTCGAGAGGCGATCGATCTCGCCCTGCTGGTCGAGGTTGGGGGCGTCGGCCGCGTCGGCGAGACGCGCCCGGCGGAAGCCGCGGTAGTGCAGCTGCGGCCGGTAGCGCACCGGCCAATCGGGGAATCGCGTCGGGTGGAGAAAGTCGGCGAGCTGTCCATCAGCTGCCGATCGCTCCCCGAGCAAGGCGGCGACATCCCGGACCAGGGGGAGTCGCATCACGAATGGCAGCGGAACCCGCCGGCGGATGTAAGGATCGACGTAGATCAATCGCTTGACACGCGCGGGAAACCGATCGGTGAAGGACGTGACTACCGAGCCGCCGAACGAGAGCCCGGCCAGGTTGATCGGCCCGGCGATCCGCAGAGAGTCGAGCAGCTCGGCCAATTGCCGGACGTAAAGATCCTCGTCGTAGGCAACGTCGGGGCGATCGGAATAGCCGCGCCCGTAATAGTCGTACCGCAGTACGCGCAATCCGGAATCTGCGAGCACCTTGAACGTCGGATACCAGATGTAATAGGGCACGCTCCTCCCGGCGGCGAGCACTACGACGTCGCCATTCGCTGGTCCAGCAAGTTCGTAGTGCGTAAAGCCGTCGGAGAGGTGGGCGAAGCGGCCGGGCACCAGTGAGCGGACCGTGGGCGTGATGTCGAGCTGTTCGGGATCGGCGAGCCGAAAGGCGATGGTCGCCGAGACGGCGATGACAAGGAGCCCGGCAGCGATCCAGCGGAAGAAGCGCATGGAGGAAAGCTACAGCGTTGTCATCCTGAGCGGAGCGCACCGCAGGTGCGCGCAGTCGAAGGACCTCGGCTCCGAGCGCAGAAGCATGGCTTCATGCCTGGAACCGAGGTCCTTCGACTTCGGCGGCCTCGCCGCCTACGCTCAGGATGACAGCGCGACTAGTGTCGAAACTGCGTCGACAGCGCGACCACGTCCCGCGGGTTCTCGTCGCCGAACAAGAGCTTGCCTTCCGAGTACCGTGCATCGCGAAGCGCCAGCGCCAGCACCTCGCCCAACTCCTCGACCGGGTGAATCTCCAGCCGCTTGCGTGCTTCGGCCGGCAGGTCGTCGAGATCGGGTTCGTTCTGCTTCGGGATGATGATCTTGGTGATTCCCGCGCGCAGTGCGCCCAGCAACTTTTCCTTCACGCCGCCGATCGGCAGAACGCGCCCGCGGAGGGTTACCTCGCCGGTCATCGCGATATCGTGCCGCACTTCGCGCCCCGACAACGCCGACACGAGGGCGATCGACATCGTGATGCCGGCGCTGGGGCCGTCCTTCGGAATCGCGCCGGCCGGCACGTGGATATGCACGTCGCGGTCGAACATCTCATCCTTGATGTGCAGGGCGGCGGCGTGCGAGCGGGCGTATGTCCACGCCGCGCGCGCCGACTCCTTCATCACGTCACCCAACTGCCCGGTGAGCACAAGTTCACCCTTGCCGCGCATGGTCGTCGCTTCGACGAACATGATGTCGCCGCCCATCGGCGTGTAATACATGCCGGTGGCCACGCCCACCTGATCGCTGCCGGACTTCTCTTCCGGATGCAGCCTGGGTCGCCCGAGCAGCTCACGCACCAGCGCTGGCGTGACGTCGACGACGGCGGCATCGCCGCCGGCGATGCGGCGTGCCACCTTGCGGGCAACCTTGCCAACCTCGCGTTCGAGCTGACGCACGCCGGCTTCGCGGGTGTAGCGCTGCACCAGTTCGAGCAGGGCCGGGCCGGTGAACGCCAACTGGTCTGTCGTCAGGCCGTTCTCATCCAATTGGCGCGGGACCAGGTACTTCTCGGCGATCGCCACCTTCTCGACCTCGATGTAGCCGGAGAACTCGACGATCTCCATGCGATCGAGCAGGGGGCCCGGGATATTCTGCAGCAGGTTCGACGTGGCGATGAACATGACCTCGCTCAGGTCGAACGGCACACCGAGGTAGTGATCGGTAAACGAGTCGTTCTGCGCTGGATCGAGCACCTCGAGCAGTGCCGCGGCCGGGTCGCCCTGGAACGATACGCCGAGCTTGTCTACTTCGTCGAGCAGGAAGACGGGGTTCTTGGTGCCCGCCTGCTTCATCCCCATGATGATGCGGCCCGGCATCGCGCCGACATAGGTGCGGCGATGGCCGCGGATGTCGGCTTCATCGCGCGCGCCGCCAAGCGAGATGCGAACGTACTTGCGCCCCATCGCACGCGCGATGCTCTTGGCGACCGACGTCTTGCCCACGCCCGGCGGCCCGACGAAGAGCAGGATCGGCGAATGCTTGCGTCCTTCGGCGACCGCATCGGTGGCGGGCGGCGGCACCTCCGCCGCGCCCGGAACGCCACCGGACTCCGGGACCTCACCAGCCGCCTGGGAGGCCGGAATGTCCGGCTTCTGGACACCGGTGTCCTTGTCCCTCTGCATCCGCATCGCGCGTACCGCGAGAAACTCGAGCACCCGGTCCTTCACGTCGCCCAGGGCGTAGTGGTCCTGATCGAGGATCTTGGCGGCCTCCGCCATGTCGAGCCGCTCCTCGGTGCGGTTGCTCCATGGCAGTTCGGCGATGTGTTCGAGGTAGGTGCGAATGACCTGCGCCTCCATCGACTCGCGCCCGGCACGGCGCAACCGGGCGAGTTCGCGATTGACTTCCTTGCGTGCCTCGTCGGGGAGTTCGAGCTTGACGAGGCGCTGTTCCAACTCGTCCATCTCGCCCGCTTCGTCCTCGTCGCCGAGTTCGCGACGAATCGTCTTGAGCTGTTCGCGCAGGTATACCTCGCGCTGCCGCTCACCAAGTTCTTCCTGGACCTGGCTCTTGATGTCTTCCTGCGCATCGAGCACACCGACCTGGCGCTGCACGTGCACCAGCACGCGACGCAACCGTTCGTCCACCGCGAGCGTTTCGAGCAACTCCTGGCGCTGTGCGGCGTCGAGGTCGAGATACCCGGCCACGAGATCCGCGAAACGTCCGGGCTCGTCGACGCCGTTGAGCACCTGCTGCACCACTTCCTCGGGCAGGCCGGACTTCTGGCCGAGTTCCGCCGAGCGGGCGCGCAGTTCCTTGTGCAGCGCCACGAACGACGCATCGGCAGCGTTGACGGGCGGCATGTCGTCGAGCGGACGGACCACAGCCACCAGGTGGCCGTGTTCCTCGGTCACGTGCATGATCATGGCGCGGCGTTCGCCGTGCAGCAGAAGCTGCATCCCCGACATGCCGCGCTGCAGCTGGCCAATGCGCGCGATGGTGCCCACCGCGTAGAGACCTTCGGGAGTCACGCCTTCGATGTTTTCACGCTGGGCCACCGCGAACACCAGTTTGTCCGGCGAGGCGAGGGCCGCTTCGATCGACTTGATGGTCATCGGACGTCCGGCCCCGATCGGGGCAGTCACGCCGGGGAACAGAACGACGTCCCGGAGCGGAAGCACCGGAATCGTCAGACGGTCAGCCAACTTGGGTTCTCCTTCCATATCTCACCTTACGCTTCCGTTGGGGGTCCGGATCGCAACTTCGCACCGGTCGGAGTCTACCGGGCATCCCGCGTGCCACGGCTGAGCCATAATCACCTGCCGGGGTGGCGGGAAGGCGACGGGAGCACCATGCCATCAGGGCACGGCGGGCAGAACCACACCCGCGGGACCTGTCGCGACGGCAGGTCCCCTCTGGCACGTTGCTCGACCATGCATCTCCGTGCAGATTCAAGGGTTAGTTCACCAGCTGCCCCCCTCGATTCAGGATCAGCATGAACGATCCGGCCCAGCACTCGTTGCCGATGCTCCTCAAAGAAGCGCTTGGTGACGCCTATACGATCGAAGGGGAGATCGGCCGCGGCGGTATGGGGGTGGTGTACCGCGCCCGCGACGAACGACTGCAACGCCGGGTCGCGATCAAGGTCCTGCCGCCGGAACTGGCGTTTTCTTCCGAGATCCGGGCCCGGTTCACCCGCGAAGCACAGACCGCAGCGCGGCTGTCGCACCCGCACATCGTGCCGATTCACGACGTGGGTGAAGGCCAGGGCATCGTCTACTTCGTGATGGGGCTGATCGAGGGCGAATCACTCGCGGCCCGAATTCGACGTCGAGGTCGGGTGCCTGCGGAAGAAACCCGGCGCATCATCCGCGAAACTGCCGACGCGCTGTCGGCCGCACACGCACTGTCGATTATCCATCGCGACATCAAGCCCGACAACATCCTGCTGGAAGGAACCCGCGGGCGCGTGATGGTCACCGACTTCGGCATCGCGAAGGCGCTGTCGGCGGCAAGTGGCTCGACGCTCACAAGCGCCGGCATGGCGATCGGCACGCCGGCGTACATGTCGCCGGAGCAGGCGGCCGGCGAGCGGGAGATCGACGGCAGGAGTGATCTCTACTCGGTTGGCATCGTGGCCTATCAGATGCTCTCGGGCGAATTGCCGTTCAATGCGCCCACGGTGGCCGGGATCCTGATGAAACAGATCACCGAGACCGCACCGCTGTTGCACGAGAAATATCCCGACGTACCGGAAGATCTCTCGCTGGCGGTGGCGCGGTGCCTGGAAAAGGATCCAGCAAACCGGTGGCCTTCCGCCGACGCGCTGCGCCGCTCGCTCGAAAGCCGAAACGTGGCAGGGTACCGGCCGACGGGGCTGGGGTGGAAGGCGCAGCCGCGGGACGCAACGTCGCCGGTGCGGCCATCGCCGACCCGTGGGCTCCGTCCGCTTACCGAGCGGCCCGCACCGGTGCGGCCAATGCCGCCGATTCGTCCCGGGACGGGGCGTCCGACTCGCCCGGGCGAGCGCGTGCGTGTCGGCGTACAGCTTGGCAACCGCGACGGCGGCTTCGCCTCCAGGGCAGACGCCCGGGCGGTTGAACGGGAGGCACGCCGGGACCAGAAGGCGCTGCGGCGCGAGGTGAAGGAAGGCCTGCGCGACACCGGCGAGCCGCTGGTCGTGGTGCGGGCGCGAAAAGCATTCGCGTCGTTCCTCGCGACAACGGGCGGCTGTTTCCTGATCAACACGATGGCTCCCGGGCTCCATTTTCCGTGGTTTCTCTTTGTCGCGTTCGGCACCGGCATGGGGGTGATGAAGAGCTATTCGCTCCTCTGGCAATCCGGCTATTCGTGGCGCGACGTTTTGCATCGCCCCGACGCACCGGACGCGGTTGGCTCCAGCACGAGGATCAAGGGCGTGAAGCAGGTCGCTGAACCCAAGACAGCCGAGTTCGGCGGGTACCAGGACCGGATGCAGCAAGTGTACAAGGACCGGGGCGTGATTCTGTCGCTGATGAGCCAGCTGAGCCCAGCGGACAAGGAGGTGCTTCCCGACATCGTCGACACGACCGAGGGACTCTATGCGCGCGCGGCGCAGCTGGCGGGGACGCTCGGCTCGATCGATTCACTCGGCGTCGAGGAAGCGCCCCGGATCGAAGGGCGCTTGGCGGACCTCAAACAGCGGCCGGCGGGAGAAGAGCGTGACCGGCAGATCTCCCTGCTCGAACAGCAGCTGCAGCGTTACCAGGAGCTGAACGCCCAGCGGACGCAGTTCGCCGATCGCTTCGAGAGTTGCGTGCTGGCGATGCAAAACGTGCGGCTGGACCTGATGCGGCTGAAGCAGAGCGGCATCGGCGCCGTACTCAATGGGTTGACGATGGCGACGCAGCAAGCGCGCGCACTCAGCCGCGATGTGGACAATGCGATCGGCGCGGCGGCGGAAGTGAAACTGCTTTAGTACGCCAGTATCTCCGCCATCGCCTTCTGCAAGCTTTCCACCTGCGGCAGAATCACGTCCTCGAGCTCCGGTGCATACGCGACGAAGGTATCGGTCGCCGCGACGCGCTTCACCGGCGCGTCGAGCCATTCGAACATGTCGCTGGCGATTTTCGCCGAGATCTCGGAACCGTACCCCCACGACAACGAGTCTTCGTAGGCCACGATCACGCGGTTGGTCTTGCGCACCGATGTGGCGATGGTGTCCCAGTCCACGGGATTGAGCGAGCGCAGGTCGATCACCTCGACACTCTGTCCGGTGGCCTCTTCGAGATTCCTGGCGGCCTGGAGCGTCCGCTGCACCACGGCACCGTAGGTGATCACCGTGGCGTCGGTGCCGGCGCGCACGACGTTCGCCTTGCCGAACGGAATCATGAAGTTCGGTCCCGGGTACATCCCCTTGTTGTACGCCTGGCGATACAGGTGCTTGTGCTCGAGGAAGAGGACCGGATCCTCGCAGCGAATGGCGGTGCGCAGCAGCCCGTTGGCGTCGAGTGCGGTGGCTGGACAGATGACGCGGAGGCCAGGCACACCGGTGAAGATCGCGGCACCGGTCTGCGAGTGATACACTGCGCCACCCTTGAGGTAGCCGCCGTAGGTGACGCGCACGACGACCGGCGACGCGTTGGCGTTGTTGGAGCGCCAGCGCATCAGCGCCATCTCATCACGCAGCTGCATGTACGCCGGCCAGATGTAATCGAAAAACTGGATCTCGACCACCGGCTTCATGCCGCGCGTCGCGAGCCCGATGGCTCGCCCGACGATGTTCGCTTCGGCCAACGGTGAGTTGTAGACGCGGATGCCGCCGAACTGCTTCTGCAGGCCCCAGGTCACCTTGAAGACGCCACCCTTCCCCTTCACTTCGCCCAGGTTGGCTTCGCGCGATACGTCGGCCACATCCTGGCCAAAGAGGAGGATGCGTGGATCGCGCACCATCTCGTCGCGCAGGCAGGAGTTGATGAGGTCGACCATCGTGGTCGGCGCACCGCTGAACTGCGGGTCGTCTTCGGTGTCGAACTGCTCCGCCGTGGGATCCACGTCGGGCGAATAGACATACCTGTAGATCGTGTCCGTGGCGGGCTGCGGCGAGGCCAGTGCGATGTCGGTGGCGACATCGATCTCCTCCGCCACCTGGGTCGCGATCAACGCCAGTTCCGCTTCGGTGGCGACGCCCTCGGCGAGCAGGTGCGCCGGGAACGTCTTGAGCGGATCACGCGCCGCATCGGCGTCGCGCTCCGATGCAGACCGGTAGTGCACCTCGTCGTCGGACAGCGAATGCGAGTACGGTCGGATGACGTGGGCGTGCACCAGCGCCGGTCCCTTGCGTTGGCGGGCGTAGTCATGCGCCTTGAGCATCACGTCGTAGGATGCGAGTGGATCGCAGCCGTCGACTTCCTGGATGAGCAAATTGGGGAACGACTGGACCAGCTTCGAGATCGATCCGCCCGCGGTGTTGACCTCGACCGGAACCGAAATCGCGTAGCCGTTGTCCTCGATCAGGAAGACCACCGGCAGCTTCAGGTTGCACGCCGTGTTGAGTGCTTCCCAGAACTCGCCCTCGCTCGTGGTGCCCTCGCCGGCGGTACAGAGCACAACTTCGTCGCCGGGCGACAGGTCGCGGGTGCGCTCGTCTGCCAGTGCCCGCAAGGACGTTTCCGCCGCACCGACGGCCTGCAGAAACTGCGTTCCGGTCGGACTCGACATGTTGACGATATTGAGATCCTTGTGACCCCAGTGCGACGGCATCTGGCGGCCGCCGGAATTCGGGTCATCGGCGGCCGCGACGGCCGACAACAGCTGTTCGGTGGCGGTCATGCCAAGGCCAAGACAGAGGGCCCGGTCGCGGTAGTAGAGGTAGAACCAGTCGTAGCCGGGCCGGAAAACCTTCGCGGCGGCGGCGGTGACCGCCTCATGGCCGGCGCTGGAAATCTGGAAGAAGATGCGCTGTTGGCGCTTGAGCTGGATTTCCTTGTCGTCGAGTCGACGTGAGAGCAGCATCAGGCGGTACAGTTCGAGCAGGTCGGCCTTTTCCAGCCGGATGGCGGATCGGGACCGGGACTGGGTGCGGGTAGCCATGGCGGGAAAGGTAAGAGGGTCGAGGGTCGAGGGTCGAGGGGTTGTCATCCTGAGCGAGCGCCCGCCGGGCGCGCAGTCGAAGGACCCCGGCCCCAAGCGCAGGAACAAGCGGTTGGCGCCGGAAACCGAGGTCCTTCGACTGCGCAACGGCGCCGCCGTTGCTCCGCTCAGGATGACACGCCTGTATGGCGCTCCCTACTTGTGCAGAATCTCCGCCACCCGACCAAACAACGCCATCGCCGCGATCACATCGGGATCGTTCCGGATCGACACTTCGCGCCCCACGTCCTCGCCCCAGCGAACGGCCGCCGCCTCAGCGGCGAGCTTGCGGGCCATCGCGACGCGGGTGGGCGCGTCAAGTGCGGCCGGTATCGCCAGGCGAGTGCGAACCCGAGCAAGGAACGGCGGCAACAACCGATCAGCCCACGCAGCGGAATCACGGACCCACGCGGTACTTGCCGCGCTACCGGTGGTGAGCGTGTTCGCGACGCTGTCGGCCACGGCACGGTCCCAGCCGCTGTCCGCCGCGACGGTCCACCAGCGCGGGGCGGTTGCCGGCGCTGGCAAGGCGACATCGGGCGCGATCCCGCCGCCCCCCTTCACCGGTCGGCCGTGTACGGTCTTGAAGACCCGGCTGGTGTCCTGCCACGCCGAATCGCCCGCGAACGCGTAGTACTGCTCGAGCTGAAGCCCGGTGTATGGTCGCTGGATGTAACGGCCGCTCGGTGAGATGACGTGGCCAATCGTCAGCTCGACGAAACCTTCGGGTACCAGGAAGCCGGTTTGCATCAGTGCCTTGCCGAACGATCGGCGGCCGGCGATGATCGCGCGGTCGTTGTCCTGCAATGAGCCGGCGAGTGCTTCGGCCGCACTCGCGCTCCCCTGATCCACGAGCACCACCATTGGCAGGTTCTGGAAATCTCCGCCGCCCTTGGTAGTGAACACCTCGTTCACGGAGCGCTGGCGTCCCTTGGTGCTGAACACCACCGAATTCGCGGGGAGAAACTCCGAAGCCATGTCGACGGCTTCAGTGACTATGCCGCCCGGGTTGCCGCGGAGATCGAGGATCAGGTGCGTTGCCTTCTGGCCACGGAGCGACTTGACGGCGTTGTGTACTTCGTCGGCGGACTTGGTGCCGAACTCGCCGAGTTTGACATACCCGGTCGAGGCGTCGAGCATCAGGGTGGCGCGCACGAAATGTTGCGGCTTGGCCATCTCGCGCTTGATCACCACGCTGACACTGTCGGGTTCGAGCCGGGGACCGCGTTCGAGGAGGAGGCGGACGCGCACGCCCTTCTCGCCAGCCAGTCGCAGTGCGATCGCCCGGGCGTTGAGCCCGGCGGTTGGCACGCCGTCGACCGAGCGCAAGCGATCGCCGGGGCGCACGCCGGCACGATCGGCTGGCGACGCGTCGGTGACCGCGAGGATCGTCGGCACACCGTCAGCAAGTTCGAGCGACACACCAATCACAGCGAGCTCGCCGCGCTCGAGGGCGTTAAAACGGGCGTTGTCCGCGCTGCTGAGGAACCAGCTGTGCGGGTCGAGCCCGCGCAACATGCCATCGATTGCCGAATGCACCAGCTGTCGGTAGGTGACCGAATCGACATAGTTGGCGCGAATGTGACTGAGCACGGCGGAGAACCGGGTCAGCTCCTCCGACGAACCCTGCGCGCCGAGCGGCGTCGCCGATACGGTGCAAACAATCGCGCCCACCGCCAGCCAGCACCGCCTCATTGCAGGACGGCCAGATGCTGCTTCGCCTGTGCCACCAGCGCTTGCATGCGGCTGGGTGCGAGCGCCACGACGCGCTCGAACGCGGTCCTCGCCGCCGCCTTCTTGCCGAGTTGTTGCTCGGCAATGCCCAGCCAGTACCAAGCCACTGTATTGCGCGGCAGGCCATCGGTGGACGTCCGCAGTGCCTCTTCCGCCTCGACGAACCGTCCGGCACGCCCGAGCGTCACGCCGAGGTCCATTTGCAGCGACAGATCGTCCGGGTTGGCGTTTACGGCGTTGTGGCGCTCGTCGACCGCCTTGGCCAGGTCCTTTCGCACCTCATAGATCTCGGCGAGACGGACGTGCGCGGCATACAGCCCAAGGTCGTTTTCGAGCGCCACGCGGTAGAGCCGTTCTGCCTCATTCGTGTTGCCGGCGGCGGCGTTGAACGCCGCCATGAAATAGCGGTACTCGTTGGTCTTGAGCGGAACGCGGAGCAGGCCCTTGGCCTGGATCTTCTTCACGTCGGCTTGTTCGCGATCGATCAGGAACTGGAAATCCTTGAGGGCCAGGTCGTAGTGCTTCTCGTGGGCGGCAGCAAGGCCTTGATACCAGTAGATATCGCTGGGCAGCGCACCGAGGTGGCGGGCGTCCTTCCAGTCGGCGAGCAAGCGGGCTAATGTGGCCTCACAATCGGTGTAGCGGCCCTCGGAACAGTCGATCTTGCCCTGGTAATACAGTGCCGCAATCGAGCCGAGCACGTCCTGTACATCCCAGAACGACACGGTCGACGGCGTGGCGGCGGCGATGATTCGCATGTCGACCATCGGATCGATCAAGAACGCCTGGCGGTACTCACGGTCAGACTCGGTGATCACCTTTCGCAAGTCGGCCGCGACGTCATGCGTCGCTTCAGCCAGATCCCTCCAGATATGTACCTGCCGCGCGTATGGCAGAAAGGCGAGGGCAAGATGTGCCTCGGCGAAGCGGGGTTCCAGCTTGACGGCGACCTGCAGCTCGCGATCAACCTCGACCCACTTGCGGGCATTCCAGTATGCCAGCGCGACGTTGTAATGTGCCGCAGGATCGTTCGAGTCGGCCTTGACGCGTTTCTCGAGTTCGGCAGGCGTGACGGACAGGTCGATATGGCCCTGGGCCGGGAGGGGACGGGGCAGGATTGCAATGGTGAGCAGCCCGGAGCCCAGGGCCCAGAGCCCTGAGGTGAATCGCGTGAGACCGGCTTTGATCCTCATCGTCCGGTCAGCCGTCGCAATGCCTGCAGCTGCTCGATGGCACTCTTTCCCGACGTGGCGGGCGCGGCGGGCGTAACGGCGAAGAGGTCGCGGATGTCGAGGAGGATCTCGAGCATCAGCTGGTCGCGCATATACGCGTTGTCGAGGTCGAACATGCGGGCCGTATTCTCGGCCTTGCGGGCATGGTCGAACGATTCGCGGTAGATCTGCTCGAGATTGCCGAGGATCCGTTCTCGGGACCGCATGGGATGTCCGGGGTGGAGAAGAGGTTAATATAGGTCCATGTCGCTGACCGAATCGCAAGGCCGCGTGGACGCCTGGATCGCCCAGTTCGAGGCGGGGTATTTCGACCCGCTCACCAATATTGCCCGGTTGAGCGAGGAAGTCGGCGAACTGGCGCGGGAAGTGAACCACCGCTTCGGCCAGAAGACCAAAAAGAAGGACGAAGCGCCTGGCGACATGGCGATGGAGATGGCCGACATCCTGTTCGTGCTCATCTGCATGGCCAACCGGGAAGGAATCGATCTGCAGGCTGCCTTCGACGCGATGATGACCAAAGTGGAGAACCGCGATGCCAAACGCTGGGCGCGAAAGCAGTAGCCCGACCGGCTCGAAGCGGAGCGCCGTCACAGTAGCGCTCGCCGCGGCGCTGCTGCTGGGCGGCGCCGCGTGCGCGAGACCGCAAGCCGCTGGCGCCGTGGAAATCGATGCGATGGCGACGAAGGGCGATACCGTTGGTTTGGCACGCCTCGCGGAACGGGAGTGCAAGGGCCGGGCGGCGGAAGCGAGGCAGACGTGCTATGAGGACTATTTCGTCACGCTGGCCCGAAGCGACCGGGTTCGCGTGGCACTTGGTGCGCTCGCGTCACTTGCGGCCGATCACCCCGAGGTGGCGCGTGACGGGCACGGCTACACCCATGTCATCGGCATCCGCGCCTGGCAGCCGGGCGGCGACGTCAAGGCGATTTTTGCCAGTTGCAACGGCTTGTTCCAGTCGGGCTGCTATCACGGCGTGATCCAGGCGTATCTCATGCAAGGCGGCGCCGTGGACTCGGCGCGCGCGGTCAAGCTTTGCAATGAGATCGCGCCGGAGGACAAGGACCGTTGGCTGCGCTTCCAGTGCGTACATGGCATCGGGCACGGTTTTGAAATGGCGTGGAACTGGGACCTGCCCAAGGCGCTCAAGGGGTGTGACTGGCTCGGGACGAGTTGGGACCGGTACTCATGTTATGGTGGCGTCTTCATGGAGAACGCCGTCGCATCGATGCCTGGCGCGCATCACCACACAGCGGTCCGCGCGTTGTCGGCAACAACACCGATGAACGATTCAGCGATGGCTCGCCACGACATGGCCGCAATGGAGCACAGTGGCTCGCCGGACCCCACGAAGATCACGTTCAAGATGCGCGATTCGGTTGACGCGCTCTATCCCTGTTCGATCGTGGACACGATGTACCAGTTCTCCTGCTATCAACTGCAGGGCGGCCTGATCCTGTCGCGAGTCCAGAGCGACTTTGCCAAGGCCGCGGCGGAGTGCGACAAGGCGCCGCCGCTCGGCCGTTCGCAGTGCTACGTGAGCCTGGGCACCAACGCGAGCGGCATCACGGTGCAGAACACGAGCAGGACGATCGCTTTTTGCTCGCACGGCGATCCGGGATACCAGCCGTTCTGTTTTGTCGGCGCGGTGAAGAACTACATCGATGTGACGGCAAAACCGACCGATGGGATCGCCTTTTGCAAGGCGGTGCCGCCGGGGGCGAACCGCGCATCGTGCTTCGGAGCGGTGGGTGAAGAACTTACCGTGCTCTATTCGACCGATATGTCGGCGCGGCAGCGCGAGTGTGCGAAGGCGGGGGTGGATGGCGAGGCGGAGTGCGGGCGGGGGGCGGAGTTGGGGGGGAGGCGGTAGGGACCTACTCCCAATCCTCGGGGAGGTCCGCAAGCTCCGCATGGAGCGCGAGATACGTGTCGTAGCGCGTCCGCGGCACGACAGCACTCTCGATCAGTGCGCGCACTGCGCAGCCCGGCTCGGTGCGGTGGGTACAATCATCGAAACGACATTCACCGATGACCGGTCGGAACTCCGGGAAGCACTCATCGAGATGCGCCCGGTCGATCGCCCACATGCCGACCTCCGAAAAGCCAGGCGTATCGACGACAAATCCGCCGATCACCAGCGGCACCATGATCGCCGACACGGTCGTGTGCGTACCACGCCGAAGCTTGGCGGAGACTTCACCAATTCGCAGCCCAAGCCCAGGTTCGAGCGCGTTCATCAACGACGACTTGCCCGCGCCGCTCGGGCCAGTGAATACCGACACCTTCCCGCTGAGCACGTTGCGCAGCTGCTCGAGTCCGTCGCCGCGTTTCGCCGCCGTCAGCAGGATCTCGTAACCAGAGGCCGCGAGGTGGGCGACCACGTCGGTGGCGGGCGCCAGGTCGACCTTGTTGATGACCACAACCGCGGGG
The DNA here is from genome assembly GCA_025357945.1 of Gemmatimonadota bacterium. Lineage (GTDB taxonomy): Bacteria > Gemmatimonadota > Gemmatimonadetes > Gemmatimonadales > GWC2-71-9 > Palsa-1233. The sequence goes on from JANYLJ010000002.1 coordinate 43,294, forward strand.
ATGTCGTTCGCTTCGGCGACGACAAGCAGGCGATCGAGCAGTTGCGGAATCGGCGGCGGATCCGCAGCCGCGATGACAACAACCACTTTATCGACGTTGGCCGCTACGGGGCGCGTCCCGCGTCCATCGGGGATGCGCCGCTCCAGCAACGAGGTCCGCGGCTCGACCGCTTCGATGCCGAGGACGTCTTCGGTGAGGGTGGCCGGGTCGAAGCGCACCCGGTCGCCAGCGACGGCGCGGTCGCGCTCCCGCTTGGCCTTGCCGCGGAGAATAGCCTGCCGTTCGACCCCGTCGACCAGCACACGATAGGCGCCGCCCTCGCGCGCCAGCACGACGCCGACGGGTGCGGTCACGTTTCCTCCGAGCGTCCGGCGGCGATCAATTCGTCGAGCAGCGCCTTGACGTCGTAGAGCGAAAGCGCGCCGAGTCGCTCGGTGGCTTCCTCCGGCGTGCGGCCCCAGACCAGGTAGTCGGATTCGCGATGACCATCCGGTGTGTCACCAGCGCCGGTCCAGCGCACGAAGAGAAGTGCCCCGCCGAAGCGGCCACGCGGATCGGGCTCGTCGTCAATCCAGAGCGCCACCGAGTACGGCAGGCCATCACTCCCGGTGAAGGCGGCGGCCCGTTCGTGTGCGGCCATGTATCCGCCGAGCGTGAACTCCGTCACACTCGCCGCGTGCCTTCCTTGATCACGTTGCCGAGGATGAACATGATGTTGGCTGGGCGTTCGGCAAGGCGCCTCATGAGATAGGGATACCACTGCGTGCCGAACGGGATATACACCCGCATGCGATATCCCTCGCGCGCCAGGGCTTCCTGCAGGTCGCGGCGCACGCCGTAGAGCATCTGGAACTCGAAGCGATCGCGGGCGATGTTGTTGGCCGCCGCGAACTGCTTGGCGTGCGCGATGATCTGCTCGTCGTGGGTAGCGATACCAACGTAGTCGCCGCTGGTGAGCAGCTGCTCCAGCAGGCGGACGTAATGGGCATCCACGTCTTTCTTGTCCGGAAACGCCACATCCGGTTTCTCGAGATAGGCTCCCTTGCAGAGCCGCACCCGGGCGCCGAGGCGGACGAGCTTCGCGACGTCGTCGGTGGAGCGCCGCAGCGCCGCCTGGATCACCACGCCGACGTTGGCACCAAAGTCGGCGAACAGCCGTTGCTCGAAGAAGTCCAGCGTCTTCTGGGTGTATGCCGACCCTTCCATGTCGAGCCGGACGAACGCGCCGATGCCCTTGGCAAGCCCGAGGATCTGACGAATATTCCGTTCGCAAAGGGCCGCGTCAATGTCGAGTCCCATCTGGGTAAGCTTGACCGACACGTTTACTTCGACGCCGGCCGCTTGCATGGCCTGCAGCATGGCGATGTAGGTGTCGCGGGCCTGCTCGGCCTCGGCGGGTTTCGCCACACTTTCACCGAGCATATCGAGCGACACCGTGATGCCTCGCGCCTGCAAGTCCTTGGCGGCGGCCACCGCCTCGCCGATCGTCTCGCCAGCGACGAAGCGCGAGGCGAACTTCTTCGCCAGGCGATTGCGGCGCACGAAGTTGAAAATCGATTGGCGCTTCGAGAGCCAGAGGAGAAACGAGCGCATCATCGCGGGTCAGGTCCTTGCGGAGATAGGCGATCCGGGCGTTAAAGTAGTGCCATAAGCCGTGCGCCATGAGCCCGCAGGTTGGGCTAGCGTGCGCCTGGCACGCGCTAGCTTACCGTTCGGGGCTCACGGCTCGTCGTTGCGAAAGGATTCGCTTGACCGCACCATCCTCCACCACCACCTACGCTCGCCGTCTTGGCCTCTTCTCCGCCACGATGATGGTCATCGGCGGCATCATCGGATCGGGGATCTTCCTCAATCCGGCCGTCGTGGCTGCGCGGGTGAAGACCGCAGCGATGACTTTGACCGCCTGGGGGCTCGGCGCAGTCATCGCCCTGATCGGGGCGTTCGTCTTTGCCGAACTGGGTGGCAGGCGGCCGACCGTAGGCGGCGGCTACGCGTACCTGCGCGAGGCGTTCGGGCCGCTGACAGGATTCATGTACGCGTGGGCGCTCCTGCTGGTGATGGCAACCGGTGCGATCGCCGCCGTGGCGGTGACATTCGCCAGTTACCTCGGATCGTTGATGGGGTGGCCGGTGAGCGCCCAGCCCGTGGTCGCCGCCGGTGCCATCGTCCTGCTGACGTTGATCAACATACGCGGCGTGCGCCCCGGCGCCGTGACGCAAAACGTGTTCACCGTCCTCAAGCTTACCGCGATTGCTGCCCTGGTGATCGCGGCGTTCGTGGCCGCGCCGCACCCGAACGCGGCGGCACCAGCCCCGCTGCCGAACGGTTCGCTGGTGCTGGCTCTGGGCGCCGCACTCGTGCCGGTGCTATTCGCCTTCGGCGGATGGCAGCAAACCAACTTCATTGCCGAAGAGCTGCTCCAACCTGAACGCAACCTGCCACGGGCGCTGATCATCGGCGTGCTCGCCGTGGTCACGGCGTACCTTCTGGTCAACGTCGCCTACATTCGCACACTCGGAATCAACGGCCTTGCCGCGAGCAATGCGCCTGCCGCGGAGACAATGAGGGTGGTTGCCGGCCCGCTCGGCGAGCGCCTGATCGGTGCCGGGATCGTGGCGTCGACGTTCGGGTTCCTGAACCTCGTGATCCTGGTCTCTCCCCGCGTCTATCAGGCCATGGCGCGCGACGGACTCTTCTTCAGCTCGTTCGCACGATTGCATCCGACGTGGCGCACGCCGGTTGCCGCGCTCGTCCTCCAGGGAGTCTGGGCCGTCCTGCTGCTGTTTTCCAAAAAGTACGGCGACCTGCTCGACTACGTCGTGTTCGGCGACTGGATCTTCTTCGGGCTGAACGGCGTCGCGCTCTTCGTCCTCCGCGCGCGCGATGGCGACCGCCGCGTCCCGTTCCGGACACCACTGCACCCGATCACGACCGTGCTCTTCATTGCGTCGGCCGTCTATGTTGTGATCGGGTCGATTGCTTCGAAACCCTCGAACGCCATCTGGGGCAGCGTCATCCTGCTGGCCGCCGTGCCGATCTTCTTCATCTGGCGCAGTCGCGCCGCGAGCCACTGAATGTTCGAGCCCCGCACCATCATCGAGCCGTTCCGGATCAAGAGCGTCGAACCGATCCGTCAGACCACGGTGACCGAACGGTCAGATGCGCTCAAGGCGGCGCACTACAACCTGTTCAAGCTGCGGGCGCGGGATGTATTGATCGACCTGCTGACGGACTCCGGCACCGGCGCAATGTCATCACGCCAGTGGGCGGGGATGATGCGCGGCGACGAATCGTATGCCGGGGCGGATTCGTGGTACCGCTTCGAGGCCGCCGTCCAGAAGATCACGCGCCTCAAGCACGTGATCCCGACACATCAGGGGCGCGCGGCGGAGCGGATCCTGTTTGGCGCCATGGTGAACGCTGGCGACGTGGTCCCGAACAACACCCATTTCGACACGACGCGCGCAAACGTGGAGGCACGCGGTGCCACGGCCCTCGACATCCCGATTGCCGAGGGCCGGCATCCGGCAGTGGTGCACCCGTTCAAGGGGAACATGGACCTTGACGCGCTCGAACGGATCCTGACGGAGCACCAGGGGCGGGTACCGTTGGTGATGATGACGGTGACCAACAACTCCGGTGGCGGCCAGCCGGTGTCGCTGGAAAACCTTCGCGGCGCGCGGGCGATCTGCCGCAAGCATGGTGTGCCGCTTTTCCTGGACGCCTGCCGGTTTGCGGAGAATTCGTGGTTCATCAAGGAGCGCGAGCCGGGCCAGCACGACCGGCGGCCGATCGAAATCGTGCAGGAAATGTTCGCCGAGGTGGATGGGGCGACGATGAGCGCCAAGAAGGATGGCATGGCAAACATCGGCGGCTTCCTGGCGATGAACGACGACGATCTCGCGCGTCGCTGCCGCGACAACCTGATTCTCACCGAGGGGTTCGTCACCTACGGTGGGCTGGCGGGGTATGACCTGGAAGCGATCGCCATCGGGCTCGAGGAGGCGTTGGACGAGGACTACTTGCGGTATCGTATCCGATCGGTGGCGTATCTGGCGGACCGACTCGCGGCCGCTGGTGTGCCGATGGTGACCCCACCGGGCGGACACGCGCTCTACATCGACGCCAAGGCAATGCTGCCGCACATACCGCAGGCCGAGTACCCGGCGTGGGCGCTGTCGTGTGCATTGTACCTCGTGGGTGGTGTGCGGTCAGTGGAGATCGGGACGGTGATGTTCGGACAACAGCCCGACGGCAGCGAGAAGCCGGCCGCGATGGAGCTCGTGCGCCTGGCGTTTCCGCGGCGGGTGTACACCCAGAGCCACGTGGACTATCTCGCGGAGGTGCTGCTGTATGTCCATGAGCGGCGCGACAGGATCCGTGGCATGAAGATCGTGGAGCAGCCGCCGGCGCTGCGACATTTTACGGCGAAGCTGCTGCCGGCGCATGGTGAGGTGTTGCTGTCATCCTGAGCGAAGCGAAGGATCGGCACGCCGCGAAGCGACCCCTCGCTTCGCCAGGGACGACGGATCCTGAAGCAATTGGAGGCATGATGCGACGTTCAACCATCACCGCTGCTCTGGCCTTCCTGAGTGTTACAGGAATTGGCGCACAAACGCCCGCCCCCTCGTACACCTACGTCAAGGTCATCGACTCGATGGTCGCGATGCGTGATGGCGTGTGCCTGCACACCACCGTGTGGGTGCCACAGGGCTACACCGGCCCGCTCGCGATCGTCTTCCGGCGAACGCCCTATGGTATCGACGGCGCCAGCGGAGCCGGCTTCACCGCTGCGACTTCCTCCATGCGCGAACTTGCAAGTGACGGTTACGCCATTGCGCTCCAGGAGATCCGCGGCAAGTACAAGAGCGAAGGAAAGTTTGTGATGCAGCGCCCGCCGCGGGACCGGCGCGACGCCAAGGCGATCGACGAAGGGACTGACGCGTGGGACACGATGGATTGGCTGACCAAGCGCGTGCCCGACAACAACGGTCGCGTCGGCATGCTGGGCGTGTCGTACGACGGGTGGCTGGTGGTGCAGGCGTTGATGGACCCCCATCCGGCGTTCAAGGCGGCGTCACCGCAGGCCTCGCCGGCCGACATGTGGCTGGGCGACGACTTTCATCATCAAGGCGCGTTCCGGCTTTCGTATGGATTCGAGTATGCCTATGAGATGGAGCACGCGCAGGGATTTGACACCGGCTTTCCGTTCGACCGTGCCGACACGTACAGCTGGTACCTCAACCTGGGACCGTTGTCGCGCGTGAAAACTGAGGTGTTCAAGGGCAAGATCCCCACGTGGAATGACTACGTGGCACATCCCGACTACGACGACTTCTGGCAGAAGCAGGCGGCCGTCCCGTACCTGAATCATCCGGTGACGGTACCGACGTTGAACGTCGCTGGCTGGTGGGATCAGGAGGATTTCTACGGTGCCGTCACCATCTATCGCGAGATGGAGAAGCACGACCCGAACAACCTGAACTTCCTGGTGGTAGGGCCGTGGAACCACGGCGGCTGGGGAGGCACCGGAAAGTCTCTCGGCGCGATCGACTTCGGGTCGAACACGGCGGACTGGTACCGCGCCGAAGTGCAGCGCCCGTTCTTCGCGTGCCACCTCAAGGGTGCCGCGACCGGGTGCAAGCCAGCGGAGGCGACGCTGTTTCGGAGCGGCGAGAACAAGTGGGTCACGAGCACAAAGTTTCCGCGACGGGACGGCGTCAAGGCGACACCGATCTTGCCCGCCAGCGGCGGTCGTCTGGTGTTCGATGGGCTGACCCGCGCGATCGGAGCAGACTCGTTCATATCTGATCCGGCCAACCCGGTTCCGTACCGCAAGCGGCCGATTCAGCCGACCTACGGGCCGGGCTCGACGTGGCGGACCTGGCTCGTGGAAGACCAGCGGTTCGTCGAGCACCGACCGGACGTGTTGAACTGGCAGACGGACCCGCTCGACAAGCCGATCACGATCAGCGGCGAGATCAGTGCGACACTGTATGCCTCCACGACCGGCAGCGATGCTGACTGGATCGTGAAGCTGATCGACGTCTATCCCGACTCACTGGGCCCAGTGATGGGTGGCTACGAGCTGATGGTGGCGAATGACGTCCTGCGGGGCCGTTACGTCGATTCGTTCTCAAAACCGCGTGCATTGGTGCCTGGCAAGGTGGAAAAGTTCACCGTCGACATGCACACCCAGGAGTACACCTTCCAGCGGGGCCACCGGATCATGGTGCAGGTGCAGAGCACCTGGTTCCCGATCATCGACAGGAATCCCCAGCGATTCGTGCCGAACATCTTCATGGCACAGGTAATGGATTTCCGGAAGGCGACGCATGTGATATACCGGTCGGCGCGGTACCCGACGCACCTGACGTTGCCGGTGGTGGGGCCGTAGGGACTAGCGAAAACGCTCCGGCTTCGCCTGATTTGTGCCAGCCGTGCCCCCCTCGACTGTGATCGAGGTGCCCGTCGACCGGGCTCGTGATGACGCGCGGCTCCCTTTTATCCGGCTCGAATGCTCGAAGAATTGCTCGAGGCCTGCCGGCGGAACGACTTGGAGCGGGTACAATCGCTCGTCGCCGCCGACCCCACATTGCTGACCCGCCAAGCTGCCACCGGCGAGACTCCGTTGCTGACGGCGCTCTATCACCGCAGCAGGGAGACCGCGTCGTGGCTTGGTGGTCAAGGCTGGTCGCGGACCGCGTTCGAGGCGGCCGCGGTGAATGACGTCGACCGCCTGCGTGACATCCTTGCGGCAGATCCGGCGGCGGCCGATACCTATTCCGTTGACGGTTGGACGCCATTGCACCTCGCTGCCTTTTTCGGCTCGGCGCAGGCCGCCGACCTGCTTCTCTCTCACGGCGCCGATCACCGGCGCATTGCCAGGAACACCGTGGCCAACACCCCGTTACATGCGGCCCTTGCCGCCAAACACCTGCCGCTCGTGGAGCGACTCCTCGACGCCGGCGCCGACCCCCTCATCGAGTGCGAGGGCCACACACCACTCGCGATCGCCGAGGCCGGAGGATTCGACGCCGGTGCGGCGCTGGTGCGAGCGGCATTGGCGCGGGGAGTGACGCAGTGAATCAGCCGGGCGGTGGGAATGGCGGCGGCGGCAATCGCGGTGGTGGCGATGGTGGCGGTGGCGCTGGCGGTGGTCGGCCCCATCGCCGGCGTGGCGGGCGTGGCCGTGGACGGAGGCCGGGCGGCGGGCCCGGGAACACCGGTGGCGGGAATGATGGCGTCGGGGAGGGCGGCGGTACCACCGCCCTGCAGATGCCCCGCACACCGGCGGACAACGGCCAGCGCATCGCGGTCGAAGGAGTGCTGGAGCTATCGGATCGGAGCGGCGGGTTCCTGCGCCTGCGGTCGGCGAGCTACCTGCCGAGCGATGGTGACGTTCACGTTCAGCCGGGTGTTATCGCGAAGTACAGCCTCCGCGCCGGGGATGAAATCACCGGCATGGCGTTTCCGCCACGCGGTGGCCGCGGGCCGTCACTCGAGTCGGTGACCACAATCTTTGGCCGCGACCCCGCCGCCATCGAAGGGCGCCCCGACTTCGCCCGGCTGCCAGCCACCCACCCGACCGAGATGTTGCGGCTGACCGCACCTGGGCCGCTCGCGCGTGGCGCCGATCCGACCGCCGCGATCGTGGACCTGATGGTACCCCTCGGCAAGGGACAACGCGCCCTGCTTGTTGCGCCAGCGAAGGCAGGGAAGACGACGCTGCTGACGGCGATCGCGCGCGGCATCATCACGCACCAGCCCGACGCCACCGTGTACATCCTGCTGGCCGATGAGCGCCCCGAAGAAGTGACCGAGATGGAGATGGCGAACGCCGGTGAGGTGATCGCGTCGAGTTTCGATCACGGTGCCGATCGACATGTTGCGATTTCGGAGATGACGCTTGAGCGCGCCCGGCGCCGCGTCGAACTCGGCGAAGACGTGGTGATCATTCTCGACTCGCTGACGCGCCTCGCCCGGGCATACAACACGATCGACAAGGGATCGGGGCGCACGCTTTCGGGCGGCATCGGCGCGGAAGCGCTGGAGCGGCCAAAGCGGTTCTTCGGCAGCGCGCGAGCGGTGGACCCACGGGTCGGCAAGGGATCGCTGACGATCATCGCCACCGCGCTCAAGGACACCGGCTCCAAGGCCGACGAAGTCATTTTCGAGGAGTTCAAGGGGACCGGCAACGCCGAGATCGTGCTGAGCCGCGAACTGGCGGATCGGCGGGTGTTTCCGGCGATCGATGTCGCGGCGAGCGGGACGCGGCGCGAAGAACTGTTGCTCGATCCGATCTCGCTCAAACGATCGCACGAGATGCGTGCGGCCACGGCGGGCCTCCCGACGGTGAAGCAGATCGAGGTGGTGCGGGAGTTGTTGCAGCGGGGCGTCTAGGTCAAATACTCGTGCAGCAGGGAGTGGAAGTGGTGGACGCCATTTTCCCGCGTCGGCGAATACCTGCCCCGGTCATATGAGCGCGACCGCAGGTTCTTCTGTACCTGCTCGCAGATTTCGATGTCCTCCGCCTGAATCTCATCACTGAACGCCATCAACTTCGACCAGGTGGGATCGGTCGTCACATCGGCGGGTGGCTGGTTGGCGTACCACTCGAATACCACTTCGCACGCGTCGTGACCTCGCGGGATGACGATGTTCGTCTGCATCTGTCCCAGATAGACGTTGAGCATCAGGTTGGGGAAGATCCAGTAGTACTGCGCCTCTTCGCCCGCAGTGCCGGCCTGGTACTTCCGGTCACCGCCACGCCCGGCGCGGATCGGGGCGTGCTGGAGCGAGTAGTAGCGGTGCAACTCGACCTGGTACTGGTCGTAGTCGAGTTCCCTGTGGAGCGACGGATGCACCACCGGGATGTGATAGCCTTCGAGATAGTTATCGACGTACGCCTTCCAGTTGCAGGCGACAATCCACGACTTCCGACCGACATAGCGCATGCTGGCTACGGCGAACTTTGCGCTGCGCTCACTGATGTCGTCGAAGAAGTGTCCGAGCGGCGGCGCCTGCATGTCCAGGTTGGCGAGGACGAGCGGCCCCCAGGTGGCAACCTGCACCGGCATCAGGTGCATCGCGTCCGCGGTGAAGTCGCAGGCCGTTTCCATTTCGGGCGCCCGTAGCAGCGAACCATTCAGCCGATAGGTCCAGCCGTGGTAGCGGCATTGCAGCGTCTGGCGCCGGCCAGCGCCCTGGGCCACCGGACCCGCGCGGTGCAGGCAGATGTTGTGAAACCCGCGCAGCGTCTCGCCGTCACGTACTACGACGATCGCTTCTGGCCCGATGTCGGCCGTGACATACTGGCCGGACTCGGCCAATTGATCGACACGCCCGACCAGTTGCCAGGTGCGGCCGAAGATCTTCTCCTCTTCACGTGCGAGCCAGGCGGGATCAGTATAGAGCCGAGCGGGGATGGTCGACGCGAAGTGGATGTCGGGGTTGAATGGGAAGGTCAGAGTCATCGCGTTACGGCCGCGACGCAGAGTCCAGCCGGGTGTTTCGAGCCGTCTGAGAATCCGCCAGACGCATCGCGCCGCGGACGCCGGTGGCACCGGGGAGCTTGGTAGCTCCGATTACGCTGTCATGCTGGCGCTGCGTGAGTGGCGTGGGTTTCGGCCTGGAATCGCCGCACGCCGCCAGCAGGCACGCGGCCATGACGATCGCCGGCCATCGATGCATTTCCCCTCCTTCGAGTTGCCAGCGGTTGCTCAGAACTCGCGCCGCTTCATTTCCTTGAACATGTGCTTGCGTTCTTCATCTTCTGCCGACTCCGGTGTACGCGTGGCGCGCAACGTCGGGTCGACGAACCGATCCTTCTTGGTCTTCTGCAGCGGCTGGCCAGACACCTTGCGAATCAGCTTCTCGAGCTTCTTGTCCTTCATGCCACAACTCCTTTGGGGACGGCGTAACGTGACAGGGAGGCGGGACGGGAGCAAGGGTTAGCGGAGTTCGCTGAGCAGTTCCGACCTGCCTTGAACCGCGAGCTGGGCGACCCCCCGGCCGCACAACGCGCCCAACACGTTGCCGGTGCCGTTGTAGCCGCCGATCGCCCATACGCCCGGCCGGACCTCCTCGACGATCGGCAGGCCGCTTGTCGAGTAGCCAACCACCCCGGCCCACCGGTGGGTGATCGGCGCCGTGACGTGCAATCGTTCGCGGAGGATCATCTCGAGGCCCATCTGCAAGTCGTCGGTGACCACGGCGGCATCGGTCCATTCCACGTCGCCAGCACGGTCGCGTAATCCGCCGAGGGCGATACGCCGGTCCGGCAGCTGCTGCCAGTACTCGTAGCCCCATCGCTGGTAGACGGGTCGAGGGAGGTCGATGTTGAGCGCCGGCGCGGTGGCGAGCATCTGCAATCGTGCGCTGCGCACTCTCGCCCCGAGCTCCGGCAGTACCATGTCGAGGCGCCCATCGACCGCGACGACAACACGCCGGCAGCGGACCGTGCCCTGCTCCGTCCGGACCCGATCGCCGCGAATCTCCACGGCGGCAGAACGTTCGAACAATTGCGCACCGTCTGCCGAAACGCGCTCGGCCAACAGGCGACAACGCAGCAATGGATTGAAGGCGCCGTCGGTCGGGATCAGGATGCCACGCCCCTCGGGACCATCATACGGCTCACCAGGAAGTCCATCCGCGCACATCAACGCGAGCTGCTCGGCGCAATCGGCGAGCTCCGCGTCATCATCGGCGATGCGCAACGACCCGACGCGCCGAATCGCCTGCGGCGTCTCCTCGGTCATCCGATCCAGCTCGGCCAGGGTGCGCCGGTACACAGCGCACACTCGTTCCCGTCCGAACTTCGCCGCGGCCTGGTGGTAGAAGGACGGTAATCCGGCAAGCAAGAAGCCACCGTTGCTTCCGGCCGCGCCACCGCCGATCGACGTGGCATCGAGGCCGACGACGCGCTGCCCAAGCCGCAGCATTTCGGCGATACATGACAGCCCCGACCCGCCGAGGCCGACGACGCAGACGTCCGCGTCGAGGTCGCCGCGTAGCGCGGGAAGCGGCGACCAGGTACCGTCCTCCCATACGGGTCCGCTATTCACGGCGACTCAGCACGATCAACAGCATGTTGCCGACGGTGCGCTCGACGGTGCGCCGCGTTGCTTGTCCGACGGCGTGTTGACGACCCCGCGAGGAGGCGACGGTGCACCACTCCGGGAGCCACCATGACCGTGACGACCGAGTCGGGCCGTTGCCCCGCTAGCGGTACAGCCATTCCCGTCACGCTCAAGGTGAGGTACACTAGGCTTGGTCGCCACATCGTCGCCCCCTTTCGGCCCCACAGGATCATCATGCAATACACGCAACTCGGCAAGACTGGCCTCACCGTGTCCCGCGTCTGTCTCGGCTGCATGAACTTTGGCGACCCGAAATGGCGCGCGTACATCATGGACCGGGCCGCGGCAAAGCCGTACTTCGTGCGCGCACTCGAAGCCGGCATCAACTTCTTCGATACCGCCGACATGTACTCGCTTGGCGCCAGCGAGGAGGTCACCGGCCACTGGCTGCGCGATCTCGCTAACCGCGACGAGGTTGTGATCGCTACCAAGGTGCATTTCCCGATGACCGATCGACCAAACATGGGCGGCCTGTCGCGCAAGCACATCGTGCAAGCCTGTGAGGCGTCACTCAAGCGGCTCGGCATCGAGACGATCGACCTGTATCAGATTCACCGGTTCGATCCGAGAACACCGATCGAGGAAACCCTCGCCGCGTTAGACCTGCTCATCCAGCAGGGCAAGGTGCGCTACATCGGCGCCAGTGCCGGATACGCCTGGCAGTTTGCGCAGGCACTCCATGCGTCGGACAAGAACGGCTGGGCGCGATTCGTGTCGATGCAGAACCACTACAACCTGCTCTACCGCGAAGAAGAGCGGGAAATGATGCCGCTGTGCCGACAGGAAGGGATCGGCGTGATCCCGTTTTCGCCACTCGCGCGCGGGCTCCTGGCGCGCGCCGAACGGCCGTGGGACAAGGGCGCGCAGCAGACGGCGCGATCGGGGAGCGACAGCTACGTGACGGAACGATACGATTCGCCAAACGATCCTGACGTGCTCGCAGGGCTGCGGGCGGTCGCCGCAGCACGGGGCGAGTCACCGGCCGAGGTGGCGCTGGCGTGGCTGCTCGGACGGCCGGGTGTCACGGCGCCGATCGTTGGCGCAACCAAGATGGCACATCTCGATACGGCGATCCGGGCACTGGACATTACGCTGACCGCGGAGGAAGTGGCCGCGCTGGAGGCGCCGTATCAGCCCCATGCGGTGCGGCACTGAAAAACGCTAGGTCGTTCCCGACGCAACGACAAACTCACCGGGCACCTGGTAGCCCTCGCCATGCTTCCACTCCGCGATAGAGTCGAGATACTCGCGGTGGGCGGCGTCGCGCGAGGCGTCATCGAAGCGTGAGTAGGCAAGTGCCACCGGTCCGCCAGCAAACACAGCCCCGCAGGCATCGTCACCGGATTCGTAGTTGAGCGTGGTGGCAATCCGTTCCAGCACAACGTCGTTGAACCCGCCTTGCGTCATCGCCATACGGAGCGCATCGCCGCCGCCAAGCTGGAAAAACATCGGGCACACTTCGGACTGTACGAAGTGATCGACGATCGAGAAGATCTCTGCCCAACCACAGCTACTGCGGGCGCCCCAGATCGCGACGACGGCGCGGCCGCCCGGCTTGAGCGCGCGGTGCATCTCGCGAATCGCCGCAAAGGGATCGGGGACATACATCAATCCAAGGGCACAGAGTGCCACGTCGAAGGACGCCTCGGGCACGCCGAGTGCCTCTGCGTCGGCACGCTTCGTGGCGATGTTGGGAAGCCCCTGTTGGTCTGCTGTCTCCTTCAAGCGGGTGACCATCACCTCTGAAATGTCGGTCGCCAGGACGTTGCCACCTGGCCCAACGGCTCGTGCGGCTGGAAAGGTGACCAATCCGGTGCCGCAAGCGACCTCGATCACCCGTTCGCCGCGCTTGAGGGCGGCGAGTTCGAGGAGGCGGGCCTGGGCCGGCGCAAGTTGCGTCTGCCAGAACTGCTCGTAGTGATCGGCGGCCTTGTCCCAGCCATAGCGCTGCACCCGGAGCTGAAACCGCGCGTCGAGCGTCATGTTGCCGCTCCGTTGATCTGCACGACGCGTTGCAGGTCGTTCGCGCGGGCGAAGACGTCGCGGTACGGACTGTATTTGTCGCCGGCGTCGATCACCCGCAGCACGTCCGCCTCCGGCGCGGGCGATTCGATCTTCACGGTGTAGCGGACCTGGGTGTAGCCGGGGAAGACGTCGTCGGAGACGCCCAGTTCGCCGCGAGCGTCGTAGTCGGCAGCCACCTCGACCTCGAGCGTGGTGAGCGGCACGCCAAGTCGCGCCGCCCACATGCTGTACCCGATCGCGAGACACGAGGCGAGCGCTCCGCGACCGAAGGTGCCCGGACCGGGTCCGGCGTTGTTGCCGCCGGACTTCTCGCCCATGCCGACCGTAAGCTTCCAGGCGCCGTCCTCGATTTCGCACTCAAGACCGGGTCGCAGCCGTGCCCTCGTTCGGCCAGTGTGCACGCCCAGGGACGGGCGGAACTCGACGGCCTTGGCGTTCCGTTCGAGGATTTCGCGGAGGCGGTGCTGGTCGTCCATGGGTGCCTCGACTGGCGGGAGATTTCCGGGTCTGAGTATGCCGTGTTTCGAAGTCTCGGACAAGTTGGATCGTGTCGGGGGACCTCGGCGAGGCTCCCGCTCCCATCGGCGATTCGGTCGAGGACGGGCGAGTGATTGTTGGTCACTGTCCCGTAACCACCATGATCGAATAGGGCGGCAGCGTCACCGTGCCCGCCTTCGCGGTCGTTGCATGGACCGGCGGCAGGCTGCGAACCGGATGTCCGTTCTCGGCGTCTTCCTGAAACTCGTATTGCGCGCTCGAGTACTGCCACGTCTCCACCGGCCCGCGCAGCGCCCGCCCGCGGGCGCCACTGGTAGCCGCGATGCGCACGTCGACCACGCGTTCGCGACTGGGATCACGATTCACCAGCAGCAGCGACCAGCGGTGGTCCGGCCGTCGCAACGCGAACGCGCTGAGCAGTGAGTCCTTTCCCGGTACACCCGATTGTTCGACGCGAACGGCATACTGACGGTGTACGCCGCCGGCCGAGTCTGCCCAGGCGTGCGTGAGGAGCCGGATGCCATAGTATCTCGGTAGGCGATAGCGGACTCCCCCGCTGCTGTCAGCGAGGAACATGATGAGGTTGCCCCAGTGCTCGCAGCCCGGCTGGTGTGCGAGATCCCCAGGTTCATACCCGAAGTAGAACGCCTTCGAGCCGCCGTGCGCGAAGAAGTTGGCGACCAGGTCCACGTCGAACAGCGCCGCCGGCAGGGTCACTTCGGCCGTCGAGAGGTGCGCGGAATACCCGTATTCGGTCATGATTCTCGGAATCGAATCCGGGAGACCCGCCGCCCTGAGCCGTTGCAGGTCACGGACCAGCATGCCGGGTGCCGCGGCCAGGTTTGGCGCGGGGTCGGCGCAGACGTTGTCGAACGGGTACCACTCGAACGAGAAGAAGCGGAAATCACTGGTTCGGTGACGCGCATCGATGTAGTCGAGAAAGCGCCCGATCCAGGTGGAGCGCGTGCCGGGTGATGCCCGGTCGGGCCAGATGGTCACCGGGTCATTCAGGAGGTTCTGCCAACTCGGGCCGCCGAGGCGAGCGCGCGGGTCCACGGCGTGGAGCGCGGTGGCAAACTGCAGGTAGAGCGCCGCGTAATCTTCCGGTGTGACGCGCTGGCCGTCCGGCTCCTCACCCAACTCGATCCCCTCGATCGGATAGCCGCGCGAGCGAAGGAATTGCAATTCAGTCGCGGCGTTTTCCGGCGTGTCGAAGAGCAATCCAACCGGGAGCAGCATTGGCCGGTGATTGGTGAGTCCGGTCCGGAAGATCAGATCGAACCCGGGCTGGGCGGTACCTTCATCGCGGTCGATCGCCCGATGCCACGGGTCGGTGGACGAGACCAGCATCGCGCTCTGTCGCGACGCGATCGAATCGTGCCGCACGGCGTCATGAAACACGCCAGCGGTGTCGCGCTCACCGATGAACAGTTCGCGCAACGCGAAACCGAGACTGTCTCGCGGGTCACCGTTGCCGCGGGTCGCGGTGTGCGAACTCTCAAACATCACGACCCGGAGAAAGCGCGACGCCACTGGCGTGCGCGACAGCCGGATCTCTGCTGTCCCGCCGCGGCTGCCATTGACACCACCATTCTCGAATCGACGCCACCGTCCAGGCGGGTTGTCATCGATCAACTGCGTTTGGTCACCAGCCCAATACTCGACGTCGTAGCGGCGAGGATAGGGCACGCCCCACATCAGGCGGATATCGTGGACCGCGAACACTTCACCCAGATCGACCGTGAACCATTGCGGATGCTCCGCTTCCGGATCGTGGGTGTAGCGCGGGTCAAGATAGGGATTGGTTTTCCAGAATGACGTCGTATCACCGTCGTCGATACGTGAATAGCTGTCGTTGTTGGCATCGTCGATGGTGCGGCCGCGGCGCGGCAACCGGTATCCGAACGACATCTCGATCGGCTTACTCGTCCGCGCACTCGACACCCAGTAACCCTGATCGTGCGCCGGGTCGCTCCAGTGTCCTTCGGGGTTCCAATGCCAGGTTTCGATGCCGAGTTCGGTCCGTAATCGATAAGTGATCGGGCCGAGACCGGCGGATTTCATCGCCGCGATGTTGGCCGCGGTGAACGTGGTCGACGCTTCGCTCAGGTCGTGGCCGTCGAGTGCGGCACCCCAGTCGCGGTCCGGGCGGAACGTCGCCAGCCGCCGCCCGGTGATGATGCTGACGACGGTGGGGGCCGACGGTGCGGGCCGCGTCTGGGCCGCGACCGGCCCGAGCAACACCACGGCTAAAATGAGGAGAATTGTGGCAATGCCTGGTCGCACGATCGTCTCATTGGGCACGGGTGGTCGGCTTGCAGGCTGAAACATGCCTACAAGGAGGCCCCGGATGCACTGAGCGGGCGCGATTAACACGCCGCCGCGAGAACGGTCATCATCAATGCGGGCCGGTACCATCGGGCCCGCCGTCCCCAGGTGGAGGATTGATCGATGTCTCGACGAACAACGACTGGCCCGGGCTGGCCACGGGTGACGCTCCTCGGCGTGCTGGCGATCGCGGCGTGCGCACCGGCGTACGCTCCCGCGGGTGTAGAGGTCCTGGCGCGCCGGCCGCCAGCCGAGCGGGTCGAGGTCCGTGGTGGACCGCCGGGACTGGGCTACGTCTGGATCAACGGGCACTACGCCTGGCAGCGTGGTGACTATTTGTGGGTCGGCGGCCGGTGGGAAGCGCCGCCGCAGCCCCGGTACCGTCACTGGACGTCCGGTCACTGGGTGCACGTTCGGCAGGGCTGGTACTGGGTTGAGGGGCGCTGGCATTAGCCGAAGCCCTGGAGGCTGGGTGGGGCCGGCGGCAGCCCGGTTTCCACCCAGCTTCACCTAGCCAGCTGGTTCCCTCGCCCTGATCGCATCCAGCGCCACCATGTTGGCCACCGAATCCTCGAGGGTTAGCGGCACCTGACGACCATCGAGCACCGCCTCGGCAAACCGATCCACTTCTGCGACGAACTGATCACAGGCATCGACGACGATCTCCTGCACGTCACCGTCGCGATACAGCAGAATACGGGTCGGCTGGTCGCCGGGTGGATTGAACGGAAGCGGCAGCTCAATCCGACCCGCTGATCCGTGAAGGCTCACGGCCTGGTGCCACGCGAGTTGCGTGGCGCACGTTACCGTCGCGGTGCCGCGACCAAAATCCAGGACGGCCGATGTGAGGCGGTCGGTGCCGAACACCGGATCGATTTCCATTTTGCCGCGCACCGACACCGGCTCGGTGCCGAAGAGAAAACGGGCCACCGACACTCCGTAGCACCCGATGTCGAGCCACGCGCCGCCACCCATCGTCGCGTCGTTGCGAATGTCGGCCGGATCGCGGTTGTCGTAGCTGAAGACGGAATGGACGGTGCCGAGCTCGCCGATCGCGCCGTCAGTGACCAGATGCCGCACCATGTCCCAGCGGGGATGGCAGCGATACATGAATGCCTCCATCACCATGAGCTCCGGGCGCGCCCGCGCTGCGGTGCGCAGCGCGCGCGCCTCGCCCACATTGAGTCCGATCGGCTTTTCACACAGCACATGCTTGCCGGCCTCGATCGCGCGCAGTGACCACTCGAGGTGGAGATGGTTGGGCAACGGGATGTACACCGCGTCGATCATGTCGTCGGCGAGCAACTCCTGATATGATCCGAACGCCCGCGTGATTCCGGCGTCGGCGGCGACCTTCCCTGCCCGGGTCCGGTCCCGCGACGCGATCGCAACCACCTCGCAGCGCGCCGAGGCGCGCAGTGCCGGAATCACCCGCCGGATCGCGATCGATGCGGTGCCGAGGACGCCCCAGCGCAGTCGCTTCGTGGTCATCTCCGGCGGCTTCAGCCCCGCACCGCCGCCTGCATCCAGCCGACGAAGAGCACCACCGCAGCCAGCTTCCCCCACCGGGGCAGCCTGGGCCACAGTCCTGCGACACTGACCACCAGGATGACGGCTGTGAGTGCGACCAGCGGCATCACGGCAGCGAGGTCAGGTTCCGGCGCACCTTGCACCAGGAGCGTGCGTCCAGCCAGCCCGATCGCCAATGCGGTCGCGAGCAGACCCGCCACCGGGTAGACGGACCGGAACACGGACGATTCTGCGGCGGCACGCCCGGCCTGGCGCCAACCCACCGCGATCACCGCGACGATGATCAGTGCGAGATCGGCGATGACGAGGAAACGCAACGCCGGATGGGCGATCGTCGGTGCCATCTGGTCGCCAATGATGGCGCCCGCCGCCCGCAGGCCGCGGTCGAGACCGCCACGCCATTCGAACACGACGTGATGCGGCCAGGCGCCGCCGAGCAGATGCGCCGGCAACAGCACGACGCCAGTTGGCACCAGGGCGAGCGCCACGCGTTGCCACCGGCCGTTTTCGCGCGCACGCTGAAGCAGGGCCCACGCCGCGGCAGCGAGCGGCAGACCAATGCCGTCGGTCGCGATAAAAAATCCGCCGATGGCGCCGAGCGTTCCGTACGCCAGCGAGAAGCGCGGGGCATGCACCATCGCGCCCAACATGAGCAGCGTGACGGCGAGCAGCGGCGGTCCGGTGAGCGAATCGCGATGCATCAACATGAACCCGGGGAGGGCGATCAGTACCACCGCGGCGAGCGCGCCGGCAAACGCGCCGGCTGCTGCGTCGGCGATCAACAATGTCAGGGCGGCGCTGAGGCCCGCGCAGAGCGCCGGCAACAGCGGCCCGAGATTGGCCGACGCGTCGCCCTGCAGTCCGACGATGAAGAAAAAGCCGCTGGTTCGTGCCCGCCACCACACCAACGCGACGACGAGCACAAACGCGAGGAGGGCCCGCCGGCGCGCTCCGCTCAGCGACCCGCCGGTACTGGATACCAACGTTGTCCGGTACGTGCCATCTCTTGCAGTACCGGTGCGGGATCGAACCGCGCTCCGTGGGTTGCGACGAGCTTCTCAAGCCGTGCCACCGCTTCGGCGGCACCCATCGTATCAAGCTCACGCAGGGGTCCGCCGCGGAAGGCCGGGAAGCCGATGCCGAAGAGCGCACCAATATCACCGTCGCGCGGCGTGCGCACCACGCCCTCACTCATTGCCCGCGCCGCTTCGTTGAGCATGGCGAACACCAGCCGGTCTTGCACCTTCTGTTGATCGACGTCACCGAGCGGGCGAACGCCAAGCAACTGGTACACGCTGCCGTCGGCGCCGGTCTTGTGGCCGTCCTTGTAGAAGTAGAAGCCGCGGGCATTCTTGCGTCCGAGTCGATCGTCGGCGCGCATGACCGAGATCACCTTGGACGGACGCAGGCGTTCGCCGAGCGCCTGGTGCATCACCTTGCCAGCCTTTTCGCCCACGTCGAGGCCGACCTGGTCCATCAACGCGATCGGACCGACCGGAAAGCCCCAGCGTGTCATCACGTCGTCGATGATCTCGATCGGCACTCCTTCTTCGATCATGAAGCCGGCTTCGTTCAGATATGGCAGCAGGATCCGGTTGACCCAGAAGCCGGGTGAATCGGCGACCACGATCACCGTCTTTCCCATCCGGCGGCCGAACTGGACCGCGGTGACGATCGCATCGGCCGATGTCAGGTCCGTCGGTATCACTTCCAACAGTGGCATCTTCTCCACCGGCGAGAAGAAGTGCATGCCGAGAATCCGCTCGGGATGCTGGGCGCCGAGGGCCACGTCGTGCACCGGGAGCGTGGAGGTGTTGGTGGCAATGACGGTCGTGGCCGGTAGGGCGGCCTCAAGTTCTTCAACCACCTGCCGCTTGATGGCGAGCTCTTCGAACACCGCTTCGATGACGACGTCGGTGCCGCCGAACCCTTCGAAGTCGCCAGAGCCGGTGAGATATGCCCGCTTGCGCGTGTACTCGAACGTGGTCAGCCGTCGCCGCGACAGCTCGGCCGTCAGGATGTCGGTCGCCGCCTTGAGCCCGCGACCCACCTTCGCGAGGTCGGCGTCCTTCATGCGCACCTCGACGCCCGCCTGCAGCACGGCGGTGCCGGCGATCCCCGACCCCATGAACCCCGAGCCGACGACGCCGAGCCGGCGCACCGGGCGGGCGCGGCCGTAACCTGCCGGCACACCATCATCCTTCTTGAGTTCGGTGGTGGCGAAGAAAATCTCGACCAGCCGGCGCGAGACGTCGGTCATCGCGAGCTCGCCAAACGCCTGGGCTTCCGCCTCGAGCCCACGAGCCATGCCGTGTTCCAGTGCCGTGCGCACCACGTCGATGGCGCGGAGCGGCGCCGGATAATGGCCACCGGTCTTCCTGGCGACCTGCCCCTTGGCTTTCCGGTACACGAGCATCCGGCCAATCGGGTTGCCGTCGAGCAGGAATGATCCGCCGCGCCGCGACGAAGTCTTGCCACCGCGGATCAGACGCTCCGCGGCTGCCACCGCGATGTCGAGCAGGATCGCTTCCGGGACCAGCTCATCGATCAGGCCGATGGCAAGTGCCTTCTTGCTGCGCTCGTTGCGGGCAGTGAGGATCATGTCGAGCGCGGCGCGCGCACCGATCAGACGCGGCAGGCGGTTGGAGCCACCGGCGCCAGGAATCAGTCCGAGCTGCACCTCGGGAAAACCGAGCACCGTCCTGGCGTGATCACTCGCCACGCGATAGCTGCATGCCAGCGCCAGTTCGAGGCCGCCGCCGAGGCAGGCGCCGTGAATGGCGGCAACGACGGGCTTGGTCGAGCCGGCGATCCGCTGCATCAACAGCTGGCCGTCCTTCGACAAACGGGTCGCTTCTTCCACCGAGCGGAGTGCCACGAACTCCTCGATGTCGGCGCCGGCAATAAAAATGTCCGGCTTCCCGGAGCGCAGGACAATCGCCTTGATCACCTCGTCGGCTTCGAGACGCTGCATCAGGTCTTCGAGTTCCCAGCCAATCGCCTTGCTGATCTTGTTGACGGCATCGTGCGGCGTGTCGAACGTTACGACAGCGACCGCACCGCGCCGCTCGAAGGTGAAGGCGCTCATGCCACCCGCTCCAGCACCATCGCGAATCCCATTCCGCCTTGAGCACAGATCGAGATCAGGCCGAACTGCACATCGCGCCGGACCATCTCGTTCGACAACGTGGTTACCAGGCGCGAACCGGTCGCGCCAAAGGGATGACCCACCGCGATCGAGCCACCCATCACGTTGGTGCGGCTCCAATCGACGTCGCCGATCGGGCCTGGCAGGCCGAGTCGCTTGGCCCACGCCGGCGAACTCCACGCCTGAATGTTGGAGAGCACCTGTGCGGCGAACGCTTCGTGAATCTCCACCAGACCAAGCTGTTGCCAGGTGAGGCCGGCGCGCTTGAGCGCCCGCGGGACGGCGTATGCAGGACCCATCAGCAATTGCCACCCGGGATCGACCGCGGCGACGGCATAGCTGCGGATCGCCGTGAGCGGCCGGTATCCGAGTGCCCGCGCCTTTTCCTCCGACATGACCAGGGTGGTGGATGCACCGTCGGTGAGTGGCGAGGCATTGCCGGCGGTGACGCTGCCGTAGTGGCGATCGAACACCGGCTTGAGTTTGGCGAGGGCGTCGAGTGACGTGTCGGCGCGCACCAGGTTGTCGGTCGTGAGCACCTGATCCATGTTCGGCCCGCCAAACCACGGCGCGATTTCCGCGGTGAGGCGCCCATCGGCGGTCGCTGCCGCCGCGCGCTGGTGGCTCATCAGCGCCACTTCGTCCTGCGCCTCGCGACTGACGTGATTTTCCTTCGCCATCTTTTCTGCGGACTGCCCCATCGATTCACCGGTGCTCGGTTCGGCAATCGCGGGGGCTACGGGCTTGAGGTCGCGGCCGCGAATCTGCGCGATCAGTCCCAGCCGCTCGCGCAACGATTTGGCGCGGCCGGCCGCCGCGAGAATCTGCGCGGCCTTGCGAGTGTGGAGGATCGGTACGTCGGAGAGCGTGTCCACGCCGCCAGCGAGAATCACGTCGGCGTGACCCGCCATGATCTGGTCGGCGGCGTTGCAGATCGCCTGCGCGCCGGAGGCGCAGGCGCGATTGAGCGTGTAGGCCGGGATCGTGCGCGGCAACTGCGGCAGCAACGACACCTCGCGCGCGATGTTGTACACCAACGGCGAGGAGATCACCTGTCCCATGATCACCTCGTCTACCTCACCACCCGAGAGCTCGGTGCGGTAGAGCAGCTCACGGGTGCAATGCCGGGCCAAGTCGCCGGCCGTTGCGTCGCGGAGCGCCGTACCGGCCTTGGCGAACGGGGTGCGCAAACCGGCAACGATGACCGCCCGGCGGCCGGGAGGTGGGGTGAGCATGCCGTAAAGGTAAGGACTCGCGCGTGTTTCGGCGGTTGATTGTCGCATGCACCGGTAGCGGGCCAGTTTGACCGCCCGACGGAACTGCGGCGCCGGCTGCGGCCAAGCCGACCCCGCTCTCACCGGCTGCACTATCTTTCCTGCCTACCAATTGGTGGAGTTTCCAGTGGTTCCAGCCGAATCCGAGCACCCCGTAATCGCCCTCCCGGCCGAGGCGATGTACGAGGCGTTGCTCGCGGAACAAGCCCCGGTGCCGTTCGAGTCATCCAGCGTCGCGCCGAATACCGCCGCCGGGTCGCCCACGCCGGCAGCCGCTGTGACCACTCCGACCGTCCCGGTGCCGCCGAACGCCATCCAGCTCAAGGGTCCGGCCCTCAAACTGGCGCAGAACATGGACGCGTCGCTCGGGCTCCCTGCCGCCACGACATTCCGCAACATCCCGGTGCGGACGCTCGAGTCGCGCCGCGGCGAACTCAATGCACAACTCAAGAGCGCCGGCCGCGCCGAAAAACTTTCATACACGCACCTGATCGCGTGGGCACTGGTGCAAGGCACGCGGCAGTTCCCGATGATGGGCACTAGCGTCCTCAAGAGCGGCACCGACACGTTCAAGGTGGTTCCCGTTCACGTCAATCTCGGGCTCGCCGTGGATGTCGAGCGCAAAGACGGGTCGCGCGGCCTGGTGGTCCCGGTGCTCAAGCGCGCCGATACCCTCGGCTTTGCCGAATTCCTGGCGGCCTACGAAGCGATCGTCGACAAGGCGCGCCACAACAAGTTGCTGCCCGACGATTTCGCCGGCGCCACGATGACGTTGACCAACCCGGGCGGGCTCGGTACCGTGGCGTCGGTGCCCCGACTGATGCCAGGCCAGGGCAGCATCATCGCCACCGGATCGATCGCGTATCCGCCCGAGTTCTCGTCGATGGACCCGGCGACCATCCAGCAACTCGGCCTGGCCAAGATCATGACGATGACGAGCACCTA
The DNA here is from genome assembly GCA_025357945.1 of Gemmatimonadota bacterium. GTDB lineage: Bacteria > Gemmatimonadota > Gemmatimonadetes > Gemmatimonadales > GWC2-71-9 > Palsa-1233. The sequence continues at coordinate 66,183 of JANYLJ010000002.1, forward strand.
CGATCATCGGGTGATCCAGGGCGCGGAGTCGGGAAGTTTCCTGCGGCTGGTGGATCAGTTGCTGCAGGGCGATGCGGCATTTTATGAGCAGGTCGCCAGTGCGCTCGGAATGGGTGTTGTGGTCCCGAGTCCTGCCAAGCCGGGCGAGCGACCGCCCGTGGCAGGCGCTCAGGGCGACGCCGTTGCGTTGTCGCATGTCGCCGCGGCAATGGGCCTGGTCAAGGCGTTTCGCACTCACGGCCATCTCGCGGCGTCGCTCGACCCCCTCGGTGCCCGACCGCCCGGCGATCCGTCACTCGATCCGGCCTCCCTCGGACTGACACCCGAGATCATGGCGACGATCCCGGCCCAGATCCTGCGCATCGGCGTACCCGGCGCTACGCTGGCCGAGGCGCTGCCGAACCTGCAACAGACCTACTGCGGATCGATCGCGTACGAGGTGGAGCATCTCGCATCGCACGACAAGCGGCTCTGGTTGCGCGAACAGATCGAGTCGGGGGTGCATCGCCGAGCGCTCACGCCCGATGAGGCGAACGTGGTCCTGGCGCGGTTGACCGCGGTCGAGGGGATGGAGCGATTCCTCGACAAGGCGTACCTCGGCGCCAAACGCTTCTCGATTGAAGGCGTCGACATCATGGTTCCGATGCTCGACCTCGTGATCGAACTCGCCGGCGAGGCGACCGTGCGCAACCTGGTGCTCGGCATGGCGCACCGCGGGCGCCTGAATGTGCTGGCGCACACGGTGGGGCGCCCGTACGAAGTGATCCTGTCGGAGTTCGAAGGGAACAAGGGCGACGCCACGCTTGATGGCGGCACCGGTGACGTCAAGTATCACCACGGCGCCGAAGGGGCGTTCCTCACGGCGAGCGGACGCGTGGTCCGGGTGACATTGCTCGCCAACCCGAGCCACCTCGAGTTCGTCGATCCGGTGGTGAACGGGCGCGCGCGCGCCGAACAGACCGACCGGCACAACCGCGACGCACAGCTCGACTCGAGCGCCGCGTTGCCCGTCGCGATTCACGGCGACGCTGCGTTTCCCGCCCAGGGTGTTGTGGCCGAAACGCTCAACCTGAGCAACCTCGCGGGCTACAGCACCGGTGGCACGCTGCACCTTATTGCAAACAACCAGGTCGGCTTCACCACCGATCCGCGCGAAGGGCGGTCGACGCGGTATTCGTCAGACCTGGCGAAGGGCTTTGACATCCCGATCATCCACGTCAACGCGGACGACGCACCAGCGTGCCTGGCGGCGGTCCGGCTGGCGATGGCGTACCGCTTGAAGTTCCTCGGCGACGTGCTGATCGACCTGGTCGGCTACCGCCGTCACGGACACAACGAAGGCGACGAAGCGAGCTTCACGCAGCCGATCATGGCGGCCAAGATCAAGGTGCATCCGACACTGCGACAGCAATACGCCGCGACGCTGGAACAGGCTGGCGTGATCGCGGCAGGCGAAGCCGACGGGTTGGTCACCAGGGCTTACACCCATCTGCTCGAGATCCAGACCTCCTTCCGGTCGGCGCACGCAGCCCAGGAAACCGTGGCCACCACGCCGCCTGAACCGGTCACGCCCGGTGTGCTGGAAACCGGAGTCGCCGCCGAACAGCTGACCGCCCTCAACGAACAGCTGCTGGTGTGGCCGTCGACGTTCACGGTGCACCCCAAGGTGAACACCCAGCTGCAACGGCGCCGCGCCGCGCTCGCCGTCGCCGGTGGGATCGACTGGGGCCACGCCGAAGCCCTCGCGCTGGCGTCGCTCCTGGCGGAGGACACACCGGTGCGACTCACCGGACAGGATGCGAGTCGCGGCACCTTCTCGCATCGCCACATGGTATTGCACGACATCAACAACGGCCAGACCTTCGCGCCGATCCAGGCGTTGCCGCAGGCCACCGCCACGCTCGAAGTACACAATTCGCCGTTGTCGGAACTGGCGTGCATCGGGTTCGAGTACGGTTACGCCATGACGGCCAGTGACACGCTCGTGCTCTGGGAAGCGCAGTACGGCGACTTCGTGAACGGGGCCCAGGTCATGCTCGATCAGTTCATCGCGGCGGGGTTCAGCAAGTGGGGCGTCACGTCGCGGCTGACCCTGTTGCTGCCGCACGGATACGAGGGCAGCGGCCCCGAGCACTCCAGCGGTCGCGTCGAGCGATTCCTGCAGGCGGCGGCCGAAGGCAACATCCGCATCGCCAACTGCACGACGCCAGCACAGTACTTCCACTTGCTGCGCCGTCAGGCGAAGTGGTCGGTCCAGCGCCCACTCGTGGTGATGACCCCGAAGTCGTTGCTTCGCCGCAAGGAAGCGGGATCGTCGCTGGCCGATCTCGCCAGCGGGTCGTTCCAGACCGTGCTCGACGACAATGCCATTCACGAGCGTCGCGCGTCCGCCCGCGCCCTGGTACTCTGCAGCGGCAAGGTGTACTACGACCTGCTCGCCGAGGCGGTCAAGCGCGGCGACGAACGGCCGCCGATCGCGCGTGTGGAACAGCTGTACCCGTTCCCGGACCACGAGCTGAAGGAACTGCTGTCGCGCTACCCGTCGCTCACCGAAGTGGTGTGGACGCAGGAAGAACCGCGCAACATGGGGCCGTGGACCTTCATGGAGCAGCGCTTGTCGCCGATCCTGCCGCCGGGCGTCTACCTGCGGTACGTCGGCCGGCCAGAACGCGCCGCCCCGTCGGAAGGCTACTCATCAGCACACACGGTGGAGCAAGCGCGAATCGTGGCGGACGCGTTGTCCGCGGGGAGTGCGCCAGTCCGGACGAAGGTGTAACCGGCCGTCATCCTGAGCGCAGCGAAGGACCCTCTTTCCGATTGAATACACGAGGCTCGGTAACGAGATCCTTCGCTTCGCCCACGATGACACTTCAGGTTCAGAAGACGATCGACGCCCCGATCGTCACGATCGCCTTGACGTCCTGCCGCGCGCTTTCATCGAGATACGTGCCGATCGAGGCATTCGGCCGGAACTTTCCGTTTGTTCCCTCGATCATGAAAGTCACGTGATGGACGGTTCGCTCGTCAAACGATCCGCCATGCGTCAGTTGGGCACGGCCGGTCAACGCAAGGCTCGCGAGCCGACCCTCGCCGCGAAAGCCGGCTCGTAGCCCGTAGTTGGCGTAGAACTCCGTGGCCCCACCATCGCGCGCAATGGCGAACGTACCGCCGAGCATGCCACTGATGAAGGTTCCGCGCTCCGGCGTTGTCCCGATGTGCGCGATCGCCCGCATGCTGGTGACCTTGGGGAGCCACGCTTCGAAGCGATCGAAGTCATCGAGGACTCCAAGCAGCAGCGCGTCTTCCTTGGCGTCACTGGCAACACCGGGCCGGATTCCGGCCTCGACGACCAGGCCCGGGCTCGCCGCAACCTCGATGCCGAACCAGGGATTCCCGATTGCAGTCGACGTCACGGTGGTCGCACCAGTGAACGAGCTGGTCTCACTCAGGCGAGACAACGGGATTGCCGCCGTGACGGCGACCTTGTCGTTAACCGGAATTCGCGCCTGCGCCGTGACGATGAACGACGCGAAGTCGATGCTGGTACCGGACCTGAAGAATCCCTTGCCGATCTCGAAGCCGACGTTGCGGCTGGGTTCGGCCGGAAGCCAGAGGCGTTGGGCCCGGGCGCTGGTGGCGAGCGACGAGGCCAGGGCGAGCACGAACAGGCTGGTGCGGCGCATCTTGATCCTCCCTCTGAGGTAAGTCGGTGTGACGGCGGGTTGCCGTCATGCACACGAAGCATCGATTCAGGGAGCCAAGCGAGCGTCAAGACACCGATTGTCAGTCTGGAGGGAGGAGGGGCCTTTCGCTCGCGTTGCGGGCGAGGGCCTTCAACGGGTCCGAAAGATGATCGCCGTAGTGAAGGAGGAACACGCCGCGCGAGCGCTTCGCCATCAGGAAGGCGAGCAGCGGTGTGTCGGCCTTGGCAGCGTTACAGGTGCGGCAAGCGAGGACCAGGTTGTCGGGGCGATCATAGGCCGACATGCCCCGGCGCGGGCGCACGTGATCGAGGGTGATGGTTTCCGCCGGCACGCGGGTGCCGCAATAGGCACACACGGCACCGTGCCGTTCGAGGAGCCATTCGCGATGCGCACCGTAAGAGCGTCCGGGAGAGCGACGAAGGCGGGAACCGCTGGAGGAGCCATTACTGCTGCCGGCGTCTGGTGCCGGCGATGCGGCAGCCTTGCTACCGCGACGTCTGGGTCGTGCCACGCAAATCCTTCTGAAAATCAGTTGTAGAGGCGCAAAACGATAACCCTACGCCGGGAGAACGGAAAGCGAACGCAAAAAGTTCGCCAACGTCGGCCCCCTTTCGTTCGGGCAGCCCGCAAGGTATTCTCTCCCGCTCTTCCAACCTCTCACATTGGTGCAGCGATCATGATGACCCACGGCGTGGCCCCTCGTTGGCTCTCGGGCATTGCGGCCCTGGTCGGTGTGCTGGCGATCGGCGCGACCCCAGCGACCCGGCCCGCGATCCAGCCAACTCTCCTCGCCGGCCTGCAGTGGCGCAACGTCGGACCGTTCCGTGCCGGCCGCGTATCGGCCGTGTCGGGTGCGGTCGGCCAGCCCGGTGTCTTCTACATGGGGATGGTCCTGGGCGGTGTGTGGAAGACCACGAGCGCCGGGACGACCTGGTATCCGATCTTCGACAGCATCAAGGACGTGTCGTCCATCGGCGCGGTCGAAGTTGCACCGTCCGACCCCAACATCATCTATGTCGGGACCGGCAGTACCGGCGACGGCAACGGCATCTACAAGTCCGTCGATGCCGGGACAACGTGGCGGCACCTGCCGGGACTCGAGGACAGCAAGCAGATCCCCACCATCCTCGTGGACCCGCGCAATCCCAACCTCGTGATGGCGGCCGTGCTGGGAAACGCGCGCAGCGCCAACGACAAGCGCGGTCTCTACCGCAGCACCGATGGTGGCGAGAGCTGGAGCAAGACGCTCTTTGCCGACGATAGCACGGGCGTCCAGAGCCTCGCGTGGGCATACGACAATCCCAATGTCATGTTGGCGACAACGATCCGGCGTGGCGGCCGGGGTAGCGGGAGTGCCGCGATAGCCGCGGCTCCGCTGGCAACAAACGGTACCAGAATCTTCAAGTCGACCGATGAGGGCGTGACCTGGAAAGAGATCACCGGCGGCGGCCTCCCCACCCTCTCGGGACGCCTCACCGTGGCCGTGGCGATGAACACCAACTCCCAGCGGATGTACGTAGTCGGACCGGCCATCGTGGGGCTGTATCGATCCGATGATGGCGGAAGTTCGTGGCGGCACATGGCCGCCACCGATGCGCGCATCGCCAACGGCCAGGGCGATTACACCTCCGGCGTCTTCGTCAATTCCAGGAATCCCGACATCGTGTACACGATCGCCACCGCGGCGTTCATTTCCAGGGATGGCGGCAACACCTTCACCGGTCTCAAAGGCAACCCCGGCGGCGACGATCCGCAGGTCATGTGGATCGATCCCACCGACGGCAACCGGATGATCATGGGCTTCGACCAAGGCGGCACCATCTCGCAGGACGGTGGCCTCGCCTGGAGCTCATGGTACAATCAGCCGACGGCGCAGATCTATCACATCGGCATCGACAATGCGTGGCCGTACTGGATCTATGGCAGTCAGCAGGACGCCTGCGCCGTCGCCGTCCGAAGCCGCGGCGAGCTCGGTGCGGTCACCATGCTCGATTGGTACCCCACGCCTGCATACGAAGACGGCTTCGTCGCGCCGGATCCACTCAACGTCAACATTCTCTACATGGCCGGGTCGACCGATGGCATCGTGAAGGTGACCAAGCCCACCAACCAGTGGATCGACGTGTCGCCCAACGTCGATACGAGTCTCGGGCTGCGCCGAACCAACGACCAGCCGATGATCTTCTCCCGGTCGAATCCGCACGAGCTGTTGCTCGGTTTTCAATATCTGTATGCCACGACCGACGGTGCGGTAAACTGGAAGCGGATTTCGCCTGACCTGGGTTACCCGAAAGGGGTCACACCGCCGACCCGGCTGGCTGCGCCGGCCGCGGCTGGCGGCGGCCGGGGCGCCGGCGGCGGCGGGACGATCAACGCCATCGCGACGTCGAATGTCGCACCCGGGGTCATCTGGGTGGGTATGAGCAACGGCCTGGTCAAGGTGACAAAGAATCACGGTGTCACGTGGGACGATGCCTCGATCCCCGATCTCACCGCGATCGCCGGTGCTGGCCGCGGCACGGGCGTCTCCGCGATCGACGCGTCGTATAGCGACCCGGGCGCCGCCTACGTCGCGATCAATCGCGGCATGGCCGACAACACCCCGGCGTTCTACCGCACGCACGACTATGGCGCGACCTGGACGAAGATCGTCAACGGGCTGCCCACCAATGCGGTGAGCGGCAGCTATTCGCGTGTCATTCGCGCGGACACCAAGAAGGCGGGGCTGCTCTTTGCCGGCACCGAGAGTGGGATGTATGTCACGTTCGACGACGGCGACAATTGGCAATCGCTGATGCTGAACCTGCCGAACACATCGTATCGCGACATTGTCGTGAAGAACAATGACCTGGTGGTCGCAACGTATGGGCGGAGCATCTGGATTCTCGACGATATTTCACCGCTGCGGCAGATGACGCCGGAGATGGCGGCCGAACCAACCCACGTGTTCAAGCCCAGCGATGCGATCCGGGTCCGGCGCAACATCAATACCGGAACGCCGTTCACCAAAGAGATGCCGAGCGGCCCCAATCCGCCGGAAGGTGCCGTCATCTACTACAACCTCGGCGCCGCGGCGAAGCACGTCGCGCTCGAAGTGCGTGACGCGGCCGGCGTCGTCGTGCGACACTACTCGAGCGATGCGATCCCGCCGATTCCGGAACCGGCGCCGCCGGTACCCGATGAATGGGTCTTCGTCCCCCAGCCGATGCCGACGAGCGTCGGGATGCACCGGATCAACTGGGACCTGCGCTACGACATGCCACCGGCTTTCATCCACTACCTGGCCCACGTGACCGGGGCCGTGGTCGGCGACACGCACTGGGGCGGCGAAGGTCCGCTGGTGATCCCCGGCAGCTACACCCTCAAGTTTGATGTCGATGGAAAATCGTACACGCAAACGGTGACCGTGAAGAACGACCCGAACTCGTCGGCGACCACCGCCGATCTCCGCGCGCTGCACGATCTGCAGATGAAGCTGTACGAGGGCACCAGGGAGTCGTGGGACGGCTATCAGCAGGTCGCCGCGATGCGGGCATCGGTCGCCGATATCCTCCGTGGCAATCCCGCCGCCGACGTCACCGCCGCCGCAGGTGCACTCGACGCCAAGCTGGACGCACTCGCTGGCCCGACAGCCTTCGCCGGTCGCGGCGGCGTGGCGCCTCGTACGCCGGCTTTCTCGACGATCAACGGCGTCGAGGCGGAAGAGGGAGCGGTCCTCGCTTCGATGAACGGTCAGCTCAAGGTGTTGGACATGTCCGACATTCCGCCCAATCCGACGAAGCTCGCGGGGTGGCGAAATGTCTGCGCCGACATGCGAACCGCGGTGACCAATTGGCGCACCATGAACACGACGGACCTGGTCGCGTTCAACACGATTCTGGCGAAGAACAACATCAAGGCAATTCCCGCGGCGTCGCCGTCGCTCCCACTGCCGGTGTGTACGCCAACACCGGCAACCGTTAGAGGTAGCGGACCGAAGCCTTAGCGAGCTACGTTAGCGGAACATCCTTGCCATTGGTCTGCGCCGGACGCTTCTTTCGGCGCTCGACTGGTGTTTCCCTCGCGGCAATGGGGCCTGCCTGACAACGGATGTTCGTGCCTGCCCGACCTGCCGCACGCCCTTGCCGGTTGAGGCGCACTTCTGCCTCAACTGCGGGACGGCCACGCCCACCGAACCGGGCGTCCCGGCACGGACGGCGCCGACCGGCGCCGTCGAAGTGTCCCGCCTGACTCGGGCACTCGCCGACCGGTACCGGATCGAGCGCGTGCTGGGCGAGGGCGGCATGGCCACGGTGTACCTGGCGGAGGATCCGAAACATCGTCGCCGCGTGGCGGTGAAGGTGATGCGGCCGGAGCTGGCCGAGACGCTTGGCACCGAGCGCTTCCTGCGGGAAGTGGAAATCGCCGCACAGCTGAGTCACCCGCACATCCTGCCGGTGTTCGATTCCGGCACCGCCGATGGCTTCCTCTACTACGTGATGCCGTTTGTCGACGGCGAATCGCTGCCGGCTCGGCTGGCGCGTGAGAAGCAACTCCCGGTGCCGGAGGCACTGCGGTTGGCGCGCGAGGTGGCTGAGGCGCTCGCCTACGCGCACGAGCGGGGCATCGTGCATCGCGATATCAAGCCGGCCAACATCCTGCTGAGCGCCGGCCACGCACTGGTCGCCGACTTCGGCATCGCCCGCGCTATCTCGGGTGATGGCAGGGCGCTGACCCAGACCGGCCTCGCCATCGGGACGCCGCAGTACATGAGTCCCGAGCAGGCGATGGGGCAGAGTGATATCGACGGTCGGGTCGATATCTACGCCCTCGGCTGCGTCCTCTACGAAATGATTGCCGGCGAGCCACCATTCAGCGGCCCCACGGCGCAGGCGGTGATCGCGCGCTCCCTGACCGAAACGGCGCGTCCGCTGAATGCGACGAGGGAGGGACTCGCGCCGCGCGTGACAGCGCTGGTGAGCCGGGCACTGGCCAAGTCGCCGGCCGACCGTTTCCAGATTGCCGCCGAGATGGCGGATGCGCTGCGCACCGCCGAGGACCAGGTGCGCGACGGCAGCCGGGAGACGCCGGTGGCGGTCGCGGTACCGGCCGGCAACGCGTGGCTGATCTTCGGCGTGGGCACGCTGGTTGCGCTCACGGGATTGGTGATCGCCGCGGTGCTGCGCGGTCTCCCCGCCTGGGTGCTGGCACTTGCCGGCGTGTTGATCGGTGGTGGCGCGCTGGCACTCGTGCTGACCGCGCAGGCCGAGGCTCGGCGCCGCGGCCAGGCGCCGCCGCGCCGATTCGACGGGCTGCTCAGCTGGCGGAACGCCGCGCTCGGCGGCGTGGCGGCGCTCGCCGTGTGGGCGGTGACGGCAACGATGCTGGCAGTCGGACCGCTTGGTGGCCGCGGTAGCAACAGCTTGAAGCGCGTGGCGATCCTCCCCTTCGCCAATCAGGGCACGGCCGACGACGCCTATTTTGCCGACGGCATCGTGGATGAGGTGCGCGGCAAGCTCGCCAAGGTTGGCCAACTGACGGTAATCGCCTCGACCAGTGCCAACCAGTATCGCAACACCACCAAGTCCGCGACGCAGATCGCCAGCGAACTCGGCGTCGACTACTTGCTCATTGGCAAGGTGCGCTGGGCGGGCGCTGCGGGTACCACGCGTCGGGTGCAGGTGGTGCCGGAGCTGGTGGACGGCAAGACCGGTGCGACCACCTGGGAGCAGTCGTTCGATGCCGACATGACTGATGTTTTCCAGATGCAGACCGCCATCGCCTCGCAGGTGGCCGGTGCGCTGGGCGCCGTGCTTGGCAGTGCCGACCAGGCGCAGCTTGCGGCGCGCCCAACCACCAATGCGGCGGCGTATGATCTTTACCTCAAGGGTCGCGCCATCATAAGCAATGCCGCCCCAGCCCAGCGCGAGGCCGCCGGATACTTTGAACAGGCGGTGGCGCTCGACTCGACCTTTGCCGATGCCTGGTCCCGGCTCGGCTCGGCGTTGGTCTTGGTGTACAGCAATGGCACGCGAGAGCCGGCCGTCGGGCAGCGCGCCAAGGAGGCGATCGACCGCGCGATCGCCCTGGCCGGCAGTTCGGCTGCGTCGCACCTGGCAGCATCGCGATATCATCAGCTAGTGGACGGGGATGTTGCGGCTGGGGAACGCGAGATGAATCTTGCCCTCGCTGCCGCACCGAAGGATCCCGGCGTGCTGGCGCGGTCGGCTACGATCGATGTGCAGTCCGGGCGACTGGAGGTCGGGCTTCAGAAGCTCGAACAGGCGCACACGCTCGACCCGCGATCGCAGGTCACGCTCAGCTCATTGCAGGGGACCCTGCTGAGTCTTCGCCGATTTGACGAAGCGATCGCGGCTGGGGCCCAGGCCATCGCCCTGGCACCGACCGATCTGGGTACCGTGCAAGGCACTGCGGCCGCGCACATCGGCCGAGGTGATCTTGCCGGTGCGCGTGCCGTGATTCGCGATGCGATCGGCCCGACCAGCGCGACTGAAGTGGTCGCCTACTTCGCCGGCTACAACGAACTGGCCTGGGTACTGGAACCAAAGGAGCAGGAACTGCTGTTCCGCTTGTCGCCCGCGGCCTTTGATAACGACCGCGCCTGGTGGGGTCAGACGATGGCTATCGCCGCGAGCCAGCGCGGGGAGCAGGCGCGCGCCCGCGCCTATGCCGATTCCGCGCTCGCGATTTCGGCAGCGCAGTCGGCAGGCAACCCAACCGACCCGCAGCTCCATGCGCTGTACGGGGTGATGCTGGCCCTCACGGGACGCAGCGCCGACGGGCTCCGCGAGATCGAACGGGCGCTGAGCAAGGCACGGCCCAACAGCATTGACGCATTCTACGCTCGACTTCAGCTGGTCCGGATTCAGCTGGTCGCCGGGATGAAGGAGCAGGCGATCGAAGGACTGGAGGCGCTGTCGCGGTTGCCGTCTGTCGTCAATCCCGGCCGACTCCGCCTCGACCCGACCTTCGCGCCGCTCAAGGGGAACCCGCGGTTCGAGAAGTTGTTGACGCAACCACCCTGATCGCGAGGATCTCGCATCATGACGGCGCGCGCTTTTTCTCCTCATCGGTTACCAGCGATCTGTCTGGTCGTTGCCGGATTGCTGACCCTCGCTGCCGCGTCACCGCTTGAACCCAGCCTTCTTGCCGGCCTGGTCTGGCGCAACATCGGCCCGTTCCGAGGCGGCCGTGTTGCCGCCGTCACCGGAGTGATCGGCGAGACCGGCACGTTCTACATGGGCCTGCCACTCGGCGGCGTGTGGAAGACGACAAGTGCCGGTACGACATGGTATCCGATCTTCGACGATGTCAAAGAGGCCTCGTCCGTCGGTGCGATCCAGGTTGCTCCCTCCGACCCGAACATCATCTACGTCGGCATGGGCGACCTGATCACCGGCGGCGGCATCAACGAAGGAAACGGCGTCTATAAATCCACCGACGCCGGCAAGACGTGGACCCATCTCGGACTGGATGAGACCAAGCAGATCCCGGCCATCCTGGTTGATCCCAAGGACCCCAACCTCGTCATGGTTGCCGCACAGGGAAATGTCCGCGTACCGAGCGACAAGCGCGGCCTGTATCGCAGCACGGATGGCGGCAGGAGCTGGAACAAGACGCTGTACGTCGACAGCATCACCGGCGTCCAGGAAATCGCCTGGGCGTTCGACCATCCCAGCGTGATGCTGGCAACCACCGTGCGACACTACATTGCCCCGAACGCCGGACGGGGGGCGGCCGCACCGCCACCCGCCGGACCGACCGGCACGGCGCTCTTCAAGTCGACCGACGAAGGCCTCACGTGGCAGGAAATCACCGGTGGCGGGTTGCCGAGGCTCACCGGCCGCACCAGCATCGCGGTGGCAATGAACACCAACTCGTCCCGGCTGTTCCTGATTGGCAATTTCGGCCTCTATCGCTCGGACGATGGCGGCACGACGTGGCGAAAGATGGCCGCCAACGATCGCCGCATTGCCAACGGACAGAACGGCTACAACTCCGGCGTGTACGTGGATCCCAGGAATCCCGATGTCGTCTACACCATCAACACGTCGAGCTTCAAGTCCACCGATGGCGGCAACACCTTCACTGGCTTCAAGGGTGCGCCGGGTGGCGACGACCCGCAACAGATGTGGATCGATCCCACCGACGGCAAGCGGATGTTCCTGGGCGTCGATCAGGGCGCAACGATATCGCTCGACGGCGGTTTGACCTGGAGCTCGTGGTACAATCAGGCGACGGCGCAAGTGTATCACATCTCGGTCGATAATTCGTATCCATACTGGGTGTATGCGACGCAGCAGGACGCCGGCTCGATCGCCTCACGCAGCCGCGGTGATCTCGGGGCGATCACGCCGTTCGACTGGTATCCGACGGCCGGGTATGAGTTCGGTGCAATCGTCGCCGATCCGCTCAACCCGAAAATTGTCTACGCTGGTGGACCGTCCGCGGGGATCGTCAAGATCACGTATCCGAGCGGTCAGTGGATCAACATTTCGCCGAACGTCGACACCTCCTTGGCACTTCGCAAGGTGGGCAACCAACCGCTGGCGTGGTCCGCAACGAACCCGCGCGAGTTGCTCGTCGGCTTTCAATACCTGATGGCGACGACGGATGGCGGCGTGCACTGGCAGAAGATTTCGCCCGACCTGGGTTACCCGAAGGGCGTGACCCCGCCACCGCGCACGGCGGCAGGAGCGGCGGGACGTGGCGCTGGGACGCCAGCCAGCGGGCCGATCCCCGGCTCGATCGAATCATTCGCCACGTCCAGCGTTGCCGCCGGCACGATCTGGGTCGGCACCAACAACGGCCTGATCAAGGTGACCAGGAATCACGGCATGACGTGGGACGACGTCACCATCCCCGACCTGCCGAATCCGGCCCGCGCCGATATCTCGGCGATCGAGGCGTCGCACCATGATCCCGCCGCCGCATATGTGGCGATCGACTACCACACGACCGGCGACTACATGCCGTATCTCTTCCGAACCCGCGACTACGGCAAGACGTGGACGAAGATCGTGGGCGGCCTGCGCACCGATCAGCCCAGCGGATCATTCGCGCGAGTCATTCGTGCCGACACCAGGAAGGCCGGCCTCCTCTTCGCCGGCACCGAGAGCTCGGTGTACGTCTCGTTCAACGACGGTGACGACTGGCAGTCGTTGATGTTGAACCTGCCCAACACCTCATATCGCGATATGGTCATCAAGGACAACGACCTCGTCGTGGGCACCTACGGCCGTTCCTTCTGGATTCTTGACGACATCTCACCGCTCCGCCAGCTCACACCGGCGATCGCCGCGGAACCGGCGCACCTGTTCAAACCGGGCGACGCGATCCGGGTGCGGCGCAACGTGAATGGCGACACGCCGTTTCCACCCGAGGTTCCCCACGCCGAGAACCCACCGCCTGGCGCGGTCATCTACTACTACCTGGGTGCCAAGCCAGCCGGCGACATTACACTCGACGTAGTGGACGCCGCCGGCAAGACGGTGCGTCACCTGTCGAGCACACTTATTCCGCCGCTGTCGGAACCGCCGCCGGTGCTGCCGGACTTCTGGCTCGAGAAACCGAAGCCGATGCCGACCGCTGTGGGAACGAACCGGATCAACTGGAACATTCGATACGATAGTCCGCCGGCGCTCAGCCACACCTATGAGATCAACGCGAACCCGGCTGAAACGCCGGCGTCGCCCGAAGGTCCATTGGCGCTTCCGGGTGTGTACACGGTCAAACTGACCGCGAACGGCAAGGCGTACGCCCAGACCGTCACGGTCACCAACGACCCCCGTTCACCGGCGACTACTGCGGACCTCCGCGCGCAGCACGACCTGCAGATGAACCTGTACGATGGCGCCAAGGAGGCATGGGACGGCTACAACCAGGTGACGACGATGCGTACCGCGGCCGCCGCGGTGTCCCGCGACAATCCCGGTGCTGAGATCACCGCAGCGGTGAAGACGTTCGACTCCACGCTGGCGCGAATCGGCGGCAATGGCGCCGGTGGTGGCCGCGGGGGCGGCGGCGGCCGCGGCGCTGCTGGTCCCGCCGCACCGCCGAACTTCGCCGCGCTCGTTGCGGCGATGGATCGCCTACTGAACGGACTCGACAGCGGCGACATGGCCCCAGCCGAACCCGTCATCCGGGCGTTCACCGCCGGATGCAGCGATCTCAAGACCGCGGCAACAGCCTGGCAGGCGATCAGCACCAAGGATCTCGCCGACTTCAACGCGATCCTCGTCAAGCACAGCATCAGCCCGCTCGCGGCACCACCCGCGCTGGCGGTTCCGGTCTGCCGGTCGACGACGTTTGCCACACCGGCGCGGAAGGCCGCGCGGGGCGGGAAAGGCTAGCTGGGGTACGCGAGGCCGTTCGGGGTCACAGGCGCGATTGCAGTAGTGCGAACAACAGGAGGATCGCGGCGCCGACCACCAGCCAGGCGACCCCGCGCGGCGGGCGAACGTCGTGCACTCCTACGTCGACGATCGACCCAAGCGGGCTGGAACGACGGGTCGGCACCGCATCGAGCGCGTCGAGGATCGCCTCGGCGCGCTGGGGCCGATGACGCGGGTCGGGTGCACGCAGGTGCGCGCACAGCGCATCGAGACTCGGCGCCACACCGCGCCTGATCATCGACAACGGCCGCGCTGACCGACGCTCCACCTCACCACTCAGCAGCGACCAGGCCACCTCACCCAACGCGTCGAGGTCGTCGCGCACGGACCCTCCCAGCGTCTGCCCCACGCCGCCAAGCCGCAGGCCCGCACTGCCGATGCGAACGGTGCCCAGGTCGATCGCACCGTGGGTGATGCCGCGTCGGTGCATCGCGGCCAGGGCGCGCGCGAGATCCCGAATCGCCGAAACTCCCTCAGCGAGCGGCACCCGCCCGGCCGCCAACCGATCGCCCACCGACGGCAGCACTGACACCGCGTCCATGACCCAGGTCCGACCGTCGAGGTTGCCGGCAGCAAGCGGTAGGTCGACGACACCGTGCTCGAGCTCGCGCAGACGGCTTACCCGACACTGCATCGCGTCCGGGTCGGGACCGCCGGGGGGCGCCTGATGAAGCGTAACAACGACCGGAATACCGCCATCACGGGTGGACGCGGCAAACGCCCGGCGGTCAACGCCACCCAGAATCTCCTCGCCGAGCTCGGCGCGATCGCCGAGGCTGAGCTGGAGACGTTGGCGCATGGCAACATTGACCAGGACGGCGTCCGGCATCACCGCCAGTTGGGCAGCAACCGTGCCACCGACGGGACCCCCAACGGAATGTCTCAATATGCAACACAATCGCCGGCGTCCCGTTGATTTGTCAGCGGTCGATCAACCCCTTCAACGCCTCCTTCACCCGCGGATCATCGGTGCGTGACAGCGCCGACACGGCCTGGCGACGGCGGCTGGCCGTTTCGGTCGGCGACCGCGCGAGGGCGAGCAACCAATCGGTGTTTTCGCTGCCGCCGCCGTTCGCGATGGTGTTGATCATCGCGTTGCGCTCCTGATCAGTGTTCACCGACGGATAGAGATCGCGCAACAACTTGTAGTCCGACGCCACGGCGTACTCGTTGCCGATGCCGCGAATCGCCGCAGCACGACTCTCCTCGGGCAACTCAGCGCGGTGCACCGCCGCGCGCACAAACTGGCGGGCGCGCGGGTCGCCGGAATTGGTCAGCGACTGAAAGGCCTGCTTCGCGATCCAGCTGTCGGCATCACCAGCGAACGTGAGCAGGAGTGGAATCCCCTCGCCACGGTCGAAATTGCCCAGGGTGTTCAGTGCCTGACGGCGGATCGTCTCGCTCTCGTTGCGGTCGCGCACGAGGCCGTCGAGGGTCCGCTGCACGGTGGCGGCACCGACACCGCCCTGCTCCGCCCGCCGACGCGCCAGCCACGAAATCGCGCTGCCGCGAATGTCGCGGGAGCGCATCGGGTCGCGGGCGAGCTGGCTGAGCTGCGGCGTGACGACGGCGCTGTCGGCGAGCATCGCCGGCTGGATCGCGTCACGCGCCGGCCGGCCTTCCAGCGTGCCGGCAAGCCCGATCAGGTACGCCGCCGCATCGCGAGCGGACACGGTACCCAGGTCCCGGCCAGCCTCGGGATCATTGGCGAGCGGACCGGCGTAGGTCTCGATCTTCACGATCTCGCGCCCTGCCCGGACGATCACGGCACGCACCGGTCCCTTGGCGCAATTCTCGTCGCCGCCCATGCCGTTGTTGTAGCTACCGTAGTATCCCATTTCGCCGGCGCGATAGAAGTTGCGGCCGTTGCCGCACACACCCTCGCGCGCCGCGAAGTGAAACTGCACCGTACCGTCGCCGGCGCTGGCCACCAGCCGGTCGACCGATTGCGACGCCGCGACTGACGGCGTGCCAGCCAGCACGGCACCCCAAAGCGCGACTTTGAGTGAGCGGTTCATCAGTGATCCACCAGTTGGAGCAGGAGTTTGCTGGCACGGGGGTCCTTGCTGCGCGACAGAATGCTGATCGCGTGCCGGCGCATTTCGACGTCGGTGCCGTTCTTGGCGATGTCGACGATCTTGTCGAGTGCTTCCGGTTCCTTACGTTCCGACAGAAGATCGATCACGGTCCGGCGGATCGGGCGCTGCGATGACGCATCGTACATCTTGGTGAGCGTCACGACATCCATGGTCCGGCCGACACGCTCAAGCGCGGCGGTGCGCGAGTCGAGCGACTCGTCCTCGTTGCGTACCAGCGCCAGCAACCACTGACTGTTAGCGTCACCGCCGGCACGCGACAGCGCCGATACAATGCGTTCCTTGATGCGAGCACTGGTGGTTGTCGCGTACAGGGAGCGCAGCCAGGTCGCGTCCTCGGCCGTCATCCGGTCGCGGTCGAGACCGTCGATGACGCTGGTGCGCAGCGATTCATCGGCAACGTTGTTCTCGACGAGCGTGCGGATTTCGGTACGGGCGCGTGGGTTGGTGCTCTGCGCCAGCGCGCGGACGGCGGCGCGTTGCACCTGCCTGTCGTCGTTCGCGCGGGCCAGCTCGATCACCGCGTTCACGGCGGCGCCGGTCTGCACGCGGATCAGGTACTCCAGTGCGGCCACCCGGACGCTAGCCGAGGGATCGGACTTGGCGACCGGGATCAGCGTGTTAGCTGCCGCATCATCGTGCTTGTTCCCCACAAGCATCACGGCGTTGCGCCGCAATGGAACCGAGCATTCATCGCGATTGGTCAGGATCTTGACCGCCATCTGACGACCGGTTTCGGGATCGTTCTGCATCAGCGCGCTGAGCGCTTCGGCCTTGACCGACTGCTCTTCCTGGTCGCAGGCGTTGCCGCCAGCTGCCAGCGCGCGCTTCACCGCAGGGTCGTTCGCCAAACCGCGCGACGAGAGTACGTTGGCGATCCGTGCGGCGAGTCCGGCGGCGTCGTTGTTCTGGCCTCGCTGGTTGGTCCAGTCGCTGTAAGCCATCGTCGTCGCGGTTCGGTTACCGCTCGTGCCAATACCGACACCGGTGCCCGCGCTCGCGCTGCTGCCCGTATTCGCGTTGTGTTGCCGGTCGTTCGGGCTCGGTTTCCGCGCCTCGAGCACGCCGAGCGCTTCCTGCAGCTCGGGCGTCCCACCGATCCGGTAGAGCGAAAACGCCTGGTAGTACTGCGCGTCGGCGATGTACACCGAGGTGGTGTACTTCTGCGGCAACGACTTGAACAGTTCTGCCGCCTTGCGATAGTCGCCGCGATTGAACTGGTCGCGTGCCATGCGATAGAGCGAGTCGGCCGGATCCTGTTGCGCCCAGGCAACCGGACCGTCGGACCGCCACCCGCTCAGCGTGCTCAACCTGCTCAGGTCCGAGAACGAGTAGGAGAGGTTGTCGAAGGTGTAGTTCAACGAGGTCCGAAGGTCGGAGTCGACATTCGGGCTCACGTCCACCCATCGGCGCATCGATGTCGACGGCCACGTCACCGCTCGCGGCTTCACTGCTGGCACAGGCGGCTGGACGGGGCGTACCGGCACCTGCGCCGACAGGGTGGCGGCGAGCAATATCGGAGTGAAGAGAAGTGCACGTGTCATGGCGATTCCTTTAAAAGTCATCAAGAGGGAGATCGGCTGCCGCAGAGCGGAGCCGCGGCACGATGTCGTGCTGGTCGATTGCGGTCTGGATGAACCGGATCTCATCGCGACGATGGCGCGGATCGAATCGGGCAACTTGCGCCAGGACCAGTTCGAGGTCCTGCAGCAGGTTGTGAAGGTGGGCGTCCGATCCCACCGGCGACTCGAGCAGGAGTCGAGTCGTCGTCAGCAGTCGCGCGGCTTCGCGGCTGACCGCCGAGTCCGGCCCCGTGCTGTCGGCGGGGATGGCCACGAGCAGCACCGCAGTGCGTCCCAGCAACTCACCCATGGCGCGCTGGTTCGGATCATTGACCGAAACGGACAACATCGACGGTGTGGCAACGGGAACGCCCGCGCGCTGCGCCGAGTACCTGCCACCCAGCACACCGACCACCAGCGCCGCTGCGGCCGCGATCCCGACCGTGACCCACCCCGGCGATCGCCACCGTGACGGCTGCGCGAAGCCTTGCGCCGCCACGGCCGTCCAGATCTCGTCGAGCGGCGGGTTCGTCGGGACGCGCCAGTGCTTCGAGGCGTCATCGAGCAGGTCGTCCAGTTCCTTCTCATTCATTGTGGTACTCCTTGCCATGACTCGCGAGCATCTCCCGCAACTTCGCTCGCGCTTCGAACACTCGACTCTTGCTCGTCCCTTCCGCGATCCCGAGCGCCGTAGCGATCTCGACGTGGGTGTACCCCTCGATCGCATGCATCACCAGCGCAATCCGCAGTGTATCCGGCAGTGCTTCGATCGCCGTGGTAAGCGCCGCATGCAATACCGGGTCCCGGTCCGGCGCCCCCACGCTGTGCTCGTGCGCGTTATCCAACTCGACTTCGCGACCGCGGAATCGCTTGACCTTGCGCAGCGTATTGAGGCAGGTGGTCACCGCCACCCGGTGCAGCCAGGTCGTGAACGCCGCCTCGCCGCGAAACTGTCGCAGCTGCCGGAACACGCGAACGAACACATCCTGGGTCAGGTCCCCCGCCAGATCCCGGTCGCCGCACATCCGGAACGCCAGGCGGTACACCCGTGCGGCATGCCGGTCGTACAGCTCGCGCGCTGCCGCCAAGTCCCCCGCCGTCGCACGGGCGATGAGGGACGTATCCCCGTCGTCGGGCGTCGGTACCACGGCAAGTTGGGCGTTCAGCATTGTCTGGCAGGATTGGACACGGGGTACCCCCAAAGGGTTCAGCGGCCCGGGGCGACGTTAGCTTACCGGCCACTCACGACCCCCGCCGGACGATGTCCGGCATCGCCCCACGGTCGCGCCCCGCACGAGGGTCGATGGCGAAGCGTCGCACCACCACCACTCTCCCCGCCGCCACCGCGCCGAAGCCCGCCGCGATTGCCGCTCGCCCCGCTCGGTTCGGGGCGGTCGACATCCTGGCCCTCGTCGCGGCACTCCTCTGCCTCGCGGTCGGTTACCTATCGCGGTTGGCACTCAACCCGGATGGGGTATCGTACCTCGACCTTGCTACCGCGATACAGCGGGGCGATTGGCTGCACTTCGTGCAAGGATACTGGTCGCCGCTCTTTCCCCTCGTCACCGGGCTGATCGGCGTGGCGACCGGGGCCAGCGGCTCGGAGCTGGTACCGGTCACCCACGCCATCAACGCCGTCGCAGCGGTGGCCGGTGTGTTCGTCCTCTGGCGGTGGGGTCGCGCCGCAGCGCCCGCACGACCAGGCTTCGGTCAACTCGCGATCGCCGCATTCCTGCTCTGCAGCGCCGGGCTGCCACGAGTCGAAGCGGTTACGCCGGATATCCTTTCGCTGCTGGTCGCGATCTGGCTCAGCCGCGAATTGTTGATGCGGGACGGTGAGCGCTGGCTGCTCACCGGCGTGCTCTTCGGCGTCGCGTTCCTCGTCAAGACGAGCGCGTGGCCTTGGCTGCTCATCGCCGTGCCGCTGCGTCTCTGGGGGGCGCCGGATGCATTGGCGCGGCGCCGGGTGTGGTGGTCAACAGCGACGTGCGCGCTGGTGATGCTCGGATGGATTGTGCCGATGAGCGTGAAGGCCGGCCGGCCGACGCTCGGTTCGTCAGGACGCCTGAACTATTCCTGGTATATCGACGCCAATTCGTCGCGATTGCCTGACGGCGACAATGGCGTCAACACGGCGTATCGTGACGTACCGGTCGGCAACGGACAGCACATCACCGTGGCGACCTTCGATGACGCCGCGCGCTGGACATACCAGCCGTGGGGTGACCCGACGGCGTGGTCCGAGAAGGTCGTCTCCGACGTCGGCCGGGCGCCCACAACAGCCGAGCTGTTGGGCTACTGGCTGCGCATGTTCGGCCGCGTGTTCGGGTTGTGGCTGCTGCCGATGATGCTCACGGCGATGGTACCCGCCTACCTGTTGCACCGCCGCCCCGGGATCTGGCGCGACCTGATGACCACCCAACGCGATGCGCTCGTCGTCGCGGTGCTCGGCCTCGCGGGCCTGTTCCAGTTCGTCGCGATTCACGCCGAGCCGCGGCTGATCGCGCCGTACGGCATCATGCTGGCGCTCGGCACGATCTGGTGGTGCACCGCGGTACCGCCGGACCCGGCGCCGAGCCGCGGCTTCAGCCGCGGACCGACCGCCCTGCGCCACCTCCTCGGCTGGGTCGGCATCGCGACGGCGCTGGCGTTTGCGGTACCCAAGTTCATCGACGGCGTTGCGTCGACCGCACGCCTGCTCGAAACAACGAGCAGACTCGACGCGCTCCGACAGCGACTGACGTTCGCTGAGTCCGGCACGCCACAGATCGCCGTCGTCGGGCCGGCGGCGCCGGTGCTGAGCGCGGCCTACTGGACCGGCGTGCATGTGGCAATGCAGATTCCACCCCGCTCCGCCGAACTGCTGAACTCCCTTCCGACGGACCAGCAGGCCGCCGTGCTGGCGTCGTTGTTCAGCGGGCGCGTTCAGGTGATCTGGAAAACGTCCGCGGATGGCGGCGTGCAGATGCTGATGGTACCGAAACCGTAGCAATAACCCAGGTCGAAGGCGACCGCCCACCGCCACAAGAGGATCGCATGACGAGCACAGCAATGCAGGCGCAAAGCGTTACCCCGAATATCACCGTGGGCGACTTGGCGCGCAGCATCAAGTTCTACACCGACGGGCTCGGGTTTGAAATCGTGAACAGGCACGAACGAGAGGGCGTCCTCCGCTACGTCGAACTGAAGGGTGGCGAGGCGCATCTCGGCCTCGGAATGGACGATTTTGCGAAAGGACGCGATCGCGTCAAGGGCACCGGACTGCGGATCTCGATCACCACGGCCCAGGACATCAATGCGCTCGCCGAACGGGCGAAGAAGGCCGGCATCACGTTCGACGAAGGGCCGGCCCCTCTGCCGTGGGGTCCGATGGGGTTTTCGGTGACCGATCCCGACGGCTTCAAGCTGACGATCGCGAATCCCCGCTAGCAATCGGGACTCCGTGGGGCGCGGTCAATTCGCTGCGCCTCGCGAGGCCCGGTCTCGGCATCAATCCCCGCGCTCCTTGCGCCCGACACGGTCGCTGACCGATTCCTTGGCACGTTTTCCCCGAGTCCACTATACTGTGCCGCGGCCAGCTTCTGGCCACGCTCTGGAATCGGGGACACCGTGGGATACGATGGCGATGACGAGGACCAGGACGACCGTGACCGGCAAGATCCCGGCGAGGACGACGCCGGCACCGATCCGGGGATGCAGACGGACGCGGAGGTGACCTGCCCGTATTGCGGCGAGGTGGTACAGATCACCCTCGATCCGGACAGCGGATCGGCGCAGGAGTACGTCGAGGACTGCGAAGTCTGTTGTCGGCCGTGGAACGTCCAGGTCAACTACGACGAAACGGGCAAGGCCGAGGTCACGGTCGAGCAGGGTTGACCGTCGGACGTTTCACTTATGACGGGCGGCGAGCCAGGCAACTGCGGTTGCCGGGCGCAGCTACTGCGCTTCGCTCTGGCGTCGGCGCCGGCCGCTCACCGGTGATCCGTCAATCATGATGGCGACCACCAGGCCTACGATCGGCCAGAACGTCCATTGTCCGCCGAACCAATGCTGCACCGCCGTGTACCAGAGCAGCGTCGTCGGCATGAAGAAGAAGCCAAGGACTGGCCAGAGGGCCGAGGTGAAAAGCCCGTCGAACCAATGGCTGAAGAAATAGAGCAGCGCCATGACAAGTCGCGGCGCTGACATCGCGAGAACAACGAACAGGCACGGCATTGCGGTTTACCCCTCCTGCCCAATGTCAGCGAGCAACTGCCTGAACCACGGAGTACCCGGGTCGAACGGCTTGCCACCCTTGATACGGCCGAATTCGATGGCGCGCAACTCACCGCCGCGATCCTCGTCCTCGCCGACCACACCAGAAACGCCGTCAAGGGCGCACTGAACCGCCAGATCGGTACATCGCCGGATCAACCGCAAGTCGTCCGCGTTGGCCGGCGCCGAGCGGGCGTAGTAGCCGCTCTTCTGCACCAGCGTTTTCTCCGCACCGATCATCGCGCCGAACTGCTTGCCGAACCACGCCCCCGGATTCACCGTGTCGAGCTTCACGTGACCGAACGCGTCGCGCGCCACCGGCTCGTTGTTCGCTTCCATCTCGCGAACAATGCTCGCGACGCCGGCCCCTTCGGACACAAACAGATTGACGCAGTCCAGCGCATCCATCACCCGGCGCAAGCGGACCGCCTCAGCCGCCACGTTTAGCTGCATCTCGGGGAGATACACCCCGTGCACTTCATGCCGCGCACGCGAAAGGCCGAGTTCCGGCAGGAAGGTCTTCTGGTCAAGACGTGCCCGATACGCCCGGGCGGTCGCGGCGGTGAGCCAGCCGCAGCCGCGCCCCATGACCTCGTGCACGATCAACATGCGCGGGTTCGCGCCGTGCTCGGCCACCACGTTCTCGAAGAACGTCGCACCATAGTCCGCGGCGGTCAACGCGCCCAGACTCTGCCGGATCGGGTAAACGTCGTTGTCGACCGTCTTGGGAAGGCCGATGACGGCGAGGGGGTAGCCGTGGCCGGCGAGGAAGGATGCCAGATCGGCGGCGGCTATGTTGGTGTCGTCGCCGCCGATTGTGTGCAGCACGTCGACGCCGTCCCGTACCAGTTGGTCGGCGGCAACCTGACGTGGATCCTGGCCTGCCTTGATGAGGCCGCGCCTGAGGCAGTCGGCGGTGTTGGTGAGCTTGACGCGACTGTTGCCGATCGGACTGCCACCGAAGCGGTGCAGCAGGTGCGCACCGGCGCGAACAGCGGGCGTTACCGGCAGGGAGTCACCCTTCAGCAATCCGGCGTATCCACCGACGTAACAGAGAATCTCGACTTCGGGCGCGAGCTCGCCGTAGCGCTCGATCAATCCGCCGATAGCGGAGGAGAGGCACGGCGCGAGACCGCCCGCAGTGAGGATGCCGACCTTGGCTGGCCGTGTCATCGGTCGCGGGTTTCCCGGTTCCGCATCAATCGCAACTCGAGGTGCCGCCGCACGTCGGGCCATTCGGTGGCCGGCACACTGTATATCACGATGTCGCGCACGCTGCCGTCGCGATGCTCGGCCGTCAGCGGTTCAAGGCGGACGCCGTTGCGCTCGAGAACGACGGGGCGCGGGTCAATCATGGCTGGTCTCCGGTGGGCCGGGTTCCCCTGAACAAGATGGACCGTCGCCCGTCGTGCGTCACCTCACGTTCGTACGTCAGACCCACCTTTCGCAGGACGTGCTGCGACGCGACGTTGGCATCGTTCGTCAACGCCACCAATGACGGCAACGCCAAGTAGCCGAACGCCTGGTGCACGCATTCCCGGGCGATTTCCGTCGCCAGTCCCCTGCCCCAGAACGCCGGCAGGAGGCCGTACCCGACTTCCACTTCGTCCTCGCCGTCGAGGGTCAGATGGCGCAGTCCGGCGAGTCCCACGCTCGTGCCGGTGTCGGCGTCCCACAGCATCCAGAACCCGAAACCATGCTGCCGCCAGTGAACCAGATGGCGCTCAAGATAGGCCGCCGTTCCGGCTTCGTCGCGTACGCCACCGATCATCGCCATCATCCGGGTATCCTGGTGCATCATCCGCAGCTCGCCGAGGTGCGACTCGGACATCCGCTCGGCGCGCAGGCGATCGGTAGAGTACGTGTCGGGAACCATGGCCTAGAACTCGTACTTGGCCACAAGTCGCAGGATTGTCTTCGTGCCCCGAAAGGTCGACCGCACCTTGAGCGTTCGTTCGAGCAGCGCATGCGAGATCTTCGTCTCGCTCTGCTTCTTTCGGCTCACCCAGTAGATCTCGCGGCCGCCGACGTGAAAGCGATCGTCGTCGCCCTGCAGGGCCATCAGCGCCTTGGTCGCCGCGGCTGTCAGCGGTTCGGCGAGGAATCCCACGACGGAAGTGTTCACTTCCTTGAGTTGCGAATCGGGAAACGGTTTGTAACCGGCGATCGCCGCAAGCTCGGCATCCGTTCGGATGAACGTCGCGACGTCGTAGCCCAGTGCCGACCGGAGTCCCTTCTCGATCCGTGCGTGCAGCGTCGACGTCACGGCGGCGCGCGAGGTGAAGAGGACATTGCCGCTCGCGATGAACGTCTCGACATCCTTGAAACCAAGGGCCTCGAAGTGGCCGCGAAGTTTCGTCATCGTGATCACGCGACCGCCGACGTTGATCGCGCGCAGGAAAGCGACCAGGCGCGTGCTCATCGGCTGGCGCGCACATGTACCGGAGCCGGCAGCAACACAAGGAGAACGGTGGTCCGCATGGTGTAGAACATACCGCTCCCTCCAGCCTATCCTTCAGTATCCCGATCCCGGACCGTCGAATGAAGGTTGAACATGACGCCGTCGGCCACCGCTTCTTCGTCCGGTTACCGGCCGGTCAGGGCCAACTCCTTTACAAGGTCGCCGGGCCCGGTCGCCTTAATTTCTGGCACACCGAGGTCTGGCCGAGCCTGCGCGCCGTTATCTTGGGGCACCATTTCCACCCGTCAATCGCCTCAACCGTCCGAGCCCAGTGACCACCACCGCGTCCCTTCCCAACGGTCCGATCGACACAAACGCCGCGTGGCAGGTGATCAACTCCATCCGCGTCCTCGCGATGGACGCCGTCCAGGCGGCCGAATCCGGCCATCCGGGCACCCCGATGGCGCTGGCCCCGGTGGGATACCTGCTCTGGCGGCGACACCTCAAGCACGCGCCCCATCACCCCGACTGGCCCGACCGCGACCGCTTCGTCCTCTCCTGCGGGCATGCGTCGATGCTCCTCTATTCCCTGCTGCATCTCTCCGGTTACGACCTGTCGCTCGACGATATCAAGAACTTCCGGCAGTGGGGTTCCAGAACCCCGGGCCATCCCGAGCATGGCCACACCGTGGGCGTCGAAACCACCACCGGTCCGCTCGGCCAGGGGATCGGCAACGCCGTCGGCATGGCGATCGCCGAGCGACTCCTCGCCTCGCAGTTCGGCGCCGATCTTGTTGACCACCGGACCTGGGTCGTCGCCTCCGACGGCGACATGATGGAAGGGGTCGGCCACGAAGCAGCCTCGCTCGCCGGTCACCTGCAGCTGGGCAAGCTCACGGTGATCTACGACGACAATCACATCACCATCGACGGCCACACCGAGATCACCTTCACCGACAACGTCGAGCAACGCTTCCAGTCGTACGGCTGGCGCGTGTTGCACGTGAACGATGGCAATAGCCTCGAAGCAATCGACGCCGCACTCGCTGACGCGGCATCACAGTCCGCGAAGCCGACGCTGATTCGCCTGCGCACCATCATCGGCAATCCGGCGCCCACCAAGCAGGATACCCCCGAAGCCCACGGCGCTCCGCTCGGCCGGGACGAGATCACCAAGACCAAGGAGATCCTGCACTGGTCGCAGGAACCCTTCCATGTTGCACCCGAAGCGTACCTGGAGATGAAGCCGATCGCGGCGCACGGCGATGCACTCGTCGCCGGCTGGGAGAAGCGCCTCGCGGCCCACCAGGATGCGAACACCTTCCGCTCGCGCATCGCCGGTGAACTGCCCCTGGGATGGGACGCCACACTCCCGGATCTTTCGAAGGATTCGCTCGCGTCGCGCCAAGCGTCGCAGAAGGCGCTGGAGGCGATCGCCAAGTCGGTGCCCGCACTCATGGGTGGCTCGGCCGACCTGGGCGGCAGCAACGGCACGAACATCAAGATCGGTGAGATTTTCGACACGCACACCACTGGCCCGCGGATGCATTGGGGCGTGCGGGAACATGGCATGGCGGCCGCGCTCAACGGCATCGCGGTCCACGGCGGATTCCGCCCGTACGGTGCCACCTTCCTCATTTTCCTCGACTACTGCAAACCGTCCGTGCGGCTGGCTGCGCTGATGAAGCTGCCGGTGACCTACATTTTCACCCACGATTCGATCGGCCTCGGTGAAGACGGTCCCACACACCAGCCGATCGAACAGCTGTCGATGCTGCGAGCGATTCCCGGCATGGTCACGCTCCGCCCGGCCGACGCCGCCGAAACAGTGGAATCGTGGCGCGTCGCGATGACGCGTACCAACGGCCCGACCGCGCTGATCCTGACGCGGCAGAAGCTCACCGCGCAAACGCGCAACGCCGACCGCGTGGGCGACACCGCGCGCGGCGCGTACATACTGGTCGAGCCGGCGACGCCGCCGAAGGCGATTGTGATCGCCACCGGCAGCGAAGTGCAGGTCGCCGTGAAGGCGGCCGAAACGCTCAACGCCGAAGGCATCGCGACGCGCGTGGTGTCGATGCCGTCATGGGAGCTGTTCGAGCAACAGGACGACGCGTGGCGCGAACGGGTGCTGCCGTCGTCCATAACGGCACGGGTCGCGATCGAAGCCGCATCGCCGTTCGGTTGGCGCCGCTGGGTCGGCGACCGCGGTACCGTAATCGGGCTCGATCACTTCGGCGCCTCCGCCCCGGCGGACACGTTGTTCAGGGAATTCGGCCTCACGCCGGAACGCGTAGCCGCCGCGGTTCGCGCGCTGGCCTGATCGGAGACATCCTC
The DNA here is from genome assembly GCA_025357945.1 of Gemmatimonadota bacterium. GTDB lineage: Bacteria > Gemmatimonadota > Gemmatimonadetes > Gemmatimonadales > GWC2-71-9 > Palsa-1233. Next base: position 92,931 of record JANYLJ010000002.1, read on the forward strand.
ATGCCCAATCCACTGCAACAGCTCACCCAACTCGGCCAGAGCGCCTGGTACGATTTCATCACCCGCGACCTGATCCGCTCCGGTGAACTCGCGCGCCTGATCAAGGAAGATTCGTTACGCGGGATGACATCGAACCCGACGATCTTCGAGAAAGCCGTCGCGGGAAGCAGCGACTACGACGAAGAGATCCGGACCCTGGCACAGGCCGGCACGTCACCCGAAGGGATTGTCGAGGCGTTGATGGTAGCCGATGTCCGTGCCGCCAGCGACGTCTTTCGCCCGGTGTACGATGCCAGTGGCCACGGCGACGGTACCGTCTCCATCGAGGTGTCGCCGACCCTGGCGTTCGACACCCAGGGCACCATCGATGCCGCCCGCCGCCTCTGGAAGACGATCGACCGGCCCAACGTGATGGTCAAGATTCCCGCCACGGAAGCGGGCATTCCGGCTATCAGGCAATGCCTCGCCGACGGCATCAACATCAACATCACGTTGCTGTTCAGCATCGACCGGTACAAGCAGGTGATCGAGGCGTTCAAGTCAGGCCTCGAGCAACGCACCGCCGCGGGCCTTCCGGTCAGCACGGTGCACTCCGTGGCCTCCTTCTTCGTGAGCCGCGTCGATGGACAGACCGACGCCGAACTCGCCAAGGCGGGCGACCGAGGCAAGTCCCTGGTCCACCAGCTCGCGATCGCCAACGCGCGGGTTGCCTATCAGATTTTCGGCAATTCGCTGCTGACACCGCGATGGCAGGCGCTCGCCGCCAAGGGCGCCAAAGCCCAGCGGCCACTCTGGGCATCGACGAGTACCAAGGATCCGTCACTCCCGGACGTCTACTACATCGAGTCGCTGATCGCGCCCGACACGGTCAACACGATTCCACCAGACACGTTGCGCGCCTACGCCGATCATGGCAAGCCTGAGGTGCGCATCACGCCGGCCAGCGAACTCGCCGCCGCCGCGATGCTCGCGGCATACGACAAACTCGGCCTGTCACCACTGGCCGACCGCACCGCGTTCCTGGAAGCGGACGGCGTCAAGAAGTTTTCCGAGAGCTGGAGCGCGCTACTCGATCGCGTGAATCAGAAGGCCAACGCACTCGCCGCGTAGCCACTCGTAGCCAGGGAATCACCATGAAGAAGGTCTCGCTGACCACCTGGATCATCGTCGCCATGATCTCGGGGGTGCTGATCGGCTGGCTGAACCATGAGTACTGGCCTACGACCGACATCGCCGCCATCCTCGGACCGTTCTCCACCATCTTCATCTCGCTGATCAAGTCGATCGTTGTCCCGCTGATTTTCGGATCCCTCGTCGTCGGCATCGCCGGGCACGGTGACGATCTCAAGCGCGTCGGCAAGCTGGCACTGCGCAGCATCATCTATTTCGAGATCGTCACCACCGTGGCACTCATCGTGGGATTGGCCGCCGTCAACATTGCCAAGCCGGGTGTCGGCGTCGTGCTTGCCGCATCCGCCGAGGCGGGAAAGCAGTTCGCAACCACCAAGACCACGTTCGCCAGCGTGCTCACGCACGCCGTGCCGACCTCGTTCTTCGACGCCGCGTCCCGGAACGAGGTGCTGCAGATCGTCGTGTTCGCCGTGATCTTCGGCGCCGGCTTGAGTCGCGTCAAGGGGAAGGCGAAGGAGACCATGCTTGCGTTCTGTGAATCGCTCTCCGAAGTGATGTTCAAGTTCACCGAGATCGTGATGAAGTTTGCGCCGATCGGCATCGGGGCGGCCGTCGCCGTGACCGTGGGTCACAGCGGTCTCGGCGTGCTCCGGAACCTCGGCGCGCTGGTACTCACGCTCTACGGTGCGCTGATTGTGTTCGTACTCGTCGCGCTGGTTCCGGTCGCGTTGATCGCCCGCGTGCCGATCAGGCTGTTCTGGAAGTACGTCAAGGAACCGTATCTCATCGCCTTCTCGACCGCGTCGTCCGAGGCGGCGTTGCCGCTGGCGATGGAAAACATCGAGAAGATGGGTGTGCCAAAGCGCATCGTCGCCTTCGTGCTTCCGGCGGGGTATTCGTTCAACCTCGATGGGTCGACGCTCTACCTCGCCGTCGCGTCGGTATTCGTTGCCCAGGCCGCAGGAATCGCGATGCCGCTCAGCACGCAGCTGCTGATGATGCTGACGCTGATGCTCACGTCGAAGGGCGTTGCGGCGGTACCGCGCGCGTCGCTGGTGATTCTCTCCGGTACCCTCGCGTCGTTCGGGCTGCCACTTGAGGGCGTCGCGGTCATTCTCGGGGTCGATGCGCTGATGGACATGGCGCGCACGTCGATCAACCTGCTGGGGAACTGCCTCGCGTCGGTGGTGATGGCGCGCTGGGAGGGAGAGTTCGTACCGCGTGATCCGGGGCTTCCCGTATAAGCTCGGAGAGATTGTCATCCTGAGCGAAGCAACGGCGAAGCCGTTGCACAGTCGAAGGACCTCGGTTCCGTGCAGCGACGTCAGGCGTGGTCGCTCGGAGCCGAGGTCCTTCGACTTCGTGCGGCCTGCGGCCGCACTCCGCTCAGGATGACATCCCTTTAGGTTTATCCCATGCGCTGTGCAGTCCTGTTTCTCATCTTCGCCGCGTCACCGCTCGGCGCGCAGTCCCCCCTTGTTTCCGCCGACTCCGCGCTGACGGTCGGCCATCCCTGGCGTGCATCACAACTGTTGGCGCCGTTGCTCGCCGCTCCTGCCACGCGAACGCCCGAGGTCGTCGTCCTCGCCGCGCGCGCCGCGGCCGCGTGGGAGGGGTGGTCGTCGGTGCGCCGCCTCCTCGAGCACGAAAGCTGGCTCGACACCCGCTTTGATCGACTCGGCCGCCGCCTCCTCGCCGCAGCCGACCTTGCGGAGTTCCGGAACCCCGAGGCAGTGGTGAACGCTCGCGCGGCCACAATCCCCGACAGCGGTCGCAGCATCGAAGAACAGGGAAAGCGACTGGTCCTGCTCGCGCGCGCCTATGACCGGCTCGACCTGCTCGACTCGGCCGCCGCCAGCTACCGTCGCGCCGCCACACTGCTCCCCGACCTCGCCGATTGGCTGGCCCTCCGCGCGGCTGGTGTGACGCGCGACTCAACACTTCGTGCGTCGCTCTACGCCAGCGTCGCGTTGCCGGCAGCGCGACCGCGAATTCCGTGGACCGAAGCCCTCGCGCGGGATCGCAGCAACGACTTCGACGCGGCTGCCGCGCGCTATGAACAACTCGGCGCTGTCGTCGCGGCGACCAGGGTCCGGTGGCGCGGCGCGCCGACCGATTCCGCGCGCCGGGAAGTCGCCGCGCGTTTCGTGGAGTTGATGCGTTCCGTGACGGCAACGCCGGAGTGGCGCGACGCCCTGGACCTGAGCCGCCAGATCGACCTGCCGTTCAGCCACGACGATCGCCTCGTCGTCGCGCGCCACGCGGCTACCGTCGGCAGACCGCAGGACGCCGGCGACCAATTCGCTCGTGCGGCGCGGGAAGCGCCGCTCTCGCCGGCCGATCGCGTCGCGTACGGAACCGCGTTGGGCGCCGTGTCGCGATGGACCGACGCGGCCGACGTGTTCGCCGGCGTTGTTGAGCCCCGGTTCGCTGGACGTGCCGCCTACTATCACGCCCGCGCCCTGCTGCGCAACGGGCAGCAGGACGCCGCGATTCCCGCACTCCGGCAAGTGGTACGCCGCTTTCCGACCGACACCTTCGCTGCGGCGACCGCGCTCCACCTGTTGGCCGATTTGGCAGTCGACGCGGGTGAAGTCGATTCAGCCCGACGCAACTATCTCAAGCTGGCAGCACGATACCCGTCGAGCGCGCTGCGGTCGCACGCCATCCTCCTCGCCGCCCTGATCGCATTCGAAACCGGCAAGCCGGAAACAGCGGCGCGCGAATTGTCCGCCGCCCTGGAAGCGCATCTGGTAGCGAACGAGGTCGATGCCTCGCGCTACTGGCTGGCCCGCGCCCGGATGTCGATGGGCGACTCCGCCGCCGCGCGAGCCACATGGCGCGATCTCGTGATCCGCGGACCGGAGAACTACTACGCCGTGCGCGCCGCCGCCCGACTCGACACGATGCCGTGGAACACCCTGACGTTGGCGCCGATCGTTCCACCCGATTCACTCGACGGTGTCTTCGCGCGGGCGCAGCGGCTGGACCAGCTGGGATTGGATACGGAAGCAAAGTTCGAACGCGACCGCGTCGCCGCCGAGGCGAAGGGCCTCGCGGCCAAACGGGTGGGTGAGGCGTTTCTGGTGCGGGGATTCCCGTCCCGCGCGACGGCACTCGCCGCACGCGCCAACGCGGCCGGAGCGGTCAGGGATGCAACGCTCTGGCAGCTGATGTATCCGCTGCCGTTCGCGGTGCCGCTTCGCGAGACAGCGGACCGCGAGCACGTCGACCCGCTCCTCGTCGCCGCGGTGATCAAGCAGGAATCGGGTTTCGAGCCGCACGCCACCTCGCGCACCGACGCGCGTGGTCTCATGCAGGTGGAACCGTCGACCGGCCGCGATCTGGCGCAGGCGCTCAGCTTCCCGGATTTCGATCCCGCACTACTCTGGATCCCACCGGTCAATCTGGCATTGGGCATCCATCACTACGCGACCGGTCTGGCGCGCTATCCCGAGGTGATCAGGGGTCTCGCGGCCTACAACGCCGGTACCACGCGAGTCGATCGTTGGAGCACATCACCGCTCAACGGCCAGCTCCGCCCGGCCGAGCATGCGCGCGATCCGCTCGACGACGTGGACATCTTCGTCGAGCGGATTCCGTTCGTGGAGACGCGGGACTACGTCAGGGCGATTGTACGCAACCAAGCGGTGTATCGGATGATCTATGGCGACAAGAGGTGAGAGGGGCGACATGGGTGGCGTTACTTCGCCGGCCCGTACTTGTTGTACCAGCTCATCATGTAGAGCTGCGTGCGAATCCAGTTCGATGGCTTGGATGCCGTACCGTGATACTCGTCGGCAAACCGGAGCAGCATTGTCGGAACACCACGCATCTTGAGCGCGGCGTACAACTCTTCACTCTGCGGCATCGGCGTCCGCATGTCGAGGTCGCCCGTCATGATCAGCGTCGGCGTCTTGATATTGCCGGCGTACATGATCGGCGAGAGTTTCAACCACGGTGCGGCGTCTTCCCAGAACGGGCGATCGAACATCGCGGCGCCGAAGAGCGGGACATCGGTCTGGCCCGCAAACGAAATCCAGTCGATCACCGGGCAACGCACCGCTGCCGCGGCAAATCTGGTGGTGTGGCCCACGATCCAGCTCGACAGCACACCGCCGCCGCTGCAGCCGCCAACGAACATCCGCGTGGTGTCCACCGAACCGCGGGCGATCGCCTCGTTCACGCCGGCCATCAGGTCGTCGTAGTCAACGCCGGGATACGCCTTGTCAATCGCGTTGCCGAACGCGCTGCCATAGCCGGTCGATCCACGCGGGTTCAGGTACAGCACCAGAAACCCCGACGCCGCAAAGTTCTGCAGTGATCCATCGAACCCTACCGCGTACATCGCGTGCGGCCCACCGTGGATTTCCATGATCAGCGGATACTTCTTCGCCGGGTCAAATCCCGGCGGCTTCACGAGCCATCCCTGGATCCTGGCGTCGCCGCTCGATTGGACATCGACCTGTTCGACCTCGCCCAGCCGCATCCCCGCGAGGACCGCATCGTTGACATGGGTCAGCTGCATCAGGTCCCAGGGCTTCTTGAACGTGAACCGGATCACCTCGGCCGGCTGCTGGGGTGCGGAGCGCGTGGCCACGCCAATGCCTCCCTTGATCGACACCGACCCGAGCGCGATCACATGCATTCCGTTCGATGCCGCCTTGACCGCCGGCGCTTTGCCCGTGAGCGACGCGGTCCAGATATTCACCACGCCATGGTCCTCGGCGGTGAAATAGATGGTCTCGTTGTCGGCCCACGTCACTGACGCCGGATCACGGTCGATCCCCGACGTGAGCAGGCGCCGCACTGTGCCGTCTGCATGCATCACGAAAAGGTCAGAACTGTGATAGGTGTCGCGTGTCTTGGCGAAGCCGGTGAATGCGACCCACCGGCCGTCCGGGGAGACCACCGGAGCGTGCCAGAACCCCGCGTCGGCAGTCAGCCGCCGCAACGTGCCGGACGCGACGTCAACCGCGTAGATGTTCGAGACCTGATACTCCCGATCGGCATCGGTCGCGTCGTTGCCGTCGGCCACGATCGTCCTGCCGTCCGGCAGCCAGTCGAGCGCGGCTGGTCCCGGGATGCCGGCCCCTCGTGCCCCGATATTGAACGCACCGTGAGTCACCTGCCGCGGGACACCCCCTTCGGCCGATACGACAAAGAGATGGATCCAGTCATCCGCGAGGAAGCCGACCCGATCGGCGCGATACTGCAGTCGATTGACCACGCGTGGAGGTGGTGTCCACTGCGCTCCCGCCGGTGCGTGAGGCATCGCTACGTTCCATGTGGCCGAGTCGGGAACCGGCATCGTGAACGCGAGCGACTTGCTGTCGGGCGACCAGCGAAAGGCGACCGGCGATCGCTCGCCGCGCGTCACCTGGATCGCGGCACCCTCGGCGTCCATGTAGCGCACCCATAATTGCGACTTGCCATCGACCTCCGCGAGGTAGGCGATACGCGTCCCGTCCGGCGACCACTGCGCGCTGGAGCCTTTCACCAACTGACGCTGCCGCGACCCATCGGCCTCCATCTCCCAGAGCAGGCCGACCCAGGCGTCCTTCATCGGGTCGACGTGTGCGCGACTGAACACGATGTGGTTGCCATCGGGCGATATCCGAGGCGACGACACCCGCTCGATATCGAAATAGCGATCGACCGTAAACAGGCGGTTCTGCGCACTCGCACGAGTTGCGAGCACAATCGCTGTCATTCCGAACGCCGTGAGGGATCGGACCGCACGCGAAGCGATCCCTCGCTGCGCTCGGGATGACAAACCTTGAATCGTCATGTCACACCTCCCCGTCTCCGCTGAAGTTCGAGCTGTACCCTTGCAATGATCATCTCGATCGCGATCCGATTGTGGCCGCCCTCTGGCAGGATCACGTCGGCGTACCGCTTCGACGGCTCGACGAACTCGAGGTGCATCGGCCGCACCGTCGTGAGGTACTGCCGGATGACGTCCGCCATCGATCGTCCGCGCTCGACGACATCGCGCTCGAGCCGACGGATGAAGCGGACGTCGTCGGCCACATCGACGTACACCTTGATGTCGAAGAGGTCGCGGAGTCGCTTGTCGGCAAAGAGCAGGATGCCGTCCACCAGCACAATCGCATTGGGCTCCACCCGCACGCGGCCCGGCGCGCGGGTGTGCGCGGCGAAGTCATAGGTGGGCTTCTCGATCGCCTCGCCGCGCGCCAATTGCTCGAGGTGCGCCACCAGCAGGTCGGCGTCGATCGAATCGGGGTGGTCGAAGTTGATCAGCTTGCGCTCGTCGAGCGTCAAGTGCGACAGGTCCTTGTAGTACCCGTCCTGGTCGAGAAACGCGGCGCTCACGTCCATCGCCTGCTGAATCGCGCGGGCGACCGTGGTCTTGCCTGAGCCGGAGCCGCCGACGACGCCGATGATGAGAGGTCTGCTCATTGAGGCACCCGTTCGATGTCCAACCTGAGTTCGTACCAACCGTCGAGCTGAAGGTGCTCCACCCGGAAGCGATGCGCACCGGTCGCCAGGAACGGAGCTTCCTTCACGTGCGATTCACCTGGGGTCCAGTCGTCAAGCGCCAACTTGTCATCGATGTACACCCTCACCGCATCGTCCGCGATCGTGCGCAATAAATAGCGACCAGGCACGAGCGTCACCGTCGCAGTTGCCTGTGTGAGTACGTTCGCCGGCGGAATCGTCTTGCGCGGCGGACCGTACCAGGTGAGATCGAGCCGATTGGTGTCGAGCGTCGCGATCGGTGCCGCCTGCAATGCACGCGAAATGGCTGCGGCGTCATTGCGAGGTGTTTTCGTCGAGTCGAACGGCACGAAGACGACATGCCAAGTTGCGGCTGGTATGTACCGATGCCACTCGAAGCGCACCGGCACGCCGGCCGCGACTCGTTCACCAAACGGTGTCGTGACAGCACTACCGCGGTATTCCAACTCGATCCGGAAATCCGTCTCACGCCCGGCCGCTGGCGTCACCGTGACCGTGTCTCCCACCCGGCCCGAGTCGGTCGGGAGGCTCGCAACTCCTTCGCGGGCAATGACATGCCACCGCCCGGCGGGGCCGAGTACCCGCAGCCTCATCGGCTGCGCATCATCCCGCCCGACTGGCCAGAGCTTGGGACTCTTCCAGTCGTACGGCCCCAAGCCGTCCACGATGATTGTTGACCGACCGCGCCGGGCATCGCGCGGCAACATCGCGTCGATGCCGCCCGGCAGACGTGCGACACGATAGCGCGCCGGAATCGGCTCCGCCGCCGCGGCTGTCGCCGTGACGAACGACCAACCAGTAGTATCACCGGTCGCCTTGTTGATCGTATCCACCTTGGCGAACGTGTTGCCGTCAACGCGCGCCCGCAGCGTGTTGTCGAGTCGGAGTGCGACCCGGTTACCGCTGAAAGTGTTGCCGAGGATCACGTAATCGCGTGAGCGCGTGTCGCGGAACTTGGGATATCCCCAGTCGGACGGTTCGATCCGGTTCCACCAGAGGTGCACGGCGATCGTGTCGCCTTCGAACGTATTCCCCACGATGCGGTCATCCTGACCGTGTTCGATGGCGATCGCCTCGACGTTGCGGGCGAAGTGATTCCCCAGCACCACCGACTCGAACGCGTAGCCACCCCAGAGACCGTGCCAGCTCTCCTCGATCCGGTTGGCGACAAACGCGTTACGGGAAAATGTTGCTTCCATGCCGTTCGTGGGGGCATACGAAAAGTCGTTGGCGTAGAACAGGTTGTCGTTCGCCCCGCCCTTCCCGGTGTCCATTGTCGACTGACCGGACCACAGGAAGAGCCCGTCGCCGGAGTGGGTCACCGAATTGAACGCCACAACATTGTTGCTGCTCTGCTCGTACATCAGCAGGCCAGCGGAGTCCTGGCCGCGGTTGAAGAAGCCGTGCGAGTATCCGCGCACGTTCCAGTCGATCCGGTTGTGCATCACCATGTTGCGTGACGCACGATACATTCCGACACCCAGACCCGAGTTGTACGAGAAGGTGTTGTTCCACACCCGCACGCCGGTCGAGCGGGTCATCAGCAGGCCGTTCATCCCCTGCGTCACCCGGTTCCCCTTGACCTCCCCGATGGTCACATCGACGAGGTAGATCCCGGCGCCGTACCGCAGCCACTCGTCCTTCTCGTTCTGGTGATAGTCGAGCCAGTCGGCCAGGGTCTCCTTGACGATGCCGCTGTAGAGCCGCGGCTTCCAGTTGTACGAAAGATCATTGTCGAGCAGCGTGAGGCGCGTGACGCCGCGGGCCATGATGCCGTTCTTGTAGCCGCGCGCGTGCACGCCCTTCACCACGATACTGCGCCCGCCGTCAATACGGATCGCCGTGCCGTTGAATCGGTCGGGGTGTTCGCGATCGGCGGTGCCAATGAGTTCCACGCCGGTGAGGTCAAGCGTCACATCGGAGCCGCGCACGGTCAGCGCGGCACTGTCACCCGCCGGTGCGGCGTAGTGACCGGGACGGATCTTGATCGAACGGGTGATCACCATGCCGGGGGTGAACGGCACAACCGGACCGCGAGATTGTGCGGCAAGCGGTACCGCAATCAGCAGGGCGAGCAGGAGGAGGCGCATCCGGTAAACCTACATCGCGAAGCTTGCGTGAGCGGCGGAATCGGGTCGCAGGAGCTCGCGGCCAGAGCCGCGAGTTCGCCGGCGACAGTTGAGCGGCGCCCGCAGGGCCCAATGTGCGCACAACCGAGGTCCTTCGACTGCGCAACGGCTCCGCCGTTGCTCCGCTCAGGATGACAATCCCCATCTCCCTTCTTCCCTACTCAGCGTAGTTCTCAACCGGCGGACAGGTACACACCAGGTTCCGATCCCCGAACGCATTGTCGATTCGCGACACCGTCGGCCACGCCTTCCGCTGCCGTAGCGCCGGATCGGGAAACGCCGCCTTCTCGCGGGTATACGGACGATCCCAGTCGTTGGCGACCACCGATTCCAGCGTGTGCGGCGCCCGCTTGAGCACGTTCCCCTCGCGCGGTGCCGTGCCCTGCTCGATCTCGCGAATCTCCTCGCGGATCGCCAACAGGGCGTTCACGAACCGGTCGAGTTCTACCTTGGGCTCTGACTCCGTTGGTTCCACCATCAGTGTGCCGGGGACGGGGAACGACACCGTCGGCGGGTGAAAGCCGTAATCGATCAGCCGCTTCGCGATGTCTTCCACCTCGATCCCCGCGCTTTGCTTGAACACCCGCGTGTCGAGGATGCACTCGTGCGCGATCAGTCCGTTCGCACCGGCGTACAACAGGTCGTACGCCCCCTCGAGCCGCTTGGCGATGTAATTCGCGGACAGGATCGCCACCTTCGTGGCGTCTGCGAGCCCCTCGGCGCCCATCAGCTGGATGTAGATCCAGGAAATCGGCAGAATGCTCGGGCTCCCCCACGGGCTGGCCGACACCGTGCCCGACGACTCGGCGTGGCCGAGATCGACCACCGGATGATTCGGGAGGAACGGTGCCAGGTGCGCGGCGACGCCGATCGGGCCCATCCCGGGACCGCCGCCGCCGTGCGGGATACAGAACGTCTTGTGCAGGTTGAGGTGACAGACGTCCGCACCGATGTCACCCGGCCGGCAGAGTCCCACCTGGGCGTTCATGTTGGCGCCATCCATGTAGACCTGGCCACCGTGCGTGTGCACGATCGTGCAGATCTCCTTGATCGACGCCTCGAACACGCCGTGCGTCGACGGATACGTCACCATCAATGCCGCGAGATTCGCCGCGTGCTCCCCAGCTTTGGCGCGCAGGTCGGCGACGTCAATATTCCCCTTGTCGTCCGAACGCACCACCACAACGCGCATGCCCGCCATCACGGCGCTCGCCGGGTTGGTGCCGTGCGCGCTGATCGGAATCAGGCAGACGTCGCGATGCATGTCGCCGCGGGACCGATGCCAGGCGCGGATCGTGAGCAGGCCGGCATACTCGCCCTGCGAACCGGCGTTCGGCTGCAGCGACACGGCGGCGAACCCGGTGATCGCGCAGAGGTCCGACTCCAGTCGCTTGAACATCTCGAGGTACCCGGCGGTCTGCTCGCGCGGTGCGAACGGATGAATCGCGCCGAACTCGGGCCAGCTCACCGGCACCATCTCGGTGGTGGCGTTGAGCTTCATGGTGCACGAGCCGAGCGGGATCATCGCCGCCGTGAGCGACAGGTCTTTCGCTTCGAGGCCGCGCATGTAGCGCAGCATCTCGGTTTCGGAACGATGGCGATGGAAGACAGGGTGCGTGAGATACGCGCTGGTGCGATGCAGGTCACCAAAGAACTCTTCCGGCTCTGTCAGCCCGAAGAGCTGGTGGGAATGAACTCCTGTAAAAGAGGTTACGACCTCTGCGACGTCGCGAATCCAGGTGGTTTCGTCGAATGCCACGGCAATCCGCGTAGGCGACAGGCGGCGCAAGTTGATGCCGAATTCGAGCGCCTTGGCCATCACCGCGTCGCAATTCTCCGCCGTCATTGTCACCGCGACGGTGTCGAAGAAGCGATCGTGATCGACGGTGATGCCGGCCTTGCGAAGCGCGTTGGCGAGGTGCTGCGCGAACGCATGCACCTTGAGCGCAATCTGCTTGATCCCCTCGGGGCCATGATAGACCGCGTACATCGACGCCATCACCGCCAGTAGCACCTGCGCGGTGCAGACGTTGCTCGTTGCCTTGTCGCGGCGGATGTGCTGCTCGCGCGTCTGCAGTGCCATGCGAAGCGCCGGCTTGCCGTCGGCATCCTTCGACACGCCAATGATCCGGCCGGGAATGTGGCGCTTGTACGCGTCCTTCGTCGCAAAGAACGCCGCATGCGGACCACCGTAGCCGAGCGGTACGCCAAAGCGTTGCGAATTGCCGACAGCGACGTCCGCACCCCATTCACCTGGCGGCACGAGCAGTGCGAGCGCGAGGAGGTCGGTCGCAACGGTGACGAGGGCGCCGGCTCCGTGCGCTTCATCGCACACGCGCCGCCAATCGTGCACGGCGCCATCCGTGGCCGGGTATTGGAGCAGGCATCCGACGATGTCGGCGCCGAACGCGAACTCGGCGGGGCCTTGCACGATCACGTCGACTCCCCGCGCCTCCGCCCTCGTCCGCACCACCGCGATCGTTTGCGGGTGGCACGCTTCGTCCACCAGGTACACCGGCTTCTCGCCGTGCTTCACCACCGCGAGCGTCATCGCCATCGCCTCGGCAGCTGCTGTTCCTTCGTCGAGCAGCGACGCGTTCGCCACCGGCAGGGCAGTAAGGTCGCTGACCATCGTCTGGAAGTTGAGCAGCGCTTCGAGACGCCCCTGGGCGATCTCGGCCTGGTACGGCGTGTACGCGGTGTACCATCCCGGATTCTCGAGGATGTTGCGTTGGATCACCGTGGGGACGAGCGTGTTGCTGTATCCCATGCCGATGTAGGAACGGAAGACCTGGTTCTTGTCGGCGAGCTGGCGCATCGTCCCGAGGACCTGCGCTTCGGTACGACCCTCGGGCAGGTCGAGGCGCTCACGCAGACGAATCTGGTCGGGGACGACCGCGTCGATGAAGTCGGCCATCGAGCGATAGCCGAGGACACCGAGCATCGACTCGATGTCGGCGGCGCGGGGCCCGATGTGGCGCGCCGCGAATTCGTTGAAAGGAATCACCCGTACCGGAAGGCTAGAGACTCGCGATCATGGCGCGGTACCCCGCGGCATCCTTGAGCGCGTTGACTTCGCTGGGATTGCTCAGCTCGATCTTGACCAACCAACCGGCACCGTAGGGGTCGTTCGCAACGGTTTCCGGCGTGTCGGCGAGCGTGTCGTTGATCGCGATCACCTTGCCCGATGCCGGTGCGAACAATTCGCTCACCGCCTTGACCGATTCGATCACGCCGAACGCCTTGGTCGCTTCGACCATTGTTCCGATCGCCGGAAGCTCGACGAACACGATGTCACCGATCTGCTCGACGGCGAACGCGGTGATGCCGACCTTGCCGTCTGCGTCCAGCCATTCGTGCTCGGCCGAGTATTTCAGCTTGTCAGGAGTGTCCACAGCTCAGCGCCTCGGCTCAGGTCGAACGACGGTAGAAGGGCAGCGGAATGATTTCGGCGCTCGCGCGCTGGCTCCGGATGCCGACCTCGAGGGCCGTCCCCGGCGCCGCATGCTCCGGCGGGACATACGCCATCGCGATCGCTGTTCCGAGCGTGGGCGACGACGTGCCGCTCGTCACCACGCCGCACGGTTCCGGCGCGGCGGGAAGATAGACGGGATACCCGGTCCGGGCGATGCCTCGACCAGTGATTTTCAGCCCCACCAGCGTCTTCCGCGGCTGCTCCATTGCCGCCTCCAGCGGGGCGCGGCCAACGAAGTCACCCGGCTTGTCGAACTTGACCACCCGCCCCAATCCTGCCTCGAATGGCGTCGTCCCGCGGTCGAGTTCCTGGCCATAGAGCGGCATCCCGGCTTCGAGCCGAAGCGTGTCGCGGGCGCCGAGACCGGCGGGAAGGAGCCCGCGCGATTTCCCGGCCTCAAGCAGAGTGTCCCACACCTGCACGCCGTCGGCCCAATCCACGAAGAGTTCGAACCCATCCTCACCGGTGTACCCGGTTCGCGCCAACAGCGCCGGGACACCGCACGCCGTGGTCTTTGTTCCGGAGTAGTACTTGATACTACTCAACTCGATCGGTACGAACGGCTGGAGGATATCGGCCGCCAGCGGCCCCTGGATCGCGACCAGCGAGGTCCGCAGCGAGGCGTCATCCAGCTTGGCGTCAAAGCCGACGATCCGCTGACGAAGTGCGGTGGCCACGGTCTCGGCGTTCGAGGCATTCGCGACCAGGAGCCACTCCTGCTCGCCCAGGCGATAGACGATCAGGTCGTCGATGACCCCGCCGTCGGCGGCGGCGATCATCGAGTAATGCGCCCGGCCGATGGCGAGTTTGGACGGGGTGGTAACGATCGCGGCATCGAGCGCTCGGCCGGCGTCCGGTCCGGTGACGTACAGCTCGCCCATATGGGAGAGGTCGAACAGCCCAGCGGCCGAACGCACCGCTCTGTGTTCCTCGACCAGGCCGGCGTACTGGACGGGCATCTCCCACCCGGCAAAGGGAATCATCCGGGCGCCGAGGGCACGGTGGCGGGCATCGAGGGCGGTCTGGTGCACGAGGTGTCCGGGTGCGGGGGACGCGATACGGTGCCGTTGCCGAAGCAGCGTTCAAAGATAGCGGCGCGCTGCCGTGCCGGAGCGCCTCGACCACCCCTTTCCCACCGCCCCGTAAGTGGTTCACTTCCATAGCGTTGGTACGACGCGCAGCGGCGGACCGCAGCAACGTACGGGTCCGGGCGAGCGTAGCACCCAGATACGGTGGATTCTTGAGTCCCTCTTGCCAGGTACGAAAGTTCTGACCGCTCCCAGACAGCTCCTCCTGCCAGCGCTGTTCGGCCTGCTCGCCGCCTGCTACCCGGCGCTTCCAGGTGCCGGCGGCGCGGGTCCGTCCGCGCCCTCGCCGAGCACGCGATGGAACCCACCGGTGTCGTCGGAGCGGGAGGCCCACGACAGCAGGCTCGCCGCCGACCAGTTGCCGCCAGCGCTCGAGTCCCGTCGCGCCCAGCTGACCACCACCGACCTCGTGGCACTCGCGCTCGACCGGAGCCCCGAGACCCGCGCTAGTTGGCTCGCCGCCCAGGCCGCCGCCGCGAGCTGGGGCAACGCGCGCGGCGCCCTCTTTCCCGACATCAACGGTACCGTCGCGGTCAATCGACTCAAGACCGCAGCCACCTCGGGTCGCGTGTCGGTCGAACAGACCACCTATGGTCCGTCCCTCTCACTCAGTTGGTTGCTGCTCGACTTCGGCGGTCGCGCTGGCGCGATGGCCGCCGCGCGCGAAGGACTCTACGCCGCCAATTGGACCCACAACGCCGTCATCTCCGACGTCGTCCGGCGCACGCTGCAAGGCTACTTCTCCTACGTGGCCGCCCGCAGTCTGGTCGAAGCCAATCGCGCCACGCTCCAGCAGGCCCAGGTCAACCTCGCTGCGGCCGAGGATCGGCGCAGCGTCGGCGTCGCCACCATTGGCGAAGCGATGCAGGCGCGGAGCGCCGTGTCACAGGCACGCCTGGTCGTCCAGCGGTCGGAAGGAGCCCTCGCCGGCACCCGAGGATCGCTCGCCGTGTTGATCGGCCTGCCGCCGACCGCGGCATTCGAAGTGGACACAACCGAGGCCAACGCGCCGACGACGCCAGTGGTGGCAACGGTGGACTCGTTGATGAAAATCGGCCTGCTCGATCGACCCGACCTGGCGGCTGAGCGCGCCCAGGTCGACGCGCGGCGAGCGGTGGCGCGCGAAACGCGCTCGCAATACCTCCCCTCGCTTTCCGCGACCGGCACCACGAGTGCGCTGCGGGTCGGCAGCAACCCGCAGAGCTTTCCGTCGTACAACGTCGGGCTGGCGCTGGCGATCCCGATCTTCAACGGCTTTGGCTGGCAGTACGCGGCGCGGGCTGCGGCACTCACTGCCGACGCCGAGACGGCGCGGCTTCGCAACATGGAGCAGCAGGTCGCACTGCAGGTCTACCAGAGCTATCAGGAACTGCGCACCGCGACGCAGAGCGTGACCACCGCGGATGAACTCATGGTCAGCGCGGGATCGGCGGCCGACGCGGCGCGCGCCCGTTACCGCGAAGGGGTCGGCTCGCTCCTGGAACTGTTGTCGGCCGAGAGCGTCCTCGCTAGCGCCCGTTCGTCCCGGATCGAGTCGCGCGCGGAGTGGCACACCACACTGGTGCAGTTGGCGCACGACGCCGGACTGCTGGCCGCAAGTGGCACAACCTCGCTGCATCCGGCGCCCACTTCGCCTGCCAATCCCCCAGGCAACAAGCCATGATCCGATCCGACGTCACGTGCGCGTTCACGGTGTTCTCCCTCTGCGCGCTCATCGCGGCGTGCGGCAAGACCGCCGCGCCGCCGCCGCCGGCCATCCCGGTGACGCTCACCCCGGTGCGCCGTGCCGACGTTCCGCTGCTGATCCGGGCGACCGGCACGGTGGAACCGATCCGGACAGCGGCGGTACAGTCGCAAGTCAACGCGCAATTGCTGCACGTGCGGTTCACCGAGGGGGATGACGTCCGTGAACGGCAGGTGCTTTTCGAACTCGACGCGCGCCCGTTCGAGGCCGCGCTCGGCCAGGCCCAGGCGGTGCTGTCGCGCGACCGGGCACAGTGGGAGAACGCGCAGCACGACGTGCAACGCTACTCGGCGCTCGCCTCCAAGGAGTACATCACGCAGCAACAGCTCGACCAGGCCAAGGCAACGGCCGGCGCGCTGGTCGGTACGTTGCGCGCTGACAGCGCGGCGATCGACCAGGCGAAGCTCAACCTTCAGTACGCCACCATCCGCGCACCGATCAGCGGTCGTGCCGGCTCGGTGCTGGTCAAGGAAGGGAACCAGGTGCGCAGTAGTGCCGGTCAGACGCTGGTGGTGATCAACCAGATCTCACCCATCCTGCTCCGGTTTCCGGTGCCGGCAGCCTACTTCGACGTCGTCCGCCACCGCGCAAACCAGTTGCTCGAGGTGGCGGCCACGCCGGTGGGTGATTCGACCCACGCCGAAAAGGGACTGCTGGTCTTTCTCGATAACGCCGTCGACTCGCTGACCGGGACGGTGACGCTCAAGGCGAACTTTCCCAACAAGACCGGTGCGCTGTGGCCCGGCGCGCTCGAGGCGGTGTCGTTGCAGCTCGACGTCGAGAAGAACGTGCTGGTCGTGCCACAATCCGCGGTGCAGAACGGCCAGTCCGGCAGCGCGGTCTGGATCGTCGATTCGGCGAAGAAGGCCCACGTCGTCAAGGTGACCGTGCTTCGCAGTACTGACTCCCTCGCCGTGCTGGCCGGCGGCGTCACACCGGGGCAGCGTGTCGTGACCGACGGACAGCTGCGCCTCACCGAAGGCGTCACCGTCACGATTCGCGGGGAAGGCCCAGGCGGCGCGCGCGACAGTAGCACTCCCACCGCGCGGGACAAGACGCCATGAACTTGTCCGCACCGTGGATTGCGCGACCGGTGATGACCACCCTGGTCATGGGCGGCATCCTGGTGTTTGGCGTCGCCTCGTATCGCAAGCTGGCCGTCGCGGATCTCCCCACCGTCGACTATCCCACGATTTCGGTGTTCGCCAACCTCTCGGGCGCCAGCCCGGAAACGATGGCGTCGTCCGTGGCGACGCCGTTGGAGAAGCAGTTTTCCACCATCGCCGGGCTCGACGCGATCACGTCGTCGAGCCTGCAGGGCTCCACGAACATCACGCTGCAGTTCGGGCTCGATCGCAACATCGATGCCGCGGCTGCCGATGTGCAAGCGGCGATCGCGCAGACCCAGCGCTCGCTGCCGCGCGACCTGCTGCCACCGTCGTACCGCAAGGTGGACCCGTCGTCGTCGGCGATCCTTCTCTATGCGCTCACGTCCCCCACGCTCTCCCTCTCGACCATCGACGAATTCGCCGAGACGACGATCAGTCAGCAGCTGTCGACGGTGGCCGGCGTGGCGCAGGTGCAGGTGTACGGTTCGCAGAAGTACGCGGTTCGCATCCAGCTCGACCCGCAAGCGCTCGCCGCGCGCAAGGTCGGCATCGACGACGTCGTCAACGCGATCAACAACGGCAACGTCAACCTGCCGACCGGCATTCTCTGGGGCACCGATCGCGCGTACGCGGTCGAGGCCGACGGCCAGCTCCACAACGCTGCCGCGTTCCGACCGCTGATCGTGAGCTGGCGGGACGGCGCACCGGTTCGCCTGCAGGACCTCGGCCACGTCGTTGACAGCGTCCAGGACACCAAAGCGGCCGCGTGGTACAACAACACCCGCGGCATCGTGCTCGCGATTCAGCGGCAGCCCGGCACGAACACCGTCGCCGTGGCGAGGGCGGTGCGCGCCGAGATGGACCGGCTGAAGACCCGGATCCCGGCGTCCGTCACGGTCACCACGATTTTCGATCGCTCCGACTCGATCGATCAGTCGGTGAAGGATGTCAAGTTCACGCTCTACCTGACGCTGTTCCTCGTCGTCCTGGTGATCTTCATCTTCCTGCGCAACGTCTCGGCGACCATCATCCCGAGCCTGGCGCTACCGCTCTCGCTGATCGGCACCTTCGCGGTGATGTACCTGCTCGGCTACTCACTCGACAACCTTTCTATGATGGCGCTCACGCTCTCGGTCGGGTTCGTGGTTGACGATGCCATCGTGATGCTCGAGAACATCGTGCGTCACACCGAGGCGGGTGAAGACCCGCACACGGCGGCGGTCAACGGTTCGGCGGAAATCGGGTTCACCATCCTGTCGATGACACTGTCGCTGGTCGCGGTTTTCATTCCGGTACTCTTCCTCGGTGGCCTGATCGGGCGGCTCTTTCACGAATTCGCCGTGACGATCGGTGTGGCGATCCTGATGTCGGCGCTGGTCTCGCTGACGCTGACACCGATGCTGTGCAGCCGGTTCCTGCGGGCCGGGCACGCCGAGGAGGGCACCGGTGTGTTGGCCCGGATGTTCGGCGTCACCGAGCGGATCTACGAGCGGGTGGTGCATCGCTATGACCGTTCGCTGCAATGGGTCATGGCGCGTACGCGGCTCACCTTCGCTTTCTCGTTTGCGATCCTGATCGCGACGATCTGGCTGGCGCGCGCCGTCCCCAAGGGATTCATCCCCTCCGAAGATCAGGGGCAGCTCCGCGTCACGACCGAAACCGCGGAAGGCAGCTCGTTCGATGGGATGTACCGTCACCAGCTGATGGCGATGAGCGTGGTGGCCAAGGACCCCAACGTGGCGGGTTTCATGTCGGCGATGGGGAGTGGTGGCGGCGGCAGCACCGCCAATCAGGGCCGCTTCATCATCCGGCTCACCGATCGCCGGGACCGGAAGATGTCGGCCGACGAAGTGGCCCGGTCGCTCAGCCACAACTTGAGCCAGGTGCCCGGCTTGCGCGCCTTCGTGCAGAATCCGCCACCGATCAACATCGGTGGGCGACAATCGAAGAGCCTGTACCAGTACACGCTGCAGGGTGCCGACATCGAGACGCTCTATCGCACTGCCCAGGCGATGGAGGCCCGGTTGGGTGACCTGCCGCAACTACGCGACGTCACCAGCGACCTGCAGATCAAGAATCCGCAGGTGCAGGTCCGCATCGACCGCGACCG
>JANYLJ010000018.1 GCA_025357945.1 Gemmatimonadota bacterium
CGGGTGACTTTCCCTTTGGCGGTGTAGGCGACGCTGGCGAACGTATGCTGGGGGCTCATGGCGGGGCTCCGTGATCGACGGGGAGAGCAACAACGACCACGGGGAAACGTACTTAATCACACCGACTTGTGCAGAGCTTCCCTAGCATCTGAATATCCGCGCCAACAACCGTGAAGTGAAAGAAGTTCGCGCCCTCTGGTGGCGGAAGCGCCAAGTCTGGTGCGACTCTGATACCTGCTCTTCCGGGGATCTTCGGCTTCTCGTCTGCCATCGAAATACCCGCGTGAGGGGCGTAGTTGGGTCCGCTGGACACTAACGTACGCTGATCCAGCAAGGAGCGCACCCGAATCCGTACAGACCCCTATATTCACGCCATCTCTCCTGAGCACATGACCGTCAACTGGCGACTATCCAGTATGCAGTATGCAACTGCATAGGCCGGAAAGCCAGTTTTAGTCCGATCCGGTCACAGCCGGTCACGATCTAGCCCGCGAAAACTGTGGGGAAGCCTGGGGTCGAAACTCGCTGATCGCACCCCTTGTGCGTAAGGTACATACTCCCGATATTCATGCAATATGCAGAAACCCGTTCTGGCGCTCGCCTTTTCTGGCGGGCTCGATACGTCCTATTGCGTGCCCCGGCTGGCGGAACGCGGCTACGCGGTGCACACCGTGTTCGTCAACACCGGCGGCACCTCGGCCGATCAGCGCGCCGCGATCCGGGCGCAGGCGCTTGCGGTTGGCGCGGTGGAGCACCACGAGCTGGACGCGCGCAGCGCGGTGTTCGATCGTTTCGTGCGGGTGCTGATCCAGGCCAACGTGTTGCGCGGTGAGGTGTACCCGCTGTCGGTGGCGGCTGAGCGCACCCAGCAGGCGATCTCGGTGCTGGAGGTCGCCCGCGCGATCAGCGCCACCGCCGTGGCGCATGGTTCCACGGGCGCCGGGAACGACCAGGTCCGCTTCGACATCGCGTTTCGGGTGCTGGCGCCCGATCTGGAGATCGTGACGCCGATTCGCGAGGAATCGCTGTCGCGCGAGCAGGCGATCGGGTACCTCGAGGCGCGCGGGTTTCCGGTGCCGCCCAAGTCGGGGGCGTTCTCGATCAATCGCGGCCTGTGGGGCACTACCTGGGGCGGCGGTTGGACGCATGACACCTGGGCACCGCCGCCGGCTGAACTTCTCGACCCGGCGCAGCGAGTGCCGGCACCGTCCGACATCGTGATCGGGTGGGAGCGTGGGCTCCCGGTCGCGTTGGATGGCGTGTCGCTGGCGGGGCACGCCATCGTGGACGCGCTGTCGGAGCAGGCGGCGGCGTACGGCATCGGCCACGGGATTCACGTCGGCGAGACCGCCCTCGGCATCAAGGGGCGGATCGGGTTCGAGGCGGGCAGTGCGTTGATGCTGATCGCGGCGCATCGCGAACTCGAGAAGCTGGTGCTCACCAAGTGGCAGGGTTTCTGGAAGGATCAGCTCGGGCGCTTCTACGGCGACCGCCTGCACGAGGGGCACTATTTCGATCCGGCGCTCCGCGACATCGAAGCCATGGTGACGTCGTCGCAACAGAAGGTGACTGGCGAGACCCGGATCCATCTCGGGCCGGGCCGTTTTGCGGTGACCGGCGCGCGTTCGCCGTATTCGATGATGGATCGCGCCGTGGCGACGTACGGCGAAGAGAACCGGCTGTGGACCGGCGATGAAGCGAAGGCTTTCGCGCGGGTGGGCGCCATCCCGGAGCTGCTGGCCATGCGCGCCGAAGCGCGCGCCCGCGGAGCGGCGTGATGGTCGTCACGACCCGGGTCCGCCTCGATCGGATCGCCTCCGCCACGAAAAATGCCGCCCTCGCCCAGGAAGTAATTCTCGGTGACGAGATCGTAGCTGGTGAAGGGTACGTGCTGGCGGTGCGCATCCTGACCGACAAGAGCACCTACAACGAAGTGGAAGACCTGAGCGGGCGGATGGTGGCGTTGCGTGCGGGTGATGTGCTCGCCGGAACGCTCGGAGTGCGTCGCGCGCTGCGTGGCTATGCCGGCGACGTACCATCGCAGCTCGCCGTGGGCGACGTGATCAACGTGCTCAATCTTGGCGGCATCCTCGGCCGGTGTACGTCGCAGAATCCGGAGATCGGTCCGCCGTTCGACGCCGAGGTGCTCGGCGCCGTGCTCGCGTTTCCCGAACTGGGCGATCGCGTTGGCCGGCCGGCGCATATTCGCGACCGCGCGGTTGCGCCGGCCGACCTGCTGCAATGCGATGTGCCGGTGGTGTACGTCGCTGGCACCTGCATGAACGCGGGCAAGACCGTCGCCGCGACGGAGCTGGTCCGCGGCCTGACCCGCGCCGGCGCTCGGGTCGCCGCGGTCAAGCTCACCGGCGTTTCGCTGATGCGGGATGCGCTTTCGATGCAGGACGCCGGGGCCGTGGCGGCGTTGACGTTCAACGATGCCGGTGCCGCAAGCACCCATGCGGGGATGACCGTACCCGTGGCGCGCGGCCTGTTCAACCGGCTCGTCGATCCTCGCGGTGCCCGTCCCGATGTGATCGTCGCCGAGCTCGGTGACGGGATTCTCGGTGAGTACGGTGTGCAGGACATCCTCCGCGCGCCCGATTTGATGTCGCTCGGTGCGGCATTTGTGATGGCGGCCCCGGACCCGGTGGCGTGCTGGGGCGCCCAGCGACTGATGCGCGACGAGTTCCATCTCCCGATCACGGTGATCACCGGACCGGCGACCGACAACGAGGTGGGCCGCAAGTACATCGGGGAGGAACTTCACCTGCCGGCGCACAACGCGCGGCGCGACGCGGTCGGCCTGGTGGCACAGGTGCGCGACGCCATCGATGGCTGGCGCGCCGCGCGCGGAGTCGCGACGTGAAGGTCGCCGTCATCGGAGCCGCTGGCTACGCGGGTGGCGAGCTGCTCCGGCTGGTGTTGCAGCATCCCGACGTGCGCGAGGTCACCGCGACGTCGCGGTCGCTGGCCGGCACACCGATCGCCGAACACCATCCGGCGATGGCGTTGCTCACCGACGCCCGATTCGCAGCCCACGCGCCGGCGGAAGCAGCGCGCGGCAAGGATGTGGTGTTCCTCGCGCTCGAGCATGGTGATTCGTCGAAGCTCATGGGGTCGCTGATCGACAGCGGGCCCGGCATGATCATCGACCTGGCGGCGGACTTCCGGATTCACGACGGGCGGCTGCACGAGCAGCACTACGGGGCGCATGCCGCACCAGCATTGGTGCACCGCTTTGCCTACGGACTCGCTGATGTGCGGGGTAAGGAGCTTCGGGGTGCCCAAGCGATCGCGGCGCCGGGGTGCTTTGCCACGGCGGCGCTGCTGGCGCTCTACGGCCTCGCCGACCTGCCGCTCCTGGCACCACCGGCGATCTTCGCGGTGACCGGATCGAGTGGCGCCGGCCAGGCACCCACGCCGACGACGCATCATCCCGCGCGGGCGAACAACATGTTCGCCTACGCGGCGATGGGGCACCGCCACGAAGGCGAGCTGCTCGAGCAATGGCGGACCTGGCGACAGGATCCGGCGGCGCAGGCCCGGCTGATGTGCCATTCGGGCCCGTTCGTGCGCGGCATCCACGTCACGCTGCATGCGCATGTCGCCGAGCCGGTGCGCGATATCAACGCCCGCGTCGCGGCGCAATTCGCGAGACGGCCCTTCGTTCGGGTGCTCGACGTACCACCGCAGTTGACGCAGGTGGCCGGATCGAACTTCGCGCTGATCCATGCTGCTGCATCGGCGGACGGGCGCGAGGTGCAGGTGATGTGCGTGATCGACAACCTGATCAAGGGTGCCGGTGGCCAGGCCGTTCAGGCGATGAACCTCGCCCTCGGCCTCGATGAATGCGCCGGATTGACCGCACCAGGAGTGTTTCCGTGCTAAGCGAAGTTGTGACCGATGCACTGCTGCCGGTGTACGCGACCTTCCCGCTGCGGGCAGTGTCGGGACACGGCTCGTGGCTGGTCGACGACGAAGGGCACGAGTGGCTGGACGCCTACGGCGGCCACGCGGTAGCGAGTTCGGGTCATTCCCATCCGGACGTCGTGGCCGCGATCGCTGATCAGGCGGCGAAGCTGATCTTCTACTCGACGGCGGTGCCGCACGCGGGCCGCGAGCAGCTGGCCGAGACGCTGGCGCGGCTTTCTCCCGACCCGCTCGGCCGGGTGTTCTTCTGCAATTCCGGGGCAGAAGCCAACGAGAACCAGCTCGGACTGGCACGCCGCAAGACCGGTCGGACGCAGGTGGTGACGATGCGCGGTGGCTGGCACGGCCGCACCGCCGCGACGCTGGCCTGCACCGATGGTGAGCGATACGAAGCCGGTGCCCGTCGCGCTGGCGTCTCGTTGTCGCGCAAGGTGCCGTTCAACGACGTCGGCGCGCTGGAGCAGGCGATGGACGACACGATCGCGGCGATCCTGCTCGAACCGGTGCAGGGGTTCAGCGGCGCGCGGACCGCCACGCAGGAATTCCTGCAGGCGGCACGATCGCTCTGCGATCGCCATGGTGCCAAGCTGCTGTTCGACGAGGTGCAGTGCGGCGTGGGGCGGACCGGCACCTTCACTGCCGCGGAACAGTTCGGCGTGGTGCCGGACGCCATTGCGATGGCCAAGGGGCTGGCGGCCGGCCTGCCGATCGGCGCGGTGATCGCGGTGTCGTCGCTGGTGGATGATATCAAGGTCGGTGACCTCGGTTCCACGTTCGGTGGCGGCCCGGTGCCGTGTGCGGCGGCGCTTGCAAACATCGCCGTGATCGAACGCGAGGACCTGCTCGCGAACGTGCGGACGGTGAGCGAACAGATCGTGAGCGAAGCGGCAAAGTTGCCGGATGTGGTGCGGGTGCACGGCCGCGGATTCCTGCTTGGGCTCGAGTTGAATCGCCCGGCGGCCGATGTGCAGCGTGCGCTCTGGCAGCATCGTGTGCTGACCGGCGCGTCGACGGATCCGCGCACGCTACGGCTGCTGCCGCCACTGTCGTTCGCGCCTGACGAAGCAGCGCTGTTGTTGCAGGCGCTCCGCGCGGTGCTGGTGTGACCAAGCGCGACTTTTTGGCGATGGAGGACTGGTCGCCGGAGCAGATCGATCACCTGCTGGCACTCGCCGTGCGCTGCAAGCGCGGTGAAATCGACGGCGGCCTGGTGAAGAAGGTGCTCGCGATGGTCTTCATGGATCCATCGTTGCGTACGCGCGCGTCGATGGAAACGGCGATGTTCCTGCACGGCGGTCACGCGCTCTGCCTGGAACCCGGCAAAGGGAGCTGGGCGCTGGAGACCGATCTCGACGTGGTGATGGATGGCACCACGGTGGAGCACATCATCGAGATGGCTCGCGTCCTCAGCCGGTACGCGGATGCCATCGCGGTCCGGAGTTTCCCGAAGGGGAGCGACTGGGGCGTTGAACGCGCGGATCACACCATCCGCAACTTCGCGCGCTATAGCGACAAGCCGGTGATCAACCTCGAGTCGTCGCGCCGTCATCCCTGTCAGGGATTGGCCGATGCGCTGACGTTGCGCGAGCACCTCGGGGAAACCCGGGCGAAGCGATTCGTGCTGATGTGGGCATGGCATCCCAAGGCGCTCCCAACGGCCGTGCCGGCGAGTGCTGCGATCGCTGCGGCGCATCTGGGGATGCAGGTCACGATCGCGCGGCCGGCTGGGTACGACCTCGACCGCGACGACTATGCGACCATTCGCGCGCTCGCCGACCAGCGAGGTGGGTCGCTCGAAGTCACCGATGACGTGGACGGCGCCATTGACGGCGCCCACGCGGTCTATCCGAAGGCGTGGGGATCGCTGGCGCACTTCGGCAACCCCGAGGCGGAACGCGCCGGGCGGGAAGGGAAGCGCGACTGGCGCCTCACCGCCGCCCGGATGCGCATGACGGCCGGCGGGCAGGGGATCGCGATGCATTGCCTGCCCGTGCGGCGTAACGTGGAGATGGATGGCGAAGTGCTCGACGGACCGCAGAGCGCCGTGATCGATGAAGCGGAAAACAGGCTGCACGTGCAGCGGGCATTGTTGTTGGAGTTGATCGGATGACGATCGACAGCACCAAAGGAATCTCCGGCCTGAAGGGCGCGCTGCGCTACGTCCGCGCCTACCGCGACCACGTTTTCGTCGTGAAGCTCGGCGGCGAGGTGCTGGCGGACCGCCACCAGCTCGACCTGGTGGCGGAGCAACTGGCATTGCTGGCGTCGCTGTCGATCCGGCTCGTTGTGGTGCACGGCGGCGGGCCACAGGCTTCGGCGTTGTCGCGCCGGTTGGGCCTCGAGCCGGTGATGGTGGCCGGCCGACGGGTCACCGACGACGCGGCGCTGGAAGTCGTCACCATGGTGTACCGCGGCCTGCTCAACACCGAACTCGTGTCGGCGTTGCACCGCGCCGGCGTGCAGGCCACCGGCCTTTCCGGCGTGGACGCGGACCTGCTGACCGCCCGCCGCCGTCCACCCGTTGCGGTGACGGATGACGCCGGCGTCGAGCGGATGATCGACTACGGCCATGTCGGCGACATCGACGCCGTCGATCCCCGCGTGTTGCGCACGTTGATGGACGCCCGGTTCGTCCCGGTGGTGTCGTCCCTTGCGGGCGACCGCGACGGGAATGTCTTCAACGTCAACGCCGATACGGTCGCCGAAGCGATCGCCATCTCGCTGCAGGCGCAGAAACTGATGTTCCTCACCGGCGCACCGGGCGTGCTCCGCGACCGGAACGACCCGTCGACGCTGGTCACCTTCGCCGATCCGGACGACCTGGCAGAGTTGATGGCGAGTGGCGCCCTCATTGGCGGGATGCGCCCCAAGGTGGAAGCGTGCATTCGCGCGGCGAACGGTGGCGTCGAGCGTACCCACATTATCGACGGAAGGGTGCCTGATGCCTTGCTGTTGGAGGTGTTCACCGGTTCCGGCTGTGGCACGATGATCGTTGGCAGAAAGGAGAAAGCAACCTATCTCGGCGTCGACCTGGCCGGCTGAAGTCGCGTTGCTCCGCGACCTGGTGGCGATCCCGTCCGTCAGTGGACAGGAAGGCCCGGCCGCGGAGTTCGTGGCGGCGTACGCCCAACGCCGCGGACTCGACGTCGTGCGCGATGAAACCAGCGTGCGCGTGAGCGTGGGGGATGAGCAGTCGGGTGCCACGCTCGTGCTGGCGTCGCACCTCGACGTCGTTCCGCCCGGTGATGGCTGGACGCGCGACCCGTTCGCGCCGGTGATTGAAGCTGGCCTGTTGTACGGCCGGGGGTCGGGAGATGCCAAGGCGTCGGTCAGCGCGATGCTGCTGGCACTGACGGACGTTGCGAAGGGCGGCGGACCGAAGGCGGGCCGCGTGCTGGCGATCTTTTCCTACGGTGAAGAGACGCGCAGCGCCACCATGCCAGAAGCGGTGAAGCGCGCCGGCCGCCTGGATGCGGCACTGGTGGGCGAGCCGACGAACCTGCAGTTCGCCATCGCCCAACGGGGGTTGATGATGGTGGACCTGGTGGCGCGGGGAACCCAGCGCCACGCGGGATACGCGGCCGACGGCGCACCAAACGCCATTGCGGCGCTGGCACACGACCTGGTGAAGCTCGATGGCATCGTCGCGGAACGCGTGCATCCGGTACTCGGCGCCACCACCGTGACGCCGACGATGCTCGAGGCCGGCATTTCACGCAACGTCACGCCGCCGGTCGCGACAGCGATTCTCGACGTGCGATCCACACCGGCGTGGACTCACGATGAACTCGAGGTGGCCCTGCGCGAACGCCTCGTGAGCGAGGTGACGGTGACGTCCAAGCGACTGGTTCCCTGCGAGACGCCGGCTAATTCGCGATTGCTCGCCGCCGCGCGGGCGGTAGCCCCCGACGCCATGCTGTACGGGTCGCCAACTTGTTCCGACTGGTGCTTCATGCGTCACCTCGATGCGATCAAGGTCGGGCCGGGAACCTCACGCCGGTCGCACACGCCGGATGAGGCGGTCGATCTCGCGGAAGTGACCGCGGCCCGGGCCTTCTACGCAAATGTTGCGGAGCGATACCTCGCATGAAAAAGGCCGATACCCTCTGGTCGCCCGGGGCCAAGCCCGATCCACGGATGATGGCCTACACGGTGGGCGACGACCGGGAGGTTGATGCGCGCCTGTTGCGCTGGGACGTGCTCGGTTCGCTGGGGCACGTCGAGGCGCTCGCGCGCGGCGGGGTGCTATCCGCGCGTGAACGCGCTCGGGTGCGTCGCGCGCTGCTCGCTGCCCTGCGCGCGGTCGAGGCCGGCGACTTGCGGATCGAGGCGCGACACGAGGACGTGCACAGCGCGGTCGAATTCTGGCTCACCGAACATTTCGGCGTCGTGGGCGAGCGGATTCACACCGGGCGCTCTCGGAACGATCAGGTCGTGGTCGACCTGCGGCTGTGCCTCAAGGATGAAGTGCTCCGGTTACACGCGCTGATGACCGATCTTGCCGGCACGCTGCTCCAGTTCGCGCGGGAGTACCGCCGCACCGTGTGGCCGGGCTACACCCACCAGCGCATCGCGATGCCGTCGTCGGGCGGCCTGTGGGCCGCCGGTTACGCCGAAGGTCTTCTCGATGCAGCGGACGGCGTGGCGGGCTTCTGGCGCAGGCTTGATCGGTCGCCGCTGGGAAGCGCCGCCGGTTACGGCGTACCATTGCCGCTCGATCGTGAAGCGGCGGCGCGGGCGCTTGGATTTGCCGGCATCGATCACATTGTCACCACCACCCAGAACGGCCGCGGTCAACTCGAAGCGCAGGTGCTGTTCTGGTGTGCGACCGCCGGCCACGAATGCGCCAAGCTCTCGACCGACGTCATCCTGTTCAGCTCGGACGAGTTCGGCTGGTTGATGCTCCCGCCGGAGTGGTCCACCGGGTCGAGCCTCATGCCACAGAAGCGCAATGCTGACCTCTTCGAACTGACGCGAGCCCGATCGGCAGCAATTGAAGGCGATCTCGCCGCGGTCATGGCGCTGAAGTCGAAACTCGCCGGCGGGTACCATCGCGACTTCCAACTGCTCAAGGCGCCGCTGTGGCGCGGCGTGGACCGCACGCGCGAACTGCTCACAATCCTGAACGCGGCGCTGCCGCACATTGGCGTTGACGATGCTCGCGCTCACTTGGCGCTTCGCAACGAAGTCTTCGCCACGGACGAGGTGATGCGGAAGGTGCGCGCTGGCGTGCCCTTCCGGCGGGCCTATCGCGAGGTTGCTGCGGCGGTGAAGAGCGGGGCCGAGATGCCGGCGATCAGCGCGGCGGTACTCGCCGCCGCGCGCACCAGCACCGGAGCAATGGGGAACCTCGAGCTGGCGGCGCTCGGAAGACGGCTCGGTGCCGCACGTCGCTGGCGTACGGCCGAGTCCCGCCGATTCGTGCGCGCGCTGGAACGCCTGGCGCCGAGGTCGCGATGAGCCACGAACGTCGGCAACGCCACCTCAAGATCCTCGAGCTGGTGGCCACCCGCCCGCTTCGGACGCAGGAAGAACTCGCGGACGCCTTGGGACAGGAAGGCTGGCAAGTGACGCAAAGTTCCGTGAGCCGTGATATCGCCGTGCTCGGCCTCGTCAAGAGCGAAGGGATCTATCAGCGTCCGGCAGCGGTGCGACTTCACGAGATCGCCGATCCCAATCAACGACGGATCGCGGAATCACTTCTCTCGGTGGAGACCGCTGGTGACGCGATGCTCGTGCTTCACACGCCGCCAGGCGAGGCGCAACGAGTCGGCAGTGCGCTGGACCTGCTCGCGTGGCCGGAGATCGTCGGTACCATCGGCGGTGATGACACGATTTTTGTGGCGACGCGCAACGCCTCGGCACAGGTGCAGATCGTTCGGCAATTGCGCGGGTTGATGGCGGGCGTTGCCTAGGCGGGTCGCGTCGCTTTCAGCGCACCCCAATAAGGTCCAGCAGTTCCTGGGGCGTGCTGCAGATGTAGTCGGGCGCCGCCATCTCGAGGTGGGCGCGATCGAACGGACCCCACGTGACGCCAGCGGTCCACACCCCGGCGCCACGCCCGGCATGGATGTCGTGGTGCGAATCACCAACGTAGAGGCAGGTCTCGGCGCGCATATGGAGGACAGTCAATGCGCGTTCGACCGGCTCGGGATGCGGCTTGGGGTTGACGACGTCGTCGGCGCCGACGATGACCTCCATCACGTCACCCAGGCCGACGAGCGTCAGGCCGCGCACTGCGCCCGCGTGATTCTTGCTCGTGACCAGTCCGAGGCGACGCCCGCTCGCCTTGATCTGCTGGACCATCGCTACGGTGCCGTCGTAGGCGCGAACGCGGGCATCGTGATGGGTGAGGTTGTACTCGCGGTAGGTGGCAATCCATGTGTCGATCGCGGTGGCGTCATCGGTGATCTGTCCGAAGACGGCCCGCAACGGCGTGCCCACACCCGCCAGGATCGCCTCGCGCGATTGGGCCGGAAGGCCGTGGACCTGGTATGCGTGATGGTAACTGTCGACGATGAGGTCGACCGAATCGATCAACGTGCCGTCAAGATCGAAGAGAACGGTTTGGAACTGGGGCATCAGTTCAACGTAGCGGCGGGAGCGTCGAGTCCCTACCGGGCGCTGGGCGCCCGCCACTCCGGCACGGACGGGAGGACGGGGAGCACCTCGACGAGTACCACCCCCCGCTGCATCGAGGGCACGCCGTGGATATACACGACGAGGCCGTCCACCGGTGAAAGAACCGCGCCGGTCTTCTGACCGAGGAAGTCCGTCGTGTAACCGAGTTGTTGGCCCTTCTTCACCATCACATTCGGTGCGACCGACGCGAACCACACCCCCGCCCGCTCGGCGGCGATGCGCGGCCCCGCGCCGTCGAGAAATAGCGGATGGAGGGCGTGCGGCGCCGGGCGAATGAGCATCTTGAGCGCGCCGAGCATGTTGAGCGAGCCGTTCACGATGGTCGTGAGATCCGCCGGGGCCACGACGCCGCTTCGCCCGGCGGCGACAAGGATCACCGTCTTGCCCCGTATCAGCGCCTGTCCCGCCAGCGTGCCTCCCGTCCTCGGGGCCTCGGCGCTCCGGTCCATGATGAGGATATGGTTGAGCCCGAATGCCATCGCCATCCGGAGCCCCTCCGAGTCCGGCTTCGCCCGGCCGCCCCGCACCACGGCGCTGAACGGGGCCCCCACGTCCTCGTCCAGATCACCGCCGTGGAAGTCGACGACGACATCGGCCTGGGCGATCACCTGGCTCGTCAGCAACGCCATCGCGCGCTGGCTCTGCGTGCCAGCCGTATCGCCCGGGTAGCCGCCAACCATCGTCTTGCCGTCCACGGGATTCCGGATCGGCGTCATCGACGTGAAAGACGGGATGTTGACCGCCGGGACGATGATCACGGTGCCGGCGAGCTTGGCAGGATCGATGCGCGGAATCAGCCGCTGCATGGCGATGATCGTGCTGTACTCTGTCGCGTGCGTGCCGGCCACGAAGGCCACCACGGGACCCGGATGGGCGCCGTGGATCACGGCGACGGGAATCGCCAGCGCCGAGTCGGAGCCCGCGGGCACGGCGATGACACCAGTGGCTGTGGTGGCACGTTGCGCAGTGGCGGTGCCGACCGTGAATGTTGACCGGTCGGGCTGCTGCGCGTCGGCGGTGGCGGACAGCAGCGCCGTGATGGCGGCGGCGCTTGCGACGATTACCATGGCCTGGAGTCCGCTGTGGCGAATGCTGTGATTCATGGCGTATTTCCTGTCGTTGGTGGCCACAACTCGACGTCGGCCACCGAATATCGGGCGGGTCCGTGTGGCGCGCAATCCGTCTGCCGCGCGCCTGGGCGAGGCGTGGTGAGGGATGCACCGTCTTTCTGCAGCGTCAACTGCGGTCCTCGGATCGCAGCAGCACCGCTGCAATCACGGTTGCCTGAGCCACCTCGCGACGCGGCATGTCCGGTACGTCCGTGCGCATGAACTCCCGGTCCGACAGTTCCAGTAGTTCGGCGATGACGGCGCGCCCGCCGAGCGTCGGGGGCGTGGCCGCGAATCGGAGGAGCCGGTCGAGCCGTCGGAGCGTGTCGCCGTCCCGCTTGGCAGCGGCTTGGCGGGCAAGGCGATGAATGCGACTGACCAGCGCCGGCGTACCGCAATCACTCATCGTGCATCTGGCGGCGGCAGCTCGGACGGCGCCGGCCAGTGTGATCGAGACGCTGGTCGGTTCGATCGTCATTGGTAGCGCGGCTCCGGCCCGGGCGATCAGCGCCGCAGCGGCGCGATCGTCGGCGCACCAGGTTCCGCCGCAATCGCGAGTCATGAACATCACACCCGCGCAGCCATCCCGCAGCAGGCGCACGGCAACGAGGTCCGCGTCATTGCCGCCGTCGCTGAGGCCGGCGAAGAACGAACCGGCCGCGAGATACTCCCTCGCGCGGTCAGTCACCTCAAGTGCCTGCAACCATTCGTCGGCGAGGTGCCGCTTCCGGCGCACCCGCGCCTCCGGCGCCAGCGCGATCTCGATCGCCGGCCCCGGCACGCGAACGACCACCTCGACCTGCGCGTGTTGCTGGCCGAGGCGGAGCAGCCGACCTTCGCGCTGTTCGATGCGCGTCGCGGTCCACGGCCAGTCGATGTGCACGATGCGACCGGCCGACTGCAGGTCGAGCCCTTCGGCGGCGACATCCGTCGCAATCAGCATCCGCGGTACCATACGGCGAATCTGCCACGTTGGCCGGTTGACGCCGAACGCCGCCAGGACGGCGGCTCGCGGAACACGGTGCGGGCCAATTCCAGCAGCATCGCCGGTGACCCACGCAGTGGCGTCCCCCAGCGTCACGCGGAGCTGCTGTGCGGTAGCACGATGGCGGGTGAAGCAGATGGTGGGGCAGGTGTCGTCACATCGCGCGACCACGGCGCGAATCCACGGATCATCCTTCGGTGTTTCGGTCAGCAATCGCTCGACACGCTCGATATCCGCGAGCGGCAGGTCGGCTGCCGCAATTCCGGCGGTAAGGAGCGGCCAGAACACCAGTTGATCGAGTGATTCACCAGCAAATTGACGCAGCATCGCGCGTGACGCTCCGCCAGCATCGCGCGATTGCAGCAACAACGCGCGATATCGCTTGAGCGCCTGATGGAACGCGGCATCGCTTGATGCGGCCGCGTCGAGGAGCACCGAGGTCACTAACTGTCTGGTTGAGACGCACAGGCTGAGTTCGAGGCCGTCGATCGCTGCCACGGCCGCCGCCGCACGGGTCCGTTCCGATTCGTCCGGACGCAGGATCGTCACGCGTCGGTCGATCGCGGCGTTGACGAATGCGGCGCTGCGGATCGCGATGCGCCGGAGGCTGGCGGGGGGTCGCGAGCACGATTCCAGATCGTTCAACCGGCCGATT
The DNA here is from genome assembly GCA_025357945.1 of Gemmatimonadota bacterium. Taxonomy (GTDB): domain Bacteria; phylum Gemmatimonadota; class Gemmatimonadetes; order Gemmatimonadales; family GWC2-71-9; genus Palsa-1233. The sequence continues at coordinate 13,322 of JANYLJ010000018.1, forward strand.
CCGTCGAGTACCAACGCATCCTCGGGAAGCGCCAATCGCAGCAGCGTAATCAGGTCGCCGAGCCGGTTGACGATCGGTGTGGCGGTGAGAAGCAGCGTTCGGCAACCGACCAACCAGGGCGCGATGGTGCGTACCCGCCGGGTCGTGGGATCGCGAAGGCGATGCGCTTCGTCAACAATGACGAGGGACGGGCGAACGCGTGGCAGTGCACCCCGACTGGCGCGCTCGTGCGTCCAGACGTGCAGCGGCACCTTGGCGCGCGCCGCCGCACTTTCCCATTGTGCCCGCAGGATCGCCGGAACGACGGCGACAACATGACCGGGCTCATGGGCGGCGACCGCGAGCGCGATCCACGTCTTGCCAGAGCCGACCGATTCCAGCAGGAGTGCGCCGTTCCAGACGGCGAGGGCGGCCATGGTCCGCCGCCAGGGGTCGTGCTGATGGGGATGAAGGAACTCCGGCGGCGGGAGGGCACTCCGGTGCGGTGCCCGAGCCGCGTCGATTGCGTCGAGGATGTTTGCGAGCGGCGCGCACGTCGCAGCGCGACCGGCGATCTGTGCGCGACCGTCGATCCGGCGCAACGCTTCAGCGACGATTCTTGGCCACGCCAAGGAGCAATTCACGGTCGGTGGTGGAGAGGCCGAGCAACTCGCACACGCAGTCGTCGAGCGTCGACTGGATGTCGTGGTCGGCGGCCGCGTGCGTCAGCGATGCGAGCACGGGGTGACCGAGGACAGCGCGCGGCAGCGGCAGTGCGCTGACGGTCCGCGCGGCGAAGCGGGCGCAGCCGCCAGCCGCCGGTTCCGCCCGCATCCGTGCGAGGGCGCGAATCGGGGTTGCGTTGAACCACGCGGCTAATGATTCGGCCACCGTGGCCGACGACACCGCAGCGACATAACAGCTATTGAGTGGCACGGCCGCGGCGTCGTGGATCACGGCGGCCTGAAGTTCCTGCGACAGGTCGCGCCAGACAACGCGATGCGGCGCGGTGGCGGCGCGGGTGCGAAAGAGCTGCCACCATGGGCCGCCATGCTGGTCGGCGCGCCGTTGCAGTCGTACCATCTCGCGCCCGAGGTACTCGGCCAGTTCGGCCGGCAAGCGTGGCCATGGAGTGCCGCGCGAATCTGCTGGCCAGAGTAGCATCGCACCGGGCGTTGCCGTGAACGGTCGCACATCGCGGCCTCGTATTGCCGGTCGGCACCAGGGGCCCAGCTCGTCCGGCGGGTCGAGGAACGCGAGGTTGGCACCTGTCTTGACGCCGAGCTGCGGTGTGACGAGTTCGGCCAGGCGAGGGTGCTCGTGGGCGAGTCGTCGGGCGACACGCTGTGCCGCGGGCGATGCGGTCAGCCATCCCGACCCTTCCTGCCACGCCGCCTGCGGTTGCGCCGGGTCGTCGCTGCGGAGTCCGAGCCGGACGGCATGACCCGGTGGTGGCAGACGCCGCGACGCGACGATTGCGAGCGGATAGGTCGTCGCCTCGAAGTCGGCGCGGGGATCACGGCCGAGATCCGCGACGCGGTGGATGGTGGCCTTCGCGACGAGGGCGGACCGGCAGGCGGTGGCGTAACCCGCCGTTGCGAGTTTGGCAGGAACCAGGAAGGAGAGAGTGCCTCCGGGTGCCAGGAGGCCGAAGCCGCGCTCGACGAAGGCGACGGAGAGGTCGGGCAAGTGGCGCCAGCCGGGCCCGGTACCACCGCGCCACCAGTGGTAACGAGTTGCCAGCGCGTCGCGCGTGGCCACCGGCAACTGTTCGGCCCGTACCCACGGCGGGTTGCCCACGACCAGGTCGAATCCGCCGCGACCGATAATGATCGGTGCGAACGCCGCGCTGATGGCGAACGGCATCGCGGTGGTGTCGCGCACGAGGCGCCGTCGTTCGGTCCGCAGTTGCGTCCGTTGGCGACGCCGTACCGCGATGTCGCGCCGCCGTGCCGGATCCAGGTGCGGCCGATCGCCGAAGAGTGTCGGCTCGCGTGCCGCCGCAAGCAGTTCGGCGATCTCACGATCGATCACCGTTTCCTGTTCGCGGAGCGCGCGCAGCACGGCGGCGCGTTCCGTTCGTCGTGCGTCGGCGATCGCCGTGCGCTTGGCAGCGCCGTGGGCCCCGAGAATCGCGCGCTGGCGGGCGCGGATCCCACGGGCGGCGGCGGAGTCGAGCGCCGCCCCGTGAAGCGGATCGATCAGCGCGTCGCCGGCGCGCACGCGGGCATCGAGGTTGGGCAACGGCGGCACCCGCCCGGGAGGACGACCGCGCATCGCTCGCAACACCTCGAGCCAGAGCCGCAACTCGCAGAGCCGCACCGCACCGGGATGACGGTCAACGCCGAACAGCCGGCGAGTGACCAGGTGGCGAACCCGTGCGGGCTGGCGTGGGCCGGGTCCGTGCAACAGTCCGAGTGCGCCAACCAGGAACGCCCCCGATCCGACCGCCGGATCGAGCACCGTGACGTCGAGCAGGATGCGCCGCAGGGTGCCGTCGGGATCATCGAGCGAACGTTCGATCGCCGACTCGCTGCGGCCGAGCTTCGGGGCGAGGTGGCACGCGAGTGCCTGTCGCAGCAGGGCATCGACCAGTACCGGCGGCGTGAAAAACGCTCCCTGCTGCTTGCGCTCGACCGGATGCATGACGCCCTCGAAGACGCGGCCAAGGAGTTCCGGCGTGACGCGACCGTCGTCGGCCGTCGCGTCCAGCGTCACGTCAACCCGGTCGACGAGTGCCGCGAAGGCGTCGCGCCAGTACTCCGCCGGCAGGCGCAGCGGATACCGGCGCTCGATCGCGTGCGGTTCGAAGAGACCGCCATTGAGGAACGGCACCGCGCCAAAGGCCCGTGCGAATCGCGAACGCTCGTCCCAACCGCGATTGAGCGTGCCGAAGAAGAGCGGATGCAACAGGTGGCGCGTTGGGTCGCGCTTGGCGATCAGGCAGCGATCAAATGCCTCGGCGAGGAAGCGCCGGTTGCCGTCAAGCCATCCTTCGGATTCCACGAATCGGAGGAAGAGCAGCCGGGTGATCTGCGCCAATGCCCACGCATGGCGATCCTCGCGCGACACGGCACTGGGTAGCAGTTCCACCGCTCGATCGAGCAGTTGGTGCAACAACCGAAAGGTCTGGCGTCCCGCGGCGTCCACATCGAGCGCTTCGGCCAGCGCGATGGCGTGTTCCAACGGTGTCGCGCGCAGGGTCCGGGCGGCCCACCCGAGTCGGCGCAGCGGGAGGGCGTCCGGCTCGCCGGTCGCGACGACGGCGAGCCGCACTGGCTGGATCGTTACGGCGAGGTGCCACCGTTCGGTGGCCGGGTCGCCCGCGATGAGAACGCCGAGGGTGCCGTGGCGGGCAAGACGTCGGGCGTGTCGCAACGTCTCGACCGGCCCGGCGATCGTTGTCCAGACCGGCAGCCCGGCGAGGGTGCCAATCTGTTGCACGTCGTCGCCGGCAGCGGCCGGAACCGGCAGGACGAAGGCGTCGCCGCCCAAGTGGTAGATCAGGTGAGACGCAGATGGTGAGGCCACGGCGATACATTCATCGAGGTGGGACTGTTCCAATGCCCCGTTTCGATGGTAAGTGGTACCCGATGACGCGGAGGAGCTTTAGTGCGGTTCAGTCATCTTGCCATGCTCGTCCTGTTGCCTGGAGCAGTTGCGGCGCAGGGCACCACCATGAGCATGGATCACGATCAGATGGCGATGCCGGGGATGCTGACTCAGCACGCCAAGGATCAGGTCGCTGCAGCGAAGCGCGCGGCAGCAGACCTCGACACGCCCGAGAAGGCGCGGGCGGCGGGGTACCGACCGCGTTTCGGCGACGTGCCGCTCCAGGGCGAGCATTGGACCAACGCCCGACTCGTGCTCACCGGTACCTTCGATATCGAACACCCGCCGATCCTGATGTTCGCTCCCGTCGACGGCCGGCAGAAACTCCTCGGCGTGGCGTACGCGTACGAGGTGAAACAGGACGACGCGATACCCGACGGTTTTGACGGTGCCGCGATGTGGCACGAGCACCCCGCGCTCTCGCTGCCCGGCAAGCGCTTGGTGATGACGCATGTCTGGTTTGTGCCCTCGCCGAATGGCGTGTTCGCTCATGACAATCCCACGCTGGCGTTCCTCGAACGCGGCCTGACGTATCCGCCCGACGGCTGGCTCGACGCGGCCACAGTGCGGCGTCTGGCGCTCACGCTACAACTGGCGCAGCGTCCGGCCCCGGGCGCGAGCCGGGTGATGCGCGGCCCGCCAAATGACTCGCTCGTGGCGGTGCTGGGGTTGCAGCGGGATGCCGTCGATTCGATGGTACCGCAGCTCGAAGCGGCACGCCGCGCCGGGAAGAAGGCGCGGTATCAGGCGGTAGCTGTGACGATCGGGAACCAGGCGGACGGGATTATCGCCACGATCAAGCAGCTGCCGGCGAATCCGATCAGCCGCGCGTTCCTCGCGAAATTGATGGATGAAGCGCTGAGCGATTCGCAAGCGGCGAAGGACTCGAAAAAACCGTAGGCATTATCGCCGTCCCGCGAGCGGTCCCAGTTCCGCCTCCAACCCGTCCAGCTGCCGGGCCATGTCGTCGGCGTTGGTCTCGGTCAGCTGTTGGCTGTCCCGGTCGGTGAGCAGCAGCGATGCCACCAGCGCGTCGGTATAGCCGACGACCGCCGCCGCGATGCCGCTATCGACGATGGTATTGAGGCGGAGAAAGACCGCGACGGCACGACGCGGGCGCATGGTGGCCACGAACGCGCCGATGTACTTGATCAGGAGTACCCGCAATTGCTGGAGTTCTTCGACGACTTCACCGGCGGCAAGACCGCGCGCTGCGGCGGTGCGGCCGTAGTGCTCCATCACATGCTGCCAGACCATCCTGGCTTCGCGCTTGAGGGGGCCGAGCATTTCCACCAGTGTCTCGACGATGAGGCGGTACTGGCGTTCGACCGTGGGCCGGGGAATGTTGCGGGAACCGGAGCGGCCGACGAGCCAATTGGCCCATTCAGCCACCATCGCATCGCGCGCGTCGAGCGTGGCCTTCGCGGCCGCCAACTGAGTCGGGTGGGACGAACGCAACGGTCGTCTCCTCTGCAGAGTGATCCAACGTAATCGGAGCCCGAATGCCGCCCAAGATCCTGCCACCCCGGCTCCAACCAATGGCCCGCATCGCCCTGCTGGCACCTTCGGGCCCATTGCTCGAACGCGACCACCTGACGCGCGGCGCTGAGCTCTGCCGCGCCCTCGGCTTCGAACCGGTGCTGATGCCTAATGCCGGCAAGGCGCACGGATACCTCGCCGGCACGGACGAGGAGCGCCTCGCGGACCTCAATGCTGCGCTCACCGACCCCACGATCGACGCCGTCTGGTGCCTGCGCGGCGGTAACGGGATGAACCGGATTGTGGACCGGGTGGATTTCACCGGCTTCGCCGCGAACCCGAAGGCGGTAATCGGCTACTCCGATATCACGGTGCTCCTCCTCGCCCTCACGACGGCCACAGGCGTCGTAACGTTCCACGGCCCGATGGCGCGGTTCGCCATGCCGGCATTCTCCCGCAGTCATTTCGAGCTCGCGCTCGTCCGGGATGGCGCTCCGGGCCTGCTTGGGCGCGTCCGAAGCGACCCCGACGTGCTCGGGTCGGCGCGCGGTCGAATCGTTACCGTCGTGCCCGGGCGCGCGACGGGTCGCCTCGTGGGCGGCAACCTCACCTTGCTGCAGGCGTTGATCGGTACACCCTACTTCCCGGATCTTCGTGGCGCCATCCTTTTCCTCGAAGACATCGGCGAAGATCTCTATCGGATCGACCGCATGCTCGGCCACCTGCGCCTGGCTGGCGCGCTCGACGCACTTGCCGGTGTGGCGATTGGACATTTCTCGCGCATGCGCCACGCCACCGTCGAGGGCGCCTTCGGCCTCGACGACGTGCTCCGAACGTACTTCGCGCCACGTCACGTGCCCGTCGGGCACGGGTTCCCGATTGGTCACGTGGCGGAGCAGTGGACGCTGCCGATCGGCGTGATGGCGGAACTGGACGCGACGACCGGAGATCTCATTCTGCTTGAGCCTGGTGTTTCCTGATGGCAACTCCGCTGTTGACCCACCATGCTCTCCCCGGCGCGTTGGGCCCGATCCTGGTCGATGTTCGCGCCGCGTCGCGAACGGCCCGGCAGCCGGCGGTATTGATCATGCACGGCTTCAAGGGATTCAAGGACTACGCCTTCCTGCCGCCGATGGCGGATCGCCTGGCACGCGCCGGGTTCACGGCGGTGAACATCTCGGTGAGCGGGTCCGGCGTCGATGAGCACGGCGACTTCGCGTTTCCGGAGCGGTTTGCCCGCAATACGTACACGCGAGAGCTCGGCGACATCGCGATCGCCGTTCAGGCGTTGCTCGCCGGCGAACTCGGTACCGTACCCCCTACCTCGCTCGGCATCATCGGTCATTCGCGCGGCGGCGGTGTGGCGTTGTGCGTCGCCCGCGAAACGCCCGCGATCGGTGCGGTCGTCACCTGGGCGGCGATCTCGACGATTCGGCGATACACCGACGCGGAGGTGGAGTTGTGGCGGAAACTCGGGCGCATCGAAATGGAGAACGCGCGCACGCACCAGATGCTGCCGATGGACTACGAGATCGTGGAAGATGCCCTCGCGCACGAGCATCGCTTCGACATTCGCGCGGCGGCAGCGGCGCTCGATCGTCCGTGGTTGCTCACTCACGGGACCGAAGACGAGACGGTGCCGCTGGCGGAGGCGCGTGAGCTGGCGGCGCTCTCGACCGACCCGCGCTTCGAGTCGTTGTTCGTCGAGGGGAGCGGGCACACGTTCGGAGCGCGGCATCCCTGGGCGGGCCCGACCGCAAAAACGGAGCAATTGTTCGGTGCCACGGTGAAGTTCCTCGCGCGCTACCTGCGCTGATCCGATGCTGGAGCGTCTGGTCACAAACCTGAGTCGCCAACAGCCGCACCGGACGTCCGAGTCTGATCGTCCGCAGGCAGCGGTGGCACTGCTGCTCGTTCCCGATCCCGATCGATTGTTGCTGATTCGTCGGGCCGAACGCGATGGCGATCCGTGGTCGGGGCAACTCGCACTGCCGGGCGGGCGGTATCACACCGCGGACGTTGACCTGCTGGCCACCGCCATTCGTGAGACCGAAGAGGAAACCGGTATTCGACTCGAACGCGGGTGGTGTCGCGCCGAGCTGGATGACCTGGTGCCGCGAACGCCGACACTGCCACCGATCATGGTCCGGCCGTTCGTGTTTTTACTCCTCGAAGCGATCCGGCCCGGCGTGAGCAACGAAGTGGTTCACGCGGCATGGCGACCGCTGGCGGATCTGGTGGTCGAAGGAGTGCATGGCTCGCGCACGATCGATGTTCGCGGCGAGTCGCGGGTGGTGGCGGGGTATCAGCTGCCCGAGGGGTTCCTCTGGGGGATGACCGAACGAATCGTCACCCCGGTGCTGACGGCGTGGCAGGCGCTGAGATGAGTCGCGCTACGGACGGCGGCGACCGACTTTCTTGATCGGCGCCATCGGCGCCTTGTTCGAGCCCTTGCCGCCAGAGTGCCGCTGGCCGGGGATCGTCATCGTGTCCTTGGCCGGGGGACGTTTGGGCGGTAGCGCGGGTTTTTTGGCGTCGTCGGACATGGCGTCCTCGATTGGTTGGAGCGGGTGGCGCACGCCGCGAAGGCGCACTGATCAGGAAACGTAGCAACTGGCAGCGTCGATACAGTTTTTAGTCGTTCCTCCAGTTGACACAACCGCACCAAATCTTTAGACTTAGCTATGCCTAAATACGCCGCCAACGACCTCTCCCGGTCGGTCGAAGACTACCTCAAGGTCATCTACCACCTGACCGAGAGCGGCGAGTCGGCCTCCACAACGGCGATCGCTGACGTGCTCGATCTCGCGGCGCCGTCGGTCAGCGGCATGATCAAGCGTCTCGCCGAAGCGGGCCTCGCCGAGCACCAGCCGTACAAGGGAGTCACGCTCACCAAGGACGGTCGCCACGCGGCGCTTCGGATGCTGCGCCGCCACCGGGTCATCGAGACGTACCTCGTGTCGCACCTCGGCTATACCTGGGACAACGTGCACGACGAGGCTGAGAAGCTCGAACACGCCGTGTCGGAGGACCTGGTCGAACGGCTGTCGCGAGCACTCGGCGATCCGCGATTCGATCCGCATGGCGATCCGATTCCCGCCGCAGATGGTCAGATCGTGGACGTGAGTACGACACCACTGCCGGACATTCCGGTTGGCGAAAGCGTCACGATCTCGCGCGTGGACACCGGGTCGGCTGAGCGGCTCCGCTGGCTCGCGGGTGCCGGGCTCGTCCCCGGCGTACGCATCACGATGCTCGACCACCAGCCATTCAACGGTCCGGTGACGGTGTCGCTCAATGGCGCACGCCGGGTCGTCGGTCGCGAGCTTGCCGAGCAACTCCTCTGCACCCGGCCGGAATAGTGGCGGCTGCTTCGCCGCCGCCGATCATTCAACCGGACGTGAGCGGAATCCCGACAACCGGTGACGGCTGGCACCATGCCCGCCCGCGACCATCGCTGCCGGAATCGTTTCGCACGATCAACATTCCTCGTGGTGGCCCATGGTGGCGCAAGGCGGCCGCGTTCGCGGGACCGGGATACATGGTCGCGGTCGGCTACATGGATCCGGGCAACTGGGCCACCGACCTCGCCGGCGGCGCACGCTTCGGCTACACCCTGCTCAGTGTGGTCCTCCTCTCCAACCTGATGGCGATGCTGCTGCAGGCCCTCGCCCTCAAGCTCGGCATCGCCACCGGCCGCGACCTGGCGCAGGCGTGCCGCGACCACTATTCGCGACCGGTATCGTTCGTGTTGTGGGTGTTCTGCGAGATCGCAATCGCGGCGTGCGACCTGGCCGAAGTGATCGGGTCGGCGATCGCGCTCAACCTGCTGTTCGGAATCCCGCTGATCTGGGGCGTGGTCGCGACCGCGCTCGATGTGCTCCTGATTCTCGCGTTGCAACAGAAAGGATTCCGTCGCCTCGAAGCATTCATTGTCGCGCTGATCGTGACCGTGGGGCTTTGCTTCACGGCCGAAATCGCCTTTTCGCACCCGGTGTTCAGTGCGGTGCTCGGTGGATTGGTACCGACCGGGCAGATCATCACCAATCCCAACATGCTCTACATTGCGATTGGCATCCTTGGTGCCACGGTGATGCCGCACAACCTCTATCTCCATTCGGCAGCGGTGCAGACGCGGAACGTGGGTGACGACGTCGCGTCCAAGCGCGAGGCGATCCGGTACGGCACCATCGATTCGACAGTGGCGCTGTTCCTCGCATTCCTGATCAACGGGGCGATCCTGGTCCTTGCATCGGCGACGTTCCACGGCACCGGCCATGAATCGGTCGCCGACATCGGCGACGCCTACACGCTGCTGTCGCCGCTGCTGGGGACGTCACTCGCGAGCGTGCTGTTCGCGGTCGCCCTGCTCGCCTCGGGGCAGAATTCCACCATCACCGGCACGCTTGCCGGACAGATCGTGATGGAAGGGTTCCTCGACATCTCGCTACCGCCGTGGATCCGCCGGATGATTACCCGGCTGATCGCGATCGTGCCGGCGGTGATCGTGACGGCGATCTACGGTGAGCACGGCATCGGGGTGCTGATCATCCTCAGCCAGGTCGTGCTCGCCCTGCAATTGCCGTTCGCGGTGGTTCCGCTCGTCCTCTTCACCTCGTCGCGGGCGAAGATGGGTGAATTCGCCAATCATCCCGCCACCGTCGTGCTCGCGTGGACCACGGCGATCGTCATCGCCGGACTCAATGGCTGGCTCCTGATCGTGATGGCACGTCAGTGGTTCGCGTGAGGTCGTTCGTGATCCTGTTGCTGGTCGGCGTCGTGCCATTGGCAGCACAGCGCGCGGCGTCGCCGCCGATCGACACAGATCGACCGGACTTTACGGATGGCACGCACACCGTGGCACCGGGCCGTTTTCAGTTCGAAACCGGCTACACCTATCAGCAGGCGCGTGGCACTGACGCAGGGCATACCCATTCACTGCCGGAAGCGCTGCTGCGGATTGGCCTGCTGTCGCACGTCGAACTGCGTGTCGGCGAGAACTACCTGGTACAGCGCGCGGATGGACCGTCGGCAGCCGCCATGGGCGGGTTCGACGACGTCTATCTCGGCACCAAGGTGAGCCTCACCGAGGCGCACGGCATCGTCCCGGCGTTGTCTTTCGAAGCGAAGGTGAACGTTCCCACCGGGAGCGACGCGATATCGGCGCATCGGTGGCTTCCGGGTGGCGCAATCCTGCTCGGCTGGGAGACGGCGGGTCCGTGGTCGGCGGGTGTCGAGTTCTTCGCCACGCGCACGGCCGCGGATCACGCGCAGGGGATCGGTTCGCTTTCGGTGCAGTATCAGGCCAGCCCAAGGGTGCAGCTCTATGGCGAGTACTTCACGCTGCAACCACTCACTTCAGGAATGGGCGCAGCCGGCGCGCACTATGTCAACTCCGGGGTGCTGGTCCTCCTGTCCAACAACGTTCAGGTCGACGCCCGGGTCGGCGTCGGGCTGAACCGCGATGCCGACAACTATTTCGTCGGATTCGGATTCGCTCTGCGGCGCTGACCGGATCGCGCTCGTGTACCTTCCGGGCGTGCTGATCCGCTGGACTCTTGCCGTCTCGATCCTGCTCGCCCCACCCGCGCGTATCACCGCACAGGGCTCGCCGGTTCCGGCCGACTCTGCGCTTGCCATCGCCATCGAACGACGTTTCGCCGCCGCGGCGCGACTCCACGTCGGCGATACGGTGCGGCTGTCAACGTCCACGACGCCGACGGCGGCACTGGCGCGCGTCGCCGCGATCTACGAACCACAGCCCGACCCCGCCACGATCATGCGGCGTGACTACCACGTCCGCCTGCACCTCGCCGACCTGGCGTTGCTGCTTGGCCAGCCGGACCGCGTCGACCGGATCGGCGTCGTGTTGCAGCCCGGCATCGACCCCGACAGCGCCGCCGTGCGGCTCAATCGGTCGGCGTTCGGATACGATCTCCTGCCGTCGCGCACGATCGCCGCGCAGTCGTCCACGACGTTCATCGTGGTCAGTCGTTTTCACCGGGCGATTGCCATCATCTCGGTCCTTGCCAGCGCCGTGTTCCTCCTCTGCCTGATGCTGCTCAAGGTGGAAGAACGTCGCCGTGACGTTGCCGTGCTCCGATTCACGGGCATTTCGCGCCGGACCGTGTTCCTCGCCCTTGCGCTCGAGGCGGCCATCGTGGCGCTGTGTGGCTCGGTGCTGGGCACCGGTATCGCAGCGCTGGCGAGTGCTGCCGTCAATTCATACTACCAGGGCGCGTTCGACACGGCGCTGATCTTTTCGGAGTACACCGCACGTACCGTTCTCTTCGCGGTCGGCCTTTCCGTGGTACTCGGGCTCGCCGCCGGCGCGCTCGCCGCGTGGCGCCTGGTTCGCACGCCACCGGTGGAATTGTGGAGCCGAGCCGCATGACATGGCACTGGGCAGTGAGAGACCTGTTGCGGCACCGCGCGCGAACGGCACTGTCGTTACTCGGTATCGCGATCGCGACCGCGCTGCTGCTCGACATGGTGTTATTGAGTGGTGGCATCGAACGCTCGTTTGGCCGCCTCCTGGTGAGCAGTGGCTTCCAGCTTCGCGCCACGCCCAGGGGGACGCTGCCATTCGACACCGACGCCACGATCGATAGCGTGAGTGAGCGGGTGACGTCACTGCGGCGTGAGGCCGGCGTGGCCAGCGTCGGTGCGATCCTCGCCACATCGGCTCTGGCCCGGCGCGGCCCAGCGCTGATTCCGCTGGTGGTCTACGGCGTCACACCGGGCGCACAGGGCACCTATCAGGTTGTGCGCGGCGCCGACCTGGCTGCAACCGACACCGCCGGCGTCCTGCTCGGCGATCCGTCCGAACGCCGGTTGCACGCCGACATTGGTGACACGGTTCGACTCGTCGGCCGGCTCGATCCGCGCGTGGCGACTGCTGCGGTCGAGCGCGTCGTGACGGTTCGCGGCATCGCGCGCTTTCTCTACGACGCCAAGGATCAACCATCGGTCGCGCTCACGCTGGCTCTGGCGCAACACCTCGCCGGGGCGAGTGCGGCGAACCGCGCCTCGATGCTGCTCGTCCGGATTGCCGAGGACACGGCGGTGAACGCGGTCGCCACGCGGCTGCGCGGACGGTATCCAACGGTCAGCATGAACAGCGTGGCCGACATGCTGGCGCAGTTCCGACTCCGATTGAGCTACTTCCGGCAACTGTCACTCATCCTCGGTTCGATCGCACTGATGGTGACCGTGCTCCTCGTGAGCACGCTGCTGGCGATCTCGGTGAACGAGCGGATTGGCGATATCGCTGCCCTGCGCGCCATCGGCGTGGCGCGGATTACCATCCTGCGACAGATCCTGGTGGAGGGGTCGTTGCTCACGATCATTGGCGGCACCGTCGGCGTGGCGCTTGGACTCGTGACGGCGCGCTGGCTCGACGCGATCCTGACGTCGTTTCCGGGGCTGCCAGCCGCGATCTCGTTCTTCGTTGCCGATGCGCATCAACTCATGACGGCAGCCGCCACGTTGCTCGCGACCGGTGTCCTCGCGGGGCTCATTCCCGCATGGCGTGCCGCCACCACGCCGATCGCGGCGACACTCCGGAGCGACGCACCGTGACCGCGGTGATCGTGGCGCGAGACGTCACCAAGCGATACCCGCTCGATCTGCAGGATGTCGATGCGCTGCGCGGCGTGTCACTCACGGTGAGCGCCGGCGAGTATCTCGCCGTGGTGGGGCCATCGGGATGCGGCAAGTCCACGCTGCTGACGCTGCTCGGCGGCCTCGACCAACCAACTGCGGGCACGATCTCGCTGCTCGGTCGCGACCTCGGCACACTGTCCGATCGGGTGTTGACGCGATTGCGGCTCGAACAGCTCGGATTTGTGTTCCAGCGATTCCATCTCCTGCCGGTGCTCACGGCGCGCGAGAACATCGAGTTGCCGATGGCGGAACGCGGCGTGCCACGGGCGGAACGTTTCGCGCGAGCGACCGAACTGCTCGAGTACGTCGGCCTGCCACAGCGCGCGGCACACCGCGCGACGCAACTCTCGGGCGGCGAGATGCAGCGGATCGCGATCGCTCGCGCGCTGGCGAACCGACCCCGGATCCTGCTGGCCGACGAGCCAACCGGTGAACTCGACGCGGCCACCGGTCGCGAGATTCTGGCACTGTTCCGCCGCCTGCACGCCGACGGCCTGACCCTCGTCGTCGTCACCCACGACGATCGCCTCGCCGCCGACGCGGGCCGAGTCGTGCACATGCTTGATGGGGAAATCGTCGGGTGATGGTCTGGACGCTGGCGGTGCGGCACCTGCTGGTCCGACCCGGACGGGCGGTGGTGCTGTTCGGCGGATACGCCATCGGTGTCGCCGTGATGATCGTGCTGCTCTCGGTTGGCGACGCGATGCTCGAACAGTCGCGCGACGTATCCCTCATTGCTGGCGGGGACCTCACCGCGCTGCCGCAGGGCGTGGACATTGAGGCGATGCGCACCGGCGGCCTCACCGGCATGTTTTTCGGGATCAATGGTGCCCGGTTCGTGTCACGCCAGATGCTCGGAGGACCACGACACCAATCCGTGGTCGCCGCCGTGTCGCCAGTACTCGAACAGAAGCTGCTTGAGGTGCGAACGCGGGACACGGCGTACACGGTGCGCGCGGGTGGCGAGATTCCCAGCGCCGCAGCTGCCGCGGGTGCCGGGCTGCGGATCGTGGCGGGTATCTGGAGCGATGGCCCACCGGACCGGGCGTGGATTGCGCCGGAGCGACAGGGATTCTACGACGAAATCGATCATTTTCACCTGCCACCCACGCGCGACAGCAGCTGGGCGGAATGGCATTACTTCAACGTGATCGTGAGCGACCACGAGTGGTGGTACATCACGTTGCTCGTGGGCGGCGACCGGTACGGTTCGCGATCAGGCGGGCAGGTCCTGGTGACGCATCGCCTGCCGAACGGGACGTATCAGCGATTCGTCCAGAACGTCCGCCGCAACGCGATCGTGCTCGATACCACCCGCGCCGATCTCTTCGTGGGTGCGAGCAGCGTCGTCCAGCGCGACGGAGTGTATCGCATCCGCGGCGCGGCGGGCGCCGCCACGTTCAACATCACGCTCACACCGGCCGGGGGACGCTATTTCCCGCCGGTCGAGCTCGGCGACGATCACGAGGCGTCGGGGTATGTCGTGCCCGCCCTGGTGGGCACCGCATCAGGTCGCCTCTGCTCCGCGCGCGCGTGCCGCGACTTTCACGACGTCGCCGCCTACCACGACCACAACTGGGGAAGCTGGCGCGCTGTCACCTGGGAATGGGGTGCGGGGCGGAGTGCCACGCACGCGCTCCTGTACGGCGGCGTCATCGCGGCTGAGCGCACCTCGAGCAGCGTACCATTCTTTCTCGCACTCGAGGATTCGCTGGGCGTGCAGCAGATCTACCGCTTCGACGCGGTCGAGCGGTTTGGGGCGCAGGCGGTGGCCGGAATGCCCGGGGTCAGTGCCCCGGATTCGCTGCGCATCCGCGCGTCACGACTCGATGACACGCTCCGCATTTCGGTGCGGATCGTCGACGTCGCGGCGTCCCAATCGATGGTGGCCGGCCCGGACCGCGTCTTCCTGCAGATGCGTGGGGTGTGGCGGGCGACGGGGACGGCCGCGGGCGTCGCGATCGCCGACAGCGGCAGTGGGTTCTTTGAGACGTGGGTGAGAAGGGCGGTGAGAGGACAGCGCTGAGAGGTGAGCGGGAAGCTCCTCTCACCGCCGCCATTTCCGCGCTACATTTGGGGTTCGCCAACCCAACGGGCCCCTGTCCATGTCCGAAACCCTCGAGCGCCTGCGCGCGGCGCTTCGCGACACCTACGCTGTGGACTGCCAGATCGGTCAAGGCGGCATGGCGACGGTCTTCCTCGCCGAGGACCTGAAACACCACCGTCGGGTGGCGATCAAACTGCTGCGCCCGGAGCTGACCGCTTCGCTCGGGACCGACCGTTTCCTCCGGGAAATCGAACTCGCCGCCAAGCTCCAGCATCCGCACATCGTGCCGGTGTATGACTCCGGCGCCGCCGACGGTTTCCTCTACTATGTGATGCCGTTTGTCGACGGTGAATCGTTGCGCGACCTGTTGCAGCGCGAGGGTCGCGTCTCCATCGACCGCGCCGCCGAGATCGTACGCGACGCAGCGAGCGGGCTGGCCTACGCCCACAAACAGGGCGTCGTGCACCGCGATATCAAGCCGGAGAACATCATGCTTTCCGGTGGTCACGCCGTGGTAACCGACTTCGGCATTGCGCGCGCGATCGACGCGTCGCGTGCCGCCAACGCCGGACTCACCGGGACCGGCATGGCGATCGGCACACCGGCGTACATGAGCCCGGAACAGGCGACGGCCGACACGGTGGACGCCCGCAGCGACCAGTACGCGTTGGCCTGCGTGTTGTACGAAATGGTGAGTGGCAACCAGCCATTTACCGCGCCGACGATGCAGGCGTTGCTCACCAAGGTGCTCACCGGCGCGCGCCCCAAACTCGCCACGGTGGTGGCCGGGACACCGCCGGGACTGGACGCAGCGGTGCAGCGCGGGCTGGCCCAGGATCCCGCGCAACGCTTTCCCGACATCATGGCGTTCGCGAACGCGGTGACGCACGAGAGCAGTGGCGCGGCCGCGGCCACCCGCGAGAGTCGTC
The DNA here is from genome assembly GCA_025357945.1 of Gemmatimonadota bacterium. Lineage (GTDB taxonomy): Bacteria > Gemmatimonadota > Gemmatimonadetes > Gemmatimonadales > GWC2-71-9 > Palsa-1233. Next base: position 29,033 of record JANYLJ010000018.1, read on the forward strand.
GGTGGAAGCGACTGACGTTCGTCGTCCCGGTCGTTGCCGTCGCTGCAGTGCTCGCCGTCGTGTTCGCCCTGCGGCCGAAGCGAGTTGTCGTCTCGGGCGCGGAAACGATTGCGGTGGTGCCGTTCGCCACCAGCGGTATCGGCGTCGAAAATCTCGGCGAAGGGATGGTCGACCTGATCAGCGGCAACCTCGATGGCGTGGGCGGCATTCGCACCATCGAGTCACGGCAGGTGTTGCGCGCTTGGCAGCGCCGTGCGAAGGGCGGCACGCCGACACTCGATGACGCGATCGCCGTGGCCCGCAGCGTCAAGGCGGGGTCGGTGCTGACCGGGTCGCTGCTCGCGACCGGCCAGCGGACGCGACTGACCGCAGAACTCTATGACCTGAGCGGCAAGCAACTCGCGCGCGAACAGGTCGAGGGCCCGACTGACTCGGTGCTGACCCTGGCCGACGGTCTCGCGCTCAAGTTGCTGCACGGCATCTGGCGCTCGAAGGAGCCGCTCCCGTCGGCGCGCAGCTCGGCGATTACGTCGACCTCGATGGAAGCAATTCGCGCCTACCTCGACGGTGAGAAGTGGTACCGTCGCGGCCGCTGGGACTCGGCGCAGGTTGCCTACGAACATGCCGTTGCCGCGGATTCGACGTTCGCGATTGCGTGGTACAAACTCGCGAGTACACTCGGCTGGGAAGGGCAGGTCGCTACCAAGGCCTCAAGCCTGGCCGGCAGGAACGCGGTCAGGTATTCGACGTCGTTGCCACCGCGACTGCGCGCCATTCTCGTCGCCTATGAGATGTTCCAGCGCGGACGTCCGGAAGCGGCCGACTCGATGCGCAACTACACCGCGCTGTACCCCGAGGATGCTGACGGCTGGTATCTCCTCGGCGAAGCGCAATACCATACTCGCAGTTATCACCCGCTCCCGCCGGCTGAGCTGATTGTTCCGTTTGATCGCGTCCTGGCGCTCGACTCGACCCTCGCGGCCGCTGCAATCCACCCGATGGAGCTCGCGCTCGAGCAACACGACACGGTGCTCGGGAAGCGCTACCTCAAGGTGTTTCAGGACGCGCACGCTGAAGAGGAGGCGAAGGGCGCCAGCGAGGCGATGGCGGTGTTGCACGGCGCCGACACCGGCTTTGCGTCGATGATGAGCGTCTCGGCGGGAGGCATGCGTATCGCTTCGTTGACGGCGTTGGCACGCTCGCCAGGGGTCAACGGCAGCAAGCTCGACACCTTGCTCCGCCACTTCGTGGCCCAGATGCCGCCGGAGGCTCGCCCCCAGGGCCTGCTGTTGTTGGGGTCGCTTACCGGGGCGCTCGGTCGGCAAGTGGCCGCACGGCGCATCGGCGACACGTTGATGACGTTGCCTGGCGGCGCGAACCTTCGTGAGTATGTCAGCCTCATGCCGGTGATCGGTGCCTTCATCGATTCGGCCATGGCGACCCGCTTTTCCAGCGCACTCGATACCGCGGTTGCGAAAAAACCGGCGGCGCTGCCGTACGTTTCCTACTACCGTGCCATGATGGCCCTTGATCAGGGACAGACCGCGAAGGCGGCCGCCATTCTGCAGCCGGCGATCGCTGGGCTGAACGCCAACTCGCCCGATTTCCTTCGTGGCGGGCTGATCGGCCTCGACGGACTCCGCATGGCGGCCGCCGGTGATGTCACGCGCGGGCTCGCACGCACCGACTCGGGACTCCGCATTGTGGGCGGATTTGCCAATCCCGTGTTCGGCAGCGCGGTGTCGCTGCGGCTCGCGCTCTACCTCGCGTCGCAGCCGGCGACCCGTGCCGCCGGAATCGAACGGTTGCGCGACGGATTCACCGATCAGATCGCGTTTATTCCGATTGTACAATACGATCTCGGCAAGGCCTACGAAGCCGCCGGCGACAAGGCCAATGCTGTCGCATCCTACGGCCAGTTCCTGCGGTTGTGGGATCACGCGGATTCCAACTTTCAGTCGCGCGTGCGCGATGCCAAGGATGCGTTGCGGCGCTTGACCGGGGAGGGCGCCAAGAAATGACCGATGCGATGATGCCGGACCCGGCGACGATGCGAATCGTCGCGCGCGCACTCGCCGACCAGCTCGCGGAAGGGTGGAGTAAGGGCAGGCCGGACCTGATGGTCGGCGTCTTCGCTGCGGAACCGGTGTTCATCGAGACGCCGTTCTCCACACCGCTCACCGGCACCGATACGATCCGCCAATGGGCGAGCGACATTCCGTACTATCAGTCCGAGGCGACGTTCACGGTGGGCGAGGTGTTCGTCGCCGGGCCGTGGTTCTCGACCGAGTTCAAGCTGGTGTTCCGCCGGCGAACGACCGGCGAATGGGTCGACGCGCGCGGGGCGATGTTCGCCGAGACGGATGGTGCGAAGATTACGGAGTTGAGGATGTATTGGCATCGGTGGAATGGCGGGAGCGAGACGTCGGTGGCTTGATCGGCCCCGCTGGTAACAGGTCGCACCTGTCCACCGCCCCGGACAACCGGCTTGGTCGTCCATCCGTAACCGATTGTCCAGTAACATGTTAGCTATGGCACGGAACTGGATATCTACCTCAGCGTATTTTCCCAACTTGGCGTCCGCAGCTTGCCTGGAGGTTCCATGCTGACACTACTTGCGACGCTGCTCGTCGCCGCCCCCTCTGGCGACACCACCGGTGCCGGTATCGCGGCGGCGCGGACCCCCGCGATTCAGGTTTCGCTCAACGACGGTGGCAACTTCGCTCCCGGCGGACTGGTCAATGTCCGGGTGCAGACAGCGGACGATGGCTACCTGATCGTCTTCCGCGTGGATGGCGACGGCCGGATCCGAGTGGTGTTCCCGCTCGATCCCGACGCCGACGCGTTCGTGCGTGGTGGCAAGGAGTATGAGCTCCGCGGACGGGGCGACCGGTCGACCTTCCTGGCCGACGATCGCGGTGGCAGCGGCATGATCTACGCCGCGCTCTCCCACCAGCTGCTGGTGCTGCGAGACTTCAGTCAGAACGGGCACTGGGACTACGACGCGCTGCGGCTCCGCGACAGCACCACTGACGCAGAGAACGACCTGACCGCGATTGTGGCGCGGATGACCAACCGTGCCCGCTTCGACTATGACGCCATTAGTTACCGCGTGCAGGATATCAGCAGCGTCTCGACCGTGGTGAATGGCGGCGGCGGTTACTATCCCGGTCTCTACGATCCGTACTACAATCCGCGCTGGCGCTGCATGAGCTGCGGTTGGGGCTACCCGGGGAGCGAGTTCTCTGTCGGCTTCGGCTACTCGCCGTTCTGGGATCCGTGGCTCTATTCGCCCTGGGGTTACAACTACGGCTACGGCTATGGCTACGGGTCTGGCTATGGCTATGGCTATCCTGGCAACAACTGGTTCCCGGTGGTCGGCAACAATCCGCGCCCGGTGCCGGTGCTCCCGCCGGGTACCCGCTCTCGCCCGCGACCGATGATGCCGCCGTCGGGCACTGGCACCAACGTGAGCGCGCCACCATCGCCGGCGCATGCAGCGCCGCCGCCCGCGCCGCCCCGTGCACCCGGTGTCGGCACGCGGTCACGGCCGCGCCCGTCCGACTTGTCCGTGACGGCGCCGAGGAGCAGGATGCCTGGTGAACGGCCGGTGTTCCGCCAACCGCCGCAGACGCTGACAACGACACAGGCCGCCGATCGTCCGCGCACCGAACAACCGCAGTCGCGTCCGGTGTATCGCGAGCCACCCCAGGCGTATCGCGCGCCACCTCAGGTGGATCGCGCGCCACCCCAGGCGTATCGCGCGCCACCGCCGCCGGCATCTTCGTCAGCCCCTCGCGCGGCACCGGCGCAGCATTCCGCGCCGCCCCCGGCTGCAAGGTCACGGCCCGCAGGCGGCGGGCACGGGTAGGAGAGGCGAGAGACGAGAGACGAGAGACGAGAGAAACCAGCCTGGTTGGGTAGATCCTTCGTTTAGCGGCTGGCCTGTCTCGTCTCTCATCTCTCGTCTCTCGTCTCTCGTCGCTCTAGTTTTTCCTGTGTTTCCCCGCATACTCCGTTCCCCATTCCAAAATCTCCACGCTTCGCAGTCCGCCGCGCATCGCGGCATCGACCGCGCTCGCCTGATCCATCCCTTCATCGATCATCAGGTAGGCGATGAGCGGGCCACCAGTGCGGTTGGCGCTGCTGCAGTGGAGCAGGGTTGGTGTGGGGCGCGCCGCGCGGAGTGCAGTGAGCACGCGTTCCATCGCCTGATCGGTGAGCGCACCGGAAACGACCGGTGCATTGACGTAGTGCATGCCGAGGGTGGCGGCGGTCCCAGGCTCGTCAAATGGTCGCGGTTCCATGGCATCGCGGAGGTCGATCACGGTGCGCACACCCGCGGCGTGGAGTGCGGTGAGTTGCGGAGCTGATAGTTGGCCCCCGACGACGAGCCAAGGGAGCGGCGACGAGGCGTTGACGACGCCGTCAGCAGCGGCGAGAAGTGTCATGCGGCCAAGTATAAGCCGCCGGAACGTGTATTTTACAGGCACGATGCCGTTCATCACCGTCGCGCTCTGCCAGTTCCGCCCGACCAAGGGGTCGCTGGCCGCCAATCTCGACCAGATCGAGCGGGTTTTCGCGATGGTGGCTGCTGCACCGACGCCGCCCGATGTGCTCGTTTTTCCCGAAGCGATGCTGACAGGATACTTCCTCGAAGGGGGCGTGCGGGACCACGCGGTGAGCGCGAACGATGTCTTCGCGGCGCTGCGTGACCGGCACGCCCGTAGCGGCGCGCCACCGGTCGAGCTCTGCGTCGGCTTCTACGAACGCCTGGACGATCGTCTTCATAACTCCGCCGTCTGGGTCGCCCTCGGCGGCACGGACGCCGGTATCCGGCACGTGCATCGCAAGGTGTTCCTGCCGACCTACGGCGTGTTCGATGAAGAACGCTTCGTCGAAGCAGGGCGCGATGTGCGCGCGTTCGACACCCGATTCGGTCGTGCGGCGATGCTGGTGTGCGAGGATGCGTGGCACTCGCTCACCGGTACGATCGCCGCCGTCGACGGGGCGCAACTGATCGCGATTGTGGCGGCGAGCCCGGCGCGTGGCCTGGTGCCCGATCCGCTGCATCCCGGTCGGCCGACGTCGCTGGTGCGGTGGGATCGTGTGGTCCAGGAGATGGCGGCAGAACATGGCGTGTACATCGCGCTCACGCAGCTCGTCGGCTTCGAGGGCGGCAAGGGCTTTCCGGGCGGATCGATCGTGGTGAGCCCGAGTGGCGACGTGATCGCGCGGGCACCAGTGTTCGCGGATGCGATGGTGTCGGTCGCGGTCGATCTGGACGAGATCGCGCGCGCCCGCGCGGCGACACCGCTCCTCGCCGATCTCGAATTGAAGTTGCCGCACCTGCTGGAATCGCTGGAGGAGAGGCGCAGGGAACGGGCGGTAGCGGACGTGGGACGTGGGACCTGGGACATGGGTCGTGGGACACGGGAGGGAGCGCTCCGGGATTTGACCGGACTTGCGGATCCGACGGACGGCCGCGCGTCCCAGGTCCCCCGTCCCACGTCCCAGGTACGAACTGCCCCCTCCCTTGCGATCGATCCGACGCTCACCCGTCACTGGCTCACCGAATTCCTCCGCGACGAGGTGGTACGCCGCCGTGGTTTCGCACGCGTGGTGATTGGTGTTTCCGGCGGGATCGACAGCGCTGTGGTTGCGTATCTCGCCGTCGCAGCGCTCGGCGCCGAGAACGTGGTGGCGGTGCGGATGCCGTATCGCGCATCGAGTGCCGATTCGCTCGAGCACGCGCACCTGGTGACCCAGGCCCTCGGAATCGAAGAACGCACGGTCGACATCAGCGCGGCGGTGGACGGTTACGCCGCCGCGTGCGGGATCACACCCACACCGCAGCGTCTCGGGAACGTGATGGCTCGCATCCGCATGGTCACCCTGTTCGACCTGGGCGCCGCCCTCGCCGCGATTCCGCTCGGCACCGGCAACAAGAGCGAACGACTCCTCGGCTATTTCACCTGGCACGCAGATGATGCGCCCCCAGTGAATCCGATCGGTGACCTGTTCAAGACGCAGGTGCGGGAACTGGCCGCAGCACTTGGCCTGCCGCCGGAGATTGTAGCCAAGCCGGCGAGCGCCGACCTGGTGGCCGGGCAGACCGACGAGGGCGACTTCGGGATCAGCTACGCGCGAGCGGACCCGGTGCTGGAGATGCTCCTCCGTGGCGATCGCGACGACGTGATTGGGGCCGCGGGCTTTTCGGCTCCGGAGATCGCGCTGGTGCGCCAGCGGCTCGATAGCACACACTGGAAGCGTCGCCTGCCGAGCGTGGCGATGGTGTCGCAGACGGCGATCGGCGAGTACTACTTGCGACCGGTGGATTACTGACAGCCACAACTCAGGATGACACGCTCATGGCGCTCCCCGACTCCCGACCGATGTCGTACTCTCGCGGCGAAATCTCCGTCCTCATCATGCCGCACATGGCCAACCTGCTCGGCGACCTGTTCGGCGGTAACCTGATGGCGCTGGTGGACCAGGCGGCCGCGATCGCGGCGATCCGGCACGCCGGAGGGCGGGTGGTGACGGCGTCGATTCACAAGGTCGACTTTCGCGAACGGATCCCGATCGGCTCGCTGGTGACCTGCCGGTCGACCGTGGACTTCGTGGGTTCCTCGTCGATGGATATCACGGTGGAGGTCTACGCCGAGACGCCAAGCACGGGTGAACGGAAGCACGCCAACACGGCGCACGTCGTGTTCGTGTCGATCGACGAGAATGGCCGGCCGAAGCGGGTGCCGCGGCTCATTCCGGCCACCGTTGAAGAGAAGGAGCGCTACGCCGCGGCGGAGCAATATCGCAAAGAGCACCCGACCCGGTGACCGCACCACGTGTGGTGATGGTGCTGGGCGGTGGTGGGGCGAAGACTGCCGCGCACCTCGGTGCGGCGCGGGCGCTGCGCGACGCGGGAATCACGCCGATCCACTGGATCGGCACGTCGATGGGCGCGGTGATTGCCGCGGCGCTGGCGTCGGGCGAGGCGCCAGAGTCGATCCTCGAGCGGGTGGCGGCGATCCGGCGTGCCGACGTGTTGCGGCCGAACTGGACCGGACTGCTGCGCGGCATCTGGTCGCCCGCTGTGATGCAAGCGAAGCCGATTCGCCGGTTGATCGAGCGGCTCGTGCCGGCGCGCTCGTTCGCGGAACTCGCGACCCCGTGCACGGTGACCGCCGTCGAAGTAGCGACGGGGCGGGAAGTCGCCTTCGGCAGTGGTGGCGAAGATGCGCCGCTTGTCGATGTCCTCGCGGCGGCGTGCGCGTTGCCGCCGTACTTTCCACCTGCGGCGGTCAATGGGCGTACGTTCTATGACGGTGGCCTGCGTTCGCCGGTGCCGATCGGGCAGGCCGTCGGGATCGATTGCACCTTCGTGGTGGCGATTCACACGGCGCCGGGATTCGATGAGACGGGGAAGTCGCTGGAGGTGCCGCCGCCGCTCGTGGCTGCGGCCGACACCGCAATTGGTTGGTTGATGGCGGGCGCCGTGGAGCTTCAGCGTGAACGGTGGGATCGTACGCCGGGTCGGCCGCCGCTGATCTGGTTGCGGCCGACGGCGGACCGGGGTGCGATGTTCGCGGCCAGTCGCACGGCGGGATACGCCGCCGACGGCTATCGGGCGATGATGCAGGTACTCGAGGAGATGAAATGACAGAGACTGCTGTGCGGCAGTTCACGACGGAGCAGGCCGACGCCACGCTGCCACTCGTGCGCCGGATCGTGAGCGACCTGCTCGACCTGCATCCGCGCTGGCGAGCGGCCGTTGCCGCGTTCGAGGCCGAGCAGGCGATCGTCTCTGCCAGCGGCGAGACGCCCGACGCTCGCAGCACGCGGCTCGAAGCCGGCCGGCTGGCGGGTGAGATCGAGGCGTGCCTGGAAGAGTTCGAGCAGATCGGTTGTGTGTTCAAGGGCTTCGACGCTGGGCTGGTCGATTTCCCAGCCGTACTCGCCGGGCGCGACGTCTATCTCTGCTGGCAATACGATGAGCTGCGAGTCGAGTACTGGCACGAGATCGACGGCGGGTTCGCCGGGCGCCAGCCGCTCGACCCATTCCACTTTCCGGTGAACGAACCATGAACGGTGTCTGGCACTTCGTCCATTCCCTCGCCTTCACGGCGTGGCTTGGTGGTGCGCTGTCGGCGATGGCAGTCGGGCTGACCATGAAACAGATCGATCGCTCACTCTGGGGCGCGGTGGTGGACGCGCAGGCCGCGATCTATCGGGTGCTGATCGGCCCGGGGGCGATCGTGGTGGTCCTTTCCGGCATCGTCATGACGATGCGGATTTACGGTGGCATGTCGGGCGGACCGGCTGGCTCGTGGCTCGGCACGATGCAAGGCGCCGGGATCGTCGGCGCCCTGGTCACGTTACTGGGCGCGATGCCCGCGGCCACGAAATTGTCGCGACTGGAACCGCTCGGCCCGCAGGCGGCGGCATTCGATGCGCTGCGCAAGCGGCTCGCGATCACCGCGTCCATCGGGGGCACGCTGGGCCTCATCGCCCTGCTCGCGGGCTCGTTCTACCAGCGGGTATGACACTTGTCTCGCCGCGCAACGCGGCGCTGCGGACGGTGGAGTTGCTGAGACACGCCAAGTAGCAGGAGAGACGAGAGACGAGAGACGAGAACTGCCGGGCCCCGGGCCGTACCCAAGGTATCGCGTGTTTTGTCTCGTCTCTCATCTCTCGCCTCTCCTGCCTGTCAGACAGCTTTTCCGCACCGGGCAGATATCGCACCGCATTACCCGCGCGGTGCAGATGAGCGCTCCCAGTTCCATCAATGCCTGATTGGTGGTCCACGCCGTGTTGCCGGCGCGGGGCACCAGCGCCTTGGCGGTGTCCCAGAGCTGGCGGTCGCCGGCGGCACCTTTCCGCAGTCGGGGATGGAAGACGCGGCGGAGGACCCGGGCCACATTGGTGTCGATCGCCGGCTCCGCGAGCTCGTAGGCGAAGCTCGCGACCGCGCCTGCGGTGTACGCGCCGATCCCGGGGAGCGACCGCAGGACGGCAGTGTCCCGCGGTACCTCTCCCTGGTGGTGCGTGACCACATGGCGCGCTGCCCGGCGCAGGTTTTCCGCCCGCCGGTAGTAGCCGAGGCCATCCCACGCGTCACGAACGCGCCTCGGAGTTGCGACGGCGAGGTGCTGTACCGTGGGGAAGCGTTCGAGAAAGCGCGGCCAGTATGCCGTGACCCGTGCCACCTGGGTCTGCTGCAGCATCACCTCGGAAACGAGGACCTGGTACGGGTCCCGGGTGCGGCGCCAGGGGAGGTCCCGGCCATGACGGCGGAACCAGGCGAGGAGGTTCCGGCGAAAATGCCAACGCCGGGTCTCTGGATCGAGGATGGACTTTCGGGGCATCGAGGGGCAAGATAGAGGCAATGAGCACTCTGATCGAGCGTACACTGAACCGGGCGGGGCGGCTTGCCATGGACCCGCTTTGGGCCGTCGGTCAGTTCGCCGGCATGGTGCTGGACATGGTCCGCGGGCTCGCGGACGTCAAGGTCTGGCTGCCGCGCACGGTGGATGAATCCTGGCGCATCGGTGTTGGCTCGCTTTTCATCGTGCTGCTGATTTCCTCGTTCACCGGGGGCGTCACCGCCCTGCAGGCCGGCTACCAGTTTACCGGCAACATCCCGATCTACGTGGTGGGATCGCTGGTGACCGAGTCGGTGGTCCTGGAACTCGGGCCCGTCCTGGTCGGTCTGATCCTGGCGGGACGGATTGGTGCGCGGTATGCCGCCGAGCTGGGGACGATGCGGGTGACCGAGCAGATCGACGCCCTCGAGTCGCTCGGGCGGGCACCGTCGAGCTACCTGCTGATTCCGCGGGTACTCGCCTGCCTGTTGATGATCCCGGTGCTGGTGGTGATCGCCGATTTCGTCGCCGTTGGCACTGGCTGGATCATGGCGAAGTCGACGCTGGGGATTTCCAACCAGGACTTCGCGTACGGGGCCCGGGTCTACTGGCACCCGCTCGATGGCTGGTATTCGGTGATCAAGGGATTCTTCTTCGCCGGCGCGATTTCGCTGATCTCGTGCTATCGCGGCTTCACCACGAAGCAAGGTGCCGAAGGCGTCGGCCGGTCGACGACCGGCGCCGTGGTGACCAGCTCGATCCTGATCCTGCTGCTGGACGTTGTGCTCGCCAAGTTGATCCTCAAGCCGAAATGATCGAGATTCGCCATGTTTCCAAGCGTTTCGGCGCCCAGGTCGTCCTCGACGGCGTGGACCTGACCGTGCAGGACGGCGAGACGCTGGCGCTGCTCGGGCCTTCGGGGACCGGGAAGAGCGTGCTGCTCAAGGCGATCATCGGGCTGATTCGTCCCGATCGCGGCGAAATTATTGTGGACGGGCAGCACGTGGCGAAGCTCAAGCACGGCGCGCTGTCAAAGCTGCGGGCGACGATCGGCTACGTCTTCCAGAATGGCGCGCTCTTCGATTCGATGGACGTGTTCGAGAACATCCGACTCGGCCTCACCGACGAGCAACAGTTCAACGACATGACGTACGCGCACGAGCGCGCTTCGGAGTGCTTGCGGCTGGTGAACCTCAATCCCGACGTGTCGAAGAAGATGCCGGCGGACCTCTCCGGCGGGATGCGCAAGCGCGTCGGTATCGCCCGTGCGATTGCGGGAAAGCCCAAGTACGTGCTCTATGACGAGCCGACGTCGGGGCTCGACCCGGTCAACTCGGACATTATTGACGCCCTGATGACGCGCCTCAAGGACGAACTCGGCGTCACCAGCATCATGGTAACGCACGATGTTCGCGGATCATTTCGCACTGCCGACCGGATCGCGCTGCTCACCGGCGGCAAGATCGTCGCCATCGGGCCGCCGGACGAATTCAAGGAGTCCGAGGTCCCCGAGGTCCGTGCTTTCCTGGAGCGCGACTTCGATCTCGCGCCGCTATGAACGGAGTCGACCAATGAACTCGTACCAGAAAACCGCCGCCGTGGGGTTGTTCGTCATCCTCGGTGCCACGCTGTTCCTGGGCGGTGTGCTCTGGCTGCGCGGCAAGTCCGTCGGCAAGGCCGAACTGAACGTGCTCTACACCGACATCGGCAACCTCAAGGAAGGTGCGCCGGTGCGCATCTCCGGGGCGCCGGTGGGTCGCGTCACCGAGATCGTGTATCAGGACCAGGGGCGGGTGGCGGTCGGGATCAAATTCGCCGAGAAGATCGTCGTGACGGCGACTGCCACCGCCCCGATCACGGCTGTCGGGATGCTCGGTGATGAGGTGATCATGCTTGATCCCGGCCGGGGCACGCCGCTGGCGCCAGGCGACACGATCAAGGGCAGTATTGCACCGGGCGTGTTCGACAAGGCCGCCATCATCGCCGAACAGGCGGCGCAGACGCTCACCAAGGTCAACGCGATGCTCGATCCGAAGCTGATCGCCGACCTGCGCAACACGCTGACGTCGACGCAGAAATTCATGGCGTTCCTGGCCGACCAGCAGAACGGCCCGACATCGCAAGTGAAGCCCACGCTGCTGGTGCTGCAGCGGACAACAGCACGGCTCGACTCCACGCTGACGCAGATTGACGCGAAGTCCTTGCAGGCGCGGGTCGACACGACGATGCGAGCGGCGACGAGCGCCACGAACCGGCTCGGGGCGATGACGGCGCACGCCGATTCACTGATGACGCGGATCGAACATGGCAATGGCACCGTCAGCAAGTTGCTTAACGACAGCACACTGTATTCCGACCTGCGGAAGACGATGCAGGCGATGACCGACCTGCTCAACGAAATCAAGAAGAATCCCGGCAAGATCGGCGTCACCGTGAAGGTGTTCTGAGGAGCGTGCAGTGAGTGAGATCAAGGAGCACATCCGTGCGATACTGACCGAGTTGGGCGAAGATCCCGACCGCCCGGGGCTGCAGCGCACCTCCGAGCGGGTGGAGAAGTCGCTCCGGTTCCTGACGCAGGGATACGCGCAGAGCGCCACGCAGGAGATCGGCAATGCCCTCTTCCACGAGACGCACAACAACATGGTGCTGGTGCGCGACATCGAGTTCTACTCGCTGTGCGAGCACCACATGCTGCCGTTCTACGGCAAGGCGCACGTGGCGTACATCCCGAACGGCAGGATCGTCGGGCTGTCGAAAATGGCGCGCGTGGTGGATGTTTTTGCCCGTCGGCTGCAGGTGCAAGAGCGGATGACCGACCAGATCGCCGACGCCCTCGAGGCGGAGCTTCATCCGCGCGGCGTGGGCGTCGTGCTCAACGCTGCCCACCTCTGCATGATGATGCGCGGCGTGCAGAAGCAGGGCTCGAGCACGATCACCTCCGCATTGCGCGGATCCTTTCTTGACGACCAGCGCACGCGCGAGGAGTTCCTCCGCCTGGTACACGGCGCGCGATGATGCAGGTGACGTTCCTTGGCACCAGTGCCGCGGTGCCCACGGTCGATCGCAACGTTTCCGCGCTGATGCTGCAGCGCGAGGGCGAGCTACTGCTCTTCGATTGTGGCGAGGGGACGCAACGGCAGATGATGCGCTACACCGCCGGATTTGCGGTGGAAGATGTTTTTATCACCCACTACCACGCCGACCACACGCTCGGGATCCCCGGCTTGTTGCGCACGATGGGGTTGCAAGGTCGCACCGCACCGGTGCGACTGCACGGTCCGCGCGGTGCCCAGCGACACCTCGGCGCGCTGGTGGCGCTCGGCATGGAACGACCGAAGTTTCCGGTGGAGATCGTCGAACTGCGCGCCGGGGATGTGTTGCCGCGTGGCGAATACGATCTCGTGGTCGGTGAGGCGAATCACAAGGGTGATTGCCTGGCGTATGCGATCGCCGAGCGCGACCGGCTCGGTCGATTCGATCCCGAACGTGCGCGCGCACTTGGCATCCCCGAGGGGCCGATGTGGGGGAAGATTCACACGGGCGAGTCAGTGACACTAGGTGATGGGCGGGTCGTGGCGCCGACCGAGCTGGTCGGGGCGCCGCGTCCGGGCCGGCGGCTGGTGTATTCGGGCGACACCACGGTGTGCGCGGGGGTGGCCGAGCTTGCCCGCGGCGCCGACCTGTTGATCCACGAGGCGACCTTCGGGGCCGATGAGCGGGAGCGGGCGGCCGAAACCGGGCATTCCACGGCAGCTGGGGCGGCGACGGTCGCGCGGGATGCCGGCGTGAAACGCCTCGTCCTGACCCACATCTCGGCCAGGTACACGCGGGAGGCGCCGGAGCTGGTGGCCGAGGCGCGGGAGATTTTCGCGGGGACGGAAGTGGCGCGGGACGGAATGGTGGTCGACGTGCCCTTTTCCTAGTACTTTTGGCTCCCCTCGGGGGGCTGTAGCTCAGATGGGAGAGCGCTGCATTCGCATTGCAGAGGTCAGGGGTTCGATCCCCCTCAGCTCCATGGCCCGCATCGATTCACCGGTGCGGGCATTGTTCTTGCCGGTATCTGGCGGGTCCAATGATCCGCCGGATCGATTCGCCCAGCCGCCAGCCCGCGCCGGCGCCCGCCGTCCTCCCTGCTGACCGCCTTTCTGGGCGGCCGTCTGAAGGGCGCGCGGGCACCATCAAGCTTCCGGGGGAGGAGGCCGACGGGGGCGTAAGGCTTGCCGAGGTGGTGAGTGCGCTGTCCTACGCGCTCGACATCACCGAGGGGCAGCCGATGGGCCACGCGGTGCGGACTACGCTGATCGCGATGCGTCTCGCGTCACAACTCGGCTTGCCCGACGACCAGCGCAGCGCGCTCTTCTACACGTCGCTCCTGAAGGACCTCGGTTGTTCCAGCAATTCGGCGCGGCTGGCGACGCTCTTCGGCGCCGACGATCAGCTGCTGAAATACGCCCACAAGCTCACCGACTGGCGCGCCACCAAGGATGCCGCCAGATACGCCTTCAAGTATTCGCTCCCCGGCAAGGGTCGGGTTGCGAAAGCGTGGCACATGTTGATGCTCGGCGTGAAGGAGCAGGGTGTCGTGCGATCGCTGGCGCAGACGCGGTGCGAGCGTGGCGCCGAGATCGCGACGATGCTCGGACTGCCTCCCGGGACGTCGGAAGCGATCCGTGCGCTCGACGAGCATTGGGACGGTGGTGGCTTGCCGTACGGTGTGAAAGGTTCAGCGACGCCGCTGCTCGGGCGGATTGCCTGTCTGGCTCAGACGGTGGCGGTGTTCCAGAGTGCGTTCGACGTGCGTACCGCGTACGAGATGACGCAGGCGCGTCGTGGTCGCTGGTTCGATCCGGTGCTTGTGGATGCGCTGCATGCGTTCCAGTTCGATGCCGCATTCTGGGCATCGTTGCGCGATGCCGATTTGCTCACGCGCGTGCACGACATGGAGCCCGGGGATCGGGTGATCTACTGCGACGAATACCAGCTTGACACGGTGGCCGAAGCATTCGCCCGGGTTGTCGATGCCAAGAGTCCGTACACGTCGCGTCATTCGCAAAATGTCGCGGTGATCGCGGTGAACGCGGCGAGCGCGATGGGGATCGAGCGCAAGGATCTGTTGACGTTGCGCCGGGCGGCGTTGCTGCATGATATCGGGAAACTAGGGGTGTCGAACGCGATTCTGGACAAGCCGGCTGCGCTCGATGACGAAGAATGGGACTCGATGCGGCAGCACACGCGGTCCACGCTGGAGATTCTCAAGCGGGTGCCTCGGTTCCGCCAGTTCGCGGCGACCGCTGCGGCGCATCATGAGCGACTCGATGGCAGCGGGTATCACCTGGGGCTCGGTGGTGAGCAACTCGGGCAGTTGGCGCGGATCATTGCGGTGGCGGACGTGACCGAGGCGTTGTCGGCGGACCGGCCGTATCGTGCGGGGCTGCCGGTGGAGCGGGTGACGGGGACGCTGCGAATACTGGTCGCGCAGCAGCAACTCTGTCCGACGACGGTGGCGGCATTGCAGGCGACGTTTCGGGGGTTGCCTGAGGAGCCGGTGGCGGGTCCGGTCTCGGTGAAGGTGGCGTAGGGGGCGGTGGGAGGGAAAAGCGTTATCGCCCCGAGCGCAGCGATGGGGATCCGAACTCGCCACGACTGACGTTCGACGTATCGTCCGGCCACCCTGCCGGTGCAAGATTGCACTCCGCTTCCTCCATCACGACGCTGGGTACGTCCCCCGTCGCCGTCGAGGTACCCCGGTGCGGTGTGACGTGATTTGCGACGCACCGGCTCGCGCAGGGGCAGGACATCCGTACTGTCAACGCCGGTTTGAAATGTTCAATTTCCGCCCGTGCAATTCCCCGCCTTAAACACACCGTACGTCGGATTTTTCCGATCGTCGTCTGCAACCGCCCTTGTCGGGCAGCCAGGACGACGTCACCTTCCGCGGATGACTCCGACCGCCGTTGTCCACGACATCCTCCGCGCCACCGATGCCCCCAGCTCGCGGGAGGCGAACATGAGCACGGTGCAGCGCCGCGTCTTTCACCCGGTATGTCGAGGAGTAATCGGCCTGCTCCTCTGGCTCCCTCTGATGGCCGGAGCGCAGGGCCGAACGGTCGACTGGCCCGTCTACGGCGGTCGCACCGACAACACCCATTACTCGACCCTCAACCAGATCACGCCCGCCAACGTCGCGCGGCTCGAGGTCGCGTGGCGCTACGAGACGCACGACGAGTCTCCCGGGTCTGAAATGCAGGCCAACCCGATCGTCATCGACGGCGTGTTGTACGCGGAGTCGCCGAAGTTGCGCGTGTTCGCACTCGACGCGGCGACGGGGCGCGAGCTGTGGAAGTTCGATCCCACGAATGGCGAGTTGTCGAATGCGCGCTTCCGCCATCGCGGCCTGGTCGTCACGGGCGATCGTGTGCTGTTCACCTATCGCAACAAGCTCTGGGCGCTCGACAGGTACACCGGGCAGCCGATCCGTTCGTTTGGCGTCGAGGGCTCGGTCGACATGCGCGAAGGCCTGGGCCGGCCGGTCCCGGAGATCAGCGTCAGTGCCAGCACGCCTGGCGTCGTCTTCGAGGGCCTGCTCATCATCGGCAGCACAGTGGCCGAGGCGCTGCCGTCGTCGCCGGGCGACATCCGCGCGTACGACGTCCAGACGGGGGCATTGCGCTGGAGTTTTCACACCATTCCGCATCCCGGTGAGTTCGGCTACGACACCTGGTCCCCTGAGTCGTGGAAAGTCTCGGGCGGCGCCAATGCATGGGCCGGGGTGACGGTGGACCAACAGCGCGGCATCGTGTTCGCCGCGACTGGCTCGGCCGCCTTCGACTGGTACGGTGCCGATCGCATTGGCGACAATCTCTTCGCGAACACGTTGCTCGCGCTCGATGCGCGCACCGGCCGCCGCCTCTGGCACTTTCAGGGGGTGAAGCACGATCTGTGGGACTTTGATTTCCCGGCGGCGCCGACGCTGGTGACCGTGAAGCGCGACGGACGACCGGTGGACGCGGTCGCCCAGATCACAAAGACGGGCTACGTCTACGTGTTCGAGCGCACGACGGGCAAGCCGCTGTTTCCAATCGCGTACCGCAAGGTGCCGGCGTCGACACTCGACGGCGAGCGCGCTGCCGAGACCCAGCCGTATCCGGTGAATCCACCGCCGTTCACGCGGCAGAACCTCACCGAGGACATGCTCACGACGCGCACGCCCCAGGCGCACGCCGCGGCGCTCGACGCGTTTCGGAAGATGAAGAGCGGGTTCTACGTTCCGGCGGCGCCCGAGGGGAACATCCTGTTCCCCGGCACGGATGGCGGCGGGGAGTGGGGAGGTCCGGCGTTCGATCCGGCGACCGCACTCCTCTATGTGAACTCGAATGAACAGCCCTGGGTGGTGCACCTGGTGCCCCGCAGCGACAAGTCGCTCTACGCCAACACCTGCGCCGGCTGCCACGGTATGGACTTGAAGGGATCGCCCGCGGCCCCGTCACTGGTGAGCGTCGGTAACAAGTTCACCCGCGAGCAACTGCGAACGTTGATCGGCCAGGGAAACGGCCGCATGCCGGGATTCGCGCAAACGCTCGGCAACAATTCGGTGGACGCCCTGGTCACCTTCCTGCTCACGGGCCACGATGTTGCCGACTCCCTCGCGAACAATCCGGCCGCGCTGAAATACCGGGCTACCGGCGTCACACTGTGGCTCGACCCCGATGGCTATCCGCCGATCACGCCGCCGTGGGGCACCCTCAACGCCATTGACTTGAACCGCGGCGAGATCCGGTGGTCGATCCCGTTCGGTGAATACCCGAAGCTCGCCGCGCAGGGACTCAAGAATACCGGAACGGACAGCTACGGCGGACCGGTGGTCACGGCGAATGGATTGCTGTTCATCGGCGCGACGACATACGACAACAAGTTTCATGTGTACGACAAGCGCACGGGGAAACTGCTGTGGGAGACGACACTGCCGGCGGCCGGAAACGCGACGCCGTCGCTGTACATGGTGAATGGGCGAGAGTACATCGTCATCGCGTGCGGGGGCGGGAAGAATGACGCGCCGTCGGGGGGGACGTACGTCGTGTTCGCGCTGCCGGCTAACCTGCGCTGACGCCGGCCTCAGTACTGTGTGGCCTCCAGGACCTCGATGATCCAGGCTTTGGGCCGCTCGATGAGCTTGCCTTCGACGCGACCCCAGAGCCCGCGCAATGCGGTGTGCATCGCCTCCGCCTCGGCAAGGTTGTCGAACTCCAGGTCTACCATGACGTAGTGAGGGTCGTCGGTCGGTCGGAAGATGCGGTATCGGCTAACGCCCGACCGCGCCCGGCCCATCGGGTCCTTGTCAAAGGCGACCTTCCAGGCCCCATAATCAGGAACCGGATGTTCGATACGGAGAATATGCAGTTGGCGCCCACTCATTGACGGGGACTCGGACCTCCGATTCCGAACTGAACGGCCGGAGAGGACGGACGATAGCACCGGACGAGCGATGCCGCAACGTGCGATTCGCGAGCTACTTTTGACCGCAGCAGAATCGCGTGCGTCGATGTGACGTCGTCAAGCTCGCGGGGCAGGTACCTTTCGATTGAAAGGTGCGTGGCCACCCGGCACACCTCGCGGCCGAAGCACCGAGTTGTTGGACGGAATCGGATGCTTCATTTCGGGACGTGTTGCGTGAGGGCGACCGCGGGATGGCCGTTATGGACATCTCCCGGCTGGAGAGCGGCAAAGTCGTGGAGCATCGGGATGTGTTGCAGGAAGTCCCCGAAACGTCCGATGACATCAAGGCACGATGTTCTGACCGGGCGATTGATGAGGAGTGGTTGTCCTGGGATAACCAGAGCAGTCATCAAGCAGATCGGGCTTGCACCATGTTCCGTTGTGTTCAGGAGTGCCGCCGAGTCGCCGGCCATGCGATTGCGATCCTTATCCAGGAGTCAGAAACTATGCACCGCGTCTCCAGCCGTCTCGCTGCCGTCCTTGCGCTCGCACTCATCGTGAGTTGCTCGAGCGACTCTCGCGCGACCGTGCGCGTCCGGAACGATCGCGCTACGAAGGCTAACGTCCAGTTCAAGAACGCCGCGGGCAACACATCAAACATCAATGACGTGTCTGGTGGCAGCGTGAGTCCGTCGCTAGACGTTGACACCGGGCCCTACACAGTGACTGCCGTCATTCAAAGCGAGTCCGTGTCGCCGACGGTCACGTTCACGGCCATGAAGGGTGCGACATACACCGTCGTGGTGGTAACGGGGGCCACGCCAACGTTGCGGGTGGACACGCCGTGATCGGCTACCCGATGCGAATCATATCGGAATATTCAGCGATCTTCGCGGTCACCGCGGCCAGTCTGGCCTCGCCGCTCGCCGGTCAGCTGCCAGGCGTGTCGCTCGACGCATCGGCTGGCGGCACCAGCAGCGCCCAGCGCGCCGCCGTGGGCGTGTGGCGTCCGATCGTGAATCCGGGCGGTCGGGTGCGTTTGGGTGTCGGTGTGCGGCTGTCCGCCTTTGCCGGAGACCCGGTCGCCTACACCAACCGTGGCCCGGTACCGGGCATCCTGCCATTCACCGTCACCATCGACCCGGCGGTTTATTCGCTCAATGCGGCGGTGTTCGGCGAAGTAACCCTCACGGGCGCCGTCGCTGTCGGCGCAAACCTCGACTTGGCCGGAATCGCCACCGGGCCAACACGCACCGTGGGCTCGCTGCAGGCAGAGCCGCAGCAGGGCTCGTACTTCCAGAACGGTTCCGGCGACCACGGTGCCCTCAACTCCGAGTTCTTCCTCGCGCTCCGGATTGCGCCCCGGTTGCGGGTGCGCGCGGGCTTGAGCCACTATGTCACCGACTATACCATCACCGATACCGGCGTGGCGGGCTCCCCAAGCAGCCGCTATCAGAGGTTTCAGAGCGTACCGTTTGTCGCCATGGCGGTACGGCTGTAGCCGGTTGAACGCGCGGCCGCCCGGCACACCTCGCAGCCAACGTGCCGACGGTCCGGTGACCCCAGACTCCAATGGAATGACGAATTATCATGCCCAGCCTGCCTGATCTCCTGTCCAACAATCGCCAGTGGGCCGAAGGCGTGAAGCGCCGGGACCCGGGATTCTTTGACCGCCTTGCTCGTCAACAGGCACCCCGGTACTTGTGGATCGGCTGCTCCGATAGCCGCGTACCCGCGAACGAGATCGTCGGGCTGATGCCGGGGGAACTGTTCGTCCATCGGAATGTCGCCAACATTGTCGTGCATTCCGACCTGAACTGTCTTTCCGTTCTGCAGTACGCCGTGGAAGTACTGCGAGTCGAGCACATCATCGTGTGCGGACATTACGGTTGCGGCGGCGTGGAGGCGGCATGGAAGCGAACCCCCCTGGGTCTGATCGACAACTGGCTTCGCCATGTCCAGGAGATTGCGGAGCGACACCAGCAGCTCTTCGCTCGCGCGATGACCGACGCCGAGTCGGCCGATCGGCTCGGTGAGCTCAATGTGCTGGAGCAGGTCGCGAACGTGTGTCGGACCACGATCGTGCACGACGCGTGGCGCCGGGGGCAGTCGGTCGCGGTTCATGGCTGGATCTACAAGCTGCAGGACGGCATCATCCGCGACCTGGGGCTGTCGGTTTCGCGTGCAGATGCCCTGGTTAAGGAATTTGGTCGTGCCCTGTCGGCGCTTGGCGGTGGAGCGGCCACATGACACGTGTTCGTTGCAGCTGAATCAAGCGCAATCGTAGCAGGAAGTGCGCTGGCCTTGGCGTTGCACGGCACCCGACTCACGACACGATTGTTCGTGCCGTCAGAAGAGACACAACATACTGGTCAGCCGCCGGCGATCGCCCCGACAACCAGCAACGGTTCATCGCCCCGGGCGACCGCATCGGGCAGCAGTGCGTCGGGTCGCTCGTGCGAAAGGTCCTGCCCGCAGGCAAAAAAGCGCAGGAATGGCCGTCGCTTGAACGTGACGTGGTCGCGCACGGTCCCGCGCAGCATCGGATACTTCGCTTCGAGCGCATCGAGGACCGATCGCTGCGTCACCGGACCGTCCACCTGGAGCTCCACTTCGTCGTTGGACCTCGCCAGCGTCCGCAGGTGGGCCGGCAGCTCGACACGTATCATGACAAGGTCTGGACCTCGACCGAGAGTACCGCCGGGAGATCGCGCACGATCGGCGCCCAGGTGTCGCCTGCGTCGGCGGAGGCGTAGACCTGCCCGCCGGTCGTGCCGAAGTACACGCCGCACGATTCAAGGGAATCCACGGCCATCGCGTCGCGCAGGACGTTCACGTAGCAGTCACGCTGCGGCAGTCCCTTGGTGAGTGCTTCCCACTCGTTGCCGCCGGTGCGGCTACGGTAGACGCGCAACTTGCCATCGGGCGGGAAGTGCTCGGAGTCGCTCTTGATCGGGACGACGTAGATGGTGTCGGGTTCGTGTGCGTGCACGTCGACCACGAACCCGAAATCGGTCGGCAGGTTGCCGCTGATTTCGTGCCACAGCCCGCCGGCGTTGTCGCTCCGCATCACGTCCCAGTGCTTCTGCATGAAGAGCACGTTCGGGCGCGACGGATGCATCGCGATGCGGTGGACGCAGTGGCCGACTTCTGCCGTCGGGTCGGGGATGTACCGGGAATGCAGACCGCGATTGATCGGTTGCCACGTCGTACCGGCGTCGTCGGTGCGGAAGGCGCCCGCCGCCGAGATTGCGACGAACATCCGCTGGGCGTTGGTGGGATCGAGCAGGATCGTGTGCAGGCCCATTCCGCCAGCGCCCGGCTGCCATCGTGGTCCCGAGCCGTGGCCGCGGAGGCCGGCGAGTTCGTGCCACGACTGGCCGCCGTCGACGGTGCGGAAGAGGGCCGCGTCTTCGACGCCGGCGTAGACGGTGTCCGGATCGGTGAGCGACGGCTCGAGGTGCCACACTCGCTTGAACTCCCACGGATGCTGGGTGCCGTCGTACCACTGGTGCGTGCCGGGGACGCCGTCATAGGTGAACTTGTTGTCGACCGGTTGCCAGGTCTTGCCGCCGTCGTTGGAGCGCTGGACCAGCTGGCCAAACCAGCCGCTGCACTGTGAGGCGTAGAGCCGGTCCGGATCCACGGGCGATCCCTTGACGTGATAGATCTCCCAGCCGGCCAGGTGGGGGCCATTGACGTGCCACTTGGCGCGCTTCGCGTCCGACGTCAGGACGAACGCGCCCTTCTTGGTACCGACCAGGACCCGGACTCCGCCCATTCCTCGACTCCTTGCTGAGCTTGGTATCAGTGATGGGACTCGGCTTCGTCCGAAAGCATACCAGCCGACGCGGTTCTTGTCGAATCGGCGCGCCGCGACGGCCGCGAGCTCGTGGCCCTTCCCACGCCCCGGACTCAGGCTATTCTCCCGTCATCCCCGTCCGGAGCAGCCATGCCATCACGTCGCCATTTCGTCCATTCGCTCATGGGCGCCAGCGCCGCCCTGCCGATGTTCCGCGCGACGGCCATGCGCCAGGTCGCCCGCGCCACGGAGCGGCTGAGCAGCGCCGACCCCGCCGCCGCGGCCGATGACGAGGCCTACTGGGGCGAGATCCAGCGAGCGTTCGACACCGACCGCACCATGATCAACCTGAACAATGGCGGCGTCTGCCCATCGCCCACGCACGTGCTCGAAGCGATGATTCGCGACCTGCGCTTCACCAATGAGCTACCAGTCAACCACATGTGGGCCGTGCTCGAGCCGCGGATCGAAAGCGTGCGGCGCGACCTCGCGCGCGACTTCGGCTGCGATCCCGAGGAAATGGCGATCACGCGCAACGCTTCCGAGGCGCTCGAGACGCTGATCTTCGGGATGGACCTGCGGCGCGGTGACGAAGTGGTGGTGACCAACCAGAATTACGGTCGCATGCTCACCAGCTGGGATTCCCGCACGCGCCGCCATGGCGTGGTGGTCAAGCAGGTCTCCTTCAAGGTGCCGCCGCCGTCGCAGGACTACCTGGTCGACGTGTTTCGCAAGGCGATTACGCCGAAGACGCGCCTCATCGAAGTCACCCACATCACCAACCTCACTGGCCAGATTTTTCCGGTGCGGGAGATCGTCGAGATGGCGCGCGAACACAACGTCGAGGTGTTCGTGGATGGCGCTCACGCGTATGCCCACTTCCCATTCACGCGGGACGATCTCGGCGCCGACTACTACGGCACCTCGCTGCACAAATGGCTGCTGGCGCCGATCGGCACCGGGTTCCTCTACGTGAGGAAGGCGAAGATCGCCGGGATGTGGCCGCTGATGGCCGCCCCGCCGTCGATGGACGACAACATTCGCAAGTACGAAGAGATCGGCACCCATCCCGCCGCGAACCACAACGCAATCTCGGCGGCACTCGCCTTCCACCGCGCCATTGGCAGCGAGCGCAAGATCGCGCGGTTGCGCTACCTGCGCGATCGCTGGGCGAAGCGACTGCTGGCCGGCAGCGACCGCGTGACGATTCCGACCCAGCTCGACACGCCGTATGCCGGCGCGATCGCGCTGGTATCGGTGGCAGGGCTGGAGCCGGGCAAGCTTGGCACCTGGCTCCTCGACAAGCACCGGGTCGTGACGACGCCGATCGTTCACGCCGAATTCTCCGGCCTCCGCATCACGCCGAATGTGTATACCACAACGGATGAAGTGGACACCTTCGCCGACCTCGTCCTCAGCGCGATCAAGCGCGGCATCGCCTGAAGTCATGCCTGCGGCCGACTCACGCCTCCCATGAAGGAACCGTCCATGTCGCGTCTGGTGCGCTGCCTTACCGTACTGATTCCCGCTGCCCTCGCCGTCTCGCAGCCGCCCGGCCTGCTCGCCCAAGGTGGCCGGCCGATGGCGATCAACGATCTGCTCACGGCGGTTCGCGTCGGCGATCCACAACTCTCGCCGGACGGACGCCGCGTCCTCTTCACCCGCACGACGACAGCGATGCCGGGCGGCCAGCGCAACGCCGACATCTGGGTCGTACCTTCCGACGGGTCGGCGCCGGCGCAGCCGTTCATCGAGGGTCCCAAGAGCGACAACAGCGCGCGTTTCCTTCCGGACGGCAAGCATGTCGCCTTCATCTCATCGCGCGCCAGGGCACCACAGGCGTACCTCGCCGATGCTGACGGCAAGAACGCCAAGGCGATCACGAGCATCTCCGGCGGCGTGCAGCCGCCGTTCATCGTTTCTCCGGACGGGAAGAGTGTCGCCTTCGTGTCCGATGTGTATCCGACCTGCCTCGACGAGGCCTGCAACAAACGGATGCGGGACACCGAGGACGCCGATCCGGTCAAGGTGCACACGCTGACGCGGCTGCCGTTCCGTCATTGGGATGAGTGGTGGACCACGGTGAGGCACCACGTGTTCGTCAGCGATATCGCCAGCGGCGGGACGCACGACGTCACGCCCGGTGATTTCGACTCACCGCCGCACAATTACGAGGACGGCGCGTTGGCATTTTCGCCGGACAGTCGTGAGCTCGCGTTCGTCTCCAAGCATGAGACGAAGGACGCGGAGATGTGGACGACGAACCACGACGTGTGGACCGTGTCGGTGGGCGGTGGTTCGGCCACCAGGGTCACGTCGAACGCTGCCGCCGATTTTCAGCCGACCTACACGCCCGATGGGAAGTCGATCATCGTGCGGGCCCAACGCCGGGCGGGCTTCGAGGCCGACCGTTGGTACCTCGATGTCTACGACCGCGCGACCCACACCAAGCGTACCATCTTCGTGTCGCCCGATTTTTCGGTGGACGACTACCGCCTCTCGGCTGACGGCACGCACATCCATTTCACCGCCGCCGAGAAGGGAACCGCGAACCTGTACGTCGTCCCCCTCGCGGGCGGCGTGCCGAAGCGCGTGGCGCCGGGCGGTGCGATCGGCGAGGTGCAGGCCGGGAGCGGCTTCGTGGTGGTCTCGAAAGCCACGCTCAACGCGCCCGCGGAACTCTTTCGTATCGCCGATGATGGCACCACCAAACAGTTGACCCACGAGAATGCGGCCTGGCTTGCCACGGTGGACTCGCCGCGGCCTTTGAGCATGACGGTCGCCGGTGCTGCGGGCGCGTCGGTGCAGTACTGGCTGCTCAGGCCGCCCCATTTTGACGCCGCCAAGCGCTATCCAGTGATGTTCCTGATTCATGGCGGACCGCAGGGCGACTGGCACGACGGCTGGTCGTCCCGCTGGAATCCGGCGCTCTGGGCGGCGCAAGGGTGGGTCGTGGTCGCGCCCAATCCGCGCGGCTCCACCGGCTTCGGGCAGAAGTTCGTCGACGAGATTTCGCAGGACTGGTGTGGCAAAGTCATGACCGACCTCGATGCCGTGTTCAATGCCGTGGCGAAGTTGCCATACGCCGATTCGGCGCACATGGGGATCGCCGGTGCGAGCTACGGTGGGTACGCGGTGGACTGGATCATCGGTCATTCGAATCGCTTCAAGGTGGCGGTGTCGCACGACGGCGTCTTCAACCTCGAATCGATGTCACTCGCGACAGAGGAGCAATGGTTCTCCGATTGGGAGTTCGGTGGGCCACCGTGGAGTCCGACCGCCCGCAAGAACTACGCGCGTTGCTCGCCGCATCTGTCAGCGGACAAGATCAGGACGCCGACGCTCGTGATCACCAACGAGCAGGACTTCCGGGTGCCCGTCGACCAGGGGCTGCAACTCTTCACGGTACTCCGCCGCAACGGCGTGCCGTCGGAAGGATTGGTCTTCCCCGACGAAGGGCACTGGGTCCTCAAGCCGCTCAACAGCAAGCGGTGGCATGAGACGGTGTTCGCCTGGGTGAAACGGTACCTTTGACCATGGCAGATCCACTGATCGACGCTTGGGAATGGCGAGTTCGTTGAGGGCGCGCCGTCGCTCGCCGCTGAGCGTTGCGCTCTTCCTCACTGCCGGGTGTGCAACACGATCGACACCGGTGTTCACAGCGCCGACGCCAAACGCCAGCACCAACAGCGCGGCCGTCGCGCGACGGTTCGACAATCTCCGCCACGATCCGGCGCGTCTGCTTCTTTTCCTTCGCGACATGCCGAAGGGGGGCGACCTCCATTCGCATCTCGCCGGGGCAGTCTACGCCGAGAGCTTTATCCGGTGGGCGGGCGAAGACGGCCTCTGCATCATCACGGAGACACTCACCCTCGCGCCGCCGCCATGCAGCACCGATGGTTCCCGACCGCTCGCGTCATCAATTGCGACCAACGCAACGCGGTACGGCGATGTGATTGACGCCTGGTCGCTTCGCAACTGGAACGCCGCGCGGCACAACGGGCACGACCAGTTCTTTGAATCGTTCGGGAAGTTCGGGCTCGCGGCGCGGGGGCGCACCGGCGACATGCTTGCCGAGGTCAGTGCCCAGGCCGCTGCCGACAAGGTGAGCTATCTGGAATTGATGCAGACGCTCGACGGCGGCGCGTCAGCGAGCCTGGGCCGGCAGCTGGGATATTCGGATGATTTCGGCCGCATGCGCGATCGCATCCTCGCGGCCGGGCTCAAGGATTCACTCGCGCGCGCCCGCACGACCCTCGATGCCGACGAGGCGCGCCGGCGCGCGCTGCTCCGCTGCGGCACGGCGACCGCCGATGCCGGGTGCGCCGTAACGATCCGCTACCTGTATCAGGTGCTGCGCGGGCGCTCGCGCGAAGAGGTGTTTGCCCGGATCCTCGCCGGGTTCGAGATGACCCGGCTTGATTCCCGGGTCGTCGGCTTCAACCTGGTGGAGCCCGAGGACGATCCGGTCCCGATGCGCGACTTCTCGCTCCACATGGCAATGATCGATTTCCTCCACCGGCTCTATCCCGACGTGCACATCACGCTGCACGCGGGTGAACTCGCCGAGGGGCAGGTACCCCCCGACGGGTTGCGTTTCCATATCCGGAAATCGATCGAGACGGGGCACGCCGAACGGATCGGGCACGGCGTGGCGGTGCTGTACGAAGACGATGCGGATGGATTGTTGCGCCTGATGGCCAGCCACAGGATCCTGGTCGAGATCGCGCTCTCCAGCAACGACGGTATCCTCGGCGTGCGGGGCGACCGCCACCCGCTGGCGACCTACCTGCGGTACGGCGTGCCGGTAGCACTGGCGACCGACGACGAAGGCGTGTCGCGCTCCAACATGACGCACGAGTACCAGCGGGCCGTGGAAGAGCAGGGCGTGGACTACGCAACGCTCAAGATGATGGCGCACAACTCGCTCGCCTTCGCTTTCGCGGATGCGACCGACAAAGCGCGGTTGCTGCGGGAATTCGATGCGGCAATCGCGCAATTCGAAGCGCGATGGGCGACGCCAGCACGATGAGTCACCCTGTGGCACGGAGATGCTGATGGTGCGGTCCTGCGCTGTTGCCCTGGTCATATCGCTCGTGGTACCTGGTGCTGTCACGAACGCGGCTGCGCAACGACCGGCCGAGCACGTGATCCTCGTCACGATCGACGGGCTGCGCGCCCAGGATCTCTTCACTGGACCGGACTCGACCATCATGGCCAGCCGGCAGGCCAGCGGGATCGCCGACACCGCGGAATTCCGGAAAACCTACTGGCGAAGCACGGCCGTGGACCGGCGCCGCAACGCAATGCCGTTCTTCTGGGACTCCCTCGTGCCGCGCGGCGTGATCACCGGCCTGCCGGGCGGCGCCTCGGTGCGGTCCACCAACGGCCACAAGTTTTCGGCACCGGGGTACCAGGAGATCTACACTGGCGCGCCCCAGCCCGACGTCACCAGCAACGATGATCGTCGGTATGATCACCGGACGATCTTCGACGTGGTGCGCGACCGGCTCGCTACCAGGCACACCGACGTCGCTGCGTTCGTCTCGTGGAGCGTGCAGGGCCGGCTCGTCTCCGCCCGTCCGGACGCGGTGGTCGTCAACGTGGCGAACGAACCATTTCCACCGGAGTCCCGGGTGGCGCCGGTGGCGGTGCTCGAGACGGTGGAGTCGCGGATCCATCACTCCGACGGTGTGGAGATGCGTCACGACGCGATCACCGACGCCCTCGCGATCGATTATCTCACCCGCTACCACCCGCGCCTGCTGCACATCGGGCTTGGCGAAACCGACATCGAGGCGCACAATCGCCGCTACGACCGCCTCTTTGACCTGCTGCGATCCACCGACGCCATGCTTCGCGAACTCTGGCGGGTGATCGAAGCTGACCCGCAATTGCGCGGTCGCACGGCGATCGTCATCACCACCGATCACGGTCGAGGTGCCACGCCGACCAACTGGACCGACCACGGCGACAAGGTGGACGCCGCCGACCGGATCTGGATCGCCGCGGTTGGTGCGGGTGTGCCGGCACGCGGACTCCTCGACGTGGCGGCAACGCAGTCCCAGGTTGGTCCCACCGTATTGGCGCTGCTGGGACTCGCACCGAGTGAGCTTGGGCCGACTGCGGCTGCGCCGATCGTCGCGTTCCTGAAGCGTTGACCAGGCAATCGCCAGCCGTTCCTGGGGGAGAGAGCCCCTCGCCGAGGTCCTGCGGCACGACATCGGCAAACCCACCACCGGCATGTTGAAGCTCGGCGCCGACCGGTCGATATTACTGACAGTGCCAGCCCACACCGGTTGAGACACGATTCGCAGGAAACTCGTCCTCCTGGCGGGCCACTCCTCAATATCGTGTCGCACCACCACCCGAGAGACACCTCATGTTCAAGCCGTCCCACCAACGAGCCGGGATTGCGGCGTCGGCCAGCCTGGTTCTCGCTGCCAGTGGCTGCATCCCGGCCGAAGACAAGTGCGACGCCAGCACCATCCAGTCGGTGCAGCTCACGAGCACCCTCGCCATCGACGCGGCGCGCAACACCTTCTACCTCAGCACGCCGGCGACCGCGCGCAGCGCCTGCGATGCCCACTACAACCTGACGTTCCACTGGGCGGCAACGCCGCGAAACACCGCCGACGTCACCGTGCCGCCACTGTCGAATCTCGGGCAGGCATTTCACATCAATGCCGACACGAGCTGGTGGTTTCACGACACCGCGGTCCGGACCACGGACGCGCCGCTGATCAACTGGCAGATCGCCTTCTCCGACCACAACGCGGTGGCGACGTCCCCGCAGTCGCAGTACTACATCCGCACCGGACTGCCCAGCGGCGGGCCAGGTGATTCGGTCGTTGTGTCGGGGAGTATTACGTATTATCCGAAGTAGTGGGGATGTCAGGAACAGCCTTGAGCCGTGAGCCCGGCGGTTGAGTTAGCGTGGGCGTTCCACCTGCTAGCTTACCGTCTGAGGCTCACGGCTCACGGCCCACGGCTCGTTGTTCGAGGATCCCGATGCAATCGACGACGCTACACCGTCGCGCGCTGCTCACCCTGCTGGCAGGCAGTGCGCTGGCGGTCCCGGCCGCAGCGCAAACTCCCGACTACCTGAACGAAAGTCTCCCCTTCGCGCAACGCGCACACGACCTCGTGGCGCGGCTGACGCTCGCCGAGAAGATCGGCCAGATGAAGGATGTCGCACCGGCCGTCGACCGGCTCGGCATCCCCGCCTACAACTGGTGGAACGAGGCACTCCACGGCGTGGCTCGTTCGGGACTCGCCACGGTGTTTCCGCAGGCGATCGGACTCGCCGCGACGTGGAACGACTCGCTTGTGTATCGCACCGCAACGGTGGTGTCGGACGAGGCCCGGGCGAAATACCAGGAATACCTTCGCCAGAACAAGCACGATCGCTATGGCGGCCTGACGTTCTGGTCGCCCAACATCAACCTCTTCCGCGATCCGCGCTGGGGACGCGGCCAGGAGACCTACGGCGAAGACCCGTTCCTCACCGGCCGGCTGGCGGTACAGTTCATCCGGGGAATGCAGGGCGACGACCCCAGATACCTCAAGACCGTGGCGACGGTGAAGCACTTTGCGGTGCATAGCGGGCCCGAGCCGTCGCGGCACACCTTTGACGCCGTGGTGAGCGAGCGCGACCTCCGGGAGAGTTATCTCCCGCAGTTCGAGGCCGGCATTCGCGAAGGCGGCGCGTTCTCGCTGATGTGCGCCTACAACCGCGTGGACGGCAAGCCCGCCTGCGGCAGCGAGATGTTGCTCAAGCAGATCCTGCGCGACGAATGGGGCTTCCAGGGATACGTCGTGTCTGACTGCGGTGCGATCAATGACATCTATCAGGGGCACAAGGTGGTGGTCACCGCGCCGGAAGCGGCGGCGCTTGGCGTCCGGACCGGAACCGATCTCGAATGCGGCGGCGTGTATGGCAGCCTCGTCACAGCCGTGGAGCAGGGGCTGGTAGCGGAATCGCAGATCGACACCACCGTCACCCGGCTCTTCACGGCCCGCTTCCGGCTCGGGATGTTCGACGCGCCGGAGCATGTGCGCTGGGCACAGCTGCCGTACCGTGTGCTCGACCAGGCGTCGCATCGCGAGCTGGCCCGGCAGGTCGCGCGTGAGTCGATGGTGCTGCTCAAGAACCAGGGCGACGTACTGCCGCTGCGCAAGGATATCCGGACGCTCGCGGTGATCGGGCCGAACGCCGATCAGCCCACCGTGCTGCTCGGCAACTACAACGGCACGCCGGCCGATCCGATCACGCCACTCCGCGGCATCCTGGAGGCGGTGTCACGGAAGACACGGGTGCTGTATGCCCGCGGCACCAACCTCGCGGACGAAGTGCTGGAGCGCGATTCGACCACGTCGGACGTGCTCGAAGCCGCAGCGGAGAAGCTCGCCAGGAGCGCCGATGCGGTGATCCTCGTCCTCGGCCTCACCAACCAGCTCGAAGGTGAAGAAATGCGGGTGCAGGTGGACGGGTTTCGAGGCGGCGATCGCACACGGCTTGACCTGCCGGCATCGCAGGAACGGTTGCTGGAACGAATCGTTGCGACCGGAAAGCCGACGGTGCTGGTTCTGCTGAACGGCAGCGCGCTCGCCGTCAACTGGGCGCAGGAACATGTGCCGGCGATCGTCGAGGCGTGGTATCCCGGACAGGCTGGTGGGGCCGCGATCGCCGACGTCCTCTTCGGCGACTACAACCCGGCCGGTCGGCTGCCGGTCACGTTCTATCGCACGGTGGCTGACCTTCCCGCGTTCGACGACTACGCCATGAAGGGTCGCACGTACCGCTTCTTCGACGGCCCACCGCTCTATCCCTTCGGGCATGGGCTGAGCTACAGCACGTTCGCGTACGATTCGCTGCGCACCACGGCCGACACGCTCGTGGCAGACGGCAACGTCACCGTGCGCGTCAACGTCACCAACACGGGGCATCGGGCGGGCGACGAGGTGGTGCAGCTCTACGTGCAGCACCTCGGCTCGGCAGTGCAGCGGCCCCGCCAGGATCTACGCGGGTTCCGGCGGGTTGGGCTCAGGCCGGGGGAGACCCGCACCGTGGAGTTCTCGCTGGCGGCATCGTCATTAGCTTATTGGAACGCCGGTACCCATGGGTGGACGGTGGAGCACGAACCAGTACGTCTTGAGGTTGGTGCATCGTCGGCGGATATCCGGTTGACCAGGATTGTTCAGGTGTACTAGGCCCGTGGCATGGCCCGGCGCGGTGTCCCGGACGTGTCGCTCGCACCCGCAGCCCAATCCTTCAGAGGGGAGACCACCTGATGTCCTTCGCACTCTATCTCGCCGGATTCGTCATCTTTATCGGGGGCGTGGCGTGGGCTCTCATTGCCGCTGGGATGCGACCTCTCTATGTCATCATCACCTCGGTTATCCTGGTTGGGATAGGGATGGTGAAGGCCGTGACCCATACCCGGAGCAAGGACCCGTCGACCTGATCGGGCCCTGCTAGATTTGCCGGGTCGAAGCATTTTCTTCCGAGGAGCCGGCCCAGTGGATTTCCGCCTCACCGACGAACAAGTCCAGATCCAGCAGATGGTGCGCGAGTTTGCCGCCGCCGAGATCAAGCCGCACGTGATGGAGTGGGACGAAGCGCAGCACCTCCCGCTCGATGTGATCACGAGGCTTGGCGAGCTCGGCATGCTCGGCGCCATCTTTCCGGAGAAGTATGGCGGCGCCGGGCTTTCCTACATCGACTACGTCAACATCATCGAAGAATTGGCCGCCGTCGAGTCGGGCATCGCACTCGCGGTTGCGGCGCACAACTCGCTCTGTGCCGGGCACATCTACCTCGCCGGCAACGAGGAACAACGCCAGCGCTACCTCCCCAGACTCACCAGCGGTGAGTGGCTCGGGTGCTGGGCACTCACCGAACCGGGATCGGGAAGCGACGCCGCCGGCCTGCGAACCACCGCGGTCCGCGACGGCAATGAATGGGTGCTCAACGGCACGAAAAACTTCATCACCAATGCGACCTACGCGCAGGTCGCCGTGGTGCTTGCGGTGACCGACAAGAGCGACAAGAAGCGCGGCGTGACGGCCTTCGCGATCGAGATGGATCGCAAGGGAATCCGCGCCGGCAAGAAGGAGAACAAACTCGGAATGCGGATCTCCGACACCGCCGAGCTGGTGCTCGAAGACTGCCGCGTGCCCGATGCGAACGTGCTCGGCCAGGTCGGGCATGGCTTCATCGATGCGATGAAGGTGCTCGATGGCGGCCGCATTTCGATCGGTGCGCTCTCGCTCGGAATTGCGCGCGGTGCCTACGAAGCAGCCCGGGGCTACTCCAGGGAACGCTCCGCGTTCGGGCAGCCGATCGCGGGGTTCCAGGCGATCCAGTTCATGCTTGCCGACATGGCGACCGAGATCGACGCCGCGCGCCTGCTCTGCTACCGGGCGGCTGCGGCCAAGGACGCCGGTGAGACGAGCACACTCTGGTCGGCGATGGCCAAGTTGTACGCCTCGGAGGTCGCCGTCCGGGCAACCGAAAAGGGTGTCCAGATCTTTGGCGGGTACGGTTTCATCAAGGAATATCCGGCTGAGAAGTATTACCGCGACGTGAAGCTGTGTACCATCGGCGAGGGGACGAGCGAGATCCAGCGCATGGTGATTGCGCGCGCGATTCTCGCGATGTAACCGGGCTCCGATCACGCCTATCCTGACCGGCGTCTTCTTCGGCACGGCGTTCGCCACGATCCTCACGCCGGGGCCGAACATGGTGTACGTGGGCACCACCGGCGGCGAGCGCGGCCCTGCCGCGGGTGCGCTCGCGGCGTGTGCGGTCGTCCTCGGTGGTGTCTGCTACACCGTCGCCACGGCGATCGGAATTTCGGCCGCGATGGCGGCGTATCCCGCCGTGTTCGGCGCTATTCGCGGCGCCGGAATCCTCTACCTTGTCTATCTCGGCCTCAAGCTCATCAACCGCGCTCGCGACACCACGCCGCCAGCGGCGGCGCTGGACGCAACTGGCCGCGTTTTCCGCACCGGGTTGCTCATCTCGCTCACCAATCCGCAATTGGCGACGTTCTTCCTCGCCTTCCTGCCGCAGTTCATCGTGCCCGGTGACGGTCCGGTGTGGCTCCAGTTTCTGCGACTTGGCCTCACGTTCAATTCCTGCTCGTTGCTCGTGATGCTCACGGTCGGCACCCTCACCGGCGCCGCCGGCCGAGCGCAACTCGGCGGCACCCGCTTCCGTCAGGTGATGCGCGCGGTGGCGGGGCTGGCCTTCATCGGCGTTGCGGTGCGGTCGGCGCTGGCGGTGCTGGGCTAGTTGCGCGACAGAGAGGCGGGTTGGAGCGGTGGCCTGATGACTCGGATCCCCAACTGGTTGATCGGGTTGCGACTCGCCTGTGCGCCGCTGATCCTCCTTGTGGCGCTGCTCGGCTGGCCCGGCCGGGTGCTGGCCGCAATCGCGGTCGTGGCACTCGTGTCAGACTACTTCGATGGTGCGATCGCCCGGCGCCTCGGCGTCGACACGCCACGACTGCGCCATCGCGACAGCCAGGTCGACACCCTTTTCTACTTTGCGGCGGGCGTGGGACTCTTCGTGCGGTTTCCGGATGTGTGGCGTGAATACCGATCAGGCGTGACGGTGTTGCTCGCAGCAGAAATCGGTCGGCTGCTGTTCGAGTGGTGGAAGTTCGGCCGTACCGCCGCGTACCACATGTGGTCAGCCAAACTCTGGGGCGTGGCGATGCTGCTCGGGTTTGGCGAGGTGACGCTGACGGGTCGCGGTGGGCCGGCGCTGGTCGCGGCGATCGCGCTCGGTGTGCTCACCAACATCGAAGGCGGGGTGGCGTCGCTTCTGTTTAAGGAGTGGCATCACGACGTGCCGTCGCTTTGGCACGCGGTGCGACTGGAACGGACTGTGGCGCGCGCGGGTCAGTAACACTGGCCCGGCCGCCGTGGTCCTGGCCGGCTTTGGCGAGGCCGGGTTTGCGCCGGATCGGGGTCTCTCCTAGCTTTGCCGTCCCAGAGCGATGCCCCGTGGTGTAACTGGCAACACGTCTGACTCTGAATCAGAAGACTCCTGGTTCGACCCCAGGCGGGGCAATGGCGGAAGGCATTGAGAAATCAGCACTTAGGACGATCCGCCCGGCGCCGAGAGGTGGCGGGCGGTTTTGCTTGGACCCGAAATAACCACGGCATAACTGCGAGACTCCGCCGGTTCGCGTCAGAAACGCCGCTGTGCCTGGCGGAGACGCGACGCGGAAGGGCAGATTTACCCCCGAGCGGATCGTCGGGATCCTCCAGGAAGCCGAGGCCGGTGGGCCCATCACCGGGGTCTGCCGGCGGCATGGGATCACCCAGACCACCTTTCATCGGTTTCGCCATCGGTATGTCAGCATGCCGGTGCCCGAGGCCAAGCGAGCTATATCGCGGACCTCACTACGTCTTGCTGCCTTTTCGTGTCTTCCGTCGACCGGATGGTCGTGTTCAGGGCGCTTCTACGCTTTGCGCCTGTGTGAGCGGCCGGGCGTGCGCGCTGAGGCCTTTCGGAACCACGGGACGAACGCGCTTGTCGTGCGCTGGTACTCGCGGTACGCGGCGGGGTTGCTCTTCACGGCGTACTCCTCGGTGAGCGGGATACCCGTGACCTTGAAGAGGAAGTAGAGCATCAACATTGGACAGACGATCGTCACCCAGCCCCATGGGGACGCCAGCGCGACGAGAAACGCGCCCCACCAAACCATTGACTCGAAGAAGTAGTTCGGGTGGCGCGAGTACCGCCACAGTCCGACGGCGCACACCCTTCCGCGGTTCGCCGCATCGCGCTTGAATGCCTGCAGCTGCAGGTCCGCGATTGCCTCGCCGAGCACCGCCACCGCCGCGAGTATCATTCCCGCGATCTCCAACCATGAGAGCGCGGGCGCCGCGTTGAACGCCGCGAAGAGGAACGGCAGCGAGAAGATCGCGACGAGCACGGCCTGCAGCTGGAAGAAGCCGAGGAACTGCAGCGGCCCCGGCCAGCGCGCTCGTAGCGTCCGGTAGCGCGCGTCCTCGGCGGGATGGTGCTTCAGCACGCGCACGAGGATGTAGGTGCCGAGCCGGAGGCTCCACGCCATGCCGATGCCGGCAAACAGCCACTTTCGCACCGGAACGCCGGGCCCGAACCAGGCGTACATCGGCGCGAGAATCGCCACGCCGTACGAGAAGGCGACGTCGAGGAGTCCGTAGTTCCGGATTCGCACGCTGATCGCCCAGGTGACCGCGAAGTAGGTCGCGGCGATCGCGAGCCCGGCCGCGAGCAGCGTGGTCATGCGGCGCGCCCCGCACGCGCCCGACGCGCGAGCAGTCGCAGTGATGGGCGCGTGACGTAATAGATCGCTGCGGCCACGGCGGGCGCAACCAGGCACCAGACCACGATGCCCTGCGCCGCGACCATGCCGAAATCCGAAATAAACTTGCCGGCGTCGGCACGGAACCGGTCCATCAGCATCGGGATGGCGAGCGGAAGGTGCGGCCGGTTGAAGAGCGATTCGCCTGCGCGGTAGAACGGAATGAGCGCGACGAGCTGCGCCGGGTAGACGATGTAGTTGACCAGCTGGATGATCGGCTGGTTGAGGCGCAGCACGGCGGCCGCGATGCCGCAGAGGATCGTCGTGGCGCCGAGGATCGGAAAGACGCCGATGACGAGCCCGAGCGCGATCGTGAGCGCGACCTGCTCGGGCGTGACACCCTGCCTGAGCTGCCGGACGATCGGCGCGACCACGCGCCGGGTCCAGAATGACCCGTCTTGCTCCCGCGCCCCGGGGCTCCGATCACTCATCGGCACACGGGCACGACACCGCGCCTGCACGGGTTACCACGCGCGGTGCAGCGCGCGGTTGTTCGGCCGCGTGTACACGGCGTGCACGACGCTGATGTTGCGGCTGGCGAACGCTGCTTCGCAGTACTGCAGGTAGTAGTTCCACTTGCGCACGAATGTGGCGTCAAACCCGAGCGCGCGAACGTCCTCGCTGCGGGCGTTGAAGCGCTCCCACCAGGCGTGCAGCGTCTTCGCGTAACTGGCACCGATGTCCTCGAGGTCGTGGAGGAAGAGGTCGCCGGTACGATTGAGGGCCTGGTTCACCCGTCCCACACTGAGGAGCAGTGACCCGGGAAAGATGTGCTTCTGGATCCAGTCCACGCCGCGCGTGAGCTCGGCGTGACGCGAATCCGGCACCGTGATGTACTGCACCGCTACCAGGCCGCCGGGCTTGAGCAGTTCGTGGATCTTGGCGAGGTAGGTCTCGAGGTACTGGTCGCCGATCGCCTCCATCATCTCGATCGACGCAATCTTGTCGTACCGACCGGTGAGTGTCCGGTAGTCGGCGAGCCGGACCTCGGCGCGATCCGCAATGCCTTCGCGTCCGAACCGGAGGCGCGCGTACGCCAGCTGCGCGTCGGAAATCGTGACCGTCGTCACACGGCAGCCATAGGCGCGCACGGCGTGCGAGGCGAACCCGCCCCAGCCGCTGCCGATCTCGAGCACGTGGTCGCCCGCGTGCAGCCGGAGCTTGCGGCACATGGCGTCGTACTTCGCGACCTGCGCCGACTCGAGCGACTGGCCCGGCCCGGTGTAATAGGCGCTTGAGTACGTCATGGTCTCGTCAAGCCAGAGCCGATAGAAGTCGTTGCCGAGGTCATAGTGTTCGGCGATGTTGCGCCGACTCGTTGAAAGGCTGTTGGGCCGGAGCAGGTGCAGCACGCGGTTGTACGACTTGAGGAGGTTGAGCGCGACGCTGCGCGTCTTCGACCCCGACATCGTCGGGGAGTTCTCGACGTTGAGGATCGCCCATGCGATCACACGTTCGATGCTGTCGGTCTCCCAGTCGCCCGCCACGTAGCTCTCGCCGAAGCCGACGTCGCCGAACAGCACGCACTTCTTGAAGAAGGCCGGGTCGAGCACGCGGATCCGCGCGCTGATTTCGGCGCCCGGCGTACCGACCACCATCACCTCGCCGCGCGGCAGTTCGAGCCGGAGGCAACCGGCAGTCATCGCGGAGAGGGCGTCGAGCACGAGCCTCTGGTACAGTCCCGGGCGCGCAACGGCTCCGGTAGATGCGGCGA
Organism: Gemmatimonadota bacterium; assembly: GCA_025357945.1. Lineage (GTDB taxonomy): Bacteria > Gemmatimonadota > Gemmatimonadetes > Gemmatimonadales > GWC2-71-9 > Palsa-1233. The sequence goes on from JANYLJ010000018.1 coordinate 65,714, forward strand.
GCAGGTCCGGTCGCGAAGTGGGCGCGGTCATTGCGTCGGTCCGGTGAGCGATGCGTGAGGTTTGAGGACGTTGCGCTGCAGCGCGGCGTTGTCGGCCTTCCGATGCCACGGCACGCGCTTGAGCCAGAGGAGCGCGGCATTCCAGTGGATCAGGCCGATGACCTTCAGCGTGATGAGGGGATACTTGAGCGAGTACCGGGCGAGCCGCGCGGCAGTCAGCGGCGCGCGTCGGCCGACGAGCGACGTGAGCATCACGCGATCGCTGCCGTCGAGGTCGTCGATGCGAACGTGGAGCCGGTCGCCCGGCACGCGCAGCGAGAAATCGAACGAGAGGTCGAGCGGCGAGAACGGCGACACGTAGAAGTGCTTCGGCGTCACCAGGCTGAACCCGCGTTCGCCCCGCCGATCGCTGAGCAGATACGGCTTCGTCTCGCCGAACGTGTTCCCCACCTCGGCGATCGCGCAGAGCGGCTCGCCCGCCGCATCGAAGCACCAGTAGAACGAAACGGGATTGAAGATGTGGCCCAGTACCCGCGGCAACGTCACGAGCAGGATCCGTCCGCCCTCCGGGAAGGTGACGCCCTGTTGCGCCAGCCAGGCGACGACATTCTCCTTCGTGCTTGCGGTCTCGAGCCCCGGCAGCGTCAGGTGGTCGCGGTCGCGAAAGGCATACAGGTTGGCACGGTTGCGGCTGAAGAACGGGATGCGTGCCGCAAGTGCGTCGATCTCATCGAGGTCGAAGGCGAACATGAAAATGCGGTAGCGGAAATGATGCACCTTCGGCGCCAGCCGATGGTGCATCACGCGGCACTCGTAGAGGCCCGAGTTCATGACCAGATCGCCTCACCGGTGACGGCCCGCGCGCATTCCAGGCCGCTCGTGAAGCCGTCCTCGTGGAACCCGTACTTGAACCAGGCACCCGCGTAGAACGTCGTCTGGTCGGGCGAGAGCCTGTTGAGCTGCGGAAGCTCCCGCTGCGCCGCGACGGTGGCGTTGTTGAACAGCGGATGCTCGTAGTCGATGAGCCTCAGCAACTTCGTCGGCTCGATCCGGTCGTGGCTGTTCAGCGAAACGAAGTAGTCCTGCTTCTCCGACACGCCCTGCAGGCGGTTCATCCAGTAGTGCGTGCTCGCCAGCACCCCGCCGCCGGGCGCTTCGTCGATCCGGTAGTTCCAGCTCGCCCAACAGCGACGGGTGCGCGGCATCAACGACGCATCGGTGTGCAACGCAACGGTGTTCCGCTGGTATTCGAACTCCCGCAGGAGCCGCCATTCGAGTTCCGTGGGATCCTTGAGGAGCGCGAGCGCCTGGTCGGCGTGGCAGGCGAGAACGACCTTGTCGTATTCGCGTACGGCCCCGCCCTCGGCCGTGACCAGCACCTTTCCACGGCGGCGTTCTACCCGTATTGCCCGATTCCGCAGCTGAATGCGGTCGCGAAACGGCGCCGTGAGCTTCGTGACGTACGACTGCGCCCCGTTCACCACGGTCCACCACGGATGCTGGGTGCGCATGCCGAGGAATCCGTGGTTGTGCCAGAACCGGAGCAGCGTCATCGCCGGGAACTCGAGCATCTTCTCCGGCGGCGTGCTCCAGACTGCGCTGCTCATCGGCACCAGGTACCGGTGCAGCATGTCGTCGCCGTACTCGCGCGCCGCGACGTACTCGCTGAGCGTGCAGCCTGCCCACCGCGGGTCGTCGAGCGCGGCGACCGCCTCGTCGTTGAACCGGTTGATGGCGATCAGCATCCGCCAGTGTCGCGCACTGAACAGGTTTCGCCGTTGCCCGAACAACTGCCCAATGCTGGTTCCGTTGAACTCGAGCCCGCTCGGCGTGTGCTGCACGCCGAACGACATTTCCGTCGGTTTCGTCGCCACGTCGAGTTCGCGAAATAGCCGGGTGAGATTCGGGTAGGTGACATGATTGAAGACCATGAACCCGGTGTCGATCGGCACCTGCCGCCCCCGCTCGTCCACCGTGATCGTGTTCGTATGCCCGCCGGCATAGTCGCCACGCTCGAAGACCGTGAGGTCGAACCGGTGGTGCAGGAAGTGGGCGCTGCCCAGGCCGGCAATGCCGGTACCGATGATCGCGAGCGACGTCATGGAACGGTCGGCGCCGCGCTCAGGCGGCGCTGGCGCGTGGACGACGCGCTTCCGCCTCGGCGTACACGCTCTGCGGAACGGGCTTCAGATCCCAGATCAGGCCCGTCCAGGAAAGCGCCTTGAGCGCATACCAGGTCGGGTCGAACTCCCACCAATAGAAGCCCTGGCGAGCGGCGCTCATGAAGCGATGGTGGTTGTTGTGCCAGCCTTCGCCGAGCGTGATGACGGCGAGGAGAAAGTTGTTGCGGCTGTCGTCACGCGTGGCGAACCGGCGTCCGCCAAACATGTGCGCCATCGAGTTGATGAAGAGCGTGCCGTGGAGCAGGACGACCGTACTGATGAAGAAGCCCCAGACCACAAGTTGCGCGCCCGATGTCCCGAGTCCCGGCGCGCCGGCTCGCAGCAGTTCACCAACACCGTAGAGCGCCGCGGCATAGAGTGCCGGGACGACGAGGTCGAAGCGATTGAGGAAGACCAGTTCCGGATACTTTGCGAGGTCACGGATGGCGTCGTAGTTGGTGGGAAAGTTCCGGCTGCTCGTCATCCAGCCGATGTGCGCCCAGGCAAAACCGCGCATGCCGGGTGCATGCACGTCATGCTCGGTATCGGCGTGCTTGTGGTGGTGCCGGTGTACGGCCGCCCACCAGAGGGCGCCGCGCTGCACGGCCAGGTTCCCCAGAGCGGCGAAGGCGAACTGCGCCCAGCGCGACGTGTGAAACGTCCGGTGCGCGAAGTAGCGGTGGTAGAACGCCGTGATCGCAAACATCCGGATCCAGTAGAGCGCGATGGCCACCCCGACGGCGGTCCAGCTCCAGCCCACCCAGATGAGACCGATGCAACCAAGGTGGATGAACGCGAACGGAAGGCAGCGCCGGAACTCGAACCGGTCGGGGCTCTCACGCACGGCCTGTGCCCCCTCGGGGAAGTAATCCGAGTCGAACCACTGCCGAACCGTCACGAGGGTGTGGCGAATGGTGCCGGTGGCCGGCCGCGTCCGGGATGTCACGACGCCGCGCGGACCCCGAGTAAGTCGAGCATTGCGGAAAGCTCGGTGCCGGCGGCGGCGCTGAACCTGCCGTCCGCCCGCCAGAGCACACGACCACTGCGCGCAACGATCAGCGTGATGATGCGACCCTCGGTCGAGATCCCCAGGGCTTTCTTGAACGGGGATTTGTCGATGTAGAGCGTGATGGTGG
>JANYLJ010000021.1 GCA_025357945.1 Gemmatimonadota bacterium
GCAGCGTGGCGAGTCGGTCGCGCCGGTGTGGGACCGGCGGCTCGACTGCGAGATAGATGAGCAGCGCGAAATGCTTGCGAGTCCGGAAGCGAACCGGATCACCGTTTGGTGCGTGCAGCTCGGGGGGCCCGAGGACAGTGAGGCGGAATGGCACCATGCGATGGAGCCTCGCGGATTGGCAGTTGTGGCAAACTAGAACGTCCTCGTCAAATAACTGTCAAATCGGAATTGCGCTAGCGGGCTCTGTTCGGTCTACGCTGGCCGAAGCGGACAGTCCGAACAAGATTGATACGACCCGGTATCGGAGGCGACTGTGCAGCGGACGATGGTGGATCATCCGCCCCCGCAAAGGACGTTCGTGACACGGATCGTCTTGTCCTTGGCGTTCCCTGTTGTGGGTTGCCTGATTTCCGGCATCCTCTTGCTGATAAATTTTGTTCGTTTTTCAGGCCCCGGAGGAGACGGGAGCGGCGCCTTCCTCGGGATGGTGGACCGGGTCTTCTTCGTTGGTGCACTCTGGTTCTGTCACATGATCGTCTTGCTGGTGATGTCCGGCAGGCTCCGTCGACTGAGCAACGGGCAGCTGGCGATCGGATCGAGCCTCTCCGCGTGTCTTACGCTGGCCGTGTTGGCGATCGGCGCGTCGATAGCACAAAACGGATTGTGGCGCCTGACAATTCTCTGGACGATGTGCGTCGTCGTCTCAGCAGTATTCTTGCCTACCGCCATCGTGTTTGCACTGCTCTCCATTGTGTTGCGCGGTGGACGCAGCGGCCAGGTCATGCCCGAACGATAGGCCGAAGCGGGCTCGGCGTGCGTCTATTGGTGGGTTCGCCGCGCGGAGTCCAGTGCAAACGCCACCACGTAGTCCCCTTTACCCCAGTCGTCGCCGCCACCCACCGACACCACGACATACTGCTGCCCGTTCGGGCCCACCTTGTATGTCATCGGTGTTGCGCGGCCACCGCCCGGCAGCGGTCCCTTCCACAGTTCCTTCCCCGTCTCGATGTCGAACGCCCGCAGCAGATGATCGACCGTCGCCGCGATGAAGATCAGTCCTCCCGCCGTCACAATCGGTCCGCCGAGATTGGGAAGTCCGAGCGGTGTCTTCGATAGCGCGGCCAGTTCCGGCTTGAGATTCGCTGGATCGCCGAGCGGCACTTCCCACGCCCGGGCGCCCGTTTCGAGGTTGATCGCCACCAGTTTCCCGAACGGCGGCGCTGTGCACGGCATCTTGTTCGGCCCGGTCAGGATCCGCCGCCGCATCATATACGGTGTGCCGTGCATTCGCGTGTACTGGTCGCCCAGTCGCGACTCGTTCCGCATCTGTTCGGCGTGGTCGAGCTGGTCCACGGGAATGAGTTGGACCATGGCGGCGACCGTGTTCACCGGAACGACCACGATGTGCCGCACCGGATCGTACGCCACGCCACCCCAGTGTGCGCCGCCCACGTTCGAGGGCCGCTGCACTGTTCCTTGCAGCGACGGGGGAGTGAAGATCCCATCGTTTCGCATTCCGCGGATCTGCTCCAGGCACGCGTCGCGATCCGCCGGCGTGGGACCCCAGACCTGATCGTTCGTAAGCCCTTCCGGCGAGAGCGATGCGATCACCGTGTTGAACGGCTGCGTGCGCGAGGCAACTTCGCCGTACACTGTGCTCGCCGGGACTGGCCGCTCTTCGACCGGAAAGACCGGCTTGCCGCTGTCGCGATCGAGCACGAAGAGCTGGCCGCTCTTGGTGGCCTGCAACACCACGGCAATGATTCTACCGTCCTTGACGATGTTCACCAGTGCCGGTGGTGACGCGACATCGTAGTCCCAGAGATCGTGGTGCACCGCCTGGAAGTGCCAGACCACCTTGCCGGTCGACGCTCGCAGTGCCACGATCGAATTGGCGTAGCGATTGTCGCCGAGCCGCTCGCCACCGTAATAGTCGGGACTGGCGCTGCCGGTAGGCACGAAGGCCAGGTCGCGCGCTGAATCGGCCGCGATCACCGACCAGGCATTCGCGGCCCCGGTGCTATGCGCCAGCGCGCCGCGCCAGCTGCGCCAGGCGGAATCGGTGGAATCGCGCGGCACCGGATCCCAGCTCCAGCGGAGCTTGCCGGTGCGGGCATCAAAGGCGCGCACCTCGCCGCTGGCGGCACCGGTGCGATAGTTGTCGGCGACGGCAGAGCCGGTGACGATCATTCCGTTGATCACCGCCGGCGGTGAAGTCAGTTCGTACTCTTCGGTAAACGCCGGCGTGTTGTGCAGCCCCGATCGCAAGTGCACCGTACCGCTGTCTCCAAAGCCGCGGCAGGGAAGGCCGGTGCGCGCATCGAGCGCGATGATGCGGGCGTCGATAGTGCCGAGATAGATGCGGCGGCGACAGGGCGCGCGAACGGGAGCCTTGGCATCGAGCCAGGTCGACACACCGCGGCTGGCGAAATCGCCCCAGTCGCCGCCGCGATCGGCGCGGCCGTCGTAGCTCCAGCGTTCGCGCCCCGTTTCGGGATCGAGTGCAATCGCGCGCCCGAACGGGGTCGAGAGGTAGAGAGTACTGTCCACCATGAGCGGCGTCGCCTCGAACTTGGTGGCCTGCTTCGTGACGGCATCGACGTCGCCGGTGCGATAGGTCCAGACGACCGTGAGGTGGGCGACGTTGTCGCGATTGATCTCGGTCAGCGGCGAGAAGCGCGAACCGAACGCATCGTGGCCGTACGCGCTCCATTCGCCGGTGCGCGTCGCGGGCGATTGGCCATTCGCGGTGGTGGTGGACAATGCTGCGCTGAGAAGCGCGGCTATGGTGACTGCAGGATGGCGGTGGGTGGTGGTCATGCAATCAATTTACTCGTTGGGCCGCGTTTCGGCGAACGCGCTTGCGGCCGTTCGCGCGACCGTGCTTGACAGCCGGACCCCCGCCGCACATCGTTAGGGCAAGAGCGCATTGGGGCGCCTCCTGTCCGCGGCAAGGGAGATTACTCCCACCCAGTTTCGGGTTCGTAGCGACTGCATCGAACCTTCTTCCGGCCTGAGCTCAGCGGACTCCAGGCACCAACGGGAGAAGCGTATGCCCAGGCGTGTCACGCCCCGGACCACCCTCGACCATCTCAGGAAGGAAGCGAAGCGCTGGTTGCGCGCGTTGCGCGACAACGTCGCCGAGGCCCGCGCGCGTCTCGACCGCGCGCTCCCCGATACGCCGCGCATCCCCACGCTGCGAGACGTGCAGCACGCGCTCGCCCACGAACACGGCGTCACCGGCTGGGCGGCCCTGAAGGAATTGCTCGGCAAACGGCCCGCCGACGCGCCGTCGGCCGACGACCTGGTCAATCGTTTTCTCGAAAATGCTTGCCCGGATCACCATGTGCGCGGTGGTCCCGCGCACGTGCGCGCTCGGCACACCGCCATGCGGCTCCTTGAGCACTATCCCGACCTCGCTCATGCGTCGCTCACCACTGAGGTCGTCTGCGGTGGCGTCGAGGCGGTCGAACGCGAACTTGCCACGCATCCCGAGCTCGCGTCCGCCAAGCGTTCGGCTGTGAATACCGTGCGCGCCGGGATCGGCAAACCGAGCCGCTGGCTCGAGAACGACCTCGATCGCGACCTCGGCCCCAAGGGCTGGGAGCCGATTCTCTTTGCCACCTTCGCCCGGCTCGACGTCGCGCCGGCCACCGACAATGCGGTCGCCATGGTGAGGATGCTGCTTGATCGCGGTGCCGACCCGAACGCGTTCTTCATGGCGGGCGACAGCCGTTACACGCCGCTCGTCGGCGTCATTGGAGAAGGCGAGGAGGACCGCCCGCCACACCCGCATCGCGATGCACTGGTCAAGCTGCTCCTGGCGCGCGGGGCCGAGCCGTACGACATGCAGGTCGTCTACAACATCCACTTTCATGGCAACGCGCTCTGGTTCCTGGAACCGATCCACGAGCGGTCGCTCCAGCTCGGTCGCGCCGCCGACTGGGACGATCCTGACTGGAAGATGCTCGACATGGGCGGCTACGGATCCGGTGCGCGCTGGCACCTCTGGATCGCCATCCAGAACAACGACGTACGCCTGGCGGAGTGGTGTCTCGCGCACGGCGCGAATCCGAACGCCGGGCCGGCGAGCGCGAAGCACCTGCCGACGCGGTCACTCTACGAGGAAGCGGTCCGTCACGGGTGCGACGCGATCGCTGAACTCCTTGTCCAGTACGGCGCTGTCAAGACGGACGTGGTGCTCGACAGAATCGAAGCGTTCGCGCACGCAGCGTTCCGTCTTGATGACAAGGCCGCGCGCGCACAACTCGTCGAGCATCCCGAATTCCTCACGAACGCGGCACCCATGCTCGCTGCCGCCCGGCGCGATCGTGCCGACGTGGTCGCCTTCCTTCTCGACCTCGGCATGTCGCCCGACGTCGAAAGCGCCGAGAAGGAACGCGGACTGCACGCGGCGGCGTACGCCAACGCGCTCGCCGTGGCACGGCTCCTGATCGATCGCGGCGCCGAGATTGATCCGGTGGAAAGCAACTGGCACAACACGCCACTCGCCACGGCCGTGTATGCCCAGCATCAGGGAATGATTGAACTTCTCGGCCGCTACAGCCGCGACATCTGGGAACTGGTCTATTCCGGCCGGATCGAGCGCGTCCGCGAACTCCTGGCCGAGCAGCCCGACTTGGCACGAACCGCGGGGAATGGACACTCGCTGCTGATGTGGCTGCCGCCGCAGGACGAGGTACTCGCGCTCGAACTCGCGCGCCTCCTGCTGAAGCACGGCGCCGACCCGGCACTTCGCAACAACGAAGGACTCACGGCTGCCGATCGGGCGGAGCGGCAGGGAATGTTCCGCGTGGCGGAGGTGCTCCGCGATGCCGCGACGCCCGACGACACACGTCCCACGCTCGCACGATACGAAGAGATGGCGGCCAACCTGCTCGACGCGTACCGCACCGGAACGCCCGAGGCGATGCGGCGCCACTGGAACGACACCTGGCACCAGCGTGCCTGGCCGGCGATGCGCCGCTACGTCCTGCTCGATCTCGGCCGGGTGCCTGGTCTCGACGATGCATTCATCGACATCTCGCTCGACGACGCCCGCTACCACGTGGCAAAGGAGCAGGGGTTCGAAGACTGGCAGGCACTGACGCGGTTCGTGGCGGAACTGCCTCCAGGAAAGCGACGGATCGCCGCGCGGCCAGTGGAACTCTTCGATGGCCTCTTCGCCGATCGCAGCACCACGCGGGCACTCACTCGCGACTGGGACGACGCCGTCGCGTTGCTCAGCGAGAAGCAACTCACCGCCATCGACATGCATGGCCAGGGCACCGACGAGGCAGTGGAAATGTTCTCGCACCTGCCACAGCTGACCACAATTCGCCTCGGCGGTTCGAAAGCACTCACCGATGCCGGCGTGCGCCATCTCGCGCGGATGCCACAGCTCCGGCACCTCGACCTGAGTGGCACCCAGGTCACCGATCGCGGCCTCGAGGTGCTTCGCGATCTCCCCGCCCTCGAGCTGATCAACCTCGGCGGGACGCGCGTCACCGACGCCGGTGCGGCCGAACTCGCGCATTGCGCCGCGATCCGGCGCGTCGATCTCGGCTGGACACGTACCGGCGATGGCGCGATCAGGGCACTCGCCGGCAAGGCGGCGTTGCGTCATTTCACTACCGGCGCAGAGGTATCCGACGCCGGCCTCTCGCTTCTGCATGACATTCCGGCGTTCAAGACGTGGCTGGATGAGGAGGTCGCGTTCGGACTTACGGACCCGGACGCCGAGCCAAACACGCTGGTGTTGCGCGGAGCGTTCACCGATCGCGGGCTCGCCGCACTTGTCGGGCTCGACGGCCTCTTCGGCCTCGACCTCGACGACAGCCGGCTCGGACTCACAACAGCGGCGCTTCCGCCGCTCGTCACGTTGCCACATCTCGGCAAGTTCTCGTTCGACGCACACGACGATACGATGCCATATATCGCAGCGATGCCGAGGCTGCGTTTCCTCGCGTGTCAGGATACCGACGCCGGCGACGACGGCTGGGTGGCGTTGAGCCGTTCGCAGTCGATCGAGGCGATCTGGGGGCGGCGCTGCCACAATCTCCACGGCCGGGGCTTTCGCGCGCTCGCGACCATGCCGGCACTCCGGAGCCTGTCGGTGAGTTGCAAGAACGTCGACGATGCTGCGCTCTCGGTCCTTCCGGCGTTCCCGTCGTTGCGAGAGATCATGCCGATGGACATTCCCGACGCTGGCTACAGACACATCGGCGCATGCGAGAAGCTCGAGGCACTGACATTGATGTACTGTCGCGACACCACCGACCTCGCTACCGAACAGATCGTCGGGTTGCGGAAACTGACGAAATACTTCGCCAGTTACACCCAGATCACCGATCGCACGCCGGAGCTGTTGAGCCAGATCATATCGCTCGAGGATGTGACGCTCTCCGGGTGCGCGGCCCTCACCGATGCCGGAGCTACCGCGTTGGCCCGGCTGCCGCATCTGCGTGAGCTCACACTTGATGGTCCGCATCACATCACCCGGGAGGCGCTCGCGGCGTTCGGGCCGGACGTGCGGGTGAGCTATTCGGCGTGAGTCGCTACTCGCTCCGCAGCGCGCTTGCTGGCGGGACCCTTGTGGCGGCGCGCGATGGGAGCCAGCTCGCCAGCAATGCCACAACCAAGCCACCATCGCTATTCCGGGCGCGGCTATTCGATCTCTTCGAAGAGATTCGTGCCGGAACCCGGGCGCGTGTCCCAGGCGAAATGCTCCTCCAGTCGCAGGCGCCCGCCGGGTAACGCGTGCAGGTCGCATACCGATTGACCGCCATGGATGTGACCGCCGGCTTCGTGCTGGGCATAACGAAAGCGCAGGCTTCTTCCCGTGAGTGTGCCGACGAGATACCCGCGGATGACGGCGCCGCCCTGGTATCGACCAAGAACGCGCACCCCACGCTGAACGAACTCCAGCACGGTATCCTCGCTGACCACGCCCTGCGCAGCCGTCGCGGCGACCCGAAACTGCTTGCCATCAAGATTCATATGAATGCCGCGACTCAGCCGAGTTGATGCAGCTTCGCATCCGCTCGGCGCTCCATGATGGTTCGCGGCGCGGCGAAGCCGTGCCGGGCATAGAGCGGACGGCTCGTCGGCGTGGGCCACAGGATCGTGCTGAACACGTGGCGACGATCGCACTCCTCGATGGCCGCGGCGAGCAATCGGCGGCTAACTCCCGACCCGCGGTGATCCGTCTGGACGTAGAAATTGGTGATATACCCGTACGCTTCGAGTTCGCCGACGGGGTTCGGGATCTTTTCGAGCAACGAAAGCCAGATCATGCCGATCGCCGTACCCGAGTGCTCGGCGATCCAGCAGCACCAGCTGCCGCCGGCACCAAGGTGCCCCGTGATCCATGTGGTGCAGCGGGAAATGAATGCGTCAACGGACTCGACCGGCGGATCGAGCATGATGCGGAACTCATATCGGAGTCGCGCGAGCGTTTCGGCATCGGCCGATGTCGCCTGTCGAATCACGAAAGAGGCGGCCATGAAGTGTTCCTCTGTTGCGGGCGTGATCCGGCTGAAACTAATTGGCACGAGCCGACGGCTTTACTGCTGACGCCGCCAGAGGTACGAAAACTTCACGAAGAGATTGTCCTGCACCGGATTCAGCGCGGGTCGACCGAGATCGTCTGGACGCGCCGCGACGGCACCGTATCCGAGATAGATCACCGTGCCCGGCGTGGGGAGGTAGCTGAAGAGAAAGTTCAGCTGAAGCTGCCGGTTGCTGTATGTCACCGTGTGCGCATACACGCCGGTTGTCGGGTCGCGAATCACGATCGGCAGGTTGGTGCGCGAGTCGTCGCGGAGTGAATCGCGCGCATTGACCGTATACTGGCCGATGAAGCGGAGCTGAAACGCGCGCGACAACTGGTATTCGACAGTCCCAACCGCGACATCCTGCAACAACACCCGCGATCCGTCCGATGGCCGGTACACGCGACTGTCGGTATAGGACAGGTTCAGCCGCAGATGATCGCTCGGCCGCACGTCGCTGTTCACGATCATCACCCAGATCTTCCCCGATGCCCACTCGGCGTAGTTCTCATCGTTGAGCCCGGCGATCGCGAACACGTTCAGGTCGAAGTGTCGCCAGGTCGGTGTGTTGAACGAGACGGCATAATCCTTGTTCGGCAGCGACATGTCGCCCCCGGTGAACGGCGCGATCGTTCCGTTGGGCTCCTTGATGCCGTAGTTGACGTAGATCGACGGATCGTACCCGAAGCTCTCGGGGAAATACCCCAGCCCGGCGCCCCAGCCCCCCTAGAAGCGTGCGCTGAGGTTGAGGTACAACTTCTTGTTCAGCATCGGGCCGCCGTGCACCAGGTCGGTGTAGTGATAGTCGCCCTTGAACGCCGCGTCCGCCGTGAGCGCCTCGATGGTGTGATGCTGCCAGAGCCAGGTGTAGCCCTGGTCGAGGACGATATTGCCGACGCCGGGTTGCGTGATAAACCCCGACCGCGTGACGAAGTCCGGCGCGATCCCGCTCACCGTATAGCTCGCCTTGAAATGCTGGCCGTCGCGCCGATAGCCGACGCCCCAGAGCGGTGCCGTGTCGCCGTGGCCCGACGTGTCGTCATAGGCCAGCGCGCCATTGAAGGTGAACGAGTTGATCTTGCCGAGCACAAGGCGCCCGTCCGCTTCAACGACGCGATTGGTTTCGCTGCCGTCGTGCTGCTCGGTCCAGAGCATGCCGATGCTTGAGCCCGGGCCGAGGTCGTGAGTCCCGCGAAGCATCGCGAAGAGCGGATTGTCGCCGTACCCGGAGGCGGCGCGGTCGTCCACTGCCGTAAGGACGCCGACCTGGTTGTCACCGATCTTGCCGGTGAGCTTGTCGGCAAAGACCGGCTGTTCGATGCGACGGGTGTAGATCAGGTTGCCCGGCGCATTGAACTGTTCCGACCCGTCGAGGAAGAACGGCCGCTTCTCGGGATAGAAGACCGACTGGCGGGGATCGAACGAGAATTGCGTGACGTCGCTTTCGACCTGGGAAAAGTCGGGATGTGCCGTGGCGTGCAGCGTGAGATTGGGCGTGAGCCCATAGCGCAGGTCGCCGCCCACCTGCGGATTGCCGCGCGTGTATGCGAACGGCTGGCCGGGGGCCGATGGTGATCCGTCGACGCTCATGGTGAGTGTCGGTACCACGTCGAGCACGTGACCTGCCTCGAGGCCGGCAAGAGAATCGAGCCGTCCCGACTGCGAGAGAAAGCTCGACGCACCCTGACGCACTCGTGTCCACGACTGTTCCTGACCCGAGCGCTGCACCACGCGCACCACGTTAATTCCCCACGATTGCACCTTGCCCGACTGGAAGCGGATGCTCCGGAACGGGATCCTGATCTCGACTTCATATCCGGTGGGCGTGATCCGCCCCTTGGAGTCCCAGACAAAATCCTGCGAGAGATCGGGCTGCTGACGGCTCGTCGTGGCGCAGAACGGACCATTGCACTGAACCGCGCCATTCTCGTTGAGGGCGCCATCGGCCTGCACGCCGAACGGATTCACGGCGAAGAAGAGCGCCTGGCGGCCGTCGTTGAAGGTCGACAGGTAGATCTGCACGTTGTCGTCGGTGGCGATTGCGTCACGGGTCGCCAGTGTGGCGTGGACCGCCCCGGCGCTGTCCATTGCGCGGACGCCGATGTAGAGCGCGGTCGCCGAGTACCAGGCCAGGATCTCGGTGGAGTCCGTGGCAGCGACGCCGTCGACCGGTGTGAGCTGGGAAAAGCCCGTCAGGACGGCGGCGGATTGCCATTGTGGTTCGTCGAGTGAACCGTCGATGATGACGGTTCCCGACAGGCGGGGCGGCGTGACGGCGATCTGGCCGAGACGGCCGGAATGAACCGATATCAGCGGCTTGGGCGGACCCTGGAGCAGGATGGCGAGGGCGAGGAGCACTGTCAAGGATACGCGGTCGCGGAGCGGTGCGTTTCGATTCTCGTCGCGGTTTACAGTACTATGACATGACGCGAGGACGGCACGTCGTCACCATATATTTCGTGATGCGTCGACGCCTCGCTCGCTGGATCGGTTATTTGCTCGTGGTCGCCGTGCCGCTGAGCGGATGCGGCCGGTGCGACGGCGTGGAACATCCTGCTGCCCGTCGTGGTGATCGTGGGTGGGCTCATGCTGATCGCGAGCATGATACCGTACAGCTGAAGTCGAGCGATTGTCAGGACTGAGTTCGAGTGCGCCGAGTCCACTTCCAGCCCGCCGGTTCCGGCGCTTCTTTGCAACCGGCAGCCGGGCCGCTCACGACCTCCGCGCTCTTTTTGAAGCGGGCATATGACAACGAGCAACGAAGCGCCGGGCCGTGCCTTCTTTGCGGCGACGATGGCCGCCCTGGGAATTATCGGCCTGATCTAACGCGATTTCACGCCAACATGGTCGGGTGTGCCGGAGCATTTCCCCGCGCGCGCCGTGCTCATCTACCTCTCCGCCGGCATTTCTCTGGTCGCCGGCATCGGCCTGCTCCGGCAACGCACAGCCCTCACCGCCTCCCGGTTGCTGCTCGGCCCATTCCTCCTCTGGCTGCTGTTTGTCAGGCTGCCCGCCGTCTTCAGTGCGCCTGCCTCCACGGATGGGTGGTGGAGCCTGGGCGACACCGCGGTGATGGCAGCGGCCACATGGGTTCTGTATGTGTGGTTCGCCGGAGATCGGGATCGACAACGCCTCCGGTTCGCCACCGGCGACAACGGCCTTCGTATCGCAAGGGTGCTTTGTGGAATGGCGTATATCCCGTTCGGCGTGGCGCATTTCACCTACCTCGACCACACGGTCTCGCTGGTACCGGCGTGGTTGCCTTGGCGCATGGCCTGGGCGTGCATCACCGGGGGTGCCTTCATCGTGGCCGGTATGGCGATGATCATCGGCGTCTGTGCACGGCTGGCCGCGGTACTCTCGGCGTTCCAGCTCGGCGTGTTCACGCTGCTGGTGTGGGTGCCGGTCATTGTGACGGGCGCGGACGCCTCGCAATGGACCGAGTTTGTCAGTTCCTGGACGCTGACGGCCGGTGCATGGCTGGTCGCCGATTCATACGGCGGTACGTCCTGGCTCGGCATCGGCACGCGCTAGCTACCTTTGCCGCGTGCCTGACCGTCTTCTCGCCAAAGCACCGCGATCGCGGATCCTGATCGCCTTCGCCGCCGTCTATCTCATCTGGGGCTCGACGTATCTCGCGATCCGCTTCGCGATCGAGACACTCCCGCCATTCCTCATGGTGGGCACCAGATTCCTCGCCGCCGGTGGCATCCTCTACATCTGGCTTCGCGCGCGCGGAGCGGCGGCGCCCAAGGCGGTGCATTGGCGGAGCGCGGCGATTCTCGGAATCCTGATGCCAGTGCTCGGCACCGGGGTTGTCGTGTGGGCCGAGGAGAAGGTGCCGAGCGGAATCGCGGCGCTGCTGGTATCGATTGGAGCGCCGTGGATGGTGTTGTTGCAGTGGTGGCGCCCGGGCGGGAAGCGTCCAGGCGCGTGGGTCATTGGCGGCGTGGCGCTCGGGCTCGCCGGGGTGTGGCTGCTGGTCGATCCTGGCGGCGACACCAAAGACGGCAACCTGTTTGTCGAGGGGATCCTGCTGCTCGCAGCACTCTCGTGGTCGATTGGCTCGCTCTATTCCAAGCGGGCGCTCTATCCGACGTCGAGGGTGCTCGGCACCGCAATGGAGATGCTCGTCGCCGGAGCAGTGCTGATTCTGGTGGGGCTAGTCACCGGTGAAGCGCGCCACTTTGCGTTCGGCGCACCGAGCGTCAGGGCGTGGCTGGCGCTGCTCTATCTGATCACATTCGGCTCGATCATCGCGTATACGGCGTACGTGTGGTTGCTCAGCGTGGTGAACGCGACGGTGGTGTCGACGTACGCCTTCGTGAACCCGGTGGTGGCGGTCTTTCTCGGATGGGCGTTCGCGAGTGAGCCGTTGAACGGGCGCACGATCGCGGCGGCGGCGATCATCGTCGGTGCGGTGGCGCTGATTACGATTGGAGGAAGAGACCAGGAATGAAATACGTTCGCGGCTTCGTGCCTGTCCACGGGATGTCAACGGCCGGTCAGACGACGCCGTAACTGTCGAGCCCGCGCAAGGGGCGCTGTATTGTTCGGTTGCGAATGCGGCACCAGCGCACACCGTCACCCCGCGTACACAGGGCCAACCGATGTCCGCACTCCCTCCGAAACTGTCGACCACGATCTCCCGGTATCTCGAATCGCGGCGCGGCGACATCGTCCGCGCCACCGAGACGTTGATCCGCGTTGCCTCCGAGAATCCGCCGGGCAACCAGTATCGCGAGTGCGCCGCCGCGATCCGGGCGGTGCTGGACGATGTCGGCCTGCGTCCAGACGTTGTCGCAGCCGGAGCGGATGACGGCGCTCCCTGCATCATGGCGTCGATCGGTTCGTCGTCACCGACGTTCTACCTGCACGGCCACTATGATGTGGTGCCGGCGCAGGATCGCGAGCAATTCGAGCTGCGACTTCTGAACGATCGCCTCTTCGGCCGTGGCTCGGCGGACATGAAAGGCGGCCTCGCTGCGGTGCTCTTCGCGATGGTTGCCCTTCGCGACAGTGGAGTCACGCTTCGCGGTCGCGTCCAACTGGTGATCGTCCCCGACGAAGAGACCGCAGGCGGGCGCGGTACGAGTGCGCTGGTTCGCCGCGGGCTCATTGATCGCAACGCCGTCGGCATGATCACGGCGGAACCTACGAGTGGCGTGGTCTGGAACGCGAGCCGCGGTGCGATTTCGCTCCGGACCGCCGTTCGCGGGCGCCCGGTGCATGTCGGACTACAATTCGCCGGACGGAACGCCTTCGAGGGCCTGCTCGAGATTGCCGACGAACTCACGGCGATGAAACGGAAGGTCGAGCGCCACGTCACCGCTTACGCCATCCGCCCCGCAGCTGCACGCAATTCCATCCTGATGATCGGCGGAGAACTCTCCGGCGGCACGAACTTCAACGTGGTGCCTGGGCGGGCAAGTTTCACCATCGACCGGCGACTGAATCCCGAGGAGGATTTCGAGGTGGCGCAACGGGCGCTCCTTGACCTCTTTGAACGAGCCCGCCGGCGGGGAATTGCAGTCGACGTCGAAACAATCCAGACCGGCCGCGCATCCAGCACGTCGCACTCATCCGCCCTGTCGACCGCTCTCGGCCGGTCGGTGCGCGACGTCACGAAGCGAGCGCCCCGGTTCGAGATGTGCCCCGGCATGCTCGAAACGCGATACTACGCCGCGCTGGGCATCCGGGCACTCGCCTATGGACCCGGGCTGCTGCGGGTGGCGCACGGCCCGAAGGAATTCGTTGCGGTTCGCCGCCTGGTCGAGTGCGCGAGAGTCTACGCGCTCACTGCCGCGCGGATGCTTCGCTAGCGCGAGCGATATAGCGACACGTCACTGCTGTTTCGCCAGCACCCTCGCCGCCGCTTCCATCCCCGGATCCCGTCCGGCGGCGTAGCTGTCAAGTGTCCACGGCGCCGCCACATCCGGATCGAGATTCTTCACCGCGATCGAATACTTCGCCACGTACGGATGACAATCCGTGTAGCCCTTGCACCCGGTGAGATAGTCGTGCCGCTGGGTCGCCATCAGGATCAGCGCGCCCGAATGCGGCAGTGAGATCGGCCGCCCTTCGGCCCAGAACCGGAGCCGATCGCCGGGCGTCTCGCCCACCAGCACAACGCGCGCACCGCCGGCCTGCTTGAGGTAGGCAATACTTGAGATCGCTGCCGAGAACGTCCAGGGACTGGTGAGGATCACGACGCGCCCACCGGGCGGAAGCCGGCCGGTAATCGAACTCATCCACGCGCGGGTGAGCTGGAGATCGCCACCATCGTTCATCCGCATGTCGAGCACCACGTTCTTCCGCCCGGCAGCTCGGCGCGCAGCATCGGACTCTTCCAGGAACGTGGCGATCGGGATCCGGCCGTCGAGGTTCGCCCGGAGCTGGATCACCGTCGCATCCATCTCCGGTGCGTCGCGACGGCGCATCGTCTCGCCGGATTCCTGCAGCGACCACGGCGCCTTGTCGACGGGGAGCAGCGTACGCCATCCGCTCGGGCCCGCGCCGGGTGCGAGCACGGCGTCCGGCTCGGCGCCGCCGAGCGGATTCGCTACCGGTACCAGGCGCGCCTCGCGGCTGCTGCCGTCGCCCATCTGAAAGCGATAGGTGGCGCTCGCCGCCGACTTCGTGATCCCCAGCGCATGGAGTGCACCGGGCGATTCGAGGAACGGCAGCCCGCGGCGATCGCGCCAAGTCGCGATGCCGCCCGCGAGCGTGTGCGCGCTGTCCCGAAGCTGAGCGATCGGAGCACCGTCGATGACAACGAGGCGTCCGCCGAGCAGGTCGGCGTGCTCTGCCACGGCGTGGATGACGAAAAAGTCGTGGCCGAACGGCACGAGCCGGATGCCGACGCGACCCAGCCCTTCCACGGTGCCATGATAAAGCATCATGGTATGCCCGTTGTCGGCGAGCGCGATGATCTGGCTCAACTCGAGAATAAATCGGGCATCGGAGATCTTGCCCGCGTTCGCCGTGAGCGCATCAAGGCGCCGCCTCGCCTGCGCGCGGGCTTCGGGCGAGTAGGCGCGATCGACGGCGAAAAAGTCGCGTTCGAACGCGACGAGATCCTGGCGTTGACCGGCCGCAAGGGACGCCTGCCCGCTGGAACCCTGGCCGGCGCCGACCGTAGTGAGCATCGACAGCAGTACGGCCGTTGCCGCGGCACATCGTTGTGATCGCATGGGATCTCCGGTGACTGTCAATCCATGCCTACGGATTTACCCGGTCAGGAGATGCAACTGAGAAGTGGGGCGCCTGCGGCCCTCCGCCCCCCTACATTCTGCTATCCCCATCCCGGGAGCCCGCGTGACCGATTCCACCAGGCCGGCGCCACCCTACCTCGCAGCGCTCGGCACGTTTGGCATCGTCTTCGTTCTGTACCTCCTGACGCTCGCCCCCACGCTCGCCTTCTGGGACGCCCCGGAATACATCACC
>JANYLJ010000063.1 GCA_025357945.1 Gemmatimonadota bacterium
CGATCACGTCGGTGTCTGCATGTCAGCGGTTGATCACGACTCGATCCGCGCCTTCAACCGCGTGCTGCGCCCGATGGGAGCCGACACGCGCACCTGGACCGAAACGCCGGAAGCCGACCGCAATATCCGGCAGATCCTCGATTCGCTCCGGCGCTTGCGTCCGGCGCGCGCCGATTCGATCTGCAATGGCGCCGACGATGATGGCACCGGCACCGTCGCTATCCTGGAGCTCGCCGAGTATTTCGCCACGCTGCCGATGGCGCAGCGGCCGCGGCGTTCGCTGCTGTTCGTGTCGCACACTGGCGAGGAACGCGGGCTGGCGGGATCGGCGTGGTATACCGATCACGCCACGGTGCCGGTGGATTCGATCGTGGCGGAGATCGACGAGGACATGATCGGACGCGGCGCGGCCGACGACCTGCCCAAGGGCGGGCCCACCTACCTGGAAGTGGTCGGCGCCCGGCGTCTGTCGAACGAATTCGGTGACTTCCTGGAGGCGGCTAATCGCGAGCAGCCGGTGCCGTTCGTGTTCGACTACGAATTCGACGTGCCTGGCCACCCACTGCAGTACTACTGCCGCGCCGATCACTACAGCTACGCGCGCTACGGCATTCCCAGCGTGGCGTTCTCACGCGGCGAGCACCTCGACTACCACCAGGTCACTGACGAGGCGCAGTACATCGACTACCCCGACATGCTGCGCGTGGTGAACATGGTGCGGGCGGCGGTAATGAAGATCGGGAATGCTGATCACGCACCGAAGCTGGACAAGCCCAAGGGAGATCCGCGAGCGCGGTGCGTCCAATAGCTTAGGGACACCACGCAGCGCTGCTGACCAGTTCGGTCACCACGTCTTCGCTGCTGCGATCGGCGGCTTCGGCGGCGAAGTTGGTCATCACGCGATGACGGAGCACGGCGGTTGCGACGGAGCGCACGTCGTCGAGATCGGCCTGCGGCCTGCCATCCATGGCGGCGCGCGCCTTGGCGCCGAGCACCAGGTACTGTGACGCGCGCGGCCCGGCGCCCCACTCGACGTATTCTCGAATCATCGCCGGCGCCTCGGCTTCATTCGGCCGCGTCATCCGCGCGAGCATCACTGCCGCCGCAATCAATGACTGCGACACCGGAATGCGCCGCACCAGCGATTGCATCGCGGCGAGCGCCGCCGCGTCGAGCACTGGCTTCACATCGACCCGGTGGGTGCCGGTGGTCTGGGTGACAATCATTTCTTCTTCGGCGCGCGACGGATAGCCCAGCCGCAACTCGAGCATGAATCGATCGAGCTGCGCTTCGGGCAGCGGATAGGTGCCTTCCTGTTCAATTGGATTCTGCGTCGCCAACACGAAGAACGGACTCGGCAACTGGTACGTCTGCCCCGCCACCGTGACGTGATGCTCCTGCATCGCCTGCAGCAATGCTGCCTGGGTCTTGGGCGGCGTGCGATTGATCTCGTCGGCGAGCACCACCTGGGCGAAGATCGGCCCGCGCACGAACCGGAACGAACGCTTGCCGGTGGCCAGGTCCTCTTCCACCAGCTCGGTGCCGGTGATGTCGCCCGGCATCAGGTCGGGAGTGAACTGCACCCGGTTGAATGACAGTGCCAGCGCCTCGGCCACGGTCGATACCAGCAGCGTCTTGGCGAGTCCCGGAACACCGACCAGGAGGGCATGGCCGCCGCCGAGCAGGGCGGTGAGAACGCCGTCCACGGCGTCACGCTGGCCGACGATCCGTTCGGCCACCTGGGCCCGAAGGCCAGTGACCGCGTTGGCTAGCTGTTCCAGCTGTTCGACGTCGGAGCCAAGGGCTTCTGGGGGCGTCATTTAGGTCGTCGGTGAGGGGTGAAAGGCGAGTCCCAAAGCTAGTCGTATTTTCCTTGCGAAATGTTTCACAAAGTCCTATTTTTGCCCCTGTGGAGCGGCCTGAGGACGATTCTTCGAGGGCGATGGGCGAGGGCTATGCCCTGTTGTCGGTGGGGATCACTTTCGCCCTGACGGTCGCCGGATTCGTGCTCCTGGGTGTGTGGCTGGACCGGCGTCTGGGCACCACACCCCTGTTCATTGTTGTGGGGGCGCTCGTGGGTGTGGCTCTCGGCGGTTTCTGGTTGTACCAGCGGGTCATCCGGCAGCCCCGGCGAGATGGCCCAGCGAACTGAACAGCGCCGCCGGCTCGTGTGGGGCGCTGTTTGCACATTGGTGACGAGCGGCGTGGCGATCGCCGTCTGGGGTCGCGGTGTGCTGATCGGTACCGCCGCGTTCGGAACCCTGGCGACCGGGCTGCAGCTACTGGCGGCGCAACTGATGGCGCGCACGGGTAAGCCGGCGGCGCTCGATCACCTGACGGTGTACGTGATTGGCGTGTTTCTTCGGTTGCTCGGCGTGGTGTTGTTCGGAGTCGCGGTGGCGCTCGATCGCGCGACATTTGCGCCGTGGCCGACCGCTCTGGGATACCTGGGAACGATCTTGCCGTTGCTCTATCTGGAGACGAAACTGGGACGATGATCCAGCATACGCAGGGTCCGGCAGAACAGTTCAACATCGGTGAGATGATCTTTCATCACACCGGCGACGCGCACGAACTCGACTTCCAGCCGCTCATCACCATTGAACTGCCGCGTTTCGCGCCGGTCCACGTCGGCCCGTTGTCGATCGATCTCTCGCCCACCAAGCACGTGGTGTTCATGCTGCTGGCAGCGGCGATCATCATCACCGTGCTCAAGATTGCCGGCAACGGCGTGCGGAAGGCTTACGCGCTCGGTCAGGCGCCGCGCGGCTTTGCGGGCGCCATGGAAGCGCTGGTGCTGTGGGTGCGCCAGGACATCGCGATGGAAAGCATCGGGCATGAATCAGGGGCCAAGTACGCGCCGCTGATCATGACGTTCTTCTTCTTCATTCTGGTGTGCAACCTGCTCGGCCTGCTGCCGTGGGGCGCATCGCCCACCGGCAATCTCGCCGTCACCGGTGCACTCGGCCTGATCGCGTTCGGCGCCATCGAAATCGGCGGCATGCGGAAGCTCGGGTTCAAGGGGTACATGGGAACGATCTTCCCGCATATCGAAGGATTGCCACCCGCCGGTGCCATGGCGCTGTCGATCTTCATGGCGCCAATCGAGATCCTGTCGAAGTTCGTCAAGCCGTTCGCGTTCATGGTCCGTCTCTTCGGCAACATGACCGCCGGCCACTTCGTGATCCTCACGATGTTCGGGATCGTGTTCCTGTTCGGACATTTCGGGTTCGTCAGCTGGGCGCTCGGCGTCACATCGGCGGTGGTGGTGCTGGCCGTCATGGGACTCGAGTTGCTGGTGGCGTTCCTGCAGGCGTACGTGTTTGCATTGCTGGCAGCAGTGTTTATCGGGTTGATGCAGCACGAGCACTAGTTCAGGGCCGTCATCCTGAGCGAAACGGGCGTGCAGCGCTCGCGAAGTCGAAGGACCTCAATCTCCTCGCGCATTCCGACGAGATCGAGCTGAGCCGGGTGACCGGCATCGGAGGCTGGGCCCCGGCCCGCTGGCCTCCACCGAAGGACCCCCGTTATGGAAGAGACGGGACGTCCGACGCGCGATGCGATCAACAATTGATCTTCCTTTGACACGGATAGACTGACATGCTGCTCCCGATTCTCATGCAGGACGCGGCCGCCGCGACGGCCTCCTACGGCCAGCTCGGCGCCGGTATCGGCCTCGGCCTTGCCGCCATTGGTGCCGGCATCGGCATCGGCCTCATTGGCGGTAACGTCGCCAGCGGCATCGCGCGCCAGCCGGAAGCCACCACCGCGATTCGCGGCGCGGGCATCCTGTTCGCCGCGCTGGTCGAAGGAACGGCGATCATTGCACTGGTGTTCGCGCTACTGTTCAAGTTCGTCAAGTAAACGGTCACGGAGCGGAACGATGAACGACCTACCGGCACCATTCCAGCCGACACTCGGCCTCGTCTTCTGGACGTTGATTGTTTTCGTCCTGCTCCTGATCGTGCTCACCAAGTACATCTTCCCGACGCTGGTGCAGATGACGGTGGATCGGGAGAATGCGATCAAGCAGCAGATGGCCGACGCGGCGCAAATGCGGGCCGAGTCGGCGGCGGCACTGGAGGAACAGCGCCAGCTGCTCGCCAGCGCGCGTGGTGAAGCGCTTGCGATCGTGGCCGAGGCGCGCGAAGCGGCGGACCGTGAGCGGAGCATCGCGGTGGAGAAGACGCGACTGGAGCAGGAAGAGCTGCTGGCCCGCGCCCGGCGCGAGATTGGCGCCGAGCGCGAACGCGCGGTGGCCGATATCCGCCGCGAAGCGGTGGACATCGCGATCTCGGCGGCGGCCAAGGTGGTTGGCGCGCGGCTGGACGTGGCCGCCGATCGCAAGATTGTCGAGGAATACATCGCCTCGATCGCCGGTGGGGCGCGCGGATGAGGGACGTCACCATCGCCCGTAACTACGCCGAGGCGCTGGTGGCGCTCGCGGAGCACGGCGACGGGCTGGAGCCGTGGGGCCAGCGGGTCGACACGACGGCGGCAGCGTTCAGCACGCCATCGATCGAGGCGGTGTTGATGTCGCCGCGGGTGCCGCGCGACCGCAAGATCGCGCTGGTCACCCAGGCACTGCAGGACTATCCGCGGCCGTTCTCGCTGTTCGTCGCGGCGGTGATCCGCCGCGGGCGGCAGATGTTGCTGGGATTGATCGCCGATGAGTATCACGCA
>JANYLJ010000064.1 GCA_025357945.1 Gemmatimonadota bacterium
CGATCACGTCGGTGTCTGCATGTCAGCGGTTGATCACGACTCGATCCGCGCCTTCAACCGCGTGCTGCGCCCGATGGGAGCCGACACGCGCACCTGGACCGAAACGCCGGAAGCCGACCGCAATATCCGGCAGATCCTCGACTCGCTGCGGCGGCTGCGCCCTGCCCGCGCCGATTCGATCTGCAACGGCGCCGATGACGATGCGAGCGGTACCGTCGCGATCCTCGAGCTGGCCGAGTACTTCGCCCGGCTCCCCGCGGCACAGCGCCCGCGGCGCTCGTTGCTGTTCGTGTCACACACCGGCGAAGAGCGCGGGTTGGCGGGATCAGCGTGGTTCACCGATCACGCCACCGTGCCGGTGGATTCGATTGTCGCAGAGATTGATGATGACATGATCGGTCGCGGTGCCGCTGACGACCTGCCGGAGGGAGGCCCGACCTACCTCGAGGTGGTTGGCGCTCGGCGCCTGTCGAATGAATTCGGCGACCTGCTGGAGGCGGCCAACCACGAGCAGCCAGTGCCGTTCGTGTTCAACTACGAGTTCGACGTGCCGGGCCACCCGCTGCAGTACTACTGTCGTGCCGATCACTACAACTACGCGCGCTACGGCATTCCCAGCGTGTCGTTCTCGCGCGGCGAGCATCTCGATTACCACCAGGTCACCGACGAAGCGCAATACATCGACTACCCCGACATGCTGCGGGTCGTGAACATGGTGCGCGCGGCCGTGATCAGGATCGGGAACCTCGACCACGCACCCAGGCTCGACCAGCCGAAGGGTGACCCGCACGCGACGTGTGTGCAGTAGCAGGGGCGCAACGTGCCGCGCGGCGACGTCACGAAGGGCACCACGCGTCGCTGCTGACCAGCTCCGTCACCACATCCTCGCTGCTGCGATCTGCCGCCTCGGCCGCGAAGTTGGTCATCACGCGATGACGGAGCACTGCCGTGGCAACCGAGCGCACATCATCGAAATCTGCCTGCGGCCGGCCTGCCATGGCGGCGCGTGCCTTGGCGCCGAGTACCAGGTACTGCGACGCACGCGGGCCGGCGCCCCACTCCACGTATTCGCGAATCATCGGCGGGGCCTCCGCTTCGTTCGGACGGGTCATCCGCGCCAGCATCACCGCGGCGGCGATCAGCGACTGCGACACCGGAATCCGCCGCACCAGCGACTGCATCGCGGCGAGCGCGGCGGCATCGAGCACCGGTGTCACCGTCACCACGCGCATGCCGGTGGTCTGCGTCACGATCGCTTCTTCTTCAACGCGCGATGGATATCCCAGTCGCAACTCGAGCATGAAACGATCGAGTTGTGCCTCCGGCAGGGGGTAGGTCCCTTCCTGTTCGATCGGATTCTGCGTCGCGAGCACGAAGAACGGACTCGGCAGCCGGTAGGTCTGGCCCGCCACCGTGACGTGGTGCTCCTGCATTGCCTGCAGCAGCGCCGCCTGGGTCTTGGGCGGCGTGCGATTGATCTCGTCGGCCAGCACCACCTGCGCGAAGATCGGTCCAGGCACGAAACGGAACGATCGCTTGCCGGTCGCCAGGTCCTCTTCCACCAGCTCGGTTCCGGTGATGTCGCCGGGCATCAGGTCCGGCGTGAACTGCACTCGGTTGAACGACAGGGCGAGCGCCTCGGCCACCGTCGATACCAGCAGCGTTTTCGCGAGACCGGGCACGCCAACAAGCAACGCGTGCCCGCCGCCGAGAAGTGCCGTGAGGACCCCATCCACCGCTTCGCGCTGACCGACCACCCGTTCGGCCACCTGGGAGCGGAGGGCGGCCACGGCTTCGGCGAGCTGGTTGAGTTGCTGGACGTCGTCGTGGGATCGGGCGGTGGCGGTCATGGCAGATTCGAATCCTGAAAAATGGTGTCGCCCTGAAGGCCCGTCGCGGGGACTGCCCTGAGCTTGTCGAAGGGCTCAAGTCGAACAGTTCCGCTCGCAAGATAGCCGAAATGTTCGCTTGCGTAATATTTCACAAAGTCCTAATTTTGGCCCGGTGAAACGCCCGGAAGACGATGCGACGAAGGACATGGGCGACGGTTATGCCTTGCTCACGATCGGCATTACCTTCGCGCTGACGTTGACCGGGTTCGTGTTGCTCGGGCTCTGGATCGATCGCCGTGTTGCCACGACGCCGTTGTTCACGGTGGCCGGTACCATACTCGGAATGGCGCTCGGCGGTTTCTGGATGTACCAGCGCTTGCGGCGGCAGTCAACGCGCCTGCCATGACCAGCGCGGCGGGGCAGCCACAGCGGCTGGCGTGGGGTGGCGTGAGTACGGCTGTGGTCACCGCCGCCGCAACGCTGATCTGGGGTCGATCGGCGGCTCCCGGCGCGGCAGCGTTCGGTGGTGTCGCCACCGGCCTGCAATTGCTGGCTGCCCGCACGATGGCGAGAACGGGACGACCGGCGTCGCTCGACCACCTCAAGGTGTACGGCATCGGGGTGTTGTTTCGTGCGGCCGGCGTTGTGCTGTTTGGCGTGGCAGTGGGGCTTGATCGCACGACGTTCCAGCCGCTGGCGAGTGCCGCCGGATATCTGGGCGTAGTACTACCGCTATTGTATCTGGAGACACGGCTGACACGATGATGCAAGGCCAGGAATTCAACATCGGTGAGATGATCTTCCACCACACGGGAGATTCTCACGAACTCGAGTTCGAGCCGTTCGGGACGATCCACCTCCCGGAATGGCAGCCGATCCATATCGGGTCGCTGACGATCGACCTGTCACCGACAAAGCACGTCGTACTGATCATGCTCACCGGCCTCATCGTGTACACCTTGCTCAAGGCGACGGCCATCGGTGTCGAGCGCGCTCGCAAGGCGGGGCGCGCGCCGCACGGCTTCTCCGGCGCGATGGAAGCGTTCGTGCTCTGGGTGCGACAGGACGTTGCCATCGGCAACATCGGGCACGAAATGGGGCCGCGCTACGCGCCGCTGGTCATGTCGTTCTTCTTTTTCATCCTGGTGGCAAATCTGCTCGGCCTGCTCCCGTGGAGTTCCACGCCGTCCGGCAACCTGGCCTTCACTGGCGCCCTCGCGCTGATCGCCTTCGTGGCGATTGAAGTCGGCGGCATGACCAAGCTCGGCTTCAAGGGCTACATGCGCACCATTTTCCCCCCGATCGACGGCCTGCCACCGGGCGCGGCGATCGCAATGTCGATCTTCATGGCACCGATCGAGTTCATGTCAAAACTGGTGAAGCCGTTCGCGCTGACCGTGCGTCTCTTCGGTAACATGACCGCCGGACACTTCGTGATCCTGGCGCTGTTCGGGATCGTGTTCATGTTCGGTCACTTCGGTGTGGCGAGCTGGGGCATCGGGTTCGCCACGGCGCTGGTCGTCCTCGGCGTGATGATTCTGGAACTGGTGGTTGCGGCGATTCAAGCCTACGTGTTCGCGCTGCTGACGGCAGTGTTCATCGGGTTGATGCAGCACGAGCACTGAACGGTCCCCGGTCTCCTCGCGCATCCCGCGGAGATCGGACTGAGCCGGACCACCGGCTCCGGAGGTTGAGCCTCGGCTCGTTGACCTCCACCGAACGACCCCTGTTCCGGAAGAGACGGGCGGTCCGACGAGCGATGCGACAACAATTGATCTTCCACTTGCAAGGGAATGACTGACATGCTGCTCCATATGCTACTCCAGACCGTGTCCGCCGCGGACCTCGCCAAGGCGCAGACCGCTTCCTACGGCCAGCTCGGCGCCGGCATCGGCATCGGCCTCGCCATCGTTGGCGCCGGCATCGGTCTCGGCCGCATCGGTGGCCAGGTGGCCGAAGCGATCGCCCGCCAGCCGGAAGCGACGGACGCCATTCGCGGCGCCGGTATTCTTTTCGCGGCGCTGCTCGAAGGCACGACGATCATCGCGCTGGTCTTCGGGCTGCTCTTCAAGTTTGTCGCCTAATCACAGCGGGGCCGTCTCATGCAGAATCTTCCAGCACCATTTCAGCCTACGCTCGGCGTGGCGATCTGGACGTGGATCGTCTTCATCCTGCTGTTCATCCTGCTGGCGAAGACGGTGTTCCCCGCGATCCTGAAGGCGACCACCGATCGGGAAGCGCGGATCAAGAAGGACCTCGAGGATGCCGAGCGGCTGCGGAATGAAACCGCGGCGATGGTGGAGGAGCAGCGACAGCTGCTGGCCAGCGCGCGCGGTGAGGCGACGGCGATCGTCGCGGAAGCGCGCGAGGCGGCGGAGCGCGAGCGCGCCACGGCCGTGGAGAAGACGCGACAGGAGCAGGAAGAGCTGTTGCACCGTGCCCGGCGCGAGATCGAAGCCGAGCGCGAGCGCGCGGTGGCCGATATCCGTCGCGAGGCGATAGATATCGCGATTTCGGCGGCCGGTAAGGTGGTCGGTGCGCGGCTCGATGCGGCGGCCGATCGCAAGATTGTCGAGGACTACATCGCCTCGATCGCCGGCGGAGCGCGCGGGTGAGGGACGTCACGATCGCCCGGAACTACGCCGAGACGCTGCTGGCGCTCGCGGAACACGCCAACGCGCTGGAGCCGTGGGGCGCCCGGATCGACACGACCGCGGCGGCACTCAGTACCCCGTCGATCGAGGCGGTGCTGATGTCGCCTCGGGTGCCGCGCGACCGCAAGATCGCGCTGGTCACCCAGGCACTGCAGGACTATCCGCGGCCGTTCTCGCTGTTCGTCGCGGCGGTGATCCGCCGCGGGCGGCAGATGTTGCTGGGATTGATCGCCGATGAGTATCACGCA
>JANYLJ010000066.1 GCA_025357945.1 Gemmatimonadota bacterium
TTGCAGCGGGCCATCGATGGCGAGGTCGGGACGTCGGATGCGGGCAAGGCGCGTGGCCTCGCGAACCTTGTCGACATCGCTGCCGCTGCCGCTGGTACCGGTTGAATAGCTGATCATCGCCACGCGGGGATCGATGCCGAAGGCGCGAGCGCTGTCGGCGCTCTGCAGCGCGATGTCAGCCAGTTGTTCCGCGGTTGGATCGGGATTCACCGCGCAGTCGCCATAGACCACCACCTGTTCCGGCAGGCACATGAAGAACACCGACGACACCAGCGATGAACCAGGGGCTGTCTTGATCAGTTGCAGCGCCGGGCGGATGGTATGCGCGGTGGTGTGCACGGCGCCGCTCACCAAGCCATCGACCTCGCCAAGTTTCAGCATCATGGTGGCCACGACGATGGGGTCGGAGAGTTCTTCGCGTGCGTGCGGTTCGGTCATGCCCTTGGCCTTGCGCAGCTCGACCAGCGGCTTGACGTAGCGTTCAGCAACGGCTGTGGGGTTGATGACCTCCAGTCCAGGCGGCAAGGTCACGCCGAGCAGGCGCACTTGCGCTGCCAGCGCTTCTGGCTTGGCCAACAGCACACAGCGGGCAATGCCGCGTTCATGGCATTGGATGGCGGCGCGGATGGTGCGCGGTTCGTCGCCTTCTGGCAGCACAATGCGTTTGTTGGCGTGGCGCGCACGTTCGATCAAGCGATGACGAAAGGCGGGCGGACTCAGGCGACGTTCGCGCGTGGAGCCGACCAGGGTCGCCACCCAGGTGGCATCAAGATGGTCGGCCAAGCTCATGGCCAGCTCGACGCGTTCGCGGTCGTCGGCTGCGACTTCGTGGTCCATCTGGTGCACCGCGGTGGCGGTGTCGTAGGTGCTGGTGGACGACAGCAGGATGGGCAGGCCGATGTCCTTCGCCGGTGCGGCCAAGGCCAG
This sequence comes from Gemmatimonadota bacterium, assembly GCA_025357945.1. Lineage (GTDB taxonomy): Bacteria > Gemmatimonadota > Gemmatimonadetes > Gemmatimonadales > GWC2-71-9 > Palsa-1233. The sequence continues at coordinate 928 of JANYLJ010000066.1, forward strand.
CACCGCGGGATCTGGATGGATGCCAGCGCTCAGCAGCAGACCGGCGAAACGCGTGCCGCCGAGCGCGGCCAGCACCACCGACACGATGATGTCGTGGCGATCACCAGGAGTGATCAGCAGGCTGTCCGGAGTCAACGCGGCGAGTGCGCCGGGCAACGACTGCGCCAACACCGTGGTGCGGGCGATGCGCCGGTGGCTTTCGCCGGTCACCAGCACCTGTGGCCGCAGGTTGCGCACCAGATCGGCGACGCGCGGCTGACTCAGCGCGGGCACCACCGGAAAAGCGCCGATCAACGTCAGCCCGTGCGCCCCCAGCGCGCTGCGGCAGCGTGGCACCATGGCGGGATCGACGCGGTTGAGGATCGCTCCGACCACTCGGCGATCATCGTCGTTGTCGTACAGCCGGGCGCTGATCGCGATGGATTCCGCCGCCTCATCGACGTCACCGCCGCGCATGCCGCCGACCAGGATCACTTCGGAATCGAAGGTCCGCGCCAGCGCCTGGTTGATGCGCTCTGAGGGCAGGCTGGAGTCATCGCTCGCCAAACCTTCGACGATCACCACGGCGGTCTGACGCAAACAGGATTCGTTACGGGCGACGATCTCCTCCAGCAGGCGCTGCTCCTGGCCGCTGCTCAGGAGTTCTTCTGCCCGGGCGCGTGACAGCGACTCGGGTGGTTCGATGGTGGTCCCGAGCCGCACCAGCGCCGATGACCGTTCCGCTTCGTTCCCATTCCGTTGCGCGATCGGCTTGCAGAAACCCACCGGCACACCCTGTCGTTCATAGGCGCGGATGAGCGCGAGGCAGACGAAGGTCAGGCCAACGCCATGGCCGGTGGGGACGATCAGCAGGGTATGGGGCATGGCGGCCTTGGGTGGTTGAGCGTTTGCGAGAGTCAATTTTTTCAGCGTTCGGCAACCAGGCGGCTGGTGTCGCGGGCGATCAGCAGTTCTTCATCGGTGGGCACCACCAGCGCGATGGCGGCGCCTGGTTTGGATATACGTCCGTTGCTGTCGCCATCGGTGGCATTGGCGGCGGGATCTTCGACCAGCCCCAGGAAGCCCAGGCGTTTGAGCGTGCGCGAGCGCACCACCGCGCTGTGTTCACCGATGCCGCCGGTGAACACCAGCGCATCGAGGCGACCGAGCGCGACGGTGAGCGCGGCGATTTGTTTGGCCAGGCGGTAGCAGAATACGGTGAGCGCGAGTTCTGCTCCCTGGTGTCCGTCGGCCGCCGCGCTGGTGAGTGTGCGCATGTCGTTGCTGAGACCAGACAATCCGAGCAGACCGCTGTCGCGATTGAGTATTCGGGTGATCGCGGCGGCATCCTGTCCGGTGGCGTCCGCCAGATGTGCGATGATGCCCGGATCGACATCGCCGCTGCGCGTGCCCATCACCAAACCTTCGAGCGGCGTCATGCCCATGGTGGTGTCGAGCGAGCGCCCACCCAGGATCGCCGTGGCGCTGGCGCCATTGCCGAGGTGGGCAGTGATCAGCGCGAGATCGCGCAGCG